>JAZDLN010000023.1:0-11821 GCA_043801965.1 Candidatus Falkowiibacteriota bacterium
ACAAGATGCAGTACAAGCTTACTTTATTCATGCATTATTATAATTATCAGAAAAAACACCGAGGATTAGGTATGAATGGAAAAACACCCATGGAAAGACTTAATGAACTAGCAAGTGTAAACTTGACGCTGCAATGCCACAATACTTGACAAAATTTAATTATTATACTATACTAATATAAATATAAAAAATAGAAAGTTCTTTTTATCATAAACTCACAACCCGAGGAGGCAAAAGATGTTCGTATTATTAAACAAACCGGAAGAATTGGTCTTGGGGCATATCGTAAATTATGCCAAGGGGCTATATGATCGCTCCAACAATTTGGCTAAGCTTAAAATTATCATCGGTCATTTTTTGAACAGGGACCCGGATAAAATCGAACTCGGCATGGTTCTGGAATATCTCATAAAAACCGCCCAGCGCGTAAACCCCGAAATCCTCTTAGGTCTTACCCTAGAGATGACTTTACCCCGAAGAATAAAATTCCACCCTGATTTTACCTCTTTTTCCGCGGAATACAGAGATGAACGCGAAGAGCGCGATGAGGGTTTGGCGGTAGCCAGTCTCAATACCAAAATCATTATAATATTTCTCCTGAATGAAATCTCCAAATTCAAGGGCAGACTGCCAGCGCCCAAACCCGATATCCTCCCTCTGAACAAAAATTAGACGCCAATCCTCTCAACATCCCGAAACCTCGGGATGTTTTTTATTTTCCTAAATCCCGGAATAAAGGCATACCGGTAGAGGGATTTGTCGGAACATAAATAGTCCCCTCGCGGCTCTTAAGATCGCTCACGTACAGGTAGTACAGATAATTCGAGGTCAGGCTCTCGTTGATGATTTTCTGAGCGTCGCGCTGCCCTTCGGCTTCGATTATTTTTCGCTCTTTTTCCTTCTTTTCCCTTTGTAATATAAAATCGTATTTCTGCGCCTCCTGTTCGGCCTGCAGTTTCTCCTGAATCGCGTTCGCTAAATTCGCGGGCAGGGCGACGTTCCGTAAAAGTACCTGTTCGGTGATAATGCCGCGCGGTTCGAGTTCGGCGGATAGTTTTTGCGCGATCTTGCCGGAAGCTTCTTCACGGTTTTCCGAGTAAATATCCTTAGCCTCATACTGCGCGATCACGTCGCGGATTGCGGTGCGGATCGTCGGCCGGATTATCTTCTCGTCAATATCCTCTTTAACCCCGACCGTGGAATAAATATCAGAAGCCTTGCTTTCCTCTATGCGGTAAAGTACGGTCATATCCAGATCAACGCTTAAGCCTTCTTTGGTTAGTGAGGTGATCGCGTCCGCACCGACGCGCTTACCCTCTCCCTGCGCGATCGACATCGTATATTCTTCGGTCCGGATGCTCATTTTCGTTACTTTAGCCAGAGGTATGACCAGGTGGAATCCCGATCCGAGCTCCTCGTCCTTGACCTTGCCGAAAAGCGAGTAAACTCCGGTCTGGCCGGCATCGACGATCACAATGGACGCGAAAAAGAGCCAAAGGCCCAAAACTACGATTACGCCCATAAGAACGGTGCTTTTGATGTTTTTCATAGATTTAATTTGTTCCAAGTCAATTATCTTAGACTTATTATTAGACGCCCCAAATCCGTGTTCCGGCTTAGAGGCATTATTTTTAAAATGTTTAACTAAAAAAACTATCCCGATTATTATCAGTAAAAAGAATATGCCATTGCGTCCCAATATCGGTCCCAAAAAAACCAATAAAAAAACCAATAAAGGAATATTTTTAAGAATATTTTTCATTATAATCTTTCTTAATTATGAGAATTAAACGGCTCAATCATTACTATTACTATACCATTTACCAACCACAATATCAAGACCCAATTAATGTTAATATAGGCCAAAACCAGGTCAGACCACAGGTATTCCAGGCCGGAAAAGACCACTAAGGCGCCGGTCAGGCAGTAGAATGTTTCTTTTAGCGTATCGTGCATCATAATTAAGGTATTAATATCTAATCTAACATCGAACTTGTGAGACGCGGATTCAGCGGGCGATAATATCTTTTATCTTTTCCCAAAGCGTCACGCCCTCTAACTCCACTTTTATTCCGCCAATAAGAACAGCATCATCCGTCTCTTCGTCAACCTTAAGCCCCGGGATCGAGATTATAAAACCGTATTTCCCGTCTTCCCGGTAGGCGCGCTTTAGATCAAAAACCGCTTGGGCTTCATGCCATTCGCCTTTTATGGCCGGACCCGCGTAACGGGCGACGACATAATCGATTCCCTCCCCGTTTATGTCAAGATCGCCGTTCACGCGACTGACGCGCGGATTTAAATAAGCTTCCGGAGAGAACGCGAATAAGCCGTCGCCGGACAGGATCAGGCCGTCGCGATCCAGAAAGATCGCCTGGGGATCGGACGTAGTGGCGCTGCGTAAAGACAGTTCGAATTGCTTATGGGTCGCGTCAATTTCGAGTTCGTCGTCTCCCGCTCCGATAACCTGCAGGCTTTCCGGATAAACGGTCGTCGCCTGGATCTTCCGGCTATCGGTCCACAAAGTTATGAATTTCCCGCCGGCCTTGGCCAATTCGACCTTATTTATGAAAGACAGCCTGCTTTGCCTGGTCGAGATTTTATCCGTGATCATATCGCTTCCCGTCCGCACCTCGACCTTATATACCCCCTCCGGCAAATTAGACAATTCAAGCGAGACCTCCCGATCTTCGCTTTTTTCCCGATTATCCAACGCGATGCCATCATCGTCCAGGTGCCGGCTTTCGATCAGGGCGTCTTCGTAATAGAGGAAAATATCGACCGGATCGCCGTCCCGGTTTTCGTTCTGGTCGGAGAAAGTGAACTCGAAATCCAACTCCTCATTTTTAACGTAAGTATAGAACTGGTAGGAGCCGCGAAGCGATACGGGCAGATCAAAGCACGGCCGTTCTTCCGCGCATTTGGCTTCATAGTCGGGCAATAGGTATTCTTTTTGCGGATCATAATTATAAACGGCGATCCTGTCGGGCGAAGTCGTGCTTTCAAGAAAATCCGCCAGAGAATCAAAGGTTCTGCTTCTTTGCAGTAGCACGACATCATCCTCCCGGATAACGTCCCAGGCCAAAAGCAGCTGGTCGATGGTCCTGTTTTCCAGGGGTTTAAGGTCGTAACGCCAGATGACTTTATCGGCTAATACTCCGGCTTCGATTATCTGGTCAAAGCCTCCGTTAGCCTTCTGGTGCTTGTATTTTAGGGTTAAAATCGCCCGGTCGAAAGGCCGCGGCGTCCGTAAATTAAAATAAGCCGGATCGCCGATGACCGCGGTAGTCCCCTCTTCGTGCAATACGCGCTCTGCCGGCGTCAATTTTCCGATAAAAAAATCCCTTCCGTCCAGATCAGTGGAATAAACGATGCGGCCCCCAGGGACTATGGCCATATAAAGAAGCCACAAAGTAGCGCACGCGAGGATCGACCATAATATTATCCGTATTTTTAGTATCTTTTGCATAATTTACTTGCCGATTTTAGCGGTTCCTTGTTATAATATTTTATATAAGGTTCAAACTTATTTTAACTAATTTTAAGTATAAAATCAAATAACTCCAATAATATGGATCTAAATGGCCTAATAAAAAGCTTCCGGACCGAAAAAGAGCTTAAGGCGTCTCCCCGCCCTTATTTCAACCATTCTGTTTCGTTCAAAAAAAATTACACGGCTGAAGAAAGAATGGAAACGCTTAAACGAGCGGGCCTGAACGTTTTTTTCTTTCCCTCCGAGATGATTACCGGCTGCGATTTCCTGTCCGACTCCGGCACGACCACGATGACCGACGAACAGTGGGCGGCTCTGCATCTAGGCGACGAAGCTTACGGCTCCAACCGGGGCTATTTTTTATTAGCTGAACGGATCCGGGAGACTTTCGGAAAAAAATACTTTAACGACCCCGGGGAAAACCGCCCGAACGCTTTTATTTTCCACCAAGGGCGGTCGGCCGAAGATGCCTTGTTTTCCCTTCTGGGCGAGGCCGGAGAGGACTTGATCATCCCGAGTAACGGCCACTTTGACACGACCGAAGCCAATATCCGGGCAAATAAAATCGAAGCTAAGAATCTTTTTTCGCCAGAACTTAAAGACGAAAATTCTTCTGCTCGCTTCAAGGGCGACATGGACGCGTCCAGGCTGGAGAAATTATTAGCCGAATCCGGGGAAAGGGTGCCGGTGGTTTTCCTTACTATTACCAATAATACGGGCGGCGGCCAGCCGGTGTCGCTTGCCAATATCAAGGCCGTGGCAAAAATATCCCATGATCACGGCATTCCGCTCATAATCGACGCCTGCCGCTTCGCGGAAAACGCCTGGTTCATAAAAAAATACGAAACCGGCTATGAAAATAAAAGTATCGAAGATATCGTCCGGGAAATATTTTCTTACTCGGACGGCTTTACGATAAGCTTCAAGAAAGACGGCCTGGTTAACATGGGCGGCGGCCTGTTTTTTAAAGACGGCGGCAAATTTATGGAAAAATACCCCGCTCTTCCCAACCGCCTGACGGATTACCAGATCATGAAAGAAGGTCACCCGACCTATGGCGGCCTGTCGGGGCGCGATATCATGGCCCTGGTTTACGGCCTCAAAACCGTCCTGCGCCCGGAATATCTTGAGCACCGCATCGGGCAAGTGCGGGACTTCGGGGACGCTATGGCGCAAGCCGGTATTCCGGTACTCTCTCCGGCCGGCGGACACGCGGTTTACCTTGATATCAATAAATTCTTCGCGGGCACAGCAATGAAACCCGGCGATTTCGGCGGCATCAGCCTCTCCGCCCTGCTTTTAGCCCTCTACGGGCACCGGGCCTGCGAACTCGGTTATTTCGCCTTCGGCTCTTACGACGAAAAAACCGGCGCAGAAACCTGGCCGGAAGTGAATTACGTCCGCTTCGCCGTCCCCCGCTTAAGGTACGAGAAACAGGATTTAGACGCGGCCGTGGCTGCCGTCAAAGCTTTATACGAAAATCGGGATAAAATCCCGGCGGTCAAAGTCGTTTACGGCAAAAATCTGACCTTAAGACATTTTAAGGCGAGGTTTGAGTTCAGATGAATATAGTTGAATAATAGATCGTACGCGCAAACGTAGAGACGCCACGACAGGGCGTCTCTATCGCGAAACACCTTAATCCATACTTGTAGAGACGAGGCAATGCCTCGTCTCTACTGTTTTTTAAAAAGAAAAACCCCGCACATTTTTTGTGCGGGTTTGTTTTTTATGACGGGTAAGGCCGCCGTATCGGACGCTCCGCCCCCGGACCGCCCGGTCCGGTGTCTGTGGTTGTTCCGGAAAACAAATTTTTTAAAACAGAAAAAAATTTACATATAAACCTTAATCGGTTTTTCATCATTTTCATCCTCCCTGGGGACGCCTAAAACAATTTATGATTTTTATGATTAAAACAGTTTATTGCCGTCTTATAGTGATTCGCATATATAAAGAGCTGTTTCGATTGATTGTATCCGAGAACCGATGTTTAGTCAATAAAAAAACATAGAGACCTTGCATTGCAAGGTCTCTACTTATTTTAAAAAGAAAAACCCCGCACTTTTTCGTGCGGGGTAATTTTTTAACGTTAGTGAGATTTCGTGATCCAAAGACAAGGGACAAGGGATCGAAAGGTCCAAGGATCAAAATTCTTAGGACTTATTTTCGAAGCGGAGCGCGGGGTGGCCGGAGTTCCAGTCGTTGACGAGCCAAGTCCAGCGGAGGATGACAATGCCGCCGCTCGTGATGAGATACGGAACGCGGAGGAAGCTGTAACGCTCCAGAACAACAGACTTCCAGCCGAACACCGCTTTGCCAGCGAAATGCTTCTGGAAAAAATCAATGCCCTTTACTTGAATAGCCAGAAGATCGACCAAGCCGAAGTGATTTTTTATATCGCCGGTCTTTCTGAGGTGCTCGTAAATGGCTTCGCCCTTAATGAGACCGCATTTCTGCTTGTCGTGCAGCCACAGTTCCACGACCGAGATGTCGTATTCGGCGGGACCGGTCAGTTCAAGTTGCATAAAGTCCACCTCGTTTATCCAATTTTTATCCGCCCAATCGGGATAGACCGGACGAACAGACCGATTGGCGCGAATGATTGTATCAGCCGGTTCAATCAGCTCAATGGTTGGCAGTATTAAGGTTTCGCGAAAAACTTTCGCCAAAGCCCCACCGTTGTTTCTCCAAAAATCTGCGGTCTCCTCGTCAATGTCGCGCGGCAGAGCGCGCAGTGCCGCCTGCTGGAATTCAACGTACCAGCCGGGCACGACCCGTTTGGGGGCGGTTCCATGTTTTGACATGGCGGTTCCTCCTTTTGGGTAAAATTACAAAACGCTGTCCGGCTCTAAACCTCCAATAGTTCGGCCGCAGCGGAAAAAGCCAGTAAATCTCTTTCCGCTGCAGCCAACTTGATTCAAAATAAAAGAACTAAACCTGTTAATTGTTTATTATATACCGAAAAAGCGGTTTTTGTCAAGCCCGCCCGCAAAGCCCGCCCGCAAAAACCATCTACTGCGGAACCCGGGGGTAAACCCCCAGGTCTAACAACGGCTTAAAAGCGCCATGAATGGCGCTATTAACTAAAATGTTCCATGAATATTTCCGATGTACCGGAAACTAAAATTAAAAACAACTAAAGCTTGATTTTTATCAAAACTTTTTGATCCATAGCCCGCTTTAGCGGGCTTAAAAAACCGACTTAAGTAGCCCTGGGGGTTTACCCCCGGGCGGGGCAAAACCGCAAAACGCGATAAAGCTCAACGGACAACGATATTTATAATACCCATACACATAGAGACGAGGCAATGCCTCGTCTCTACGCTAAATAAAATTAATATTCTATTTCTATTTTCTATTCTTGATTTTATCCTTTATCTCCTCAATAAACTCTTTTTTACCGATCTCCCGGGTCTGATCGCTCCCGCGGTCGCGGACCATAAGATTATCGGATCCGGCCTCTTTATCGCCGATCACGAGCATATACGGGGTTTTTTCGCCTACGGCCTTACGGATCTTATTGCCGACGGTTTCATCAGAAGCGTCAATTTCAATCCGGATATCTTCAACGCGGAATTCAGCCGCCAGCTTCTCGCAGAATTCAACGTGTTTTTCGCTTACCGCCACTAATTTTACCTGCGTGGGCGAAAGCCAGACCGGAAAAGCGCCGGCGTAATGCTCTATTAATACTCCTAAAAATCTTTCCGGCGAACCGACGATCGCCCGGTGGATCATAACCGGGGTTTTTTCCCTGCCTTCGCCGTCTATATATTTAAGTCCGAAGCGCTCCGGCATGATGAAGTCCAGCTGGATCGTCGAAATCTGCCACTCCCGACCCAAGGCGTCCTTTGACATAAGGTCCATCTTCGGCCCGTAGATCGCCGCCTCGCCTTCCGCCCTTTTATGATCAATTTTATTATCTATGAGTATCTCTTCCAGTACGGCCTGCGCTTTTTCCCAGACCGCCGGGTCGCCCAGATATTTATCGGCGTTATTCGGATCCCTGAGAGATAGCCGGATCCAATACTCCATGCCGTAAGTTTTCATGGCTTGCCTGATAATATTAAGGACGGACAAAAACTCCGCCTTGATCTGGTCCTCACGGCAGAAGCAGTGCCCGTCATCCTGGCAAAAGCACCGCAGCCGCGTCAGGCCGGAGAGTTCGCCCGGCCTTTCATCGCGGTATAAATTAGCGAAATCGGCGACCCGCAGAGGCAGATCCTTGTAGCTGCGCATCCGGGAGGCGTAGATCTGGGTATGCAGGGGCAGTTCATGGGCTTTAGGAAATATTCTTCGTCGCTATAATTAGACACGACGCGGAACATATCTTCCTTGTATTTCTCATAGTGCCCGGACACTTTAAAGAGATCGGCCTTGTTCATGTTAGGGGTGTGCACCTCTTCGTAGCCGATCGATCCCTGGAGTTCGTTCGAATACTTTATGATCTCCCGCCGGATAGTCGCGCCCTTGGCCGTATAAAGCGGCAAACCCGGACCGACCAGGTCGGAAAAAACGAACAAACCCAATTCCTTGCCGAGTTTCCGGTGATCCCGCTTCGAGGCCTCGGCGATCATTTTAAGATATTCCTCCAGTTTTTCTTTATTATCGAAACACACGCCGTAAATCCGGGTCAGCATCTTATTCTTCTCGTCTCCTCGCCAGTAAGCGCCGGCCAGCTTCGTCAACTTAAAACCGGCTTTGGCAAGCTTATTGGTATTCTCGACGTGCGGCCCCCGGCACAAATCGCTGAAATTGCCCAATTTATAATAAGAAACCTTTTTCTCGCCCTTGCCCGCCGTAGCCTTGGCGAAGGCGGGCTCTTTTTTTAGATCTTCGATCAACTCGGCCTTGTATTCATGCCCGGCCTTCCGTTCCAGCGCCAGAGCCTCTTCGATATCCATCTCCGATCTCTCGAATTTCAGGTTCTGTTTGATCAGGTGCTTCATTTTTTTCTCGATATTCACGAGGTCGTCCTCCCCGATTTTGACGCCACCGAAATCGATATCGTAATAAAACCCGTTTTCGATCGCCGGACCGATCGCGAATTTTGCGTCCGGCCACAATTCCCTGACCGCGGCCGCCAGCACATGCGATATTGAATGGCGCATGATCTCCGGATTTTCCTGGTTTTCTTGGTTCATAAATTTAAATTAAATATTAATTAATAAAAAACCTCGTTCCAATATCATAATTATTCATGATACTAGAACGAGGTTTCTCCCCGCGGTTCCATCTAGTTTGCCCGCCGAAGCCTTGGCGTAGGCGGGCTTCCCCCCGTCTTTGCCGGATTTCTTGCGGACCACTTGTTTTATTATCCTCGGGCTTAGTCCCGAATACTCGGGATTCCTCTATTAGGACCGCGGTTGGTGGCCGCGGCAATCACCTTTAGATAAATATAATTTATATCATTCTTAAAATTATGTCAACCCCATCATTGGGGCTATGGCCATGTTTTACTCTGCAACAACGCTACTTTTTAACCTCGATATTGATCCTGTCGACCAGCCGCGGAACCTTGGAAATGAAACTTGGATAAAATTTTACCTCAAAGCCGGCTATCTCCGGTATGTTTTCCAGGTAAACGTTCAGCTGGTCCTTATTAAGACCCAGGAGCTTATTAACATCGACGATATTCGAATTCTCCTTTAACGTTACTTTGCCCTCGAAAGCGGCGTTTATCGTGGCCAAACCCTCGACGTGGTCGTAGTTATTAAGGGCGTAAATAATATTCTTGTCGTCGAAGCTCAATAGTTCCTTGTTCTCGGCCAAAGCGGAGGCGAATTTCTGCTTGGCTAATTCCACCGCCGTCTGGTCGTTAAACGCCACGACTATCACGTCGGCTTCCATTGTGACGCTGAAATTATCCTTTTCTTCTCCGACCTTGCCCTGCACTTCGCTTTTTATCGAATTCTCGTCGATCTTATAGATTATCTGGTCATAATCCTTGTATTGCTCGTTGATCTCCTCTTTGGCTCCGGCCAAAAGCTCCTGCTTAAGGTCCCGGATACCGTTGTCGATATCCTCCTGAACGATATGCTTCTTCACTTTTTGGCGGTAAACCACGTCCTCTGAGCTCTCCGCGTAGATTTTATCCTGAAGTCCCGCCCAAAGCCCCGGAATCGTGAATTTAGTGGGTGGAATGGCCATTTCCGGACTAGGTTCATCGGCATAGACTTCCGCGTCCACTGAGCCGCCGGCCGGGATATTGACCGTCCCCGCCAAACGGAATAGTTTACCGTCGGCGGTTAAAAGTCTTGTGCTGGCTACCAGGGGCTGGTTCTTGTTATAATTATTGATTATTTTTACTTTACCGACCGCTTCCTTGCCGATAACTTCCGTACCGCTCGCTTCGTATTCCCCGGAATTTTTAATAAGAACCTTTTTTACCAAACCGCCCACCGCGTTCCGGTCCGGTTCCTCGTGTTTTTCGCCGTCGTAAACGTCGAAGATCATGTTATTACTGATCCTCTCCTGGTTGGGGATAAGCGTAATCGTTACCCTGACGAAAGAAAAATAAAATATGGCCGCCAGTAAGATAAGGGTCAGGACCACAAAGCTTAAAGCGATCTTACGGTATAGTTTTATCGACCGGCTGCCGTTATATTTTTTATCGATTATCTCTTCCGTTTCTTTTTCCTCCTTTTCCTTTTGCGAAGTATCAATGACGCTTCTGACGGCATTAGCGCCCTTTAATGAAAATTCTTCGTGCTTGTCTTCATTAACGACGTTTATCCGGTCCCGGAAGCTTTTCGCCAAGGGCGTAATATCGGAAAAAACGGTTCCGGAAATTCCCGGAGTCTTAATCGTTCCAGGCTGATTCGCCAATTCGGCGTTAATAGCGGCCGCCACTTCATCGTGGTCCGAGCTTGCCGTCTTTTCCGCGGTCTTCTTTGCCGCCGCTCCGATTTTTACGGTTCTGACCGCTATTTTTTTCCTGGTTTTTTTTACCGGTTTCTTTAGAGCCTTCTCGGTCACGCTTTTGGCGCTCTTCCGGACGACATCCGCCTTTGGTTTTGCCTTAGCCCTGGGTTTCTTCGGTTTAATTTTTTTATCTTCCGCTTTCCCGGAAATATCGTTTTCGTTTTTTTCATTATCCTCAACCGTGATTTTAATGGCTTTTTTGGCGGTCATATTTGATTTGGGATAAGGGAAAAACCTGTGCGCTTTAATAAATTATAAATCCTAACCTAAGAAGATTTTCCCCTGATTCCCGATTTAATAATTATGCTCTACTTTTACTATAACAAATTTCGTATTTTTTGTCTAATCTGAAAGTATTACAATAAAATTAAACTAAAATTAAACTAATTTTTTTATATTCCACTGATCTGAATTCATATAATAAGACATTAATAATAAAAAATGTCCAATAAAAAATCCGCTCGCGCGGATAATGGAATTAAAGCCAGGCAGAAATCGTCCATCCGGAAGATTTTTTATTTCACTATAATGTCTATATCGCTTCCCGCGCTATCTTTTAGTCCCGCTATCAATTCATGGCGCTCATCTACGCGAAAAGCCGTTTCAATGAGTCTTTTTTCGTTTCCCTGCCTGATACCGAAAAAAACCTTACTGGAGCCGGGGCATTTGACGAATACGTCTTTCAATCTGTTTAGACTGTCCTGATCGATATCGTTCCGAAAAACGACTACCAGGCGCTTCGGTTCCGGTTGCGGCTTTGATACCGGCTGATAGTGATTTTCGCCGTTTCTTGATTTCTTCGAGCCCGCTATCCGGCGGAATTTTTCTATGGCCAGGGTAATGCCGTCAAGGGACAGCTCCAGGGCGCTATTCGCCAATATCTTTATCTCCCGATCTTTATCGGATAGTTTCCCCTGGCAGATCACGGCCTTTCCCTCCTGCCATATCTCCGCCGTATTTTTAAGCAAGCTGGGAAACACCAGCACTTCAACGCCGTACAAATGATCTTCGATCCGGGCGAAAAGCATGGCTTTATTGCTGCGGGTGGTTATCTTCTTTACTTTCGTGATGATACCGGCCACGTTCGCTTCACCCCGGCTCAGATAATTTCTTAGTTCGTTTAACGGTATGACTAAGTCGGACAAGTGCTTCTTAAAATCAGTGAAAGGATGTTCAGTGATATAGAGCCCCAAAAGTTCTTTTTCCCAGGCCAGAAGATCCTGTCGGTTGGCCGGGGGAAAAGTAGTGTCTATCTTTACCCGGTTGATCATCTTGACGCCGGAAGCCTCTCCGAAAAGGCTCGCTTGGCCGTTATTCTTCGACTTGGCGATTTCCTTGTTGTAAGATAATAGATTATCGATGTTGGCCAGAAGCCGCCCTCTTTCCCCGAAATTATCCAGTCCCCCG
>JAZDLN010000015.1:0-12778 GCA_043801965.1 Candidatus Falkowiibacteriota bacterium
CCCGTAAAGCCGCTACGCGGCCACGGGGCAAGCTGGTATACCTGCCTGCCGGCAGGCAGGCACGAGAGACTAAATTTCCATCTTTTATTTAAAAGTATTTTAAAAATATTGATCATGCCCAGGTGGTGAAACCCCGTAAAGCCGCTACGCGGCCACGGGGCAAGCTGGTATACCTGCCTGCCGGCAGGCAGGCACGAGAGACTAAATTTCCATCTTTTATTTAAAAGTATTTTAAAAATATTAACCCTGCCCGGATGGTGAAATGGTAGACACGAGAGACTTAAAATCTCTTGGCCGCAAGGCCATGCCGGTTCAAGTCCGGCTCCGGGCACAAATAAAAAATAACCCCCGAACGGGGTCATTTTTTATTTGAATTTTATTTCCAGATTTTTCTGAGTCTTTCATTAAGTTTATTGATCTCGTCGTCGCTTAACCCGCCCTTGTTCCCATTACTATCATCCGCTCCATCTTGTTTTGATTTTTTCCAGAGGATCCTTTCCGCCCAATCGGTTGATCTTTCGAGCTTAACGCCATATCGGGTTTCGCCCGCGGCCGCTTCCAGCCTTTGCCTCAATAAATTATCGTCCGTAACCACGACTATCCCTCGTTCCGCGCCGGCGAATTCGCCGCTTATGAAACTCCCGCGCACCATCTCGACGATCTTGTCGTCGGCCGAATGGTAATAATCGTCTTTGGGGGAGTATATGACGGTCAGATTCGGATCGACAAAAACCTTGTCTCCCATCCTGTCTCTGCCGTCAAAAACCAAAGTGATGCTTATACCCCGATCCCGGTTGAATTCCCGGATCATGTCTATAAGTTTCCGGTCAAAATCCTCCAGCCCAAGCATCTTAAGTTTTCCGGCCAGATTGTTGGCGTCGATAATAAAATGCATATAGAAAAAAATTATTTAAATTTTTCCCAACTATAATAATATTAACAATATGCTCAGCGTGTTAATATTATAACACCCGCTAAATTTTGGGTAAACACTTACTCAATTTTGAGTACATCTTTACTCAATTTTGAGTACATGCTATAATATCGGTATGTTTGATATAATCACTAAATCAAAAATAAGGCGGAGTATACTGAGCCTATTGTTTGCGCATGAAAACAAAGCGTTTTATTTATCGGAAATCGCCGGCCTTGTTGGCACCTCCCGGGGAACGGCCCAAAGAGAGCTTAACCGGCTGGTTCGGGCAGGCTTTGTTTATACGGAAAAGAAAACCAATATCCGTGAATTCGGGGTAAACAAAAAAAATCCCCTTTTCCGGGAAATAAAAGCTATTATCCATAATACCGTCGGGGTAGAAGCGGAATTAAAAAAAATGATCGCGGGTAAAAAAGAAATAAAATTCGCTTTCATTTTCGGGTCATACGCCAAAGGCACGTTGTCGGAAGAATCGGATATAGACCTTTGCCTGATCGGTCAGCCGGAAGAAAATGATCTGATACGGCGAATAACGAAACTGGAATATATCATCCGGCGCGATATCAATTACCATATATATACCGACAAAGAATTCCGGCAAAAAATAAAGGATAGTTCTTTCGTGAAGAATATCATAAAAAAATATATTTTATTAACCGACAATCAAAATGAATTTAAAAGATTATTTCAAACAAAAGATTGAAGCCGGACACCTTAAGAAAGAAAAAATCGGTCATGATCAAGTTGTCGCCTTAATAAAGGCGGCCATCAAAAATTTATCCGCCTCCGAAAAGAATATAAATATCGACGAAGAAACCTGTTACGCCATGGCTTATAACGCTATGTTAAAAATCGGACGGGCAATTATATATCTCTCGGGCATGCGGCCGGATGACGGACAGCAGCACAAAACCACGGTGGAGGCGGCCGGTCGGATACTGGGTGATGATTTCAATGACCTGATCGTCAATTTTGACAAGATGAGGCGCAAAAGAAACCAATTTACTTATGATCCGATAGCTCCTTTGGGCCGGGAAGAAGCGATACAAGCCTTGGGGACGGCTAAAAAATTCATCACGGAGGTAAAAAAATATTTAGATAAGACAAATCCTCAAAGAAAACTATTTTAATCCGGCAAAACAAAAACCCGACTTATAATAAAAGACGGGTTTTTATATTGAAATTCTTTATTCTAAATTTGACATTCTTAATTTACGATATTCCACTCCCGGAGCTTGTCTATGACCTTGCGGCTCGTGAGGACGTTTAAAATATAACTCCTGTACTCCGGCGTATCGAAACGGCCGGCCAGGTCCTTGTATTGTTTTTTCATCTCCTCGACGTTCTTCTCGACCTCCGCGGCCTCGACCCGGATCTTCTCGGCTTCCGCCACTTCCCGGACCAAAAGTGAGGTTTTTACCCGCTTGACGGCTTCCGGAAGGATTTCGAGCGTCAGCTGCTCTTTTGATTTTCCCAGGCTCGAAAGATAATCCTCGAATTTGCCGCCCCGCTCGGTAACGGTCTGTTCGAGTTCAGAAAGCATAGTGCGCGCTTCGTGCTCGATCAATACCTCCGGCATATCGCCGAAACGGGCCTTACCGACAAGTTTTTCAAGCATCTCTTTTTCGGCCGACTGCTCCGCTTCGCGCTTTTTCTGCTCTTCCAGGCTCTTTTTTATGTTGGTCGTGAGCTCTTCCATGTTCTTAAGTCCGAAACCGGACGCCAGCTCGTCGTTAAGTTCCGGCAATACGCGTTCGTAAACTTCATTGACCTTAACCTTGAATTCAATCATTTTTCCGGCTAAATTTTTCATGTGGTAATCTTTGGGGTAAGGCAGGCCGAATTCGCGGACCTCGCCCTTTTTCATGCCCAGAATCTTCTTGTCGAATCCGGGTACCACATAATTCTTGCCGATAACCACGGCCGCGCCCTTGCCTTGGCCGCCTTCGACCGGCACTTTATCTAAAAACATGTTTATGTCCGCGAGAACCTTGTCTCCGTCTTTTATTTCCCGGTCGACCAATACCTCCTTAACCCTCATTTCCCGGATTTCATTCATCATCCTGTCCGTTTCTTCCGTTCCGACGGTCGCTTTTTTCTGCTTGACCTTTAGGTCTTTGTACTCTCCGAGCGTAACCGCCGGCAAAATCGCGATAACGATCTTATAAACAAGAGGATTACCGGGAGCGATCTTCGTGATATCGACTTTCGGGCTTCCCACCGGCTGGCCTTTGACGTGGTCTTTAAATACCTTGTCGATGGTTTTATCGATCGCGATCCGGCTGGCTTCCTCAAGGATCGTCATCTCCCCGATCTTCTTTTTTAATATTTCATAAGGCACGTTGCCCGGCCGGAAGCCGTCGATCTTCACTTCCCGCGAGATCTTGGCCGCGCCTTGCTCGATATACGGCTTGAATTCGTCTACCGATAATTCGACGGTCAGTTCCACCTGCGACTTCGGCAGTTCTTTTTTTTCTACATTCATAATATTATGTATTGTTATTTTGTTATTTTATCGCGATCAAACCCATGATCGCTGTTATTGCAGATAACGATCGGGTATTTAGTATTTTGTATCCTGTATTAAGCACCGGGTTGGTCATCCTTATGCTAAATACAAAATACTATATACTAAATACTTGCCGAAAAGCTACGAAACTTTTTACTAAAACCAAAAACTTATTTTATTGAATCACGCCTTTTGTTTGTTCCGGTCCACCCACCACTGGTCATTCTTGTCGCCGAACCACCACTCGTCGGAATTGGTTTTGAGCGCTTCTTCGGCTAATTTTACGGCCGAAGCGGTCTTTAATCTTTTCACTACCGCTCCGATCCAGGTTTCGGCTCGCTTGTTGCCCGTATCGATCTGTTCTTTTAAGGAAAGCAGGAACTCCAGCTGGTCGGCGTCATGCGCCAGGATTGATTCCGTAGTTTTTTTCTCTTTGTACTCCCGGATAAGGTCGCGGATCTCGCCGCCGAATTCTAGGGTCGAAGCGAGATCTTCGGTAGCCTTGTCTTCATCGGTCCGGGCGTATTTCTGGTGGACGTAATTAAGGTCGCTCGTCCGTGCTTCGGCCAGGTCGTGAAAAAGGCAAAGCTTCATGGTCTTCGCGCTGTCGCAATTTTTCTCCAGAGCCGACAAAACGTAGCCGATGAATACGACCCGGTTGTTGTGCTCGGCCACCGATTGCCGGCCGCTTCCCAGGAAATGAAAACCGCTCCGGGGAGTTTTCGCCATCATTCCGGTCTCGAAAAGGAAATTAGCTATGGACTTCAGATTTTTGGACATATTTTTATAACAGCAAGATACAAGGACACAAGACACAATGACCAAACAAACATCAAATTCCAAATTACAATTTCCAACCTGTTTGGGATTTGTAATTTGGTTATTGGATATTGTTTGTGTCCTTGTATCTTGTTTCTTGTATTTTTAAATACCGGCTGAAATATCCTGTTTTATTTATCAAACACTTCCGTGAACTTCGGCACGACCTGCTTCTTTCTCGACATGATGCCCGGTATGTAAACCTGGTTATTCTCGAGTTTCGCGCCCAGGGCTTTTTCCACTTCTTCGGTATTGTCCGCCGCGACCAGGAAAAGGGAACCCTCTTTCATGATATCGGTAATAAAAAGTATCACGCCCTGATAGCCGTTCTTTGTTTTTATGTCTTCCAAAGCGGCCAGAAGCTCCTCTTTCCGCCCGTCGAATTCGCTTAGATCAACTGTCTCGATCTGGCCGAAGCCGAATTTACCGGCCTTGAATTCAAAATCCTTGAAATCGTTCCTGATTATCCCTTCGGCGGTCATGTCGCCCACGCCCGCCTTTACCTTGAACATCTCGAGGCCGTATTCCCGCCAATCGTCGATTCCGGCGAGCGGCGCCAATTCGACGATGATCCCCTTATCCTTTTCGGTGCAGGTCGGGGATTTAGTGATCACGGTGTCGTCCAGGATCGCCGAAAGCATGAGCCCGGCCGTCTTCTCGTCTATTTTATAACCGGCGATCTTAGACAGCGAGTAAATAATGGAATTGCTCGAGCCCCAGGGGCGGACATCAAGGTAAATCGGCTCGTCATAAGAAAAATTCATCTTATGGTGGTCGAGTATCGCGACCACCTTCGCTTTTTCCCGGCCGTCGACCGATTGCGAAGCCTCGTTATGATCAACTAATATAAGTTTCTTTCCGGCCGCGTCTTCCAGAAGTTCCGGGGCCTTAAAGCCGAATTTATCCAGGACGAATGCCGTTACCTTATTGATCTCTCCGGCCCGCGCGGGTACGTAATTATCCGTTTTTAACGCGAAATTCAAAAAACCGGCGTAGTTTATCGCGGCCGCCACCGAATCGAGGTCGGGGGATTTATGGCCGATGACGTAGATCTTGTCGCTCATAGCTCATGGCGCGTAACTCTCCGCCGCCTTTGGCTTGATAATCCGTGGAGAACAATATTTGGGGGGCGGGGTTACGCGGATTTAATATTTAGAGGATATGAATAATTATTTGTCCGTTTTATCTTCCGCCTGCTCCGGGTTCTCCGAAGAATCTTCCTTTTTCTTCTCCGCTTTCTCCTTCTTTTCCTTCTTTTCCTTTTTTGCCTTTTCTTTTTTCGCTTTCTTTTCTTTCTTCCCTTCTTCCTTGTCCTTCGCTTCGCCCTCCTCCGCTGTCTCTTCGGCTTTTACCTCTTCCCCGGCTTCCGGCGCCGTTTCCTTCTTCTTGGTTTTAGATTCGGTTATGTCTATTTTCCAGCCGGTAAGCTTAGCCGCGAGGCGGGCGTTCTGGCCGCCTTTGCCGATCGCGAGCGAAAGCTGGTCCGCGGCCACCGAGACGGTCGCCTTTCTTTCCTTTTCGTTAAGGTCGATCGACACTATCTTGGCCGGCGAAAGGGCGTTGGCGATATATTTGATCGGATCATCGTCGTATTCTATGATATCGACCTTCTCTCCGCCTAATTCGGATATGATCGTCTGGATGCGGGCGCCTCTTTGTCCCACGCAGGATCCGATCGGGTCGACGTTATCGGAATCGGTCCAAACCGCCACCTTCGAACGGAAACCGGCTTCGCGGGCGACGCCCTTAAGCTCGATCAGGCTGTTCGAGATCTCCGGGATCTCAAGGTAAAAAACCTTCCTTAGTATTTCTTCCGAAGTCCGGGAAAGGATTATCTCGGGACCTTTCGGCCGGAGACCCACCTCTTTAACGTAAACCTTTACCCTCTCGCCCGGGCGGTAAATTTCTCCCGGGATCTGCTCTTCCGGAGGAATTATGCCGACCGATTTTCCCAGGTCCACTAAAACGATCTTCCCTTCCCGGCGCTGGACCACGCCGCTTACCACTTCGTGTTCCTTTTCCTTGAAGTCGTTGAATACCATCTCCCGTTCAGCCTCCCTGAGGCGCTGGATTATCACCTGCTTGGCGGTTTGAGCGGCCATGCGGCCGTAAGACTCAGGCACTTCCAGGCGGGTTTTTATCTCATCGCCGACTTTGGCGGTTTTCTTTAAAAGTTTGGCGTCAGTCAGCTGGATCTCGGTCTTCGGGTTGAATTTCCTTACTTCCTCTTCCGGAACGGCTTCTACGTTTTCGGTTTTTTCTTCCGGATCCTTCGCGGCATCGTCTTTTTTGGGTTCAGCCTCGCCATCCGCCTCTTCCGCGGACGGTTCCGGTTCTTCCGGCATGTCTTCGACCACGGTTTTAACGTCGTAAACCTTGGACTTGGCTATTTCCTCGTTGAATTCGACTTTGATATTCTGATTTTTTTGCCCGAAGTCCTTGCGATAAGCCGCGGCTAAAGCGGACTCGATCGTGGTGATGACCGCGTCGTAGCTTAAGCCTTTTTCCTCGCAGACTTGCTTGATGGCGTTTGTTAGGTCGCTCATATTGTTGTTATTAGGAATCTTTTTCGTCTATTTCGTAGTTTTTTCGTCTTTTTCGTTTTAGCTGTCAGTCAGACTGACACGAAAAAAACTTAAGATTACGAATAAAACGAATTTCAATGGAATTTATTAAAAAAGGCTAGTTTATCTTTACGATAACTAGCCTGATATTAAAATAGTATCATGCCCCGGTTTTTTTGTCAAGGACGAGCGGTTATTGGTCGATATTACCGTCTTCGATCGACCGCCCTTTTATTAAAACCAATTCCGCTTCGGCTCCAATATTGAAAGCTTCGAAAAATAACTCCTTTAAGTCGGCGTCAGAAAGCTCCGGCGACACTTTGATCGCGTCAAGCCGCCCCGACAATTCGGGAATTTGCCGTTCCCATCCGGCAAGAAGAGCCTTGGTTTGGGCGGCGATCTTACCTCCGATCTCAGCTTTCGCGAGAGTAACCGTATAAATCTTTTCCTCGTTTTTAAGGACAAGCGTAACCTGACCTTCCGTTGCCCGGATCAAATCATTGACCTTATTGGCGATTTTCCCGATATTGTCAAACCGTTCTCTTTCCGTGGAAGCTTCGATCTTATACCCGTCAACGGGAATTCCGTTAACCGAGACCAGGCGGTCGCCGATTCTTATCGGGGACGATTGAGCCGGCGAATCGTGGAAGATCATGCTTATCTCGATGACCAGTACATCGGTCTGGCCCCTGATTATGTCCAGGATATTCTGGTGTGCCGGCCTCATTCCCAAGCCGATCCCCGAAAACGGGAACATTTTAGCCGCTTCAGAGAGAATATCGGTCGAATCTTTAATGTCCCGCCGGGAATCGGCGATCCTCCGCTCTATGGCCCTTATCTTATCTTCCCGGCTGATCCGGTTCCAGATCTCGTCGGCACCGTTCTGATGCGTCGTGATGTTAACCTTAAAGCCTTCGGGATGAATTCCCCATCTGGCCCCGTCTTCGTTTACGACTTTATCGTATTTTTTCTCAAAAACGAACCAGGCGTGGCTACTAAGCTCTGAATAAGCGCCTTTAAATTGCGTATCGTCTGTCTTCGCGCCAATGGACGTAAACATCATCAAGGCAACGAAAGCGACAATAGACACGATTGTTATCAAAGAACGTTTTTTCATTTTTCCTCCTCTGTGATGGCAAAATGGTAAAAAAATTGAATAAAAAATTATCTCTTTACGCTAACTGCACAAAATATAGAGGAAAAAACTTGTTTTGTCAAGAAGAAACGGCGCCCGCGTCAATGGCAAAAAAACAGGAGCTCTTTAATCGGGCTCCCGTGCGATACTTATAATTTCCGAAAGGCGAAAATGCCGTGGCGGTTGCAGTTATCCCGCCGGCTGTCGACGTGGCTGTAGGCGAAACTGACATGATAGGTTTTATCGAGTATCCGGGTCGGAAAAATAGCCGCCTTAAATTCACGGTCGCGTTTATGTTCCGAGGTTATGATCGTCGTGTCGGGTACGTTGCAATGGCGGCCATCGGTAATTGTGCAGCCGTAATACGGCGGCAGGCTTTCGATCGTGGCGCGGTTCTTTGTGTTATAAAGGCAATGGAGCGCCGTCAGTTCGCAGGCGAGGGGGACTTTGTATTCTTCCGGCAGATATGCCTGCTGCCGCTCCCATGATAGGGTATGTGAATCAGGCACCATCCTCAGGTACATAAGGTACCAGCTGAAACGGGGATGGGTTTTCCGGAAATAATCTCCGTCGCCGTGGCAGGAACCGGACACTCCGCAAGGATAACCATCGTCCGGGTGAAGCTTAGACCATTTTTCGAGCGTGAATTCTTTCCGATCCGGGATGGAGAACAGGAAATGATTATTCCTGACGCGGTCTTCGTGGATCCGGTCGAAGGGGCAGGGGCCGTTTAAAATTTCTTCCAGGCGCTCCGCCGCGATCGGCAAAGGCAGGGTAATATTCAGGGGGTATCCGTAAAAAATCTGCCAGTCCAAGGGCGAGAAGAACCGGTCCGGCGGCAAAAGCCTTAAAAGCGTCCTGGTCGTTTCGCACTCGATCTTCTCCGGACACGAATACTTCCCGATCGCGGCGGAGAGCCGGCTCATATAATCCATGTCTTTGGCTATGTATCTGGATTTTTTCGCCAGATACGATTGATAATTGTTAATGATTTTCCGGGTCGCTTCTTCGTTTGTCATGATATTCCTTTCGCTATTCGGTTTTTTTATAAAAGATCGAAATATTTTTAATATCTTCTTATTAGTTGCATTTTAAACGAGGACGCGAGGTATGTCAATCGCAAAACAAAAAACACCCCCGGATTGACGTGGGAGATCTGAACTAACAACACTCCTTAGCGCCCTCCCCAGACCTGCCTGCCGGCAGGCAGGCTTGGGGAGGGAAGGGGTGGGGGAAACTGTTTATCCGCCAGCAAAAAACCGCAAAACAAAAACACCCTGCCGGATTTATGGTTGGATGTTTTTGGTTTTTAAAATATTTTTTTTGTAAAAAGTTTTTTTGTTCTAGCAAAATATTCTTTTTTTATAGCACCCCTTATTGCTATATTAACTTCATTTATAGCGACCCTTTTTAGATGTTCCGAGTGACACAGGTATGCGAAGCCTGAAATATGCTTAGTGGATTGTTTTTCTATTGAAATCAAGTAGTCACAAAAATTTTCTAGCCTTCTTTTTCTTATCATCATTCTTTTGGCTTCGCTTTTCTCCCTTTCAATTATTTGCGTTGTAGAACTAATTTTATTCCAAAATTCTTGATTATATATACTTGTATCATATAAACACATTTCTATATAAACCATTCTGTAAGATAAAATATTGTAATAGTATGCCCCTGTTCTAGTGATATTAATACTTGATTCTTTTGTAATTAAATTGGAGTCTGCACTTTTTGCCAAATCGTAATTTATCAACTCTTTGACGGTTTCAATAATTTGATCTGTACTAGCTCCTATGTGAGAAAAAATTTCGTCTAATTGTCTAATTGATACATGTGCTGTTTTTTCTGATTTCGCACTTGAACATAGGTGTGCCACAATAAACATCCTTAAAAGTTGTAAATTTTTTGATTTAAATTTTGAATCAAATAAATTTAAACAATAGTTGGTCCTATTCTCTTTATAATACATCCAATAACTTAATACCGAGCCCTTGAAAACCTCCTGAAATGGAAATTCATATATCTCCGATTTGTTTATGTAGTTTAGTAGTGCTAAATTAGCATTAATGTGGCCCGATGTTAAAAAATTCTTAATTAAATTAATTCCTTTTCTAACATTTAAATAAGAAAACGATTCTATAAAATCGCCAGATTTTCCAGCCAACAAATTTTTTTGAGCAATTTCAAAAAACACACCCAAATTAGGGACATCTAAGTTAATTCCGTTAGAAAAAGAAATTTTTACTTTTTTATTACGAGTTAATTCTTTTGATAGCAACAACCTTTTAGACAAGACCTCCCTAAAGGGCGGGGGATCAAGCCATAGTTGTCTTAATTCATAAGCATCAAATAACGAACTGCTTTTGTGTTTAATAAACGTCGAATCCCTTATAGAAATTATGATGTGACAACATACTCTTTTTGAAAAAGCTAACCCCTCAGATAAAACGGTTTCTTCTAATTTATCGTCGGAATATAAATCTATATTATCTAAAATTATTACTGTTAAATTTTTTGTAGATAAATATTTCAGCATTTTATCAACATACGGTTCAATTTTTTCATAATCTCTTTTTATGTGCTCCGTAACCTCGTCGTTAAAATCTTTTTCGTCCTTACGCGCAAAAAGTCCTGCTTTTAAGCCCTTAATTTCATCTTTGTATGCATTTTCAATATCAGTGTGGTCACAATTTTTTAATAAATAGTTATTTATGATTTTATATAAAAAAATTCTTACATTTCCGGTTCCGCCCATTTCTTCAAAATCAACATAAATCCAATTTGCAGTTTTTTCTTGAATTATTTTTTTTCCTGATACCAGCTCAAAGTGTTTTAGATAAGTAGATTTGCCGACGCCAACAGGGGCCATTAATAGAGTGACGGGCGGCGCTATACTGGGAATCCAGTTTTCTACTATGGTCGTCATTTCATCTTTTCCTCTCTTGGTTTTGATTCTTTCCACTTTACCTATTTGTTTTGGTTTTATATCAACCAAGTGCACACCTAATGTTTTATCAAATTTTATTCTGCTTTTTGTAGACACATAAGCATTTCTCTAAATATTCTGGTTGATTTATAAAAGCATCTGAATATAGGGCATTGTCTAGAACGGGAGCGAGATATTCTGCGACATTATTGCGACCAATACGAAAATCTGAATCAGGTAAAATTGTTAACAATCTGTTGTCAGGAAGTACTTCTGAGTCAATGGCAAAATGTTTTATTCCATTTTTTGATATTTTTATATTAGACAATAAATTAAATAATCTCTCTGCGTCTTTACTATCATCAAAGGGAAATAATAAAGTAGCCGAAGCGTTTCGTTTTTTTTCAAGATACTCTTCTGTCAAAAAAATACACCAACACATACCGTTTGTGACAACTGTAATTTGTGCTAACTTATTTTTTGAATAGTCTATTGCTTGTTTTATCGCCTTTTCTATTGCGCTGGTGCCCAATAACGACCCACCAATTTTTAATTTCTTTTGTTTTGTCGGAGAGGGAAATGCCGCGCCAATTTTTTTTGCCTCTACCACAATCCTGTGATCATTCGATCTAAGTATATAATCAACATATTTACCGCCCTCCTTGTCATTCTCCTCCACGCTTACCCTTCCATTGTCCCAACACAAAACTTCTTTAATAATTCTGTTAATAATATCATATCTTGTTTGGGCCTCATTAGCAGTAGACAAATCTTTTAAACTAACGTATTTTTTTATTGTATCAAAACTAGTTGAAGCCACGCCCCAATCCTCATGATAATTCATAAATATAAATTCATATTAACATGGTTTATTTTAACACACTCGTTTATACAAGTAAATAGAAATTATTGTAATATTAAGAAATAATCGGCTACCACAACAAAATTTGCAACAATCTTCACAACAAAACCAACCGCAAGCGCGATCGGTTTTTTGCTTACAAAATTAATCCCTACTCCACCAAGGTTTCCATGCGGCGGCTGACGCTCCAGAGAAGATCGAAAAATCCGAGCATCATCTCGGTTGTCGCGCGGCTTTTAACTACCCAGGCGAGGCCCTCGCGTTTCGTCGTGAAAAAAGCCGTATAGTCGTCCCAGATCATGACCGAGGAACAGAAAGAAAGCTCAGAAGGCAGGAACTTCGCCTCCCGGAGCTCTTTCTCGTGGACGCGCTTATTATATTTCTTGATCTCGAATTTCTCGACCCGTAAGCTCTTTAGCCTGACTCCGGCCGCCAGGCGCCGGCGGGTAAAATGCAATTTCTCTCCGAGGATCTCCTGAAGATCCCGGGCCGAAACTATTTCGTAAACCAATTTGCTTTCCGCTTTGAGGGCCTCATGGAAAATATCGCTCATCCGGACGCGGTCGTAGATCTTAATCCGGGCCGAAGGAACCTCTTCGGCTTTTAGGGTATTAAGTAGCGGAATAATACCGCCTATATCATGGATCTTCCTCTCGAAGATCCTTTTTAATTCTCCGGGTTCGGCCGCGGAAAAAAGCTTCTGGGACCGATCCTTGGTAACGGCCGCGAAACCGCCTTTTTCGAGCTGAGCCACGACGTATTTCGTGGTAGTTAGGGGCCAGCCGGCGAGCTTCGCCAAGGACGAAAGGTTTAAAGGTCGGTTCGTCTCGAGAAGCGTTAAGTAGGCCGTTCTTTCCCGGCCGGATAATCCGAGACCCGAGAGAACCTCGGCGATCTCCTGCTTTTTAAGTTCGGGTAAATTATTATACTTCATATATTGTGCTTATTAGTATATAAATAATTCGTAAATTCGCGGGGAAGAACCATTCGTAAATAATTTCTTGCATTAATTACGAAAAAATTAGTAGTAAT
>JAZDLN010000051.1:0-106255 GCA_043801965.1 Candidatus Falkowiibacteriota bacterium
AAAATTAAATTATAAATATTACTTCCCTGCTCGTTAATTCAATCCGGCAGGGGCCTAAAAACCGGTTTTTACGAAAAAACGCCAGGCCTTCGCCATCTTGCGTTATCACAGTATTTTTGCTATTATACTAATATAAGAACATACCCTGTTTAACGGGGATGTTTTTGAATTTTTTATTAAACATTAAACAAAAAAAATCCATAGTTATTAACAGAAATTTTCATAAAAATATGCCCAAAACTAAAACCAAAGAAGAGGCAAAAATAAGCCCGAAAAAGACTTCCGACAAAACCGCGCCGAAAGAGAAAAAATCTTCTTACGGAGCGGACGATATCACGGTTTTAGAGGGTCTGGAACCTGTCCGGAAACGTCCCGGCATGTATATCGGTTCCACTTCCTCGACCGGTTTGCACCATTTAATATGGGAAATAGTCGATAACGGCATTGACGAGGCCATGGCCGGTTTCGCTACGGAAATAACCGTCACTCTTCTGAATGACGGCATGGTCCAGGTAACCGACAACGGCCGCGGCATACCGGTCGGGATCCATAAAGTAACCGGCGTTTCCGCTCTGGAAACAGTCATGACGAAACTTCACGCCGGCGGCAAATTCGGCGACGGCGGCGGCTATAAGGTTTCCGGCGGCCTCCACGGCGTCGGGGCTTCGGTTGTCAACGCCCTGAGCGAATATCTGAAAGCTGAGGTGCATCAGAACGGCAAGATCTGGGCCCAGGAATATAAATGCGGAAAGCCCCTCAAAAAAGTCAGATCCGTGGGCGAGACAAAGACGAACGGTACGGTCATAACCTTCAAGCCGGACGGGACAATTTTCAGTGAAACGGAATTCAACTGGGGCAAGATACTGGATCATCTGCGGCAGCAGGCTTATCTGACCAAAGGGCTAATCATAAAGATCGCCGATCGCCGCCACGGCCATCGTTCCAAGGATTACCAATTCCATTTCGAGGGCGGGATAAAATCATACATAAAAACCCTGCACCGCAATAAAAGCGTGAAAAACGACACCGTTTTTTACGTTGACAAGGAAGTGAACGATTCCCGGGTCGAAGTGGCGCTCCAGTATAACGACGAGTACAATGAGATAGTCATGGCTTTCGCCAATAATATCTATAATATGGAGGGCGGGATGCATACGGTCGGTTTCCGCACCGCTTTGACCCGAACCCTTAATGCTTATGCCCGCGCCCAGAATATCCTCAAGGAAAAGAACGAGAATCTGACCGGCGAGGATGTTCGCGAGGGCCTAACCGCCATAATAAGCGTTAAACTCTGCAATCCGCAGTTCGAAGGGCAAACAAAGGGAAAACTCGGCAACGCCGAGATGAAAACCTATGTCGAACAGATATTCGGGGAGGCTTTCAATACTTTTCTCGAAGAACATCCGAAGGAAGCGGAGGCGATCATCGGCAAGTGCCTCCTTACCAACCAGGCCAGGCTGGCGGCCCGCACCGCGCGCGCGTCGATCCTCCGGAAAGGAGCCCTGGAGGGCATCACTCTCCCCGGAAAATTAGCCGACTGCTCCAGCCGCAAACCGGAAGAAAGCGAAATATTCATAGTCGAGGGCGATTCGGCCGGCGGCTCGGCTAAACAGGGCCGGGACCGCAAATTCCAGGCTATCCTTCCCCTGCGCGGCAAGATACTTAACGTCGAGCGCGCCAGGCTCGACAAGATGCTGGCCAATAACGAGATAAAAAACCTGGTCATCGCCTTAGGCACGAACATAGACGACCAGTTCGATATAGAAAAACTGCGCTATTACCGGGTGGTTATCATGACCGACGCGGACGTGGACGGCGCCCATATTCGTACCCTGCTTTTAACCCTCTTTTTCCGCCACTTTAATCCCCTGGTCGCCGGCGGGCATCTTTACGTCGCCCAACCGCCGCTTTACCAGGTAAAAAAGGGCACGGCCGCCAAATACGCCTATACTGATGACGAGAAAAACGCCATTATCCGGGAGTTCGGCGGCAACCCCGGAGAATTCGAAGAAAACGCGCCGACGGAAGAGGATGAAACCGCCGCGGAGACCGTAGAAGAGACGGAAGCGGACGAGGACGACGCTAAGGATAAAAAAAACAAACCGAAAGCTCCGTCTAAAATAATCATCCAGCGCTATAAAGGTTTGGGCGAAATGAATCCGGAACAGCTTTGGGAAACGACCATGGATCCCGCAAAAAGAATTCTGGCCCAGGTAACGATCGACGACGCGGCCAAAGCGGACGAAATGTTCGACATGCTCATGGGCGGCGACGTCGCCCCCAGGAAGAAATTCATCCAGACCCACGCCCGCAAAGTGCAGAATCTTGATATATAATTGCTTCACTATACCTCATACAACAAAAATCCGTTCGGAATGAACGGATTTTTGTTATGTATGCCACAGTCGGTTTTATATCAAATTAAAAACCACCCCTTTGTTTTACGGGGTGGTATTTTTTTCAGAAACCCAGCTCCTTCATGTGCTGCAACAGACGTTCTTTGTAATACTCGAAATAGTGGAGGAACAATTCTTCGCGCTCTTCTTCGGTGGCGTTTTCGAAGATCTTCCGTTCGCGTTCCACGAGCGGAACCTGCGCTCCGCCTGAAGCGGTCCGGCCGCCGGCCGAAGCGATACCGATATCGGTTTTGAGAGGATCTTCAAAAACTTTCTTGCACAACTCGTTGACGTTGATCAGATCGGCATGCTTGCGCACCTTTACCTGGAACATCCTGAAGTCCTCTATGCCGATTATCATGGCCAGCTTTACGTCGCTTCTCATGGCAATATCGACGATATGGGCCAAGAACTCCGTTTGGCCGCCGGAAACGCAACCGACTCCCAGAATCAGGATGTTTTCGTCGTGATAGATCGGCTGCGTAAAAGCTTTTCCTAAAAGCTTCAGATGGGAGACGGTCAAGTCGAACCGTTTGTTGATCTTTTCGAAAAGCGGATAGTCATAGAGCAGCCGCAATTCCTTGTGCGCTTCCCGGTCAAAATCGGTGGTTTCGCTTTCCAGCGTCAGGTCTTTGGTGTCCGCGCTGATCCCCAGGGCCAAGGCGGTCGCAATGCGCGCGTCCGGGACAAGGGAAAATTCCCTGAACAGGTTATAAAGGATAGTGGCGGCCGCGCCCACCTCTTTTTTAAAAATCAGACAATTTTTGGGTATGGTGTTCAGAGGATGGTGGTCAATGATTATATCCGGATGGCAGGCGGCCAACTTCCCTTTTTTAATCAGCTCCTTAAAATCCTCATGTCCCAAAAAACAATGGCTGACTCCGGTGTCAAAAAGGATAATCAGCCCATAGGCATCCCGATTTTCAATAAAGAACTTCTTATTCCTGATCTCAATGTTAAGCTTGGAGATCATGGTCGTGTTCATGGGATTGGAACTGTTCCCCTCGGAAAATATATCCGACTTAAAACCCCAGCCTTCTAGCAACTGGGTTAAGGCTATCGCGGAAAGAGCATCGGGATCGGCTTTGTCGTGGGTTATGACAGCTATTCTTTTGTCCGCCGGACATGATTTTACCCGATTTTCAAAATCTTTCTTTTCCTGCCCACTGAGCAATCCGGAGTTGATCACCCCTGATTTTTTTTTGGCATCCATAATGCCCCTCCTCCTAAATAGCGATCATGTTTTAAATGAACAACCCTAAATTGATTGTTTTACATATTGTTTTATTATAATTTAAAAAAAGCTTTATGTCAAGGAATTTGAACAATTTTTTTAAAAAAAATAGCTAATATTAAATAAATATTTAATTCAACAACCTTAATATTCGCTAAAATATCAAATAGCGTTTAATGCGTTTATAATAGACTTATTTTATCCTTTTAGTTAAGGAGGTATGTTTGTTCATTGTGAAGAGAGGAGAATTTGCGCTCATAAACAATTAAAAAATAGGATAATCTTATGGAAACCGTTTGCCGGACGAGAGAACGCGAGGGGGCCGATATCGGCCATGAACTTTGCCGAAAACTTGAGCAAGCAGAAAGCAGCGCCGCCAAAGCGTCGCTGTCCTTAGTAACATCCGAAGGGTATATTTATGATAATCTGAAAATCATCCCCTCTTTGAGCATAATTCAGAGGAACGAAAGAAAAAAACTCCAAAAAATAGTTATTTTTGCGATCTCGCCAGACAACGGTTTTCTTTACTTCATCTGGGCGGCCCCCGGCGAAAAACCGGAATATCGCGGTCCGGCCGATACCTGCAAAGTCGGTAATCACATTAAATTCATCCAAATCAAAAAACTTCGAACGCCATAAATCAAACGCGAAGACGCGATTCTCCTCACGGGCAGACAAAAGTCTGCCCTTTTTTATTAATAAAATCGTAGAGACGCCCCAACGCGGCCACGCATGCCCTCACCCTAACCCTCTCCCTCGCCTGCGGCGGCGAGGGCGAGGGAACCGTACCTAAAGATTATTAGCAAGCTCCCCTCTCCCGCGGTGTCGCCAGCCGCGGGAGAAGGGCGGGGGTGAGGGCGGCGCGCGCCAAACAAAAACCCGGAACCTTGGTTCCGGGGGATTCTTTTTTAAAATTGGTACGGACGTCCGTTCTCGGCGATAATGATCTCGCCGGGCAGATCCGTATTTTCTCTTTTAAATTGCTCCAGGCGCTTGGGGTCGCCGTGGACCATTACTGTCGCGATTTTGGGGTTAAAATCAATGATAGTTTGCTTGATTTCGGCGCTCGTGGCATGGGCGCTGAACTGGTAACTTCTGACGCCGCATTCGAATTTCGTGAATTGGCCGCGCCAATTAACTACGCGTCCGTTCTGGGCGGCAATAGTAAGATCGTCCAGAGGCGTGCCGGGTTCGCACCAGCCGAGCCGATAGATCATGGCGTTGGGGTCGTGCAAGTGTTCGCCGATATAGTTATTCGAAAGCGATCCTTCGACGCCCATACCGGATGACACCAGGTAAAAAGCTGGCTCTTTGTTTTTAATCCGTTCCTGAATCAATGCCGCTCGGCTATCCTTGTCCGAAACGAAATATTTTTCGATTCCGGCCAATTGCGGAGCATGCCGCTCATAAATCGCGAGACCATCCCTAACCTTACCGTCAACATGCAGATATTCGAGCAAATCAGCACGCATTACCTCTAAAGCCACCTTGGCGCCGCGGTCTATGAAAAATCCGCACGCCACCACCCGCCGGCCGGCCGCCATATCGGCTTGGAGATCGTTCCGGAACCGTTCACTGACGGATTTAAAATGCTCTAGCGGTTGGCAGGCGTAGGTGCTGTTTATGACCAGCACGTCCACCGGGCCGATTTGGGCCGGATCCAGTTTTTTCACAAGCTCATAGCTGGTTGCTTCCCGGGAAAAATCGCCGGTAAAGAATATTCGCTTGCCGTTCATCTCGACCAGGTACCCGAAGGCACCCATGATATGTCCGACGTTAAACGGCGTTACCCGCGCTTCGCCGACATTGATCGTTTCACCGGCTTTAATGGTCGTAGTCTGGTATTCCACGTCCCTGACATTCTGATAGTTAAACGGCAGGACGCAATCCTTTACGATACGGCCTTCGCTGGCCAAGAGTCTCCCGGCGGTTCCATCCATGATTCCGTTACACAACACCTCCCAGTCAATGGGCACGTATTCGTCGTCCGAGCTCTTATCTTCTTTTAATTCTTTTTTTAATTTTTCATATAGCTGCCACGGTGTGATTTTTAATTCCCGACACCAATTCCGAATAGTGATGTGGATGGTGTCAGCGCCGTGAACCGGAAAAAAATCCCGAGATGTGGCGGACATGAAAAAATTTGACGGCATAATACCATTCCGAACCAAAGCGCCCAAACCACCGGCATGATCAAGATGGCCATGGTCAATAAAAACATGAGACGGCTCCGGACGATTCTTTATTATACTGAAATCAGGCAGTCGTACAGGTTTACCGCTTTTAGCCTCCAAACCGCAACCAAATAACGCGGCAAATTTTTTTCCGTATAAAGCGGCAGAAAAGGGACCGCCGATTTCGCTGGCCCCGCCAAGAAATATCAATTCTAAACCGTTCATCTTTTCCTCCTGTCTGTTCCGCTTCTTTCGATGTATCTAGGTTGTAAAGAGCGGAGGTTATTGGTTGATATCCCCCAAGTCCTACGCGTTTGCTTTAAACTTTTTCTCTTTTTCTGTCCGCAATATCCTTTTTGAGCCAGTACATGGGATTCGGCTTTAAGTTATCTTTCTTCCCTTTCGCTTTGAGTTAGGGTGGAACTAAAAAGAAGTCGGTTTAAAAGCAAACGTTTAGGACTTGAACTGATATTACATCTTAGCACGAAATTTTATTTTTGTCAAATATTAGAAGTTTTCGTGCTATTGACAGTATTATAATTAAATGCTATAGTGAAATGCTCTTTAATAGTCTATAAATATTAGCCAAAACCTTCCCGGGTTTGCCGGTTTTATTATCAAAACGGCCAAACCCTGGAAGGGTACGCGAAAACGCGTACGCGGGACCGGAGTCGGTCGACCGGGCTCCCCTTCCGGAATTTATAAATAAAGAAAAATTTATGTTCCGGGCAATATCGGGGGCCCTCTCGTTCCTCCTGATCCTCCTTGTCCTGCGTTCGGCTCTTCCGGAAATTTATGATCTTTTGGTCGAAATAATCACGAAGATTCTTTCGATCGCGAACGCCGGCTTGGACCAGATGGGCCAGCCAATCTAAAACAAAAAAAGCTTGGGTTTTTACCTAAGCTTTTTTTCTTTTGTTTACCTTATTATCCGAAAATGATATAATAAAAAAAGATTAATATAAAATAAAAATATCGATATGGCTCCCTACAAACTTAACGGCAACAATAAGATCATGGACGGCGATAAACAGTATGTTTTAAAAATAAAGGACCTGAACGAAGAGGATAAGCCGCGGGAAAAATTAATTAAATACGGCCCGGATGTCCTGTCGGCGGCGGAACTTCTGGCGATAATCCTAAATACCGGCACGAAGAAAGAAGAAGTCATGACTATGGCTTCGCGGCTTTTAAAGGAATACGGCGAAAAAACGATCATCAGCCAAACCAGTCCGGCCATTCTCGAAAAAGAACTCGGCATCCCGATAACCAAGGCCTGCCAGATAGTCGCCTGCTTCGCGCTAGGTAAAAGATTTTTCCGGGAAACGAACGGCGGGGCGGTAACGATCAGAACCGCCAAGCAAGCCTTTAATTATTTGAAAGATATGCGCGATCTGCCGAAAGAACAACTGCGCGGGCTTTATCTTAACAGCCGCTACCGCTTAATCCATGACGAGGTCATATCCGTGGGGAGCTTGACGGCCAACATAGTCCATCCGCGGGAAATATTCCGGCCGGCGATAGAATATTCAGCGGCCGCGGTCATCATCGCCCATAATCACCCCTCGGGAAGCGCGGCTCCGACAAAATCGGATATTGCCGTTACCGGCCAGATCGCGGAAGCGGGCCGGATATTAGGTATCGACCTTCTCGATCACATTATTATCGCCAAGAATAAATTCACGAGCATTCCGTTAAACTAAACTCTTAACGTTTAATCAACGACTTAACGCGAAAATTATGGATCGCCACAAACAAACCGGGAATTACTCGATCACCGAGAACAGCCTCACGACCGTCTCCGAGGGGCCTGCCCGCGGCTTTCAACTGCTTTTTCTGCGCGACCGTGAAGAAGCTGAACACTGCGAAAAAACGGACAGGCTCAAACGGGTGGATTTTCACGTCCACTCGGACGATTACTTCGGAACCGCGGCCACCGTAATCGATTATATCGCTCAGGAAAGCGCCATGGAGCCAGGCTACCGGTTAGTTCTCAAAAACATCAAGAATGACATGCTTTATCTCCAGGATAACTACAGGATAGTAAAAAAATAATTTCTCACAAAAAAAACCAAGCCTCCGCGAAGAGTTTGGTTTTTTGTTCTTCCGGATCATCAGGCGGCCAGCCCGAATTGGCTATCGTAAAGCGAGGAGTAAAAACCTTTGCGGGCCATAAGCTCCTGATGCCGACCTTGTTCTATGATGTTGCCGTCATTAACTACCAGGATCAGATCCGCGCTCCTGATCGTCGATAAGCGATGGGCGATAACGAAACTAGTCCGGTTTTTCATGAGCTTATCCATGGCTTTCTGGATGAGTACTTCGGTTCTTGTGTCGACCGAGCTGGTCGCTTCATCAAGTATTAAAATGGGCGGATCGGAAAGCATCGCCCGGGCGATGGTTAAAAGCTGCTTTTCGCCTTGGGAAATATTATCGGTCTCTTCATTCAATTCCATGTCATAACCGCCGGGCAGGGTGCGTATGAACTGGTCGGCATGGGCCGCCTCCGCCGCCGCGACAATCTCCTCTTCAGTGGCCGACTGGTTGCCGTAAGCGATATTTTCCCTGATCGTACCGTTAAAAAGCCAGGCGTCCTGCAGGACCATTCCGAAAAGACGGCGCAAACCCGAGCGGGTTAATCCGCGTATATCCGTTCCGTCCACTAAGATAGCTCCGCCGTTCACCTCGTAAAAACGCATCAGAAGATTGACCAACGTGGTCCTGCCCGCGCCTGTCGGGCCGACGATGGCCCCGCGTTTTCCGGGATCGATCTTTGCTTTTAACCCCTTAATAACCGTCCTTTCCGGACCATAGCCGAAAACAACGTCTTTAAACTCTACTTTGCCGCGGATATCGCTCGGTCCGGTTGATTTTCCCGTTTCCCGCGCTTCTTCCGCTTCGTCAAGAAATTCGAAAACCCGCTCCGCGGCCGCGGCCGTCGACTGAAGTACGTTGGCTATGTTAGCCGTCTGGACGATCGGCTGGTTGAACTGCTGGACATACTGGATAAAGGCCTGGATATCCCCGATACTGACTCGGCCGCGTATAGCCAAAACACCTCCCAATACGCTTACGCCCACATAACCTAGATTGCTGAAAAAGCTCATGAGCGGCATCATAAGTCCGGAAAGGAACTGCGCCCGCCAGGCGCTATCGTGCAATTGCTCGTTCATGGAGCGGAATTTATTCAATGAACGTTTTTCCCCGCCGAAAACTTTGACGATATTATGTCCGGCATACATCTCTTCGATGTGTCCGTTGATCATGCCAAGAGAATCCTGCTGATCCCTGAAATGCTTCTGTGATCTCTTTATTATGGCGCTTATGGCCGCGAGACTCAAAGGCAGTATCATCAGAGCCACAAGGGTCATAAGCCAATTTATCAGGAGCATCATGATCAAAATTCCGACCAACGCTGTGACGGCGGTAATTATCTGGGTCAGGCTTTGGTTAAGCGTCTGAGAAAGGGTGTCCACGTCGTTTATGACCCGACTGAGAATATCTCCATGGGCTTTATCGTCGAAATACTTTAGGGGCAAGCGGTTGATTTTTTTGGAAATTGCCTTTCGAAAATCATAGGTGATCTTTTGGGCGACGTCTGCCATGAGCCATCCCTGGATATACCCGAAAAGGGCGCTTAAAAGATATAATACTATCAAGAGCATTGCCGTATGCCCTAAAACACCGAAATTCACTCCTGGGCGGGGACCTAATTCTTCCGGACTAACGGCGTTGTCATACGCTTTTATGGCCATAAAATCGCTAACGATCTGATTGGTCATGCCCCCTAGGATCTTCGGGCTCAGTATACTGAATGCCGTGCTAAAGATCGCGAATATGACCACGATCGTGATAGGCGACCAGAAGGGCCTTAAATAAACGATCAGATTCTTCATCGTATCTTTGAAATTTCTGGCTTTTTCTATCTTGATCATGTGGCCAGGGCCGCGCATGGGCATGCTGGCCGTATTTTTTTTTATATTTTTATCTTGGGATGGCATAATCTTCGAAATAAACAAAAAATGATATATACAAATAATCAATAATCAATTTTCAACCAACTCTCGAATTTTCAATTCTCTTTTTAAAACGTTCTTTATGCATGAATAATTGGCTATTGATCATTGATAATTCAAAGGCCAAGTTCCTCTTCCGACAACTGCGATAGCGCTATCTCTTTGTATACCGAACAGGTTTCCAGAAGTTCACGATGCCCGCCCATGCCGACTATCCTGCCTTTGTCCAGAACTATTATTTGATCGGCGTTTATCACTGTGCCGATCCTTTGAGCGACCACCAGGACCGCGGATTTTTCCGTTTCCGCTTTAAGGGCCTTACGAAGGGCAGCGTCGGTCCGGAAATCCAGGGCGGAAAAACTGTCGTCAAACAGGAAAATATCCGGTTTTTTGGCCAATGCCCGCGCGATAGATAAACGCTGTTTCTGGCCGCCGGAAACATTCGCGCCTCCCTGGGAAATCGAACCGCCGTATTTACCGCCTATCCGGCCGATAAATTCAACGGCTTGCGCGACTTCGGCCGCCCGGCGCATTTCCCGATCGTGCGCCTTAGGCGCGCCGTATTTTATGTTACTTTTTACAGTACCGGAAAATAATACGCCTTTTTGCGGAACGTATCCGAGACAAGAATAAAGATCGGCGAATCTAAGGTCTCGCACGTCAACGCCCTTCACGAACACATGGCCGTAGCTCACGTCATAAAAACGGGTAATCAGGTGGATAAGAGTCGATTTGCCGCTGCCAGTCGAACCGATAAAGGCTGTCGTTTTTCCGGCCGGAGCCGAAAAACTTATGTTCTCGAGAACTGGATATTCGGCGCCGGGATAAGCGAAGGTTACGCCGCGGAATTCGACTGCCGGCGCGCCGGTTATGAAGGGGGCGCTTCTGGCAGGTTCTATTATGTACTGTTCCGTTTCGAGCACTTCAGCCACTCGAGCGCCGGAAACGGAAGCGCGCGGCAACATTATGAAAATCATCGACATCATCATGAATCCGAAAAGAACCTGCATCGAATACTGCATAAAAGCGATCATATTGCCGATAAAGAGACCGCCTCCTCCGATAAGTCTCGCGCCGTACCAAACTACGGCGATCATCGTAAAGCTTGACACAATCGTCATGAACGGCTGCATTACCGCCATCAGCCGGTTAAGAAAAAGGTTTAAAGCGGTCAAGTCGGCATTAGCCCGATCGAATTTCCCCTCTTCGTATTTTTCCGCGTTAAACGCCCGGATAACCTTTAAGCCGGTCAAATTTTCACGGGTTACGAGATTGAGCCGATCGACGAGTTTCTGCAGAAGCTTGAATTTGGGCATGACGACGCTCCAGATAAACAAAACCATGCCCATCATGACAAACACCGCCGCTCCCATTATCCAGGTCATAGAGGGCGCGGTCCGGTAAGCCTGGAAAATAGCGCCGGCAGCGGTAAGCGGAGCCACGAGCATTATCCTTAACATCATATATACGATCGTCTGGATCTGCTGGATATCGTTGGTCGAACGCGTGATCAAAGAAGAGGTCGAGAATCGGTTGAACTCGTCCAGCGAGAACCCCTGCGCTTTGGCGAAGACTTTCTCGCGCATGGCCGTAGCGAATCCGGTCGCGACCCGCGCCGCCTGATAACCTGCCATAACTATACAAGCGGCTCCAACCAAAGAAAGGACGAGCATAAATAGTCCGGTCGAAATTATCACGTCGATTTCATTTCCTCCCAATATGCCCTGATCGACGATCCGGGCTATATAACCGGGCAATTCTAAATTTACCGTAACCTGGATTACGGTCAGGAAAAAAATAGCGATGATCTGCCATATATAATTTTTTAAATATTTAAGTAATCGAATCATATAAAATTTAAAATTCACCAATAACCATGAAATTATTTTTATAACCGATGTATATCATACCAAAAATCGCCCCGATTGGCGATTTTTAGCTTTCGTAAATGATTTACATTTAGTGAAAAGTCGGGCACTGGCGCCCCGCCATCCGGCGGGGTCTCCGCTTCGCTCCGAGAATTGTGCAGAACTAAATACTGCCAATAGCGTTTTTGTTTATGTCGGGCTGGGCGGAATTGAACCGCCATTACACGCACCCGAAGCGTGCGTAATAGCCTTTATACCACAGCCCGTTACTACATTTAACCTTTGACATTTTACATTTAACCGAATGAAATAGTCTTTATATTTACCCCGCGGAGTCCCGAAACTTCGAGCGGGGCCAGCTCTTTGTTCTATACTTTCGGATTAAATATCTTATTCAGGATATAACTTATTACGGACAAAACTATGCCGAATAAAATCGCCGTCCAGAAGCCGCTCACGTGAAACCCCTTTATTACCGATGAAACCAGCAAAATTAACGCTGCATTAATAATAAACGTAAACAGGCCTAATGTCAAGATATTGATCGGCAAAGTCAGGATAAGCAAAACAGGCTTCAGGGTTACGTTTATAAGGCCCAAAAACAGGGCTACCCACAGGGCCGCCCAAAAAGTATCGACGATAACGCCGGTAATTATATAAGCACCGATGATCACGGCACAAGCGTTAAGAAGCCATTTTAATAAAATCTGCATAAATATCTATTTCTTGATCAAATCGTCCCTCTTCAAAAGCTTCTTTACGATAATATAAAGAATGGTTAAAACAATAAAGAAACTCAATAAAGCATCTATAATAGAACCGATATCAAAAACGGCTCCGCCAAGCTTAAGAGTCAGATTCTGGAATTTTTCACCGGGAACGATCAGGTCAATAAGCGGAGTAAAAATACCCTTGACGAGCGCGTCAATCAAGGTTTTTGAACTCTGCGCGATGATCACGCCGATCGCCATCCCGACAACGGAATATTCCTTTAAAAACGCGAATAAACCGGCGGCGAAACTTTGTTTTACCGGTGTTTTTTCTTCTGGCATAAATTCTTGAATCCGCCCGCCATAGTTCGTGGACCTAGGGAGAATCGAACTCCCGTCTCTACAATGCGAATGTAGCGTTATACCACTAGACCATAGGCCCAAAAGCCATGGCGGGCGGATTTTTTCACTGCTTATTTTATAAGCTCAATACTCTCTATGATCACGTCCTTGGTCGGATGATCCCGTTCGTTCACTTCAACTTTTTCGATCTTATCGACCGCGTCCATCCCCTCGGTCACGTATCCGAAATTCGTGTGCTTGCCGTCGAGCCAGGGGGTATAATCCTTGGTCACTATGAAAAACTGGGAGCCGTTAGTGTTCGGTCCGGCATTGGCCATGGCCAAGGAGCCGCGCTGCAGAGGATAATCGTTTATCTCGTCCTCGAACTTATAACCCGGTCCGCCGGTGCCGTCGTTCGACCAGTCATCATCCTTCGAATTCGGGTCTCCTCCCTGGATCATGAAATCCGGGATCACCCGGTGGAACTTTGTGCCGTCGTAAAAACCGTTTTTGGCCAGAGTCAGAAAATTATTGACTGTTTTGGGGGATTCCGCGCCGTAGAATTTAACGGTAATGTCCCCGAAATTGGTTTTCAGTACCGCTCCGGTATATTCGCCGAAAAGCTCTTCCGTGACCATGCCCGATCGGGGCTCTTCCGCCGGCGGCTGTATCGGCGGTTGGGGAATCGGCGATGAATCATTGCCGTTGCCGGTGGGTTTTACTACCGGCGTGGCTCCGTTTTTGATGTCTTGCATACGCGCTAGAACGTCACCCTCGCCGTAATTGGCCGTGTCCGGGGGCACCGTTTCTTCATTAAATTGGCTGACCGGAGTAGCTGTGCAGCCAGCCAAGAGGATTAATAAGCTGATAATCGTTATGTGTTTATACATATGCGGTTTTTGCCCCTTGTCCCGGCATTTCGGGATTTTCGGGGTTATAATAATTCACAATATTCCTAAAATCATTTTAGCAGATTTTCCTTAACCGGGAAAGCCCCGATTCCGGCCCCAAAACCGGTAAATCTATTTGACCCAAAATTCTTCTTTCATCTTCCTGTCATCCTCTTCCCGTTTTTCCTCTATCGTCTCTTTGGCTTTTTTCCTGAGTTCGGCCAATTCCTCCGCCTTGAGTTCCAGTGCCCGCCTGTCAAGATATTCCGGTTCGTTCAGAGCCGGGTCTTCGATCACCTCCATCAAGAGGACGTCTAAAACCGCGCCCATTTTCGGCCCGGGTTCGAAGCCCAGTTCGGCGATCATACGGTCACCATTGAGCTTAAGATCGCGGACCGACACCGGGTCGTTCTGCACTTTTTCCATCATGTATTCAAGATGCCGCAATTTATAGGGTTTGGCTTTCGGCACTCCCGAACCGAGCCGGTCAGCGATCCTAAGATCGATCAGGTCCTTAAGGTTCTCACGGCCGACCTTCCTGATCAGGCGCCTGACCGAAGCGGCGGTAACCTCACCGACATTATAATAGAACATATGGTGCCGCACCAGGTTGGTTGTTTTTTCCGTGTCTTCGTTCGAAAATTTAAGCCGCGCGAGTATTTTCCGCGTGATCCTCTCGCCCGCGTATTCATGGTTGTAAAAAGTCGCCACCCCATTGATGATCTTTTTGGTTTTCGGTTTGCCGATATCATGGAGCAGGGCCGCCAGGCGTACGCGCCAATCCCGGCTCGGGCAATATTTAAGCGACAGCAAATTATGCTTATAAACCGTATAAACGTGATGCCTATCTTGTTTTACGTCAACACCGACCAATAACTCTGGCATGATATACTGTAATAATTTCGTATCGTAAAGGAGCGCGATCCCTTCATATGCCCGGTCTGATTCCAGGATTTTCTTAAGCTCGTCCCGAATCCTTTCATTGGCGATGAATTTGATGCTGCCCGCCAGTTTGACGATTGCCCGTTCCGTTTTCGGTTCGATCGAGAAACCCAATTGGGAGGCGAAACGAATCCCCCGCATCATGCGCAAAGCGTCTTCCTTGAATCTGTCCTCCGGCTCCCCGACCGCACGGATGACCTTCAATTTTATGTCTTTACTACCGCCGAAGAGATCAATCAAACACCAATCGTTTGGTATCTGCGATTTTAAATTTGGGATTTGCTTGGAATTTAGCGCTTGGGATCCGGGATTTTTACCGATTGCCATCGCGTTGACCGTGAAATCACGCCTTTCCAGGTCTTTCTCGAGTTTGTCCTCGAAAAGAACCGTGTCCGGGTGCCGCCGATCGCTATACCCTCTTTCTGACCGGTAAGTCGTAACTTCCGTAACCGGTTGTGAATCGCCAGATTTTTCTTTTTCCATCCCCTTGGCTGGTATCAATACGGTTCCGAATTCATTTTCGTATTTGCCCTCCGGGAAAACCTTTAGCGTCTGCTCCGGCCTGGCGTTTGTCGTAATATCCCAATCTTTGGGTTTTTTTTCCATCAACAAGTCCCGTACGCAACCGCCCACGATATAAGCCTCAAAACCGGCCTTCTCGAACTTCGCTATGATAGTTTTGACGTAATCGGGTATGGCCATATTTCCGGTTTAAACAATCAAAAAACCAATATCATCAATTGGTTTATATAATAAAATATATAATAATTAGTAATTTTAGTCAATATTTAAAATCTATCTTTTTTTCGCTTTGAGTGGCAGGGAAAAGCTGAAAACCGTTCCCTGGTTAATCCGGGATTCGAACCAGATCTTGCCGCCAACCTCTTCCAGAAGGGACCTTGATATGTACAAACCCAATCCCGTCCCGCTCGCCTCGATTTTTTTGACGTTATCGGCCCGGAAATATTTTGAAAATATCTTGGACTGCTGGCGCGAAGGAATGCCGACGCCGTTGTCTTTGACCGAAAGGATTATGCTTCCTCCCGCCCTTTTGGCGTTTATTTCGATCCTGCCGCCGGCGCCGGAGTACTTTATCGAATTATGAAGAAGGTTGTGCATGACCACCCGGATAATATTCTTGTCGACTTCGATCGTCGGGACCATCCGGTCTATATTTTTCGCGACATCGATCTTCTTGTTTTTTATCTGCGTTTCGACTTCCGCCAAAGCACAATCGATCAGGTCGACGATCTCCGCCGGTTCCGGTTCGGCCACGAACGTTCCCATTTCGATCTTGGAAATATTCAAAAGCGCGTTGATAAGCTCCGACATCTTAAAAACATCCTCATAAATATCGTTTAAATACTCAGCCTGTTCTTTGGTTACCTGGCCGGCCGCGTCTTTCAGCAGCAGCTCGGCGGACAGGCTTATGCTTGATAGCGGCGTCCTTAGTTGGTGGGAAGCTAACGACACGAATTCGGATTTGGCCCGATCGATCTCTTTTTGTTCCGTAATGTCGCGCTCGATGGCTATGTAAAAGAGGATGTCTTTATTATCGTCAAAAACCGGAGAGATCCTGATCTCGGCCTCGTATTCCGTCCCGTCTTTGCGCTTATTCTTTAATTCGCCGATAAAGGTCTTTTTTTCGTCCCTGATCCGCGTCCACATCGCGTTGTAGTAATCGCTGTCCTTTGTGCCGCCCCACAGCTTCCGGCCGCCTATCTTTTCGCCGATTATTTCCGATTGGGAATAGCCGGATATCTTTTCCGCGGCTTTATTGGCATAAAGGATCGCGCCCTTATTATCGGTAATTACGACCATATCGGACGCGTATTTCACGGCTAATTTGAATTTTTTCAGGTCTTCGGTGGAGTCTTTCAATTTCTTTTCGACCAATTTCCTGCCGGTAATATCGATGTCCATTCCTAAAACCCCGCTGATCTCGCTGTCTTCGCGGATCGGGGCGACCGTACTCTGAAAATATCTTTTTCCCTCTCCGGACGATCTTTCCGTTTCCCGATTGATGGTTTTTCCCTTCATAGCCGCCCGGTTGTTCTCTCCCCAGATCGCTTTTTCCTTGGCGTTTACCCGGGAAACCTCCTTTAGCGTCTTGCCGATGATGTTTCCCCAGCTTTTCCGGCATTGCGAGTTCTGTAAAATATATTTATTCTCTTTATTAAGGGCGAAGAGGGCGAAAGGCAGGCTCTCGATAACCGACTTAAGCAGGGTCCGATTTTCCTTTAGCTGGTTCTCCGCTTTTTTATGGGCCGTAATATCGTTTACGCAAACCAGAAGGTTGCTGAATTTAGCCTCCGTGTTCGGAAAATTTATCTTTAGCTGGATATCGATCTTCTCTCCGGTCAAAGTCGTTGTTACCGTCTCCGTTTCGAATTCCTTCTTCCGCTTCGCGATGGCGATCAATTGCTCCCTGAACAAAGGCAGGGATTCGCTCTTGATTATGCGGCTCAACGGCCCCAGAAGATCGTCCGCTTTTTTCGCTTTATATAATTTTACCGTCGCCACGTTCACGTACTTGACCGTGACCATATCAAGCGCCCGGAGGACATCTTTCGGGTGGTCGTTAAAGTGGCGTTCGAAATTTACGACGCCGCGTTTTTTTAAACAGCTGATGAAACTTTTTACGCCGGAATAATCCTCAACCCACATAGATACCGGGGCGTATTTAGTGTATTCGAGCAGATTATTATACTGTTCTTCGCTTAAACGCAGCCTTTCAGCTACGACAAAATCGCCCTCTCGCCTCCCCCGGGTTTTCCTTTTTTCACGTCTCTTGCCGGTTTTCTTCTTTGGATAATAATCCGGGTTTTCTAAATCAACGGGAATTATTCTGTTTTTAAACATAAAATATCTGATTTTCAAAAGAATTATTTCTTGGTCCCTCTACTCTTTATCCTTATTTTATAATATATTTTTATTAAAAACAAATTAAAAAATTAAGACTACATTAAATCTTAATAATATTTTTATAATTTTCTTATTTATTTTTAATTAAACCGGCTTTTTTTAAAAAACACCCAGTTTTTATGGATGTTTTCGGTTATTTTCTATATAAATACGCTTGTGAATTGCGAAAGGCAAGTCTTGCTCCCCGGCTTAACTTATTACTCCCGGAAATTTCGCGCTTCCCTGGCCATGTCCCTCTATTTGATTAATTAACGCTATTACGCTCATGGTGATCAGTAATAGCAGAAAAACGCTAACACAAATAATGGCATGAAACTCCCTACAAAAATTCCCGAAATAAGTAGTCCGAAGAGCTCGACTTGCTTCCATTAACAAAGCTATCAGGAGTTAGTTAAAGATAGCTGAAATAAAAATGAAAATCGACGGAATAAACGGAAACGCCGTTAAAATCCCCTTACTTTGACGTTTTTAAAGCGCCGGTCTTCCTATTTTGTGGCGGAAAATTAAACAAACAAAGAGCAGACTCTTTGAAATCTGCTCTTGCCGATAAAAAATCTTATTCGAGGGTAATGGCTCCCTTGGGGCAAACCGCCACGCAAGCGCCGCAATCTATGCATTTCTCGGCGTCAACCGCGACTTTATCCCCCCTAGTGATCGCCTGGACAGGGCAAATCTCGACACAGCCGTTGCAACTATCGTTTCCGTGGCCGCAGCCGCAGGAAGCGCATTTGCCGTCATGCCAGCAGCATTTATCGTAATCAATTTTTATGCTCATAATTATAAAAATTATTTTATTAGACAATATTTAATTTAACATACTGCCGCGAATCGCGCAAGCCTGTCCGCAAAAAAAACAGGAAGCTCTATTCCTGTTCTTCGGTTGTTTTTAATGGCGGCATTCAAGTTCGATCCCGACAAAGGGGTAACGATTACCCATGACTTCGATAAAAATAGTATCGTCTATAACCCCTGCCGGATTTCTTATCAGCAATAAATCAATCGGCTGGCCGTTATTTTTATTCTGGCGCACCTGAATATCCCAAAAACCGGGTTCGCGTCCATCAGTGAAAAATAGTTTAAAAATCTCGTCATGTTCTTCGGGGCAGATCGAGCCGACGCCTCCCAGATCAAAACAATAAACTATATCGATATTGGGCGTCTTTTTGGCGATCAGTATGATATCTTCTGTGGTTTGGGCTTCGCCGGCTCCTGGATCATGATTAAAAATAAATTCTAGGGCCGAGCAGGCCTTGCACCAGCAAATCCTGCTTCCGGTCGTACATCCGAACTCCCCTCTCCAACGGTTGATAAATCTTAATTCGTCGTCCATTTTCCCTCCTTCGCGGCCCGGCGCCGCGTTTTTTTTAAAAAGAACCGTTTTACCGGCAATATTAATTTATATTAATTTCCTCCCGCTGTCAAGGCAAAAAAACAAAACATGGCATTCGGTATACCGCCCTCACTCCCTGAACGGGTTTACAGCCTTTTCAGCCATTTTAGCAGTACCCAAGCGATCATACCTCCGGTAATAGCGGTAAATAACTGCGGCCAGCTCATCATTTGCGCCGCTTTTACGGCCAGTTCCTGTCTCAAAAACAGCCCGCCGATCATATTAACACCTCCGAACAAAAACAAGGTTTTTAATCCCGCTCCGACAAAAACTCCCAGCCAATATCCCCTTTTGTCGTCTTTTAAGATCATGTACCACCACTCGACGCTTAAAATAAAAATAACGTTCGAGATCATTATAAAAGGCACGGCCGGAGACAGTACGGCGGGCAAAAGACCTCCCGAAAGAGCCAGTAGGCTCGGCACCAGACACAAAACCAAGGCGCTCCTCACTCCCACGATAAACAGAACAATGATCAGAACGGCATTCACGATCGGACCCGTGATCCACTGCAGGTGAACGAAAAACGGCAGCATGGACGCGACGCCGAACATCGCTAAAAACCAGGCTGTTTCGCGGATATTCAATTTTATGGCTGCTTGCTCTTTAATATAGGGCATATCTAATATTTCCTTTTTTTCTTATATTTTGTATGGAGTACGGCGTGCTCAAGCTTATGGTTTCCTTTTTTAAGCCACGTAAGGACGTCCAGAGCCGCCTTGTTGTCGTAAGATTTACGGAAGGCGCTTTTTTTATCGATTTCGTGCAGTGCCGCCGCCCGTTCGCTCCTGATCTTCCGGTTGGTGGGAATCGGTTGTCCGCCGCCGCCGATACAGCCGCCCGGACAGGCCATCACTTCGATATAATCGTATTTTTTTAAATTTTTCAAAACCGGTTCGACGTGGCCGATGCCGTTAACGACGGCAACCCGGAGCATCTTGCCGGCCACCGCCACGGTCGCTTCTTTTACGCCTTCGCTGCCGCGCACCGCCTTATAATCCACGCGCGACCGGCAAACGCCGCTTCGCCTGTCCCCGCAGGCCAGGACATGAGCGGCACGCAGGGCCGATTCCATGACCCCGCCGGAACCGCCGAAGATCGCGGCCGCTCCGGAATACTTACCCAGCGGATTATCGGCCCGGCTGGTTTTTAATTTCGACAGGTCTAAATTATTCTTTTTGAGCATAAAAGAAAATTCCCGGGTCGTCAAAACATTATCAACCGGATACAGCCCTTTGATTTTCATCTCCGGACGCTTCGCTTCGTATTTTTTGGCCGTACAGGGCATAATGGAAACCACTACGATATTTTTCGGATCTAACCCCATTTTTTCCGCCCAATAGGTTTTGATTATTCCCCCGCCGTGGATATGGGGGCTTCTCGCCGTGGTCAGATGCGGCAATATTTCGGGATGATATATCTCCGCGTAATTAACCCATCCGGGACAACAGGAGGTAATCATCGGCATTGGCGCTTTCGCGCTCTTTTCGGACAGCCTCGAGAGCAGCTCCTCCGCTTCGATAATGGTCGTTATATCGGCGGAAAAATTCACGTCAAATACGTAATCGAAACCGAGCTGGCGGAGGCCGGCCACTATCTGCTCCGTGACTATTCGGCCGTAAGGCAAGCCGAAATCTTCTCCGATCGACACGCGGATCGAAGGCGCGAATTGCGCCACCATGACCTTGCCGCTCTTGAATTTATTTTTAATGAGGCTCTCTGTCTCTTTCCACTGCGCCTGCTCCTGGGCCGCCGATACCGGACAATGAACGGCGCACTGGCCGCAGAGAATGCATTGGATATTTTTCTTTTTGGTCGGAACCACTTCCTGGTTTACGCCTTTTCCCGCCAGCTCGAGATAATTTATGTTCTGCAGGAGTGAGCAGGCGTCGACGCAATTACGGCAATCGATGCATTGCGTGCCGTCGATCTCGACGGCATTGGCGAATTTATAAGTTCGGCGGTCTTTCTTCCGGTCGCGGAAGGTAGTGATCAATAGCTGGTATTTTTGGGCAGTTTTAAGGAGCTTGCATTCGAAACGCCAAATGCACTCGGGGCACTTTTCAATATGCTCGGCATAAATAAGTTCCAGATTCGCGTTCCTCGCCCTCCTGACGCGTCCGCTTTCGGTCAATATCTCCATGCCGTCCTCCGCTTTGGTCGAACAGGATGTTACCAGATTTTTCCGTCCGGCCACCTCCACCACGCAAACCCGGCAATTGGCTTTTATCGGCAGATCAGGATGCCCGCATAGTCCGGGGATATGGATACCCTCGGACATTGCCGCCCGCATGATGGTCGACCCTTCCTCGCAAACCACCGTTTTGCCGTTTATTTTTATCTTGATCATTTTCATATGTATTTATAATTTGATCTTTCTCAGATCCTGATAGATCAAATGGGAATAGATCAGGGCAAAAGGCATAAAAGCGAAAGAGACGATCTGGGAAACAAAATTCCAAATGAGCACGAATATTTCATTTTTCGTGAAAGTCAAGGGAAGAACTATCAATAAAAAAAACAATGCCTGCAATAACAATAATCGGCCCGCTACCGCCCACCAATATCCCCGGACCAATTCCCGGCTGCGCTTGATAGCGCTTACCCCCCCGACCCCCTCATAAACCAGGAACCAAAGGGCGAAACCGTAATTGACAGCGGCGATAATACCAGGAATGATCAGTAATAAAGTCCAAAGGAAAACGAAAAACGCCGTGATAACACTAGTCGCGAAAAATTTCCAGGATATTTTTTTCGCCTCCAAAAAAGATCCTTTGACGGTCGGATGCTCCACCGCGTTTTTAACCATGACAAAAAGGCCGGCTCGGGAGATAATCGCCATGATCACCAGAAATACCACGCTCCCCGCCCCCAAAAGAATCAGCAGATATCTTAGGAATAACAATACTATATTGCCGTTGTTCAAATAAGTCAAAACGCCGTTAAGGATAAATATTATCGCCAGGGGTAGCATCCCTAAAAGGGGCACCAATAACATACCGACAAACCGCCAAAAATTATTTTTGTATGAAACCCATGATTCTCTTAATAGGTCCGCGACGGGGCTTATTTTTCGGTTTACCGGACCGCCGGCTTCCGCCCCGGCGAGCGTCGTTGTTTGTGATTGTGGCATGGTTTTAAAAATTAGTTGGTTAATTTACGTGAAAAACAGTCGGAGATCGTTTTTCGGTCGGCTTTGGGCAGTTTCATCCTTTCGCCGACGGGGGTCATGATCACGTTTTCCAAAAAAGAAAAAATCGCCGTCGGCGCGGAACTGCCGAGTCCGCAAAAACTCGTTTCGCTCAGGTTATTCAAAAGTTCCATGAGCATCTGCCAGTTCGTGTTCTTGTCGCCTAAAAGTTCGCGCAGGCGGAAAGTGCCTTCGCGGCAGGGCGTGCATTGTCCGCAGGATTCGGACCGGAAGAAATCCGCCCATTTTTTTATGAGCGCCATCGGGTCATGCTTGATGGCGCTATACAAGGTTATGGCCCCGCTCCCGACGGCCGGCCGTTTCAGCTGCTTTGAATTCAGCACGACCCCGGAACCGTCGCCGCCGACTTGGACAAAAAACTCGAATCCCGGATAATTTTCCGTCTTTTTGAGGATCTTTTCGATGGTCCAGTCGGACGGAAAACGGTAAACCCCGGTCCAAAGGCAATCACCGTTAATCGTATAAAAACGCTCACCCTTATATTCCCCGGCCGCGGCCAGGCTGACGTCATAGAAGGTTTCCACGTTATTCACGAGCGTCGGATAATTCCAAAGTCCGTTCGTCGGCGGGAACGGCGGCCGCAAACGCGGTTCGACGCGTTTTCCCTCGATGCCGTTTAACACGGAGGTTTCTTCGCCGCCCGCGTATCCGGCCGTCTTCGGCTTATTGAATATAGTTACGGGCAAAGAGCCGATCGCTTGTTTTAATTTTTTAACCAATTTCTTGTTTTTCGAATACCGGGGGTTCAGGTAAACATATCCTTTGACGCCAGTCTTCTTCTTACCGCGCCCGCGGTCACTTAAATATTCGATAGCCAGTCTCATGCCGTCAATGAATCGTTCCGGATGATTTTCCAGTATGAACAGGTCTTTCTTTACGCCCGGTTCCCCTTCGGAAGCGTTGGCGATCACGTATTTTTCGCTTCCATGGGCCTTTTTCACGAATTCCCACTTAAGACCGGCTGGAAAACAGCCGCCACCGCGGCCGACCAAACCGGTTTTTTTAAGTTGGGTTATTATATTGGGCATAAAGCATTCTTAATATATTTAATAATCGAGAAACAGGATACAAAGTCATCTGTTCCTGCGTCTTTCCATCGCTTAAATTCTGAATTAAACCAATCTTTTCCTCCCCATATAATCAACCAGATCAACCATCCTGTTCGAATATCCCCATTCGTTATCGTACCAGGCGATCACTTTCACTAAATTGCCGCCGACCACTTTCGTGAGGCCAAGGTCTATTATCGAACTGGCCGGGTTGCCGATTATATCGGTCGATACCAAGGGCGCGTCCGTAACCTCCAGAATACCTTTAAGGCGGGCGCTTCGGGCAGCTTTTTTAAAGCAGGCGTTTATTTTCTTTTCGTCAGTTTTTTTCCGGGTAACGAAAACGATATCGCAAAGCGATCCCACCGGGGTCGGAACGCGAACCGACATCCCGTCGAATTTTCCCCTTAAGGCCGGGATGGTTTCGGCCGCGGCGATAGCGGCTCCGGTCGTCGTCGGCACCATGTTTATGCCCGCGGCCCTGGCCCGCCTTAAATCCTTATGCGGGCCGTCCACTATCCGCTGGTCCGCGGTATAGGAGTGGATCGTGGTCATGATCGCTTTTTCAATTCCGAATTCCCGCCTGATAACGTCGGTCGCCGGGGCCAGGCAGTTGGTCGTACAGGAGGCGTTAGACAGGATCCGGTCGGTTTTTTTTATTTTATCTTCGTTCACTCCCATGACGATCGTTTTTATATTGCCTTTGGCGGGCGCGCTTATGATCACTTTTTTGGCGCCGGCCTTTAGGTGGAGCCCCGCTCCGTCCTTGTCCCTGAAAAAACCGGTCGATTCGATCACTACGTCCACTTCCATTTCTCTCCAAGGCAGTTCCCCCGGATCTTTGGCGGCAAAAACCGGATATTTCCTGTTATTTACGATCAGGGCGTCTTTTTTATATCCGACTTTCCCCGCAAAACGGCCATATACCGAATCGTACGCGAGCAAATGCGCCAGAGTGGCCGTATCGGTCAGATCGTTTATGCCGACGATTTTATGCGCCGACTTTTTACTTAAAACGGCCTTGAATACGGCCCGGCCGATTCTGCCGAAACCATTAATAGCGATATTCATAGTTTTTGTAATTTTAATTAATAATTCCAAAAAGATAAAATCTAAAAGCTAAAATATAAAAGCTAAAAGCTAAAAGCTATTAATATTATATCACAAATTACGAAAAACAAAAAAGCCCCTTTTTTTAAAACTAAAAAAGGGAATGGACAAAAATCCATTCCCTGGCGGTTTTTAAAAATTCTTAAGGCTTTTCGATAAAGCCGAGGCTCTTCAGGAAAGGCCCGATCTTTATGAAAGCATAACCCACGGAGAAGGGCGGCGGCGGAAACATAAAGGAAGCTATACCGACGATCTTGCCTTCGCCCCGCTCGTTTACGCGAAATAGCATTGAGCCGCTTGAGCCATCTACTATGACCATGTCCGTCAAAGCGAAGTTTTTCGTGTCAAAATCAAGCTTATTAAGCACAAGCTTCTCGAGATGGATATTGGCGGATACGCCCTTGTAAAGCTGCTCGATAATCATGCGGGGAGCGCCCCAGATATATATGGTTTCGCCGTACATAAGGTCATGTTCGGTATCGTGATCGGATAAAGTCACGTAATCAAGCTGTCCGTCAAGGTGCTTTAAGCGCACGCCGGCGCTGTCGTTTTTGGGGTCGCTCCGGTAACTGTCCGGGGTCAAGTAAAATTCTTGGCTCGCGGCCAATTCCTGTCTGGCGGAGAAAAAATCGTCAAAATCCTGTTCACTGACGCAGTCCAGAAAAAATGGCCGCTGGTCCATGAACATGCGGATATCCGGATAGCGGTACGCTTTTTCTTTTACGAATCCGTCGGTCGCTTTGGCTATGGCGTTGACGGCGGAGCAATCACGGACAATGAAATATCTGGACTTTTTATGCTGCCAGACCACTTCTCCGACCATGGGCCCCAAAGGCGTCATTTGTCCGACTTGAAATGTTTTTAACGTTTCGCTGTCCAGCACGTGATGCGCGGTAAAAAGCCAATGTTCCTGGCCATAGATATATCCGCTGCCCGTAGACATGAACATGAAGCCCTTCTTTTTCCCGCCCAGATCCGCTTCGGTTTCATAATAATCGAAAACCGCGATCTTTACGCTGGCTTTCAGAAACCTTTCGGCTACATTATTGATTATTTGCGCGTCGCTTGGGGGAACAGCATCCGTCCCTCCGCAGGAGGCGCAGCTGAATATGAGAAAACAGCTGAATAATAACATCATTATGCCGCTAAAATAACGCCCGATTTTCATTTAATACTCCTCTCCGGCAATTGTCAAAGAACCTGCCGCTTCGCGCCTAAATAAGCAATAAAATTTTGTTTTAAAAACGAGTATCCTGAAGCTATTTTCATTATCGCACAATACAATAAATATGACAACTGCGCATATTTATAATGTCAAATAAAACACCCGCCGAAGCGGGTGTCGCGAATAATATATCAATTTATTTATCCTTCTTGTTTTTTTTCTTGTCCCTGTTCAAATCGACCTCGATCACGGTAACGGCGCCGTTCTCTCCGGCGAACTCCACGTCGACCGATTGCTTTAAGGTGTGATGGCCGACGATCACTCCTCTTTTGCCGTCAACGTTGACTTTGGTGCCGATCGGCGGCATGCTGCCGCGGAGATGTTCATAACCGGCCTGTTCGTAGGCCAGACAGCACATAAGCCTGCCGCAGATCCCCGATATCCGGTCCGAGCCGCGGTGAGAGCACTGCTGCAATTCAGCCATCTCGCTCGTGATCGAAACCAGATTGTTAAGATGGCCGCGGCAGCAAAGTTCCTGGCCGCAATGCCCGATATCACCGGTTACCCGGGCCTCGTCGCGTATGCCTATCTGCTGCAGCCTTATCGTCCGGCCGAAATGCCTGGTCAATTCTTTGACCAATTCACGGAAATCGACCCGGCCATCGGCGATAAAGGCGAAAGTGATGCGCGAACCATCGAAAGCGAAATGCACGTCGATGAATTTCATGGGGAGATTCTGCTTATCCTTAAGATCTTTGGCGTAATCCAGAGCCTTCTTCTTTTCGGCTAAATTAGGTACTTTTTCCATATCCCGGTCGGTGGCCACCCGCAAAACCGGTTTTATTTCCTTGCTTTCGTTTGCTTCCGCGGTCTCCTCCGGATTACCGGGAGTCTCAGTATTATCGGCGGCTATGTTCGTAACGGATTTTTTTTCCTCTTCTACGTTCGCCTCTCCTTCGACAAAACCCACCACCTCGCCGATCTCTATTCCCATATCGGTTCTGACCACGACTTTATCGCCTTCCGACAAATTCAGGTCGTTAGCGGAAAAATTATAAACCTTGTCCCAGGGAGTGAACTGTATTTGAGCTAATTTCATATATCAAGAAACATAAAACATGAAGCATGAAACACGACATTTTTCGTGCTGCGTGTTGAGTGTTGCGTGTTATGTTTTTTATAAACTATACCTGACGAATCCCGCGATCTTAACATCGCCCAAAACCTCTTCTACCTTCTTCTTGTCATCCTTGATGTACTCCTGTTTAACCAGACAGACATCCTCGTAATATTTATTGATCTTGCCTTCGAGGATCTTTTCTATGATATTCGCCGGCTTGCCTTCTTTGGCGAGCTGTTCGCGGTAAATTTCCATCTCCTTACCGACCTCCGCCGCCGGTACGTCTTCCGGCCGAAGGTATTTAGGATTCGCGGCCGCGATCTGCATGGCCATGTCATAAGCCAGATCGCCTTTTCCCGCCTCTTCCAACGACACTAAAACGCCGATCCGTCCGCCCGAATGGCTGTAAGCGGCGATAGTCCCGGCCGAAGACAGGACCGAGAACCGCTTGATGCCCATTTTCTCCCCGACGGTACCGGACAAGCCGTCCAGAACCTCTTTGACCGTTCCGCCCGTCAGCGGCAAGTTTTCCAGCTCTTCCAGGCTTTGCGGTTTCTTTTCTTTAATGACCTCTAAAATATCATCTGATAATTTAAGAAATTTTTCGTTAAGGGCCACGAAATCGGTTTCGGCGTTCACCTCAAGGATATAGCCTTCGTTGCCGGCTTCGTTCACGCCCAATTTTATCACGCCCTCGGAGGCTTCGCGTCCGCTTCGTTTCGCCGCCTTGGCTATGCCTTTCTTGCGCAGTATATCCACCGCCTTATCTAAATCGTCACCGGCTTCCGTCAGGGCGTTCTTGCAATCGACCATTCCGGCGCCGGTTTGCTCGCGTAATTGTTTGATTATTTCTAAGCTGCTCATATTTTAAATTTAGGTATTAGGCGTGGCCGTCGGGGCCGGTAAAACCGGCGTTAAAACCTAACGACTTAAGCCAAAACTAATAATTATTTTTTATTCGCCGCCGCTTTACCCTCGTTGATCGTGTCTTTAATGAGACCCAGAACGAGCTTGATGGTCTTCGTGGCGTCATCATTGGACGGAATCACGTAATTTATGCCGGTCGGATTAACGTTGGTGTCGCAGATAGCGATCAAGGGTATATTCTTCTTCCTGGCTTCGGTAACCGCGGTTTTCTCGTGTTTTATATCCCAGACGAAGATCGCGTCCGGCAAGCGGGAAAGTTTCGTGAGACCGCCCACCCGGAGTTCGAGCCTCTTTATCTCCCGATCGAATTCCAGCCGTTCTTTTTTCGTGTACTTGTCGAGCTTGCCGGTACTCTTATCGTCCAGAAGATCCTTGTATTTTTTGATAAGTTTTTTGATGATCAGGAAATTGGTCAGACAGCCGCCCATCCATTTCTCCGAAATATAGGGCATGTCGACTTCTTCGGCCATGTCTTTCAGTGGTTTTTTTACCTGCATCTTCGTGCCGACAAAAAGTATCATCTTGCCTTCGGCCGCGAATTTTTTCATGAACTCGAGCGCGGTTTCGAGCATCTTCCGGGATTTGACGAGATCGATAACGTGCACGCCGCCATGCGCGCCGAAAATAAAAGGCTCCATTTTAGGGTGCCATTTGCTGGTGCGATGCCCGAAATGCATGCCGGCTTTGAGCATCTGTTCGATGGTCGGTAGTTTTGTCATAAATTTCCTTTTTGCCTCTACCCCCCATATAATGCGAATCTACGAATTATGCGGATTCTACGAACATGCGAATTGATTTTAACGCAGTTCATGTATCCGCCGATCAGCATTACAAGGAAAATTTTTAAGGGGTATGAGTGATTTTATTTAATAAATAATAGCCTTTAAGGAGGCTACAAAAAATAATTAACAATGATTATTCGCGATTTATCCGCGTAACAATTCGCGTAAAATCAGCGTTAAAATAATTCTGGCTGATTATACGCTAATCGCACTGCGGTCTTTACGCTTATTAATCATTGATATTAGTAAATATTATAACATTTCAAAATAATTGTCAACCCTTGACTAATTATGATATTTATGCTTAAATTAAGTAATAAAATCCAAAAAATATTAATTCAATTTTGCTCGTTGACAATCAATAGGGGGGGGGCGTGAAAAAAAATGCCAAGTACAGTTTAAGGCGCGGGACAAGTAACGAAAATGACTGGGTTATTATTGACCAACAAGGAAAAACGGTCCTGGAACTAAGCCGATACGATATGTGGGAAATAGAAGAAAAATTCAATAAAATTCGCGAGGAATCGCGCCGGACCCAATCCTTTGCCGGTATGCCTGGAACAAGAGCTTAAAATAATCATTTGGTTGTTACAACGTAGAAAAACCACGAAAAATAGATGACCCGGGGGCAGGGCTCCGAAAAATATTCTGATTTAAGGAGAAAAAAGATGGATTCTAAAAAAATAACTGTTTATGACCATGTTATAGAGGATCATTCCGGCGCGCATTTCCACGCCTACATGCTCAAAGCCTGCCCGGTCTGCGGCGGCAAACATCTGGACACGGTTGATATTTGTCCGGAAAAAAATCAGCCGATCACGGCAAGAGCGGCCAAACGCCTGGCCAAGGAAAAATATATTGCGGAAAACATTCCGGATATGAAATATATGATGCGTTCTCTCGTGGCCGGCGCCATTGCGGCCTTAATTTCTATATTAACGGTGTTCTTCAGCTATGATAAATTTCAAAGCATTGATCCGGATAAGGGATTTACTATTACGGCCCTGGCGTTCATGCTGCCGCTTATACTGAGTTATGTTGTTGGCGTTCGCTTGGAAGTAAAACGGAAAAACCGCGTCCTGGCGGAATTTGAGGCAATACAAAGAGAGAGGGGAAAAATAAAGTGAAAAAAGAAAACGCCTGGCGCGAATTTCTGGATAAACATTATCCATACAGAAAGATGACTCTGTTCTGGATTTTTATAATGCTACTCAGCGTCTCATCGTCCTTATGGCTGGTCCGGACACTTGAAAAATTGGTCTGGCTTAATAACGGACTTTCTCCCCTTATCTCTCTTATCCCCTTTGCCGCGCTCTTTCTTCTCGGCATCGCCATGGAAATAAGGGTAGAAAACAAAATTCAGACAAAATTTGAAAACCGACATGTAACAAAATAAACCACCGGGAGGGCCGATATGCTCGATAATCCGTTCGAAGACGAAGGTTTAACGCACCATGAACGAAAAACCAAGTTGAAAGAAATTTTTGACGAACTGCAAAGGCGCTTATCCGTCAAAGACCTCGAGGCAATCAAGGAAATGCTTACGGTTGCCGGTTTAGATGCCGCGACCGTCAAGGGTATCGTTATCAATCCGCGAAAGATCGAACTTAGCCGGGAATTAGACTGTTTGGCCGAAGAATGGCAAAATGAACAGCTGCGTCATCCCAGAATAAGATACGCCACGCCCGACAAAATTTACGCCCTTAAGAAATCGTCCGAAAAACTCGCGTCCGAAGCCTCCCAGTCCGACCTCTGCCATCCGGAATACACCCGAGCGGCCAATCTGGATAAACAGATCAGTTTCGCGATACTGGATTATGAAGAGTAAGGAGTAAGCAAAATTTTATACAACAAACTCCCGGGAACAATAAAGGAGAAAGATGACAATAGATGAATTAACCAAAGCAACCGAAAATTCTATAAAAATGGCCAAAGAGATTTGGCTTCGTGCCGTCGGAACATCGGTTCCGGATGAAGGCGATAAAATGGCTATTGGCCAACTGGCCAGTGTCTTGCTTCAGGACCACCTTGCCCAACAGAGACAGCAACTCGATTCAAAATACAGTTTAATGGGCCAAGGCATGCCCTAAACTAAAAAATTCTCACTAATCATTTCTAAAACCAAAAAACTCTCGCAAAAACGCGGGAGTATTTTTTTGCCCTCACCCCGGCTCTCCCGAAGCGTCGGGATCGCCGACCCTCTCCCGCGATTTAAATCGCGGGAGAGGGTGACGAGCGGAGCGAGTCGGGTGAGGGCATAATAACCCCGCCCCCTAAAACCTCGTCCCCGTCATAAAACACGACCGATTGCCCCGGTGTTACCGCCCGCTGCGGTTCCTTGAGTTTAACGTTATATTCCTTAACTCCGCCCTCAAGCGCCACCGGAACACCCCTCCCCCTCCCACCCCGAATGATGGGCGGGTGCCGGAGCGGAGCGGAGGCGGGAGGGGTATTGGGGAGAGGTAGAGACGCGACTTCGCATCCCACCGCCTTATGCCGGTACCGGATCACGGCCTCGCATTTTAAAGGCATCTCCGGCTCGAATCCGGAAACCCAATTGATTTCAGAGACGATAAAATTATCGCGGAAAAGCGCCGGGTCGTTTGCGTCGGATACGACGTATAAAGTATTGGTTTTATAGTCCGTGCCCGCGACATAATAAGGCCCGGTGCCGCCAATCTCGACTCCCCGCCTCTGCCCGAGCGTATAAAGCGGCAAACCCTGATGCTGTCCGATTACTTTGCCCGCACCCTCTCGCGCCGCCGGAACACCCCTCCCCGTCCCTCCCCTAATTAGGGGAGGGTGCTGAAGCGGAGCGGAGGCAGGAGGGGTGCTAGATGCAAGAGCCACTATCGGCCCGGGCTCCATTTTAAGATATTTTTTCAGATACTCGTTATGCTCCAAAATCTTCCCCTCGCTGTTTAAAAAACAAACATCCTGGCTTTCGCCCGTTAAATGCGGCAATCCCGCCTCCGCCGCTATTTTCCTGATTTCATCCTTAGTGTATTCTCCGAGCGGAAACAGTATTTTTTTCAGTTGATCCTGCGTTAAAGTATATAAAAAATACGATTGGTCTTTATTAGTATCTATACCCCTAAACAAAGCACATAATTCATTTTTCATGACATAATGCCCGGTAGAGAGATAATCCGCGCCTAATTCGTCAGCCACGCGTAAAAGCTCCCCGAATTTAATAAGCCGGTTGCACCTAACGCATGGATTTGGCGTTATCCCCTCTTGATAACTTTTTAAAAAATAATCTATTACCTCTTTCCGGAATCTGACGGTCAGATTGACCGGATAGAATCTTATGCCGAGCTTCTTAGCCACCTGCCGGGCCGCCGCCTCGCTTTTATCGTTCGGAAACCCCAGGCGCATGAATATGCCGGTTACGTCATAACCCTCTTTACGCAACAAAAAAGCCGCCGTGGAAGAATCTACCCCCCCGGACAAGGCTACAACAACACGAGATTTTTTTCCCGCACCGCCAGCTTGCCCCGCATAATCCCGAAGGGATTTGTGCGGGGACGTGGCAACTATTACTTTTTTATTTTTTGCATTTTTCATCTTTAGTAAACTTCACTCTCCCGTGAGCGACGCCAGCCGGGGGAGAGGGGCGGGGGTGAGGGAAAAACAAAAAGCGCGCCAGCGCCTTCGTGCTAAATACTAAATACTATATGCTAAATACTTAAAACCAGTATATCCGATAAGCCGCCTTCCAGGGCGTGGAACTTAAAGTATATCAAGCTGGAAACGAATAAAATTACCAGAAAACTCTGCAGTATCACGTGCTTATGCTGGATCTCGTATCGGACAATGATGTTGACGATCAGGGCCATGATCAAAAGAGTAAGAATGGCGACAAAGACGTAATTTACCGCCCTCGCTATACCGGAGGCGCGCATGGTCCTGGCGTCAGCCGTATTCTTGAACACCAGCGGTTCGCTCGGAATATTCTTTTCCAGGGCGCTGTTCGGGCTTGCCGGATCAGCCATCGCCAATTTTTGTCCATCCGCGGCCGGAACGGTTTCCGGCAATACCGGCGGGATAGCCGGCAATATTTCCGGTTCGCTCATGGTTTTCTCTTCAGCCGTTGGATTGGGGCTAACTTTATCTGCCGGTTTAGACTCAACGGTTTCCGTTTTCGGCGCCGGTTTTATGGCCGGTTTAACGACGGCGACTGCTGGCGCCGGCTTCTCTTCTTCTTTCTTGTTGTCATCGGCCAAAACGGCTACCGTTTCCGGCGTGGCCGGTTTAACATCGGCAGGAGAAGAAGGGGCGGGCTCGCCCGCCGGAGCTTTAGCGTAGGCGGGTCTGGTCGTACCGAAAAGCTGGACCAAAACATTGGTTTGTTTGCCGTTCATGGTACCGGTTACCATCGCCAGTCCGACATCGGCGTAACGATCGTTTAAAATATTGTGCTTATGCGAGGGCGAGTTCATTAAAGCCCGGTGGGCCGAATCGGCGGAGGTAAAATTCATGGCTAAGTTTTCGCCCACGAACAGATATTTATATTGGCCGCGGTCGATCCAATCCCAGGGTTTTTTGCCGTCCGGCGAATGGTGCGCGAAATAACCTTTGGCGATCATGTCTTCGGCTTTCTCGTGCGCCGCGATATTGAGTACTAGGTTAGAATTAACGGTTCCCAGTCCCGCTTCCGCGCGGGCGCCATTGATCAAAGTCAGTATTTCTTCGGTCATGTTCTCGGTCATGCGTCCTTCCTCCGGGTAAACCAGGAACAAATATCCGACCAGGGATATTTTTATGACGACCAGAAGCACAATGATCAAGGCCAGCGAATGGGCGCGGAGTATTTTCGGCTTGTGGCTGTTGCCGTCGTGGGGAATAAAATAATCATAAAATAACCGGCTCGAATCGGAGCAGTATTTACTGAACGTTTCCCGGCCGGTCCTAAGTTCGTTTATCTCCCTTTCTTCGCTCCGAAAAAAATCTTTCAGGTTTTGCCTGATATCCTGATATTTTTTCTGTCCGTCCTGCCAAAAAAAGGCTACTAACTTATAAAGTAAATAGGCTAATATTAAATATAAAATTCCTCTTTTTTTATTGTTTTTCTGCGTCATAAATTTTATATTTTAATAATAGCATAAAAAGACTGAAACGTCAAGCAAAAATTCAATGCCCTCACCCTGACCCTCTCCCTGGACTGCGGTGTCCAGGGCGAGGGAACTATAGTAAGATGTTGTGGAATTTTCCAATGTCAAAAATATTAAATTAGAAAGAGAGTTGAACAAAACAATGCAAAAAATCTAAACGTATAAAGTAATCTCCCCTCTCCCGCGGCGCCGCAGCCGCGGGAGAGGGGCTGGGGGTGAGGGCAACAAAAAACAGGCGATGGTTTCGCCTGCGTGATTTTATTTGCCGCAGATTTCGATGATTTCCAGGACGACTTCCCCTTGACGATCCAAAGATAAATACTGTCCGAATCCTGGAACTTCTCTTTTTAAAAACATATAAAGTTTTTCGGCGGTATTTTTTTCTTGTATACTTTTTTCTGCTTCAATAATCTCGGAAGCGATTTTTTTCGCCATTTCTATTATGGCGACTTCGACCTTGCCCGTAATCGTAATCTCCGACGGCCTGTCAAGAAATTTTCCCATTAGGCCAATATCCAGTCTTAATCCCAAATCAGATTGCTGGCCGTTGAACTTGTAACGGACTAAACGAAAAACGTTACATCCTCCAGTTTTTTTGACCGCCCGTTCAGCCCGGAAAAACTCTATCCCCGGTAAATCCGCATGTTTTGCGTTTTCAACAATCGGAATGATTTTTTTTCTCATTTTTACTGATTCTCCTTTTCCAAAATCCCCATTTTTTCGAACCAGTATTTCCAAACCGGTTCTAGGGTTAATTTTTCCATTTCCTCTGGGGTATACCACCCCATAGATTTCGCTTCTTCGTCTTCTTTCCGCTCTTCGCCCTCGACTTCGCAAATGAACAGATACCAATAATGGCATTTCACGCCGGCGCCACAATAATTCCAGGGCACCTCTTCTTCGTAAAGGTATTCAAAATCGACGACCGTAAATCCGCTTTCTTCCCTGACTTCGCGCTCCATGGCCAATTCCGGAACTTCCCCTTCGTCAACGTGTCCGGCTACTCCGGCGAACCCGAAGGGCTCTCTGGCGCGGTCGATCAATAAGTATTTTCCGTCTTTCACGATTACGGCCCCGACAGAATAATGCATCGGTCGCCCGTCGGAACTTGTCCCTGATTTTGGTTTCGGGTGCATGTGAAATCCTTTCCTGAAAAAATTAATATTTAAAGATCGTATGTTTAAAAATATATAACGATTAGTCTTCCGTCCTGCTTAATACTAAATACTAATTTTCTAAAAGCTCCGCGATCACGACCAGCCTCTGCGCGGTCGAGTAGATCGGCGTGCAGGTGAACATGGTCAGGGTCGGTTTTTCGGTCGGATTCATAATAGAAAGATCCGTGGGTTCCACTACTTTTATTTCTTTGATACGGTAAAAATAATCCTTTTCTTTATATATCACGGAAACAATATCCCCGATAACCAATTTATCAAACAGGAAAAAGGTCAGATTGTTGGGCGGCAGATATTTAAAACGATGCCCGGTAATGACGGTGTTGCCCCCTTTATCCGGGGTCGAACTTTCCGGCACGCGCCAGGAGCCGCGGGACAAGCCGTAATCGGCGGATTTAGCTTCCACGATCGGCGCGTTTACGCCGATCTTGGTGATTATTATCCGGTTCGGGGATACCGCGTACTCGGCTTCGGGTAGCTTGCTCACGATCTTGGCTGTTTTCTCTTTGACGATAACCTCGTCCTGATGGACGGCCGCCGCCTCCGTGCTCGTACCCGTAACTCCGGCCAGAGACGCCTCCCTTCTTTGCGTCATCCTGTATTTTACGGAAGGATAGAGCGGCAGGGCGAATATATAAACTATCACGAGGATAGCCAAAAATTCCATTGTTAAAACAACCGCCTTTAAGACTTTTCCTTTTATCGCTTTTTTCTCCATTTATATTGATCTAAATTATTAATTTTTACCCGCGAAGCTCTTTCTTAACCGGAGAGGCCTGGTCTTTTTCAGGTTTACAACTTCGGGTATTTCTTCGTTATTGAGCGAGCGTTCCTTGATGGTCAGGATGATCGTTAAAATTACGAAAATCACGGAAAGCGCGATCAGAAGTTTCATGGCCAACCGGGCCGGAGCCAGATCGATCTTATTGCCGATCCGCCCGGAATTATCCAAAAAAGCAAAATCGTTTTCGCCGGGATAAAAGGTCTGGTCTAATTCCGTGGCGGTCTCGCCCGCGTATCCGGCGGCTAAAGCCTTTTCTGGTTGGCCGACGATATCGTCCAAAAAGCCTAAGCGGGAAATAGCCGGGGCGACCGCGACCGGTTGCGGAACGGCAACTTCCTCACTGCTAAGACCTGCCACTGCCACGGTCTTGATCTCAAGACTGGACCGATCCCGGGCGGTTTCTGCGGTCCCGGAATTATCGGACTTAACTTCAAATTCGATCAAATATAGTCCCGGTTCGGCGGTCTTATCCGCCTCTACAGTAAAAAATACTTTCCTGAATTGTCCCGGAACCATATCTCCCAGGTTCCAATTGTTTATTATACCACCCCCATCTAAAAATGTCAATCCATCACCCAAACTTCCGCTCAGAATAACGCCTTTAGCCGTTTTTACGCCGTTATTGGTAATAACCGCCTTGTAAGTAACCGTATCTCCGGGATTTGCGTAGTCCGCGCCGCCGGAAAGTCCGATCTCGAGCAAGGGCCTAAACCCAAACCAGTCCGGGTTCTCCACCTTGATCTTGGTCGAAGCGACCACAGCCACAAAATCATCCTTGGCCGCGTCGTATCCTTCGACGGTCACTTCGTTTGCGTAAACCCCGCTCCGGATATTGGACGTAATCTCGAGCGAGTAGCCGATACTGACCTCTTCGCGGTCGAGAACCGCGCCGAGCTCCCAAAGCTCCCGGTTAACCTCGACTTTCCCCTCTTCACCCGATAGAATATCCAGTACCAGTACGTCCTCCATGGGCGTACCGCCTGGATTCCTGATCGTGATCGTATAATTGACGACGTCGCCCGGACGGACAACATCGGCCGCGTCATTGGTTTTAACGACGACGAGAGCGGGAGATGTATTACCCATCCTGTTATCGGCGTCGGTTCGGGATGATAAAGAATTGCCCGCGCCGCCGGCGGCGGCCGCATTCCCGCCATCAACGACGACGGTCCCGCCGGCGGAATTATCACCCGGATCGCGATCGTTTCCGAAGGATGAAATCGCGACGGTATTATCCGCGTTATGATGCCCCGCCGAAATATCGTCCCTGACCCTGACGGCATAACTTAAACTGCCCTGCGTATTGGGCGGGAGATCAGAGAGCGGCCAAGCGACAATACCGGCGCCCGCCTCGCTCCAGACGTAATTTTCGTCATAATCGTCGGACAGGGTCACTCCGGTCGCCAGACCGTCGCCTTTGTTGCCGAACAGGAAGGTGTAATTTATATAATCCCCCCGCCTGACCGGCCCGGCCGCGTCGTTCGCTTCCGTTACCCAAAGATCAGGCAGACCGAAAGCCAGGTTGCCCTGCCAATCGCCGAAAACGTTTACCATGGAAAATTCCCAGCTATTGCCCGTAAAATTAGCGTTAATGAAATTTAAAAGGCTGTTTTGGATATTGATATCGCCGGTCGCGATACTGCCGCCGTCACTATGTAGAATCGAGTTATTGCCGGTCGAGGCGTTTATCTCAATATTATTGGTGGTCGAGGCCAGATTAGTATTACCGACGATCATTTGCGCGTAAGCGGAGTAAAATTCCGGATCGGATAGGATATCGTTATAGATCGTGATCCCGTATTCGTCCTCTAAGTAATCGTAACCGGCGGGAAGTCCGGTTATAAAGCCGTCCCAATTCCCGAAGATATTTACCCGCGCGAATTTCCAGGCATTGCCGGTTACGCTGTAGTTTATCAGGTTAAAAACATGCGACTCTACGACGGCCTCTCCGGTAGTGATCTCGCCTCCTCCCTCGGTCGTATTGTCGCCGGTCGAGGCGTTAATATCTATATTATTAAGAAGATCGGCCGCGTCCGTGTTGGCTAAAATAATACCGGCGGATTCGGCTTCAAGTTCCGGCGTCTGGGCGATAACCTCTGTCGTCGTCGCTGCTTCATCGGCACTGGTACTGGCGGCGTTACCGGGGCCGGGCAGGATAATATCGCCTTTAAGCTCGCCGAAAATATTAACGACCGCGAAAAACCAATCATTCCCGGCTACGTTCAGGTTGGCGATATTCACGAGGTCGTTCACGATCTCGATATCGCCGGTTTCGATCCGGCCCTCTCCGGTCGAGGTGGCGATTATATTATCGCCGGTATTGGCGTCGATAACGATATTATTATCCGTCGAAGCCGAATTATCGTTATTTATCGTCACGTAGCAATCGATAACATCGCAGGCGCCGCTTTCTTCGACCGCTGTTTCCTCCCCGTTAAAGCCGGACAGGTCGATCGCGCCCATGACATGGTTGAAAATATTTATAAAATACTCCTTGCCGGGTCCGAAAAAATTATTATTGATGTAATTCAGGATGATATTGATAATGCCGACGTCGCCGGTCGTGATCAAAGCATCCCCGGACGATGACGCGATAGTATTTCCGCCGCTATCACCGTTAAGCAGGACGTCGTTAGTGGTCGTGGCCGCGTTTAAGTTGTCTACCGATGTCGTGCCGCTGGCCGTATCCGGACATTCCGCGCCGCAATCGGCTTCCAGGCCGTTCGAGTTAACGATATTTTCGGCAATAGCCTCGATAATCGCTTCGCCCGTCGCTATTGTTGAAGTGCCGGTATTATCTTCCGTTCCGTTAATACCGGTCGTATCGGTCGCGTCGTCGACCGCTTCCGCTCCGTCGAGTTCGATAATCTCTATGTTGCCGTTGTTATCCGTCTGATTTCCGTTGTCAGGATCGGCCGGGTCGTCAGCGGCCGCCGCGCTATCCTGCGCATCCGATAAACCGCCGTCGATAATATTTTGATTGATGCTCGACTCCGTCTCCGTCACTTCGGCATCGCCGGTCGCTATCTCTTCGGCCAAGACCATAATAACATTGTATGAATATAACGCCGAAAAGAACATTACTATAAATACAATAATATTTTCTTTTATTTTTAAATTTTCATGGTATTGTCTGGACATATTTTAGTAGGTTAAAAGTAAGGCGAGAAGTAATAATTGATATTGGCATAAAAACAAAACGCTCTCTTCAATCAAATAACCACTTTTTCTGTCATCTCGACGACCCGCGGGAGGAGAGATCCATAATGCATTGCATCCGCGCTAAACGTCATTCCTGCGGACACAATGTATTATGGATCTCTCCCTCCGTCCCGAAACGTCGGGACTCCGGTCGAGATGACAGAAAAAAATATTATTCAGAAAATTAAAACTTTAAAGCGTTTAACGGCGATGCTGGCTTACAATCGGAAATCGTCAATCCCTATCCCCAGAACCCCAGTATCTTTAAAATTCCCGCCTTGATAGCGCCGATGAAACCGGACCAGACAGCCGCGATTCCCCGGTTATCATCCGATCGATCGTCTTCCGCGGCGTTGCCGGCATCATCCGCGCAATCGCTTTCTTCGAGTGCGCACAGCCCGTTCCCGGCCGGTTCTTCCGGCTCTTCCCAAAGCTCGCCCAAGACCGGCTCAGCAATACCCCTCCCCGTCCCTCCCCTAATTAGGGGAGGGTGCTGGAGCGAAGCGGAGGCGGGAGGGGTGTCTGAAATTTCCGCCTCCGCTTTATCGCTATCGGCGTTAACCCGGTTCTCTATTTTTAATTGAACGCTGTCTTCCGTTTCTTTCTCTATCTTTACATCAGTCACCTTTGTTCCGTTTATTTCGGTCTCTATCTCGATCTCTCCGCGCGTTTTCCCCTCGACAACGGCGCCGTTTTTCGCCGTATTGCCGCCGCTTGAGGCGGATGATTTTATATTATTGGTTATCTTTGCGCCCCCGGAATCGTCATAATAATAAACCTCGTCATATTCGGCCAGCAAATCATCGAGGTTAAAGGCCCGCGTCCCGGCCGGCAGAAACAGCATCGACGCTATGATAATATAATTAATTTTTTTAAAATATTTTACGGACATACGATTCTGGATATGACGCGTTATAAGTTATGAACTTGTTCCAACCTGGCTACCCGATAACACCCTTTGTGTCATTCTGAACGGAGCCGGAGCGGAGTGAAGAATCTCTGGTTTAGCGCGCCTTACCGACAACACACCAGAACTATTTTTTCATGATGCTCGTTCTTATTCACGGGATTCTTCGGCCTAAGGCCTCAGAATGACACTTTCCAGACAATCCTGGCGCGCTTATTTACTAATTTGAACGGCGGGCGGGTAGAGACGAGTATGCCTCGTCTCTACCGCGCCACGCCCTTTCCATTCTTCCGTTCAACCTTAGAATCTTATCCGATTGATAATGTGGTTCACCCTATTGACAATGCGCGTATCGCTGTTTGACGGACCAGTGGTAATAATGCCGCCCCAGCCCGCAGCGCCGCCGGCTCCGCCGGCTCCGCCGATATTATCGTCTTCCGAACCGGTTATCGATCCGCCGTTGCCGGCATCGGTTCCATCGCCGCCATCGGCTATGTTATCGCCGGTCAGGGCGCTGGTATTGGCAGTATTGACGAGAGTGGCTGTGTCCAGGTTATTGATCACTATATTTTCCGTGCTGGAGGCCAAATCATTTTCGCAATCGCAGGGAGCTATTCTTGTCCTGTCGACATTAACTCTGTTTATGATCCTGGAAGCGGCAGTCGCGGCTCCGGTCGTGATATTGCCGCCGTCTCCGCCCGCGCCGCCCGCGCCGCCCGCGCCGCCGGTATTAGCGTCATCGGACTCGGTTACATTACCGCCGTGTCCGGCCGCGCCGCCCGCGCCGCCGTTAGCGGTATTATTACCGGTAGTAGCGAGGGTAGTAACAGTATTGGTGATAACGGCGGTTTTGGTATTCGTTACTTCTATGGACAGATCCCTTACTCCACCATTATCATCTTCATCATCCCCGTCTTCGTCCGGGCAGACCTCATCATACTCGATCGAAACCGCGTCCACGTCGTAAGCGTCCGCTGTGTCTCCGTGCAGGTCCGGATCGGTCGTATCGACCAGCCTGACGTACTGGACGCACTGGTCCACGTTAAAAGTGGTTACGCCGTCGCCTTCGCCTTCGTCATTATTGGCCTCGCCGATAAAATTAAAATTAATTCCGTCATCGCTCACGTACACATCGGCTGTTTCCAGGGGAAATGCTCCGCCGGTAATCTCGTAAGTCGCCAAGGTAAGTACGCCGGATGCTTTGACCGGGAATTCGAGGGTCAGGTCGCCGCCGAAACCTAAAGAAACGAAATCGCCGTCGTTCGGACCTAAGGCGTCAGTCGGATCGCTCCTTGAAGCGCTAACCGGATCGCCATTCTTCTGATCGCCCTGGTTGAATTCATCGACGCTGTCCGCGAAATCAAGAACAGCCGCGTCCGCGTAGAACGTGGACATGAACGGCGATAAAGCCAACATAAGCCCTAAAACAAAAATAAATGTTTTCTTCATAAGATTTTCCGTTAAGTTATTATTTACTCAAAGGATTCAAATAAAGAACATCGACCTTTATCGCTTTTTATTCTTTGATCCTTTGGGCGGATGAGGACGAACGTCCCTATCCGCCCAAAGAAAGGAAGGCTTTTTCTTCCTTCTTCGGATTTTTTACAAACATTAAACAGCCTGCGTTTTGCGCCCTAAATATAAACCTATGGTCCCGAGCGATATCATGATCGCGGAGAGCGCGATTAACTCGTCAAAACCGAACCCGGTTTCCGGTAAAGTCGTACGCACCTCCAGATCAGCCGTGGTCCTTACCGGTTCATGGTTATCCGCCCGCGCTTCCGCCCGATTGACGTAAACGCCCGTGGCCGCGCTTCGGTCGATATTTGCCGAAATGATGATTTCCCGGCTCGCTCCGGGAGCCAGATCGCCGAGCATGAACGTTTTAGAGCTCGTGCCGTTATCGACAAAAGAAAGTCCGGAGGGCAGGGTATCGGTCATGACCGCGTTAAAAGCCGTTAAATTCCCCGTGTTCCTGACCGTAACCGTGAATTTAATATTCTTGTCCCCGGGTCTGGCGAAAACACGGTCGATCTTCTTGGTTATGGAAAGTATCGGTTCACCCTCTTCCCCCCTGACGCAAGTATCACTCGATAAAGTATTTACGGAAATTTCCGGCCCGAAGATAATACTCGAATTATTGACGGATACCGGTCGGACGTAATAAGTTTTCCCGATATCAAGACCGATGATCGATTCTTCGTGGCCGGTAACTTCTTCGCTGTCCTGCGTGGTCGAAAACGCGTAACCGAAATTAGGAGCCGTGCTCGTGCCGATATCAGAGTGGGAAACCGTATCGTAAATAAGGCGTGAAGCGGCCGGTTTTGACGTTAACCAGGAAAATATCAGGAAGTCACAGCCGGAATTTACATTTTGAAAATTCTTTATTTCGAATATTGGTATCCCGCCGCCGCCATTGCCGCCTCCGTTGCCGCCGCCTCCGCCATTGCTCGCGGGCTGTTTATAATTTACGAAATCAACGGTTTTGTCTTCGCTTTTATGTTCCTTTTTATCTGTTTTTATGTTGACGATCGCCATGCCGTCAGCGGGATCGACGTAACTCCAGCCGGAAGGAAGAGTCTCGGTAATAGTGTAATCGCCTTCCGGCAGTCCGCCGAAAACGGTACAACCGTTTACCGTTGATTGGGTGGTCGTGGCCACAGTCCCGCCCGAGAGCGTGAACTGCCAGACGGCCGTGGTTGTGGCGCGATCGCCGGTCGTCGAAGCCGAGCCGTCCGCGTCTTCGTATTTGCATACCTTGATCGACCCCTCCGGTTCCCGGAAGTTTACGAACTTTACGGTTTTGTCTTCGCATTCTTCAAGGTTCACGGTTATCTTGCCATCGGCCGGATCGACGAAACTCCAGCCGAAAAGAAGAGTTTCGGTAATAGTATAATTTCCGGCCGGAAGCTCATCGAAGGTGGCACAGCCGTCAATGGTCGATATTGCGGTCGTGGCCGTGCCGTCATGGATAATATATTCCCAGATACTGTCGGATAATATCCGGTCGTCAGTGGTCGAGGCCAGTCCGTCTTTATCTTCGTATTTGCATACTTTGATCGAGCCGGTTTTATCGCCGCCGCCTCCGCCGCCGTTGCCTCCGCCGCCTCCGCCGCCATTACCCTCCTCTTTATAATTAACGAAATTGACGGTTTTATTTTCGCCTTTTAAGAGTTTCGCGGCCATAATTCCGTTAGCGGGTTCGACGTAACTCCAGCCGGAAAGAAGAGTTTCGGTAATAGTATAATCCCCGGCAGTAAGCCCATCGAAAGTGGCGCAGCCATCCACGGTAGATCTTACGGTCGTGGCCGTATCGCCGTTAAGGGTATATTCCCAGACGTTATCGGCAAGCGTCCGGTCGTCCGTAGTCGAGGCCGAGCCGTCCGCGTCTTTGTATTTGCAGACTTTGATCGAACCTTTCGGCGCCGGAGGAACAGGTTCTTCCTTGTGATTCACGAAAGCGATGAACTTATTCTCCGCGTTACCGAGATTAACCGTCCGTATGCCGTTATCGGGAACAAGAAAAGACCAACCGGAGAGCAGGGTTTCCGTAACAGTATAATTGCCCGCTTCCAGTCCGGTAAAAGCGGTACAGCCGTTTTCGGTCGTCTGTATTTTATCCGCGCCTCCGGAAAGGGTGTATTCCCAGATCGAATCGGAAAGGACGCGGTCGTAAGTGGATAAAGCGATCCCGTCCGCGTCTTCATATTTGCAGACAGTGATAGATGAAGAGATCGTCTCGGCCTGACGATTACCGAAATGCAGACTGCTTATGTTCTGTCCGGCCTGCAGATTAACCACGTGTTTCGTGGGGTCGTCCTGGTTCGGGTAAACTATATTATTCGGAAAAGTCTCTGTCCAGCCGGGTTTCTGGGTTTCGGCCACGATATAATTACCGGCCGCGAGGTTATCGAAAATATAGCAGCCGAAATCGTTGGTTACGGTCGTAGTGGAAACATCCCCGCTTAAAACGATCTCCCAGCCGGGGAGGATATCCGCGGTACTGGTGCCGGTTTCATCCCAGAAACCGTCGCCGTCAGCGTCATTCCATTTACAGCCGGAAATCGAGCCTAATGGCGGCTCCGCGGCTTTCGCTTCCTCCGGAACGGCAAAAAACACGCCTACGAAAGACATGTTGAAGATAAGTACGCTTAAAAGGAAAACATTGAAGAATCTCCGGATTCTTCTGGTTTTTTTACTGAGGCTTGGGATCTGCATAGGTTTGATTGTAAATAAATAATAACTGAGTTATTATTCCGTTAGTTTATAATTATGAAATATTAATAATTGAATTATAGTTTCGACTGATTAAATTATTGTTATTATTTAGTTAAATCAGTATTAAAGCCATCCCCTCCAGGGCGCGATGTCCGGGGAGGTTGGACTAAAATGTTCAATATCTCCCTTCTCCCTGCCAATAGGCAGGGAGAAGGGTTGGGGATGAGGGCGATGGCCAACAAAAAAACAGCCGAATTATCAGCTGTCATATTTTTTTAACAAAATACCGTCAATGCTTTTATTTGGAAGTCTCCTCCAACGCATTCTTTACGCGGAGTTGTAATGTTCAATCCGCCCATTCAAGTCGTCTAAAAGAGCTTTTAAATACTGATACGGCTCTTCATGCGCGGGAAAAGACTGAACGATCGCCTTGATCTCATTTCTGGTATCGGCGATAAATTTCAAATTAAAATAAAAATTGCTCGTTATAAGCGCTTGGCAAAGCACCTCGATGCCGAAATTTATGCGCGCGCATGCCAACATTCTCTCTATCCCTTCGGTCGTTGGCCCGCCCACGCTCTCTAAGTACTCTTTAACGAGTTTTTTTATCTGTTCAACCGCCGCCATGTGTGGCAAATAGGTTAAACTCCACTTATCCTCGTTATTCCCGCAAATTACGTAACCACCCATCTTGCGCCTCCTATCGATTGTTGTGACCACAATGATCTTTAAAAAAGTGCTATCCTCGCGCGGACGGGAATTCCGGCTCGAAGAAAAGCCCGAATTTCCGCCCTCCGTAAAAATAGCATCCTTTAATATATTTTCAAGTGAAAATTATCCTATTTATCTTTCGGCATATAATCCGCGTTTTGCGCTTCTATCATCTCTCCGCGGATCCGGCGCAGATTTATACGCGGATTTAACGCTGATATGTGTTCTTGTTATGCGCTTGCCCCGCATGAGCGAAGCGATTTTGCGGGATTATGCGTTACGCGTTATACGCCTTGCGCTTTAAGAGCGCGCTCGCTCCAGTAAGTCCTCCGACCATCATAATGAGAGCCATAAACTCGAAGACGCTCCATCCTGTTTCGGCCAATACTTCTATTTCCCTAACCTCCAGGTCTGCCATGGCCTCGAGCTGTTTATGGTTATCGGATCTTATCGTGGCGGTATTGACGTATATTTTTTCCGCGGCATCGTCTATGACGTTCGCTAAATAAGTGATTTCCCCCGTTTCGCCGGGCAGAAGGTCTCCGATGGCCCATTCCCGGGTGGTCGAAGCGGTATCGGCGTAAACGATCCCCTCGGGAAGAATATCCTTGATTATGACGTTAAAAGCGGTTAAATTCCCCGTATTGGCGTAATTGATCACGTACTTGAAATTCTTATCCCCCGGATTGTAGAATGATTTCTCGTCCGGAATGACTTTCGTGATCGAAAGTATCGGGTCCCCTTCTTCGCCTTTGACCTCGACGCAGGCGTCGGTCTTGTATTTGACGGTTTTCTCGGCTTTATCCGATCCTTCTTCGGCCTTGGCCGTAAAGGAATATTCGGTATAAGGCTTTAAGCCGCCGATCGTGGTCGAATGCAGGGTGCTTTCCGTGGTCGTGTCGGTCGAGGTGGCGTCTTTGATATCGTCGGAATCGAGGCCGTAAACGACCCAGCTGGTCACGGTCTTGTTAGTGCGCCATTCTATTTTGGCCGTATTTTCGTCAATGCACTTAGCTTCAATTTCCATGATATCGAGGAAAACATGGCCTCCGCCGCCGCCTCCGCCGCCTGGCGTAGTGCAGTCGTTCTTACAGCTGTCATTATTATTGCTATTAGCGTCATCGCACTGTTCTCCCCTGTTCGTCTGGACGATGCCGTCGCCGCAATAAGGACCGCCGCCGCCCTCAGTCGTGCAGGTGGCGGAGCAGCCGTCGCCGGAAACGTTATTGCCATCATCGCATTGCTCTCCAGGGGTGTTTCCCGATATACCATCGCCGCACTTGGGCAAAGTGCAATCGTTATGGCAGCCGTCGGCATTATCGGTGTTTCCGTCGTCGCATTCTTCGTCCAAGACGTTAACTGTGCCGTCGCCGCAACGTGGTTCCGGGGTCTGATAATTAAGGAAAATAAGCGGTTCAAGGCTTACCGCGCCGACCGTAACCTGATGCGCGCCGCCGTAAGGATAGGAGTTTACCCAGTTTCCGCCCACAAGCGGCATTTCGGCAACCGTGTAGTCGCCATAAACCAGGCCGTCTAAAGTAACACAGGCTGTTTCGCCGTTAGTGGCCGCGTCTACATTCGTTAAATCCGGCTTAGTAACCAGGAAATTCCAGGTTAAGGGCGTATCGGTCGCGTGCTCGTAAATTCCGAGCAGGCCGTTATCGTAATATTTGCAGATGGTTAATGATCCGGTTTCGATCGCGCAATTAGCGTCACAGCCATCGCCATCGATGCTATTATGATCGTCGCATTGTTCGCCGGTATCGATGTTGCCATCGCCGCAGTAGGGTACGTTTTCCAAGACGCAATCAGCGCTACAGGTTTGGTGCGGCCCGACGCCGGTCAAGCCGTCACATTGCTCCCAGCTTTGGTTTATAAGGCCGTCTCCGCAAATAGGTCCGTCGTCCTCGTTTTGGCAGTTAGCGTCGCAACCGTCGCCATCAATGTTGTTATGATCGTCGCATTGTTCGCCGGAATCTATGTTGCCGTCGCCACAATAGGGCACGTAATTCGTTTCGCAGTTATTGTCGCAGGTGTAATGTTCTGGAACGCCTGCATTGGTCGGATCGTTAAAATCGCAGATCTCGGTGCCGTTTTTTATGCCATCGCCACAATAAGGGATATAGGTCAAATCGCAGCTTAAATTACAAATATTATGCTCTGGAACGCCGGCATTGGTCGGATCGTTAAAATCGCAGATCTCGGTGCCGTTTTGAACACCATCGCCGCAGAAAGGACCGGTTAAGGTTATTTCGCTGCAGATACCGGAGCAATAGGTGCAGTTTCCGCCGTAAGCCGGGACACACTGCCGGCCGTTATTTACGCCGTCGTCACAAACTTCGCCGTTATCCGGATTGCCGTCGCCGCAATAAGGCACGTATGTCGTTTCGCAGTTATTGTTGCAGGTGTAATGTTCCGGAACGCCGGCATGCGTCGGATCGTTAAAATCGCAGATCTCGGTGCCGTTTTGAACGCCATCGCCACAGAAAGGACCGGTCAGGGTCATCGGTTGGCAAATATTTGAACAATAAGTACAGCTTCCCCCATAAGCCGGGACGCATTGTACTCCGTTTTGTCCGTTATCGTCGCAAATTTCGTCGGTATCGGTAATACCGTCGCCGCATTCAGGCTCCGTGCAGTTATTGCGGCAATCGTCATTATCGATGTCATTGCCGTCGTCGCATTCTTCGCTTACCTGATTGACGGTTCCGTCTCCGCAGACCGGAGGCGCGCAGAAAACTTCAGTGGTTTCTTCTTCGCAAAGAGCGGCCGGCAATTCGTTGGCGGTTACGCAAGCCTTATTTAAAAGAGTCGATCCGCAGGCCGTATCGGTTTTAACTGAAGTTAAAATCTCTATGACCCTCGTTTCACCCGGATGCAAAACGTCATAAACCCATTCGTTGTTGCCGCTGGTCGGAACAGGGTTTGAACTCGTAAAAACGGTCTGACTGCTATAATATTCCTTAAGTATGACACCGCTCCCCGTACAATCGGCCGTACCGATGTTTTCCAGGGTCAGGACGTACGATAAATTTCCCCCCGGAGATACCGGATCCGGATTGTCTGTTTTAGTAAGCTTTAATTTACACTCCGGGCCGCCGCAAAAAGTCAGATGGCTGATATCGTAAGCTCCCTTAACAACCGTTCCGGATGTTCCTCCTGGGAATTCCGTATAATTAGTAGCCGCCTTCCTTAAAACTTTAGCTACCGCCGGATTTGAGGTCCAGCTGGCGGAGGCGGTGTTTCCGGTAACAGCGGTGGTATAATCAGAATTGTGCTTGCTTATATCTTCGTTCCAGTCGCCGCTCCACTCCCATTTAGCAACCGTAAAATAGTCGTCGCCTAATTTTTCCTTGCATTCGTCGCCGTCTTTTTTGTTCGTAAAAGTACAAAAAACATTTTCTTTATCATCAAGGTCGATTACGACTTTTCGATTAGGGATATCGATAACCGCTTCCGCGTCTCCGGTACAAACAATATTAGTCAGCGTCCATCCCGCCCTGGCCTCTTCGGTAATGGTGTATTTTCGATCTCCGGTAACATAAGCGTTTTTCGTGCCGCCATCGGTTAAAATAAAACTTCCCAGACCGCCAATAAAATTAAAAGAGGTTTTTCCAGATCCGGATTCTGACGGATTGGTTACTTTCTTGATAGTAATATTCCCGTGACACGCCAAGGCCTCTCCGGGCGCGACCATAAAAATACCTCCTAAAGCCATGCCGAAAGACATATTAAGCACAAGGAGGCTCATGGAAAAAACGTTGATCGCTTTGTAAATTTTGCCCTTTCTGGTGTTTAAAAAATTGGGCGCGTAATGAAACGCGTAATTAGGAGCTATCTGCCGGGATGATAGCAGATTAGGAGAGTATGAGTCATGCATAAAAAACGTCAGGCATATAATTTAAATAAAAATTATGCCTGGATGAATATTTAATTAGAATGATTATCTACCTTAGCATAATTTTCTCTATTTTGTCAATAGTAAAATTAAAAAATATTAATATTTGATATTATTCTAACATTAAATAAATTAATAACATAAAAAAAACAGGCTATTTTTTAGCCTGTCATGTTTTTTTGGGGAAACGGTTAATAAGAATTAAGTTCGAATTTTTTGGATAATATTTTTTTATTTTGTTGATATGGCAAGCATGCATATGCCCACCGTCAGAAGGAAATAACCCAAGTCTTCGAATTTTTTCAGTTTAGGCCATACGCCTATGCCGAATCCCGGCAGAATGAACGATATTCCTATCCAATGACACAGACCGAGTTGTTTAAAAAACAAAAGGCCCATATACCCTCCTTCTTATATTTTTTATGTAAAGCCACAGCTTATATTTACTTATACGCTTAAAAAAGGATTTTGTTACACTAAATATTTTTTTTCTCGCCGAATTTCCCACAAAAAAACCCTCTGTGGAGACGCCCACGGTAGAGACGAGGCATGCCTCGTCTCTACGGGGGGTATTTAGGTGTTTGGTTTCCGCCCGCCGTAGAGACGCGATTAATCGCGTCTCTACGCCGCGACATCTCCGAAAATAAAAAACCATGTTAGCTAGTCCTTCCCCCCTCCCGGCGGGGATGCCTGCCTGCCGGCAGGCAGGGACAGGAGGGGGTCAGAAGTCCGGCAACAAAAAAAACACCTCCGGAAATCCCGGAGGTGTTTTTAAATATCTGAACTATTTAAGCTTTTACCACTCCGAATTTAAGGACCTTGGCTATCCCAAATAAACCGAGAACGGACAGGACAAGGATTAAAAGTTCGCTCTCGTCAAAACCGGTTTCAGCCAGGACTTTAACGTTCTCGACCGTCAGATCGGCCGTTGCGCTCGCGTCAGCGGCGCTATTATCGGCTTTAACCGTGGCGGTATTGGCGTAAACCTTGGCCGCGGCGGTTTTATCGATATTTACGGTATAGCTTACTTCTTTCTTTCCGCCTTGGGCGATATCGCCTAATTCCCAGGTGCGGGTCAGGCCTTCCGCGTCAGAAAACATGAGGCCAGCTTCCATAGTATCGGATAATACCACGTTTTTTGCGTCAACGTTATCCGTATTAGTAACGGTTATGGTATATTTTACGCCGGTATCGCCCGGATTGGCTTTAACCCGGTCAACGGTCTTTGTAAGCGAGAGGGTTACGCTCTCTTCGCCCAAAACGGACACTGAGATCGGTTCCGGGTTCTCTACGGGCGCTGATCCGGCTTCTCCGGTCTTGTATTCTACCTGCTTGCCGTAGATTTCCGGCGAAGCCGAAGACATAGGCCGGAAATAATAGGTCGTGTTCGGGGTAAGACCGGTTATGGTTACCGAGTGGCCGGTTACGTGCTCTTCGTCAAGTTCGGTTGACCACTGGTAGCCGTAATTCGGGGCCGATTCGCCGGAAACGTCGGGGTGGCTCACCGTATCGTAGATAACGCGCGAAGTGCCGGCTTTGTTGGTCAGCCAAGTGATAGTAATAAAATCGCCGCTTAAATTTCCGGCCCGTTCGTTATAGATGGTAAGCTCAGAGGGCAACCAGCCGCTTCCGCCCTGATTATATTCACAGCTCTGGTCGTCGTTAGTAGCGCCGGAATTATAGTTAGTAGCCGAAGAGTCCATACAGCCGTAAACCGGTTCAAAATGATTCAGGAGATACACTTCTCGGAAATTCGGATATTGTTCCCCATCACCGATGGTCACTTCATGCGCTTTCTGAGGATATGTTTGCGTCCAACCGGCCTGTGCATCTTCGGTAATGGTATAGGTGCCGTAAGGTACGGTAAAGTCAACACAACCGTGATTCCGGCTGTCATCGCCCTCGGTCGCACCGCTGTCGTTATGTCCGTTGTCGCCGGCAATATTCATGGTCCAACCGCCGAGAGGGTGTAGTATTCTCTGCGCGGTCGCAAGAACCGGTTTGACTATAAGATCCCGTAATTTCGCCAATACAGAATCGGCCTGCGTGTATTCCGGATAATCCGGCTCGCCGTTATTATCGGTATCCTCGTATTTGCAGACCCGGATCGTGCCGGTCGGTTCGTCTCCTTCGTCTTCTTTATTGCCGAAATAATAAGTAATATCGCCGTTAACAGTCACGTCTTCACAAACGACCATCAAGGGCACCTCCCCGCCGTTGGTCCAGTCAAAGGGCGTATTTCCCGGGTCGGTATTGGTCCATCCGTCCTGCGTATATTCGCAGACCGTATATTCGCCGTAAGGCAGATTACTGAAAGTGAATTTGCCTTCGGAATCGGTAATGGTTTCCGGACCCTCATACTGGTAATGATCGCCGCTGATAAATACTTTCCAACCCGGAATATAGGGTTCTTCCCCGTGTTCGCCGTTTTCATCTACATCGTTATATTTATAAATCGTGATGGAACCGGTCGGGTCTTCCGGGGTGGTATAGTGATTCAGGAAGTAAACGATTGGGGCGGAATTATCTCCGTCCACCGTCACTGTCGCCGAACCATCCTCTTCTAAAACCGCATTACCGTCAACTCCGGTCTGTTCCCAATTATCTATATCCTCTTCCTCGGAAATATTATAAGTCCCGTAATCAACTTCGTTAATAGTGACACAACCGGTTTCGCCCGCCTGATAAGTCGTATCGTTCATGTAAAAATGCCAAAGCGGGTCGGTGACAGCCGGTTCATTCTCGTTCAATGCCCCGTTGCCGTCCAGATCGCTGTATTTGCAGATCGTGATAGAGCCAATCGGTTCGGCTGGGCATTCGGTTAATTCTACTTTAACATCATCAAGCAAGGTTCCGTAAGAATCCGGCGTTCCCAGATCTGTAAATGCAAGATCAGCGGAATCGCTGTCGGCGGTCATGGTATATTCATATAAAGTCCAGGCGGTATCGGTATTACCGGAACCGTCGGCGCTGACCGTTTCGTCAATCGTTCCGAACTTAACACCCAGGCTGTTGTTACTCGAATCAGTATCCGGCCGTGGCGAGAATTTAAAAGTAAGTTTATAGACCGCTCCGGGAACAGTGGTAACGCTTTGAGAAATAACCACTGAGGCCGCTTCATTGCCCTCAACTGGATAATCTGTATCAAGCTCGGCCCATTGACTGCCTTCGCCCGCGGTCCATTCCAGAGAGACGGTTTGTAGTTCTAAATTAGCCGGTTCCGGCGCGCCTTCTTCGGGCGCGACCCAGGAAACGTCCCAGCCTAAACCGTCGGTACCGGACGGATAAATCTGCCACTTGCCGTCATGCTCGTTAACGGTCGGATTTTCAAAGCCGCCGTTCATTATCTTAACAAAACCGGTTTCGCAGGCCGGTTCGTCCGCTACGCAAGCGCAGCTAACGCAGGTTTCTCCGGTACCGCAAGCGGAACCGTCGCAATCCTCGCCCTCTTCAATGATTTGATTGCCGCAGACCGGATCGCTAGCGTCGCAAACGTCGCCCTTGCCGTCTTTGTCAGCATCCGCCTGGTTGGCATTTGATGTTAGTGGACAATTATCGCAAACGTTGCCGATGCCATCGCCATCCGAATCAGCCTGGTTGGCATTGGAGCTATTCGGGCAATTATCGCAGGCATCGCCCACGCCGTCCTGATCGCTGTCTTCCTGGCCGGAGTTGGCGGCCCATGGGCAGTTATCGCAGTCATCCGGAACGCCGTCGGCATCCATATCCTGCGCATCGTCTGTGCCAGGACACATATCGCAGGCATTGCCGGCGCCGTCCTTATCGGCATCCGCCTGATCCGGATTAGCCGTGCTAGGGCAATTATCCTCGTTATCGCAGAAACCGTCGTCATCACTATCCGTACAAGAGCAAGTTAAATCTGATCCATCGCAATCCTGATCTATGCTGTCGCCGCAAATTTCAGAGGCGGCAGGATTAATATTGCTGTTATCATCATTGCAGTCAATACCGCTGGTGGTTTCCGCGTATCCTTTCGGAATGCTGCTGCCATAGCAGATAGAAATCTTCCCGTCCGAACCGGCCGTATCGGCATCGTAATAATAACCGTCGTTATCGCCGTCATACCAATAGCTATCCACTTGCCATGAATCAGGGTTAGAGTCGTTGCAGTCAACTGGCCCGCATTGTCCGCCCTCTACCGAATAACCATCTTGGTCGTTATCGGTGCACGCCAATGCAATACTTACCCCATCAACGCGAAAGTATTCAGAGCTAGGATTATCGTCATTTGTATCATCGTCGCATTTGTTATCCCAATTAGTAAACGAACAACCTGAGTTATTTTTATACCGAAGTGTAAATTTCTGATTATCAACATATTCCGATGGAAGATTAACTGCTTGTAACGCGCTCCAACCCTCATCATTGTTATTGTTATTATCATCTAGTTCGTGCGAAGCTACTTCGTGCCAACCATCACCAGCGGTACAGGAATCCCCCTGGTGCACATAAACTTTTCCGTATTCGTTGTTTTCAGCATCAGCATCACCACGCCAATAGTACTTTAAAACTAAACCGGAATAACCCCTTGCGTCAATTTTTGCGCAAATCCATTCATTATCACCAATTTTTGCGAAACGTCCGCCATCTGGGCTAGCGCCATCTGGTTCACTGCCCGGCTTTTTGGCAACCGTATATCCGTTTGATTCATCCCAATTATCAATATTATTATCATCGTTTCCCGCTCCGAATCCATCTGACCACGGCAACCCAGCCGCCTCTACTCCGGTCCCAACAAAAAACACGCCCATAAGTGACATGTTGAAGATTAATACTGATAAGCTAAAGACGCTTAAAAGTTTATAGCCGCTCTTCCTGAGGCGCTCCAGGCGATAATGCCCGATGTTTTTGTGCATATTTTTCTACATCCCGTCCCGAAATTCATAAAAATATGAACTATGGACGAAAATTATTTATAAATATTTAACGAATAAATAAAAAATAGCCCCCTTTATTTCAACCAAGGCTTAACCCTATTATTGCATATTTTTAAAAATCAAGCAATATTTTCCAACCTAATTCGCGGCTCTTTTCCGAAGTATCGCCGCCGAACCCGCCAGGACGAGCATTACGCCCAATAGTACGATAAATTCAACATTATCAAAGCCGGTTTCGGGCAGTTTAACTGGCGCTGGCGCTTCGCCGCCCATGGGCGCTCCAATCGCGCTTCCTTTGACTTCGATAGCCAGGGTAGCCATGACCGGATTATGATTAGAAGCGTAGGCCACGGCCGTATTAGCGTAAATTCCAGGTAAGGCCACCGCGCCCACGTCCACCAGGTATTTTATAATCTTGACCTCTCCGGGTAAAATATCGCCCAGGCTCCAGGTCCGGACCGGCTCGCCCGTATCGGCGTGCACAAGGCCGCCGTAAAGAGTATCGGCTAAAGTAACGGCATAAGCGGTTAAATTGCCTTGGTTGGCGACCGTAATCGTATATTCGATACTGCCGCCGCCGATATTGGCCGTAGCCCGGTCCGCGGTTTTTTCTATGACCAGTTCCGGATTCCCGGCTTCTCCTAAAACCATGGTTTCTTCCGTAGCAACCGGCAGAGTTTCCGGGATCTTTACCGGGGCGACCGGATTAATTTCTCCGACGACAATATCGGCCGTAGCCGTGACCGGAGAATGATTCACGGCAAAGGCCTGGGCCACGTTAGTATAGATCCCGGGCGTGGCCGAAGTCGCGATATCGACAAGATAGGTAATATTTTTGATCGTTCCCGGCTCAATGTCACCCAGAAACCATTCCTTCGACGTGTCTTCCGTGCCGTCGAAAACGAGCCCCGCGGGCAGATTATCAACCACGTTCACGCCGTAAGCGGCTAAATTACCGTTATTCGCGACCACGATCTTAAATATTTTCTCGCTGATCAGATCCGAGTTGTTGGCGTTCTGGTTTAAAATTACCTTCCCGATCGATAAATTAGGCGCGCCCGTCTCGCCCAAAACCACGGTCTCGGTGTCGCCGCCTAAAGGCGCTAACGCCGGCGTCGATGTGCCCGGTTCAAGACTGCAGGAAATCGTACAATGGTACCCCGCCTGCACGCCAAGGTCGCCGTCACAGGCCTCGAAATACTCCGTAATGCCGTTGCCGCAATAAAAAGACCCTTCGTCGAATATTCCTTCATAGTTAGCGAAATCAACTTCTACCGCTTCTCCCGCTCTAAGGCCGATATTATAATCCACGCCCTTAGGCATGGTCTGCGTCCAACCCTCTTTTTTTATCTCTTTTAGGCGATATTTTCCCTCTGATAAGCCGGAAAAGGAGAAACAGCCGTTATTATCCGTAGTCGTGGCCGCGTAAACCGAACAAATATCATTGATGTTGAACGCGAACTCCCCTGTTTCGCTGATATTGCCGCAATTCTCTAAAACGATCTCCCAGCCAGGCAATTTTTCCCAGGTTTTTTCGGCTTTGCCGGTCCCGCTTATATCGCGATAATTACAGCCGGCAACAGAGCTTAAGACCGGGAGGGAACTCGTGGCTTCGGTACTGGTCGCTTCGGCGGATACGGGTTTAACGCCCAGAAAAAAAACGCCGGAGGTTAGAAGAAATAAAATTATCAGGCTGAATCTAATACTGTTGGCCGTTTTAAACATAAAATAATAAGGCTTATTTTGAATAAAAAAAACCCGCGTAGCATTTAAGGCGGCAAGGCGCGGTTCTTATCTGAAAGATTTTTTTGATATAAGCTAAAATGCTCATAAAAATAAATTGGTTTTCCTTGTTTGATTAAAATCACATTAACACAGTCGAAAAAATAAGTCAATACCTGAAAATACAAGAAAAGCCCATTTGAGCTATTCGCGGTCATGAACCTAAATTACTTTGCGACAAAAAAACGCTTGAGAGATCAAGCGTTTTTAAGTTATTTTAAGAGAAAATATTATTATTTCAGTATATCCGCGAATTGCTCCCTGACCACATCGGCCGTTTTTTGATCTAAGATATCCATAAGAGCGGATAATTGCGCCCGGCACTTATCTAATTCCCCTAATTTGCGGTACATGACGGCTAAACTATAGCTGGCATTGGCATGACCCGGGCTGACGGACAAAATATTCAGGAATAAGGCTTCGGCGATATTAAGATCTTCGTTTCGTCCCACTACGTTGCCTGTTAGCTGATCCGGTTTGACGCTTAATTCTTCGCCCTCATCCCCTTCTTCGTCGACCGTAAATTCGCTTTCAGTGATCTCCTTGGTAGCCGTCTGGTTAAGATTAAGCTGCGCGACGCCGCGATTGAAGAATAACCGCCCCAATTCGAACCGATAATCAATATTATTACCGGCAATCAGGCTGGCTCTTTTTAATTGTTCGATCGCGTCATCGATATTGCCGAGCTTTTCCGAGGCTATGGCCTTGCCGTAATAAGCCGAAGCCAAATCTCCTTTTTTCTCGATTGCCCGGTCATAGAATTTCACGGCCTCGCCGACGTAATATCCCTGCTCGGTCTTGTCGGTTTCGGCGTTTGCCCGAGCCATGTTTATCAAAGCCGTCCGTAAATACGGCACCGGATTGCTCGGATCGAGCTCCATGACTTTTTTATAAAGATTTTCAGCCCACTCCAAGGCTCCCCGGGTATAAAACGAAGCATTTTCATAGATAAGAGCTAAAGATTCGTTGTTCATGGCTTTATTCCCTGAAATCTCAACGGCCTTTTTCCCGTTCTCGATCGCTAAGCTTAGGTTAGCGCCCACTTCCGCCTGCCCCCCTCCGGCCATAGCTATCTGATTGGCCTTGGACATATAATTATTGGCCAAACCCAGATAATAACTGTCTTGATATGGCGCCAGGGAGATAGCTCTTTGTAATTTAATAATTTTACTGTCCACGACCTGGTCTTCGATCGCTTTTTTAGCGTAAATATCGCCCATGTACATCTTAAGTCCCATGGTGAACAGAACGACTACGCCAGCGCTCACGCACAAAAATATCGCGGCTAAAGCCAGAGCATACTTGGCCGAAGACCGGAAAGAAAGCTTAAGCGTTTTGAATTTTTCGGGATACATTATTATGGCGACCGATACGGCAAAAATGGCCATTATGACGTTTACCAGGATTATCGAACCGTTTTGGGCGAATAAGAGGGCGAAAAGAATAATAGAGATCAGACTGGCGAATAGCGCCAGGAGAATGGGATTAACGCTCTTTTCCTCGGTTTTTATTAGCGTCAGGAAGGTGATGGAAAGAGCGATTAAGACCACGATGCCGACGGCCACCGTGCCTAACGCCCCGACCGAGGCCAGAAGTTCGAATACGATGCCGCTGGCGTTGTCGAAGCGCATGTTCCACAACGGCGAACCGTTAAAGCTCAGGTCGCGGAAACGGGAAAAATTATAATAGAACGTCGAGGGACCGGAGCCGAATATCGGATTTTCCATCACGCTGTTCCTGGAAATCTCCCAGGAAGCTCCCCGTGACAGGCTGACTTCAGCCGGCAAATTCAGAGTGGCGATGTTAAAATTTCCCAATACCAGCAAAATGATCAAAGCCAGGAAAACGAACAAGGGTATCAAGAGATTATTATTCGTAATTTTTATGATCTTTGAGAGGAAGAACATTAATACGATCACAATGCTCACTATGGCCACGGGCCAGAAAGTGAATCCGTTGAGCAGGGCTAATATAGCCAGATCCAGGGCGACAATTATGCCTGACAGGAGTTTTAAAATATAAACCGTCGCTTTTCGGGCCTGGGGCATTAATTCCCGCGTTTGGGCCGCCGCGATAAGTAAGATCGGCAGTATTATCACCAGATACATGGTCAGCTCGGAAAGCGAACCCAGCGGATTAAAGCCCTGGGCATGGGTAAAAGAGGCTGGCCAGACGTATATTTTAATAAGCTGCAGGAATGAAAACAGCGTTAAAACCGTACCGGAGGCGAAAGCGGACCAGAATACGGTTTTTACCCGCTCCTTGGTAAGATTGTTAATAACCAGATAATAAAACAAAATAAAAATGACCAGGGCCAGGAGGCTTTTGCTGGAGCCGCCGTAAGAACCGATCAGGCTGTCTTTACTGATTATCGACAATATCGTAGAAACCGCGAAAACAACCAGGGTAGCCAACAACGGCAGATCCAGAGGCGTCCTTTTAAGGGATAATTCGCCCAATATAGCGCCCTTGGTTACCCAAGCCACAACGCCCAGAAGCACCAGGAAATAGAACAAAAGCAGCTTCTCAAAACCCATGCCCTGGGCTACCAACCCGGTAAAAAACAAAGGGCAAAGGAAAAAAACCAGGCAAATCGCTCCCATGATTATAATATCCAACCCCTTGGTCGAAGTGTGCTTGCCAGCCTTGACTTGATTATTTTGTTTTAATTCTTCCATATTTTTTACCTAAAGATAAAAAACCGCCAAAAGAGGCTTTATTGCCCCTTAAAAAATTCCGGTCATTTATCCACAATTAATATATAAACTTCTATTATTTTATCAGAAATAAAAGACCATGTCTAATAAAATCGGGAAATAATGCAAGGCGCGATAAATAGAAAATTATTTTAATCCAGTATTTCGAGATAGCCTTTGGCCGTATTTTCCCACGAAAATCGCTGTTGGCTCTTACCGCTCTTTGTCGCCGGAAAAGAAGCCGGGTGGCCGCTCTTTAAAACCACGGAAATAGCGCCCGCTATTTCCGCGATATTGCCGGAATCGACAAGCAAGGCCTCTTGGCCGACTACTTCCGGCAGGCTTGAATTAGATCCGGCTATGACCGGCACGCCACAGGCGGCCGCTTCCAGGGGCGGAAACCCGAAGCCCTCGTAAAACGAAGGGTAAACGAACAGGGCGGCTAGATTATAAATATAAACTTTATCTTCTTCATCCACGTAACCGATGAATTTTATGTCTTGGCGGTATTTTGATTCCCGCCATTCCCGAAAAATATCTTCCGATTTCCAGCCTTTGGCACCGGCGATAACTAATTTCATGTCCTTCGAGCCGCCATTGGCGTCCCGAAAGATGCCGTAAGCCCGGATCAGACCGGGCACGTTCTTGCGCGGCTCAAGATTGCCTACGTACAATATATAATTCCGCGGTAAGGCGTATTTTTTCCGCGCGGCCTCGAATTCTTCCCGTTTTTCCGTCCGGTCAAGCGGCTGATAACGGCGGCTGATACCCGGATAGATAACCCTTATCCGGGCCTCGTCGATGCCGCAAAGTTCGATTATGTCGCGCTTAGTGTTTTCACTGACCGCCGCGATCATGTCGAATCCTTTAAGCATCTTTTTGACGTTAAGGGCGCGATGCCAGATATTCTTGCGCAAGGAAAAAAACTCGGGATAACGCAGGAAAGACAGGTCATGGACGGTTATGATCTTCCGGCAACGGTCGGATAGGGACAGAAAATTAATATGGGGAGAGATAAACCGATCCACTCCGAGCAGACGGTCGATCTTCGGTCGGCCCAGGGTTTTCTGCATAAAATAATTGAATATCTTGTTCGGATGGCGGGTGCGGACGACCCTCGCGTTATCGGCGTTGAATTCGGGGATTCTGGAGCTTATGTCGCGGCCGGAATTATAAAACAGCCGGTATTCCCGGCTTCGATCGACCTCTAATATCTTCCGGACGAGATTATAAGTATAGCCGGACACGCCGCTCCAGTTTTCGTCCATCAATGTTCGGATGTCGATGCCTATTTTCATGAATAGATTTCCACAAATCAACAAATCTGCTACAAATTTATAAATACAGAATCCCGCTTTTATTGGATTTGTAAATTTGTATATGATTCGTAAATTCGCGGGTTTTAAAGATTAATCATCGCCACGGACCCATTCTCATAATTAAAATGCCTGTTTCCCTTCAACTGAGTTTCTGAACTTCCCGTACTCTTCCTCGATAAATTTCACGATCTCGTCCTTAAACCTTTCCTTTGAAAATTTAAGGGCGTGCCCCCTGATCGCGCCCGGGTCATACCTGGCCGCGTCGAATTTTTTTACCGCCCCGACGATGGCCGTCGCGGTCTGCTCGTCGAAAAACTCTCCGGTCATTCCCTCTATGACGGTCTCCGTGGCGCCGCTCTTCCTGAAAGCCAGCACCGGCCGTCCGGAGGCCTGCGCCTCCACGACCGTGATGCCGAAATCTTCGTCCTGGGGATGGATAAACGCCTGAGAGAGCGCGTAAAGCTCCGCCCGTTTTTCGTCGTCCACGCGCCCCAGGAACTCTATATTTCCGGCGGCGCCGGCGATCTTTTTAAGCCTGGGCATATCCGGACCGTCGCCGAAAACCTTTAGCTTTAAACCGAGATCTTTAAAGGCCTCGATCACGATATCGATCCTTTTATACGGGTTCAGGCGGCAACCGGCCAAAAAATATTTTTCTTCGGCTTCGCGTTCGGCAATATAAAATTTATCAAGTTCTACCGGCGGGTAGATCAGGGTCGAATTCTGACGGTAGTATTTGCTTATACGGCTCCGGACGGTTTTGGAGTTGGCGATATACCGGTCAACCCGGTCGGCCGCTGTCCGGTCCCAGACCCGGACATAATTCAAAACCAGCGAGATCAGTTTTTTAAAATATTTATTGTATTTAAGTTCGCTGATATACTTGTGCGTGTAATCCCAAAGATAACGGGTTGGAGTATGGCAATAGCAGACATGAAGCGTATCTAATGGCGTGATCACGCCCTTGGCGAAAGAGCTTGAGTCCGACAAAACAAGATCATAAGAACTTAAATCGAAAAATTCTATGGCCATGGGCATGAAGGGCATGTACCATTGGTAATGCCTGACGCCGCCCGGAAGCTTCTGGATGATAGAGGTATATATTTTCTTGCCGGCATAATATTTTTTCGCGTTCTTCTCTTCGTAAAGCAGGGTGTAGATCGGCGCTTCCGGAAAAATTTCCGTAAAAACGCGTAAAACCGCTTCCGCTCCCCCGTCCTGGGCCAGGTGGTCGTGGACAAGGGCCACTTTTAGTTTTAAGTTATTACCTTGATTATTTTCCATATTTATGATAGATTTTTTTTATCTACAAAATTTATTATTCGTTTGTTCTTTGTAAACTCGAAAAAAATGGTGGAGGCTTATATGAGATTTTTAGCACTGTATATCAGGCAAATTTTTTGCCAACATGACTGGGATAAAGATGAGGCCAATATCGCTACAACATTTTGCGATGAAATATCTTCAACCAACACATCCGTGTCCCTGCTGTGCAAAAAATGCGGCTGGCACCGATCCTTTAAAAAATATAAATTTTAAATCCATGACACCGCGGCCAAAAAATCCGTGGTTTTTATTTTTTTGTCATCTCGAGCGCCAGCGAGAGATCTATAATGCGTCATGGGTGCCGCCTGTTTCGTATTATAGATTTCTCCCTTCAGTCGAAATGACAAAAAACAATGTGTTATTATATTTAATCGGCAATCAAAAATCCCTAAACGGCCTTCCGTCCCCGGATTATCGCCAACGGAGTCCTGAATAAAATAGCCAGATCAATGAGCAGGGACCAGTTCTCGATATAATAGGTGTCAAGTTTTACCTCTTCTTCGAACGAGAGATCGCTCCGGCCCGAGATCTGGGCCAGGCCGGTTATGCCGGGTTTAATTGTCATAACCTTCTTGTGGCGAGCCTCATATTGCGTTACCTCCCGCGGCTGATGCGGACGCGGACCGACCAGGCTCATATTGCCCCAAAAAACATTGAAGAACTGGGGTAATTCGTCTATGCTCCATCGGCGGATAAACCGCCCCAGGCGCGTAACGCGCGGATCATTGGCGATCTTATAGACCGGTCCTTCTTTGGTATTCTGTTCGCGGATCAACTCCTTTTCGTAATCTTCCGCCGCGCCGCTGGCGTATTCCGCGCCCGTACAGTACTGGATGAGCATGGAACGGAATTTAAGCAGTTTGAATTTTCGGCCTGCTTGGCCGACTCTTTCGTTCATATAGAAGACCGGCCCCCGGGAATCAAGCTTTACCGCCAGCGCCGCTAAAAGAAACAAAGGACTGATTATGACAATAAGGATAACCGACCCGATAATATCGAAGATCCGCTTGATTATCCGTCCCCAGCCGTCCAGGGGCGTTTTCTTGACCTCGACGATCGGGATGCCCGCTATTTCAGTAACTTCCGTCTTCAGAACTTTGGCGCCTAAAAGATCGGCGGCATATTTAAAGGTTAGGTGATATTCATCGGCGAAATCGTAAAGCCTTAAGGTCTCCGCCTTGCTTAAATTAGGGTCGCTCTGGATAAGCTCGTCCACATCTTTCGCCTTCAGGTATTCGATCAATTCGTCCCGCGCCTCAAGATCGAAGCTCCTGAGCCTTTTTACGACCTCAAAACCGGAATCGCGGTTAACGGAAAATTCGTGGATAAGATTTTCCGTGGTTTTGCTGTTCCCCACCAAAACCACCTTGTGCACGCCGATACCGCTCCGGAATAAAGCGCGCTGGAGTAGCCGGACAAGGCTGCGGGCGAAACTTATATAAATTATCGCCAATATCAAGCCGGCCAAAACTATAAAACGGGAGTCGAATAACTCCCGTCTGATGAAAATAAGCACTACAACCAGCATAAAGCCGGTAGAGCAGGCCAGGACCACGCGATAGAGCTCTTTTACGAGCTTTCTGGCGCTTCTGATATTATAAAGCCCCGCCAAGGCGAAGATTATAAGCCACAACGCCGCTACGATCGATACCGCCTTAAGATAACCGTAAAAATCAAGATTAAATATGACCGGACGGTATGTCTGGAAAAATTCGGCGTAACGTATGTAGTAAGCCGAGATCCCCGCTAAAATTATGGCGGCGAAATCCAGGGGTACCAATAGAAACGAAAAAAATAATTCAGAACGTTTCATAATAACGAAGACGGCAGACAACAGACGACGGAATGAATAATAAAATTTACATTCTATTTTCTGTTCACTGCTTTCTAAAATCCAATAATATCAGGACGGGTTATAAGCCGGATTCTGTTCCCGTCGAATGACGGGAGATGGCCATTTATCTTGGCTTATCGTTGCCGATAAGCTCGTGCGAACCACTTTTCCCACGTGGAAGCGAAGCTTCTTTACGTGGTTTGTTCTTGCTCCAGGCAGGGTTTACCGCGAACACGCCGTTACCGGCGGTCGAAGCTTGTAGCCTTTTGACTCGAGATCAAAAAACACCAAGCGACTTTTCACTTTTCCCCCGAGGAAAGCAAAGCTTTCTTTTCGGGGTAGTATTGTCTCTGTGGCACTTTCCCTGGGGTTACCCCCGGTCGTCGTTAGCGACTGCCATGACATCGGCATAAAACCGAAGGGAGTCCGGACTTTCCTCTCAAAGTCCTTGAGGAGTTTGAGCGGCCATCGGCCCATCCTGATATTATCGGAATTTAAAGTTCTAAAATTTATACTACCATTTATAATATAAAAAGTCAATCAAAAATATTATTAGAACTGGCGTGATGCAAATAAATTTTTTATTTAAATATTAGCAAAATATTAATATAATTTTAAGTTAACTATTAAAATACTTGACAATATAAAAAATATATGCTATATTAATAAATTAGCGGTGGCGATCGGCCGGTCTTCCGGCCGGTTGCCACCGATATATACAAGTACAGCCAGTTTTATATAATAAAACAACAATCCGCCTAAAAACGGCCAAAAAAACCACTCTGATCTATAAAGGGTGGTTTTTTGGTTTTGTCGCGGTTTCCCCCTCTCCGGAATCGGAGAGGGGGCAAGGGGGTGAGGCAGGACTTGACAAATCAATGAAAATTTGTTAAAGTCAAAATAATTTTCGCTCCTTGAAAATCAATTTTTACGGTGTCTGCCTGAATTAGCGGCGCTATGTCCGGGATGGGCCCGGATGTAAAACCGTTTGACGGCGGATGCAAAGGAGAAAAAACATGGAAAAGAAACCAATCACGACGGATCAGTTGGGCGAAATCATTGAACAGTCTAAAAAGAAAAATGGTCAACGGATCCATCGGGATAACCTGCAGGCTTTTTTGCGTAATCCCAGGCTGGTTGATACTAAACCCTATAGATCAGGCGCTTATTCTATCGCGGTTAATTATGATAAAAATATTGAAGAGATGATAGACGACGGTCGTTACAAGCGCGTATATCGTAGTTCTATAAACTTTAGCTCTGATAATTTAAAACATCACCAAAAAAAAGGTAAAGGTATTACCAGCGTTGAAATTATTTGCCCGAACGAGGTGATTAGTAGCGATGACTTCTTGGGCCGCTTAAAGAAAGACGGCCTGCGCCCGGCATCCATCCAGGAATTTTTGTCTTTCCTGAATACCCATCCTGAAATTCCGACAGGTTTATCTGTTGTTTGTCTTGATTCTTTTAAAAACTTGGGGGATCATCTTGTTTTCTGTGTTAGGTCCAGTCACTCCGAAAGAACCCTTACGGCTACATTTTATGACACAAAATGGGATAAAGACACTAATTTCCTCGTTGTCCGTGAATCGGTCCAAGCACCGCAACCGCTCAAAACCTTTCTCCTCTTTGAGGAAATCCATGATCCTACCGTACCCGGCCCAGATTCCAGAAAAATACTGGCCACGATCCAGGCTACGGACGAAAAAGCTGCCGCCGCTCATCTTGGGGGCGAATATATAAGATTCCTCGGCCCCCTGGATAATGGACCCAGTATATTATTGCCCAGGAAACTTTTCAAACCATGCGGGAAATACAGGACGCGTGATATGATGGAATTTAGACAAAACGGACTTAATATTCGCATAGATGCCAGATGTGCAGAGCACTATATTCGCATAGAGGAAGTTCCAAATATTATCGCGTCATAAGAAGGAGAAAAAATATGGCTACTCTGCAAACTTTCCTGCTTTTTAGCCACTCCCTCTTTGGTCCGGAATACGAGGAGAGGCACGATATACTGGTGGACGCGCCGGACGAAGAAAGCGTCGCCCGGTATTTCGGCGGCCGTTATTGTCCGGACAGAAGAGCGATAGAGTTGCCGAAAGAATCTTTTAAACGCGTGCGCGTGCTCGGCAACCGGTATAGATGCTACCAAAAAAATAATCTTTGCATCTGGTCGACGATCGATCCGGACAGGTTTGTCCCGATCCGGAAAGCCGAAAAACTTATTATTACGGAGTAACCCCGAGGAGTAAAAAATGATAGACACGGTCTTGGCAACAAAAGCAAAAAAATTAAAAACCTTCATTCTCCTGGGAGACGACCCCTTAGGTCCGTGGGAATGCGCCCGGGGGAGATACTGCGTGCTCGTTGAAGCCGAAAACGAAGAAGCGGTCGCGAAATATCTGGGCGGCCGGTACTCGAAAAGCTTATCGGCGATTTTCCTTCCCAAAGCTCTCTTTAAGCCGTTCCTCCCCGGCGTCTTAAAGTTCGAGAAAGATCGCTTTTGCGCTTATCTTAAAAGCAGTTTTGTCGAACGGGGCATTCGAATACAGGTGCCGGAAAAAATCAGGATAAAAGCTTGATCATAACCCATTAATCGGAGGGCACATGAAAGAAGCCGCTAAAACCCTGACCACTTTCATTCTCTCCGGCCACGATCCTTTCGGGCCGGAGTATGAAGACGGCTGGTCCGGATCGGACTGGGGCAAAATTCTTGTTGACGCCTCTGACGAAGAAAGCGTGGCCAGATATTTCGGCGGCCGGTATTGCCCCGAAATACAGGCCATAGAATTGCCCAAAAAGTTATTTAAACGGACAACTCACAATGGCCGGAGATGCCGAAAATTTGTAAAAGACAGTTTGATTGTCTTTATGACCGGCGACACCGACAGGTTTCGCCCGATCCGAAAAGCGGATAAACTAATTATCAGAGATTAAAACTCAACGGCTGAAAAATCAGCCGTTTTTTATTTTGTCATTCTGGAGAGAAGCTGCAGCGAAGCGATAGAATCCCGTTTTGACTGGTTAATGGCCAATAATCGTATATTACCAGCGAACTCAATACCCCGCCGCCCGGGGGTAAACCCCCAGGGCTACCATTTCGGTTTTTTAAGCCCGCTAAAGCGGGCTATTAATTAAAGCGTCTTGATAAAAATCAAACTTTTGTTGTTCCTAACTTTAGTCACAAGCAGATATGAACCCTAACGGGACGTTTTAGTTAATAGCGCCCTTTAGGGTGCTTTTTATTTTGTTAGCCCTGGGGGTTTACCCCCGGGGCTAACCATGCTTCCTCCTTAGATAATCAACCACCCCTAAAGTCGAACGATTCCCCTTCTCCGGCGGGAACCAGGTCTGGCCCGAGAGAAGCGGATGCCCTTCGTGCTTATAGAAGATCTTTTTCTCCTCCCGCTCCCACATGGCGAAAACCTTATCCGCTTTCCGCATGTCTATCTTCTGCTCGTAATCAAGTAAAGCCCTGTTCAAATACAAAAATCCCTTCGGGAACTTCTTGCTTATCCGAAGCGTCAACTCCCAATCCTCCCAGAATTTAATATTCTCGTCCCAGCCGCCCAGCTTCATTATCTCTTTGCGCTTATGGCACATCGAACTAGTGTCGATCATGATCCGCCGGTGCCATAACCGCTTCAGATCGAAATACCGATCCGCGTTGGTGTATTCGTCCCGTACCCTTTTTTCCTCCCCGTTCTCATCGACTAAAGTCAAGCGGTAATTCTTCTTGCAGAAAACGAGGACCCTGTCCTTGTCTCCCGCGAACGCTTTACCCATAAGTTCTAAAAACTCCGGATACCAGGCGTTGTCGGAGTCGAGGTAGGCGATAAGCTCACCCTTGGCCTGCTTCAGGCCGTAATTCCGGACCGCGGCCGGTCCGATATTTTTCTTTAATTTAAAATACCGGATCCGCGGGTCGGTAAATTGCCGCGCTAATTTCTCCGTCGCGTCGCGGGAGGCGTCGTCTATGATCAATAATTCAAAAAACGGATAAGTCTGCGCCAAGACCGACTGGATCGCGCGCCACAATATATAGCAGCGGTCACGCGTGGCGGTAATGACCGAGAATTTCGGTTTATAATTTTTCATGGTTTTTTGCTTGAAATTATGATTTAATATTCTTTTCTCGCTTTACATATTATATCACGACTGTTTTAAAACAAAAAACCGCCTTAAAGACGGTTTACGGTTTTTAGATACAGGCCGAAACATATTCCCAGATGATGGGCAGGGCATCGCCCAGTCTCGCGGCCGCGGAGAAATTTTTATCTTTAAACAGGCAGACGGCGCTTAAAAGGCCGACCAGTGATCCGTCCGGCGTTATAACGACGCCGCCCGAATCGCCCACGGCCGCATCAATGTTCATATTAAAATGACCGTAATACTGCGTTGATGTATATTTTTGGCAGCGGATTATCGATTCCCCTTTGACTGAATATTCGTTCACGACCGTATGGCAGACCGTATTAAAAATACTGCCGGTAAAATTACCTTCTTTGCGCACCAGTCGCTCTCCGCGCCTGCCTAAATATATTATCGGCTGGCTGAGTTTTTTTTCAGGTGGAACGTAAAATTTAAAACAGTTGCACTCATCGCCGGATAATGGAATTTTACACAAAGCAAGATCGTGGTCGGGGTCGCGGACGCATATTCGCGCGCGCGACGACGTTCTGCCGTCGGACATCCTAAGTTTCATTATACCGGGCGGGTAAATCAAGCAGTGGTCGCAGGTCAGAAAATAACCGTCCTGGGTCAGAAGCAGGCCGTTTCCCAGGTGGCTGCCGTCGGGATAAAGTATTTCGATAACGGCGTTGGCGATATAATTTTCGGAGAATTCAGCGGTGGATTTCTGGAAATATCCGATGTTACGCAAAAAACATGAGAGCGACCGGGGTCTTGCCGTCTGCGGGTAAACGAGCATTCCATTTTCTCCTTAATTTTAAAAGTTCAGATATTTTAACCTATTATATTTTACCACATGATAATTAATAAAAAAAGGGGTCATTATGATCCCCTGTTTCTTTTATTTGCTCAAATAACAAGACTCTTCACTCACCTCGTAAAATACCCGATAACCCCGGTATATACGCGGATATTTATCCGTATCATTAAAGTCGTAAGGATAAGAATCCTTAAGCGCGACCCAGATGCAGTAATCAGACAAGTTCTCGCCTTTTACGAGGGTAAATTCCGCTTTTTTCCGCATCTCACTCAAGGTGGACTCGCCGCAACCGATGACCAGGGGAACCCTGAATATAAAATCCTTATACTCCGTTAGTACTTTTCTAAATTGCTGAATTTCTTTTATTCGCCTCTTAGTACGCTTTATACCAACAAGTGACGCTATTATCCCTATGGTCACAATCACTAATATCCAGACCAAAGCAGTATCCGCAGCGTTCATCGCTCCCTCCTTTTTTTTCTTTTGATTAAAAAAGGACCAAAATTATAATAAACCTGATTTTATAGAATAACGAATTTTTTCCATCATGTCAAGATAAAATTCCAAATTATTAAGCGTCGCGAGACGCTGTCCCAACGGCTCCCGGATCTTGAATAAATAATGCAGATAGGCTTTAGATAAATTCCTGAGCTCTGGTAATTTACTCTCCGCGTTAATAGGCGTAAAATCTTCCGCGAACTTTGAGTTGGTAATATTATCAGTTTTATAAAAATTATTGGATATTGGACATTGCCTGCCCGGCAAGGCAGGGATATTGGATATTCCACGTTTTTTCCGCCAGGAAAAAATGCGGCCGTGCCTTCCTTCCCGCGTCGGTATCACGCAATCGAACATATCGACTCCCCGCCTGACCGCTTCGACGATATTTTCCGGATAGCCGACGCCCATAAGATACCGGGGCTTGTCCTTCGGTATCTCCGGCACGAGATAATCCAGTACTGCGTACATCTCGGCGGCCGATTCCCCGACCGAGAGGCCGCCGATATTATAGCCGTCGAATCCGATTCGAGCGAGATCGGAGAGGCTTTTTAATCTTAACGCCTTATCCAATCCCCCCTGGATAACAGAGTGGAGCAACGGCTTTTCCCCTTTTAATTTATCGTGATATTTTTTCGTTTTTCGCGCCCAGGCAGTGGTCAGCTCCACTGATTGTTCGATATATTTCCGTTCCGCCGGCAGAGCCACGCATTCGTCCAGGCAAACCGCGATATCGACGCCTAAGTCCGCCTGGATCTTAAGCGACTTTTCCGGCGTTAAATAGTATTCCCGGCCGTCGACGTAAGACTTAAAACGCACCCCGTCAGCTGTAAGTTTTACCAGGTTTTCGCCCGATCTTTTTTTCGTACCGGCCAAAGAGAAAACCTGAAAACCGCCCGAATCCGTAAGTATAGGCCTATCCCAATCCATGAATTTATGAAGCCCGCCCGCTTTTTTAACGAGCTTCTCGCCGGGCCTGAGCATCAAGTGATAAGTATTGGATAGGAGAATCTGGGCGCTCAAACGCCGCATCTCTTCGGTCGCCACCTGCTTGACCGACGCCTGTGTAGCGACCGGCATGAAAAATGGAGTCTTTATTTCCCCATGTGCTGTTTTAAGTACTCCTAAGCGCGCTTGAGATTTTCCGTATTTTTTTAAAATTTTAAACATAAAACGTTAAAGTAGAGACGTAGCAATGCTACGTCTCTATGTATCGGGTATATTTCAATAAAATTTATCATTCCACTACCCCCGCCCCCCTCGCGATATCGTCGTCCTCGAGCTTGGTGGTTTTGGCCGGAGTGGTAAAATCCAGCTCCGCTTCCGTTTCGCTGTCCCTGGCCTTAACGTTAGTACCGGGCAGGAGTACCATGATAGTATTCTTATCCTCCTCTCGCGGCGTGATTTTAAGGCTCCATTCGGCGCTCGAATCATAAACCGTAACGGGCAGGCGCCCGATATCCCAAACCACTTCATGGGTACCTTCCAAATACTTAACGGCGCCGGCGGTTGATCTTTCTTTGCCGTCCCAGCTTACGTAACTCGGGAGTTTGACCGATATCCTAAGATCCGAAAGTTCATGCAGGTTATTGTTGAGCTTCCAATAAACTTTATAGCTCGTGGTTTCCCCGGTTTTAGGCGGATGCGGCCCGGTGCCGACGGGAATATTGTCTTCGTTAAAATACCGCGCCGACTCCTCGAGTTTAAGATCGCTGTTTATCCTTATAAGAACCGTGTTGCTGCGATTATCGCTGTCTTCGGACTTCTCGGCCCCTTCTTCGATCTCCCCGACGCTGAATTGCGCGTAACTTTCCGCCTGGTATTTTTTACCCGGATCTATCGCGCCGACGTTAAGGATATCTATGGAAAAATCGATCGTGCCCTCGGCGTGCTTGGCGATCGCCTCCAGGGCGGGTATTTCTTCCTTGCTCCAGGTGATTGTGTTCCCCTTTTCTTTCCCCTTGTTTTCGTCTTTTAAGCTCGCCCAATCGAGGAAATCGCTGTCCAATACGGCCATGATCACGACGTCTTTCATGTCGGTCTCGCCGCTGTTCTTGTAGACGATCGAATAGTTCAGGGTTTGGCCGAAATCAGCCCCCTGGTTATCCCGGGCCCCGTTCACTATCATGGTCAGATTAAGATCGCTCTTCATCACCTCGAAATTAAGCTTTGTCTCGTGGAATTTTATGTAACGTCCGGAAACTGAACCGGCGGTGGCGGTAGCGGTGGCGTTATCGACGATATTTTTTTCGAAGTAAACGACGATATCCTGCTTATCGGATTTTTTTTCAGTGAACTTTATCCTGATCGGCAATATTTTTTCTTCCGTTCCGAGGCCCTCGATCTCCCAGACCCCCGGTCTTATCATCTTGGCCGCCGCCAACTTTCCCTTATCCTCTTCCTTCGGAGCCGGAACGCCGATCTCGATATTTTCCTGCGGCTCGACCGTTAGGCGGAAATTGCCGATATAATTCTTTTCGTTCGGATTAAGCCTGATCGTGACCTCGTCCTCCTGCCCGATAAGGGCGCTCGCGATATAATCATAATCGATCTCGATACCGATATCGTTTATCATGGTCGACGACGTGGTTTCTTTCCTGAATTCGGAGGAAAAATTTTCCGGCGAATACGTCAAGTCGGCGGTTATTATCCCCCGGTCGTTCTCGAGCCCGACCATCATGCCCTTGATCTTTATCTTGCCCGTCTCCCGCGCTCCGACCGCTCCTATGTTCCACGATCCGATCTTATCGTTCTTTGCGTTGCCGCTTTCCGGATAGCTGTCCAGAAAGATGAAATTATCCGGAAATTTAGCTTCTATCCGGACGTTCCTGATATTGATATTGCTCGAGTTCTTATAATGGATCGAATAAAAAAATTCTTCTCCGACCGCCACTTCGCTTTTGCCTTCGATAGAAAATTCGACCGCGGTCGCGTCCGAACCGCCTCCTAAATAAAAATACCGGTAAGCCCCGTAAGCCGCGCCGGCTATTCCTCCGGTCATAAAAATAAATAAAAAAAGCCAAAAAAAGAAGCCGCGGCGCTTCTTGATGTCCATTTTTTTAACGTCGATCATCTTGCCGTTATTATCTTCGTAAATTTCGTGCAGGCTCTCATCGATTTCCTCCTCCATTTCCCGGCTGATACCCTCTTCTCCGCCCTGGTCCCTTAAGGAGATCACTCCGTCCTGGCCGTAAGAATCACGGCTTCCGTACGCGGACTCTTCGACTAATTCCTCGAAACTCTCGACTTCCTCGTCGGTGGGCATCGGCCGCCGGATAAACTCCGCCAGCCCGGATTTTTTAGAATTTTTTATGACAATACTTTCGTCTAGATTGCTTTTGCTCCTGGGTTTTGCCATAGCTATATCGCTTAGGAATGTTAAAAATTTATTCTAATCATAACCTGAAATCCGTCTCGTGCCTGGTATTCTTTATGATCTCGTCCGCCTTGATCTTCGCTTCCTGCTCCAGAAAAAATTTATTGACACCGGGTACGAGCGAGAGCCATTTTCTGATAAGGTCGATGATCTTTTTTACCTTTACTTTTCCCCGGCCGATAAGCTCGTTTATTTTAGCGGCCGTTTCTTCGCCCACCAGCTTGAATTCCTTTTGTTTCTCCGGCGTCATCCCCGCGAAAATATCCCCCAGATCTTTTTCCAGAATAACCTCTATCTTTTTCTGGCGCGCTTTAAACGCCGGTGTCGCGCCTCCGTACGGACCCGCGCCTAATTGTCCTTCCCCCTCCCGGGTTTTAGCCACCATTTCCGCTATTTCCTGACGACGCTGGCTATCGGCGCCGCTTTCGGTTTCGGGCGTCGGTAAGGTTTCGATCTTTTTCTCTTCTTTTTTTTCGCTTATTTCCGCGCCGCCCCGGATTCGATCTTTAAAACCTTCGATTTTTCCGATTAAGCTGTTGTCTTCCGCCATATTTTATCTTTTTCTATCAAAAATTCGATAGTTAATGCTTAAATATCCGCTTTTATCCCTAAAAATTATTATACCATATTTTCTAAAAAAATAAAACCCGCCATATTTTAAGATTACCCTAAACCGTGTTATAATATAAACATAATAATTATCTAATAAATTAATATGCCAAAAACCGATAACATAAACGAGATCGAGGTCGCGGACCAGGACGGCAAAAAAATATCCTGGATCAATATCCGTAACGCCGGTAAAACCGAGCTGGATTGGCTCCGCAAAAAATTCGATTTTAAATTGTCGCATCTGTCGGCCTCGTCCGTCAAAGCCCTAACCCAAAGATCGATAATCGAAAAAACCGAAAATTATATTTTTATGATCCTGCATTTTCCGGTTTTCGCCGGCGATAAGGTGGTTACGGAAGAAATAGACTTCTTCGTGGGCAAAGATTATCTGGTTACTTTACACAATAACAAAATCAAGCCTTTAAACGAATTATTCGGTTTTTATAAAAAAGAAAACGCCCCTAAAGACGGCGGCGTTATCGGTCTTCTGTGCCATATCCTGGAAAAACTGTCCGATATCCCCTTCGCGCTTTTGGACAAGAACGGTTCGGCGATAAACGAATTGGAAGACATGATCTTCGACCACAAATCAAGAATGGCCGCTTCCCGCGTTTTGTCGTTAAGGCTTGGCATAATTAACGCTTGCGAGGCCCTGCAAAACCATCAGCGCATAATAGATGTTCTTACTGAATACGCGGCCGAATTCCTTCCCGGCAATAAGGCGCGGGAATTGACCAGAAAGATACATAGGGACGCGAAGACCATCTGGCTTAATCTCGAAAACCAAAGGGAGATCGTCGAAGTGCTTAACAGCACGAACGAATCGTTCATGAACTATCAAATCTCGAATATAATGAAAACCCTGACCATCTTCTCCGTGATCGTTTTTCCCTTAACCCTCTTAGCCGCCATATTCGGCATGAATACGGTTAACGGCATGCCGTTTATGGAAACAAAAAACGGCTTTTGGTCGATTATCGGTATAATGCTCTGCGGCAGTTTATTTATGGTGTTTTACTTCAAGGGAAAGAAGTGGCTGTAGTGATTTCATATTTGATTAACGTTGACCTTCGAAAATGAATGGAAAAATTAAAAAAAACGAGCGGGAAAAATCCGCTCTTTTTTGTTGCGCGACTGCACGAAGCTGGGTTCTCCGCTTAATACTAAATACTATATACTAAATACTTTTCAAATACTCCCCAAACACACCCTCAATCTCCTTAAACGTATTAACGCGCACCAATTCTCTTCTTAACTCTTTCGCCCCGGATAGCCCGGCCGCGTAAGCGCAAAGCTGGCCGCGCATCTCTACTATCCCCCGCCCGCCTTTAAGGCCCTCGGCAAGCCGGGCGTGTTCTAAGGCGATTTTAAATACCGCCCGGGGAGAGCGCGCAAGGCTCTGTCCGGTGCGCACGGCCTTGAATATCCACGGCCGCCCCAAAGCGCCGCGCGCGATCCCGACTCCGTCGGCTCCGGTTTCGGCTAATAATTCCTCAACACAACTTTTGACGTCAGCTCCCCTCGCCCGCGGCGCCGCGACACCCCTCCCCGTCCCTCCCCTAATTAGGGGAGGGTGGCGAAGCGGAGCGGAGCTGGGAGGGGTAACGGTAACGCCAACCCCTCCATTCGCCAGAATCACGCCCCCGAAATGATCGCGGGCTTTTTTTATTATTCCTGTGTCGATCGTCCCGGCAAAACCCTGCTTTAGGGTCCGGCCGTGGATCATGATAGCGGAAATATTCAAGTCTTTAATAAATTCCAAAAAATCGATCAAACCGGTTCTGTTGACCCTGGTCCGGGTTTTGATCGAAACCGGCAAATTCGTGTTATCGATCGTGCTTTCGATTATCTTCCGCGCCAGCGGCATATTATCCATAAGTACCGCTCCCGCGCCCTGTTTGGCGACTTTCTTTACCGGACAGCCGAAGTTAATATCGATCCCGTCCGGACCGATCTTATCCGAAATTAGGCGCGCGGCCGCCGCGAAGTGATCCGGTTTCGCACCGAAAAGCTGGACTACGTACGGACGTTCTACCGGATCGAACTTAAGCATCCCTAAAGTTTTAACCGGATCATAAACCAGGGCAGTCGCGCTGGCCATCTCGGAATAAACGACGTCCGCGCCGAATTTTTTGCAAATCCGGCGCATGGCGCTGTCCGTATAGCCCGCCATCGGCGCCAGGGCGTAGATCGGCCGTCCCCGTTTTTTTAATTTTTCCCAAAAATTACGCATAGTCTCAATTTAGCATGTTTGACAAAAATTACAAGTCATGCTAACGTATTCTAATTATTAGTGGGTCTTTTAAAATTTTTTTAACCATAGTACGGGGAGGTTAAACAATGAAAGCATTAAAAGTTCTGCTTTACGGATCCTGGATTGTGCTCTCACTAGCCGCCTGCTATTTACTGGCCACAAAATGGATGTTAAACAATGAGGGTTCCTATCGGATTAAGGAAAAAATATCCTATTTTACCGATCACCGTGAAGTTATATTAATGCCTGAATTTCCCTCGCCCGCCGGGCATAAATCGGAAATTTTCCTGGACGAAGCAAACTACGCGGATATAAAAAAATACGATCTGGCATTTTACAAAAAAAATTATGTGACTGACATATTATTCGATGATGACGAGCTCCAGATCAAATTCGCGAAATATGTTTACAGGGAAAATCCCGGTTTTTACCAATGTTTTAATTTCGTTAAAACCATAAAACCGGTCGACCCTCCCGTTAAACTCAGTTTCTGGCGAGACTACAGGGTAAAAATATTGGCCGTTTCGATTAATGGAGATATTAGTGTCGAATTTATCCCCGAATTCAACAACTGGATCGGATTACTGGTAGTCGCGATAGTTTTCGTGATCATGATCATGGGGTTTTACTTGATTGATGAAAAAATCGGTGGTAACCAAAAAAAGAAAGGAACAAAATGTGGAGAAATCTAAGATCGGGCCAATGCAAATTATGCGGTTAGCTACGGTAATTCTGCTGTTATTCGGAGTCTTTTATTTTATAGGCTTTAAAGCGCGACAAGAGCCCTTTGGCTCGCACGATCTAATGCCGGGCGCTTACGCCGGAATAACGATCATGGGAATTCCCGAGGAAATAGCGGACTTGTCGCCGGCCATACCCCACGGGGTAGCCGTTATGACCGTGTCTCATGGCTATCCAGCCGAAGAAAAAGGGATAATTCCGGGAGATATCATAACCTCTCTGGACGGAAATGCGCTTAAAAATATGCTCCAGTTCTTTGAAATTATGCACGGCAAAAAACCGGCAGACGAATTAAGCGTCGGTATTCTGCGCGGCACGGAAAAACTTTCCTTCGATCTTATATTGGCCGCGGACAGGCCAGAATCAAACTAATCATAAAAACCGCAAAGCACCCAAACGGGTGCTTTTTAATATATTCGGAAATTTAAAGAATATTTCTATAAGCTAAAAGCTAGCTACTTTTTAAAAACCCTCTGTCCGTCCGGCGTATCTTCGACCGTATAGCCTGATTTTTCAATCTCATCGCGCAGACGGTCGGATTCGGCCCAATTTTTTTCTTTTCTGGCTTCTCGCCTTTCTGTTCTTAATTTTTCTACCTCTGTCGGCATGATTTCTTCCAAGATTTCAGTTATATTAAAACCGAAAACTTCATCGAATTTATTGAATGTCTTTAATTTATCTTCATTGGCGAGTTGATCGGATTTCAACATTTCCTGAGTTACCGCAAGAGCTTTCGGTAAATTTAAATCATCATTAATGGATTCTCTGAAAAACTTTTCCGCCCCCTCTATAACGGCACCCTCGCTAACTCCCAGTCCCCTTACCTGATTATATAAATGCTCTAACCCATTTTTGGCGTTAAGCATTATTTCTTCGCTATATTCCATCGGTTTGCGGTAATGGGTCTGTAGGCAGGCGAAACGATAAACTAAGGGGTCGATCCCCTTCTTTAAAAAAGCATTATCGAGAGTCAAAAAATTATCCGCGCTCTTGGCCATCTTCTTGCCCCCGGCGATATTCAAAAACGCGCCGTGCATCCAAAAATTAAAAAACTTTTTCCCCGTGGCCGCTTCCGATTGCGCAATCTCGTTCGTGTGATGCACATTGATGTGATCGATGCCGCCGCAATGGATATCAAGTTTATCTCCCAGTAAAGCCGCGCTCATGGCCGAGCATTCGATGTGCCAGCCGGGAAAACCGACGCCCCAGGGAGAATCCCATTCCATCTGGCGTTTGGCGTCATTCGGAGAGAATTTCCAGAGAGCGAAATCCGTCGGATTTCTCTTCTCGTCGTTTTTTTCCACTCTGGCGCCCTCCTTTAAGGTTTCAAGGTCAAGATGCGATAATTTATTGTAATCGGGGAATTTAGCCGTATCGAAATAAATCCCGTCGCTTGTCTTATAGGTAAACCCCCTTGATTCAAGAATTTTAATGAGATCGATCTGTTGAATTATGTATTCGGTCGCTTTAGGCATCTCGCCGGGCATGATAATATTCAGGCGCTTAAGATCTTCCAGGAAAGCCTTAGTATAAAATTCCGCGATCTCCCAAACGCTTTTCCCTTCCCGTCGCGCGCCTTTTTCAAGTTTATCCTCGCCCATGTCCATGTCGCCCGTCAGATGCCCGACGTCGGTAATATTCATGACATGGCTGACCTTATAACCGTTATACGTCAAAACCCGCTTCAGGATATCTTCGAAAATATAAGCCCGCAGATTGCCGATATGCGCGTAATTGTAAACCGTCGGACCGCAGGTATAAAGACCGATCTCGCCCGGTTTTATTGGCATGAACTTCTCTTTTTTGCGCGTGAGCGTATTGTATAAAAAAATTTCCTCCATATTAAACTTTGGTCTTTATGTCAACGCCGCTGAAACCGTAGAGACCGTGGATTGTTTCGCAGGCGGTGGCATAGGCTTTTTGCCCGTTATCGGCCAGCTGACCGGTACTGCGCCACTCCTCATCCCCCTCTTTTTTCACTTCGACCAGGCCGGTTTTGGAATTCCACTGGGTTTCAAAAAAAATCTCCTTACCCCGGATCATCGCCTTTATTTTCTCCAAAGGCCATTTATTCCCGTTTTCGGATTGGTTTTTCCTTATGGCGCTCATAAGTTCGCCGTATTCTTTCATATTTTTTACTTAATAAATTAAGTGAATATTTAAATTTTACCCTAAGCCGGGTTTTTTTGCAATTATTTTCAGGCAACCTAATCAAAAAGGCTGGTACTCAGGTATTTTTCCCCCCGGTCCGGAAATATAGTAACGATATTGCCGGCTTTGATATCGCCGGCTATTTTCAGGGCCGCGACCATGGCCGCCCCGGATGACATGCCGACGAATATTCCTTCTTCCCGGACTATCCGGCGCGACATAACGTAAGCCTCCTCCGTGTCTATCATGATGATCTCGTCCAGTTTCGACCGGTCGTAGATCGCCGGCACGATCGCCTCTTCCATGTTCTTGAGCCCCTGGATATAGTGGCCCTTGACCGGTTCGGCGCTCACTATCTTTACGTCCGGCTTGTATTTCCTGAGATACGCGGCTACGCCCATAAGCGTGCCGGACGTGCCGATAGAGCTCACGAAGTAATCGATTTCGCCGCCGGTCTGCTTCCAGATCTCCTGAGCCGTGGTTTCGTAGTGCGCTATCCGGTTATACTCATTGGAAAATTGATCGGGCCGGAAATATTTGTCGGGGAATTTTGCCGTGAGCTCTTTGCATTTAAGGATCGCTCCGTCCGTACCTTTATCTCCGGGGGTTAAGGTCACTTTAGCGCCGAAAGCGGCGATCATCTTCCGGCGTTCGACCGAAACCGCCTCGCTCATGACTATTTCCGCCTTATATCCCTTGACCGCCCCGATCATAGCGAGGGCGATACCGGTATTCCCGGAAGTAGCCTCGATGATCGTCTTGTCCGAAGTTAATTTGCCTTCGGCTTCCGCTTGTTCGATCATTTTAAGAGCGATCCGGTCTTTGATGCTTCCTCCCGGATTAACCCCCTCCACTTTGGCGTAAATATTAACGGCCGGACGGGGATTTATTTTGCTTATTTTGACCATGGGCGTATGGCCGATGGTTTGAAGAATATTTTTGCAGATCATATTAATATATTTATGGAATTAACCGTTAAATAAAACGGCCCCAGATTTTACCCGGGGCTTAAAAGGTTCATTCATCGTCTTCGTCCTTGCGCGCAGGCGGAGGAACATATTTCGGGTAAGTCCTGGCGAACCAAGACTCGAAGTCGGAGGTGCCGTTGCCTTCTCCCAGTTTTAAGATTATTTTTGGCAGTTTTTCCGCACTTCTCGGCTTATGCCGATTATTGCCGCGTCGTTGATGCGTTTGGGTTTGTGCTTCCACTAAATCAACCCTTTCGATGAGTAAATACAAACCGCTAATCCGGCAATTTCACGGTTAGCGGGACCTTGGCCAGAATTCCACACAAAAAGTACTATAATCACAACATAACACAAAAAAAAGAAAATGTCAAGCATTTTCCATTTTTTATGCTATTTTACATAATATAGTAATCACAAAAATCAGTCAAACTTAACCAATATAAAACAAAAAATCCTTATTATTTTAACCATTCTTCCTCCTGTCTTACGAGCAGTGTCGAGGCGCGCAAAGGATCAGCCACGATCTCTTTAACGATCTTTTCCATCCTCATGCCCTGAGAACCCTTGACCAGAATAAGGTCGTTTTCCCGGATCCGATCCTGCATAAAACGGCCGACTTCGGAAGAATCCCCGAAACTGAAAATACGGTCTTCTCCCATCCCCTCCTCTTTGGCGCCATGGGCTATGTGCCGGGCACGCTCTCCGACCGTAAACAGCCAGTCGAAACCAGCCCGGGCCGCGTATCGGCCGACATCCTTGTGGCCCTCTTCGCTGTAAGCGCCAAGTTCGAGCATATCACCTAAAACAACGAATTTAACCGCGCCCTCTTTCACCGGTATCCGCTTTAAAGCCCCAAGCGCCGCGATGGCGGATTTTGGTTCGGAGTTATAAGTATCGTCTATGATGGTCGTGTTTTTTATGCCCGGGATAAGGCGCATCCGGCCTTTGGGCGAATCGAATTTCCGCAAAGCCTCCGATATTTCAATCTGATTCATGCCGAAGCTTAAACCGACGGCCGCGGCCGCCAGCGCGGCATAGACGGAATTGATGCCTAAAACTCCGGGCAGGAGGACGGGGGTGTGCGAACCCTTATAGCCCATCTTAAAATTGATCCCCTTTATGTTGGCGGCGACAGCCTCTCCCGAATAACTATAGTTGATCTCCTGGGCGCGGATATCGGATCTTTCTTCCAGCCCGAAAGTAATGACCCGGGCGCGGCTTTCCGCCGCGATGCGCCGACAATCCTCGTTATCGTAATTAATGATCGACCATCCCGAGGCCGGAATATTCCTGATGAGCTTGGCTTTCTCCTGGATCAGCTTGTTCCTGGAACCGAAATTTTCCGCGTGCACCGTGCCGATCATGGTCAGGATGCCCACCTTGGGCGCGGCTATGTTCAAAAGATAATCCATGTCTCCCGGATGATCAATGCCCATCTCTAATACCAGGATCCGGGGATAATCATCGTCCTTCCACAGGAAAAGCTTAAATCCCAGCCAGAATATCCGGATCCATCCGAAAATATTCTTCCCGGGAGATGCCGCTCCAATTACGGTCAGGGGCAGGCCGAATTCGTTATTGTAATTTTTAAGGCAGGAAGCTACCCGGAATTTACCTTTAAGAACGGCGTAAACCGCGTCCCGGGCGCTCGTTTTTCCGACGCTTCCGGTGATGCCGACGATCTCAGGTTTCTGCTTGGCTATAACCAATTTGGCCAATATTTTAAGTTTTAACTGGATGATCTTCTTTAGCATATTTTATTTATGACTCCTTGGGCTTTGTGATAAATATATTAGCATAATAATCTAAAAGCTGAAAGCTGTTTTTACCTTTCTTTCGGTACCTGATAATAATTCAAGATAAATTCGGCGATTTCGGAAAAGAGGGGCGCCGTCGAAGAATCCGCCCAGGCCACGTCTTTGGGGTCGTTTAATTTTACCAGCATGACGAATTTCGGGTCGTCGGCCGGCGCGAAGCCGATGAAAGTATGGATCGTCCGGCCCGCCTCATAGCCCTTGGTCCCGCTGCCGGCCACCTGCGCCGTGCCGGTCTTGCCGCCGACGTAATAGCCTTTTACGGCCGCTCGCGTGGAATGGCCCTCTTCGACCACCCTGACCATCATGCCGGATAAAAGCAACGAGGTCCTTTCGGAAATAACCCTTCTTACCGGCTGCGGCTGGGTCTTTATCCTTTCCCCGGCCGAGGTCACTATTTCGTTCACCACGTAAGGTTTCATCAATATGCCGCCGTTAACGACCGCCGCGTAAGCGGTTATGGTCTGGAGAGGAGTGACCGTTATTCCCTGGCCGAAAGTGGCGGTCGCGACTTCCACCGGCCTGATGACGTCGCGCTCCAGGTTAACGATATTGCCGCCTCCTTCGCCCGGCAGCTCGATTCCGGTTTTTTGCCCGAAACCGAATTTTTTGACGTAATCCGCGAAAACCTCCGGGCCGGTTCTCTGCATAACGTGGATCGAGCCGGTATTTAAGGAAAGTTCCAGAACGGTAATCATGTCGACCGTGCCGTGGCCGCCGAAAGTATCGAAGTCGGAATTTTTAATCGGTTTTGACCAGCCGGGTATCTTTATCGAACCCTTGTCGTTATAGGTACTTTCCGGCGTGACTTTACCCTGGTCTATTCCGGCCGACATCGTAAAAATCTTAAAGATCGAACCGGGTTCGTATTGATCGAACACGGCGGGATTATTATAAATACCGATATTGTCAACCTTTCCGTAATTATTGGGGTCATAATCCGGCCAGGAACACATCGCGATGATAGCGCCGGTTTTCGGCTCCATAACTATGACGGTTCCGCCGTCGGCGCCGTGCCGAAGGGCGGCGGCGTTAAGTTTTTGGCAGGCGTTGAACTGGATCGAGCGATTGATCGTCAAGATCAAATCGCTGCCGTTTTTAGGTTCGTTGAATTCCCGGTCATTCACGATGATCAGGCTGCCGTTACCCGATCTTTCCGCCTTGATCGATCCCGGGGCGCCGGTCAATTCCTCGTTGAAAAAATTCTCGAGACCGTATCGTCCGATTTTTCCGGAATCGTCGAAACCCACGAAACCGAGCAGATGGGAACCGATCGAAAATTCCGGATAATAACGGTAAGACTCCATTATGTAATCTATACCCAAGCCGTGAAGCTCTTCGATATAAGGGTCGAGCGTTTCTTTTTCGACCTTTGAGCGAATCGGTTCGTAGGGATCGTTTTCTTTTGATAATTTATCCAGATAAGCGCCAATTACTGATTTTTTTCTGATCTCCAATTCCAGTTCCCTTTTGATCACCCTGAACTCTTCCCGGTTTTTAATATCGGCGGCCGCTATGCCGAGGCCATCGGAGGAGGTTGCCGAAAAATAAGGGTCTTTCTTAAGCATCTCGTCGACCTCATCCTCTACGTTTTTCCGGTCGAATATTTCATATAAACGATCGGCCGCCTCCGCGGGACTCTTAACGTCTTTAGGTATGGCGTAAACCAGGGCGAAATCCTTATTCGTGGCCACCGGGTAAAAATCCTTCCCGTCCGGGACCGGGCTGTTCTGGATATAGATTTCCCCGCGCGACGGCTGCAGCTTATTATATACCTGATGCTGGTCGGAAGCCAAGGCGACGTAAAGATCGTTCTTCGAAACCTGAAGTCCATACAGACGCAGCAGGATCGATCCGGCCAATAAAAAAATAACCGTCATGACCAGATTAAGACGATTACTGTTGTCGCTTTTTTTTCGGTTGTATTTGCTGGAAATCATAGCAAGGGTTTTCGTTTTTCTTAATGATTACACCCCTTGCGCCCGTTTCGGTCCGTGGTGTAAATATCGATATTATTTTCTGGCTACCGCTTCGCTTATGACGGTAATATATTCGATCGTCCCGGCTTTGACAAGATTCATGCTTAAAGCCCGCTTTTGTATGTTCTCGTATGATTCTAATTCCGTTACCTTGTTGGTAATCAGCTTATTATTATTTTGCAGTTCCTCGGATTTAAGCCTTAGCTCCCGCAGGACGAATCCCTTGATGGACAGATCGTTTACGCTCGCCACAAAATAAATACCGTTGATTATTATAACAATAAACAAAAACTTATTCAAAATTCCCAGATAAGACCTTTCGGCTTTTTTTCCCGGAAAAATTTTAGCGTTAAAATTATAATTTTTATTTTTGTTTTTATCTTTTATTATCATAGTATCCGCTTGTAGAATAATCCGGATATTTGACTAAAAATCAAGCTGTCGCGTTTAAATTGATGGCTGGAGGATTCTTATATTTTTCGTCATATTTTCTCCGCTACCCTCATCTTGGCACTTCTGGCCCTGGGATTAGCGGAGACCTCTTCGGCCGTCGGTAAAACCGTTTTTTTCGTAATTATCTTTAAAACCGCCTTATGGCCGCATTGGCAGACTGGTAACTGTGCCGGACAGACGCAATCCCGGCTTTCGGTTTTAAAAAAATTTTTAACTATCCTGTCTTCAAGGCTGTGGTAGGAAACGACCGCTATCCGGCCTCCCCCTTTTAAGATCCGGGCCGCTTGCGGTAAGGCTTTCTCCAAATTACCAAGCTCATCGTTGGTGGCGATCCTTAACGCCTGAAAAGCGCGGGTGGCGAAATGGATCTTTTTGTTATGCCTGTAGGCCCCCGGTACGGATCCGCCGATTATATTCACGAGTTCTCCGGTATTTTTTATCTCTCCCTCTTTTCTCGCCGAAACAATGGCTCGCGCTATTCTTCCCGCGAATCTTTCTTCCCCGTATTCCCGCAATATTCTCGCCAATTCCGAAGCGGGATAACGATTAACAATATACTCCGTCGTCGGTTTTTCGTTTTCCGTTTTCTGGCCGAAGGCCATGTCTAGCGGAGCATCCAGTTGAAAAGAGAATCCCCGGCTCCGGTCTTCGAGTTGAGCTGATGATAGACCCAGATCAAATACAATGCCGGAAAAAACAGGTACCTCCGGAATCTCGGAATCCGCCTGAGCGGCAATCTCGGCTGACTCGCCCGATGCCATGATTTTATGTAAGTCTTTAAAATTTCCATGTATGATCTTTATGTTTTTATTTTTTTCAAATTTTTCGCGTGCATTCTCGATCGCGAGACTATCCAGATCAAAGGCTGTTACTTCTCCGCGCTCGCCCACGCGCTCGGCCAACGCGGCCGTATATCCTCCCCCGCCCAGGGTGCAATCCATGAATTTTTCTCCGGGCTTCGGATCAAGATACTCCAATACCTCCTCCAACATTACCGGCACGTGAATATATTTCATACGACATGGGGCACTAAGCATGAAGCACTTACGGGTCGCGCGTCGCGTGTCGCCTGTTTCATGTTTCGTGCGCTAAAGCACTAAAGCGCGCGTTCGGGCAAAAATAATACTCCGCAACTCTTCCGTGTCCACCAGCGGCGCTTTGATGATCCGCACTTTCACGGTCTTGGGCTGCAGAGCGACTTTTGTTTCGCACTTGATTTTTTTCGTCATATTTTTATTTTTGTTTTTCCGCCGGAGGCGGGTGTTTTTGTTTTACGAAACTCGATATTCTTCATTTGTCGTTTAAAATTTGTCAGATCCCCAGATCTCCCAGCGCCTCAGCGATTTCCCCGGAATCTTTTTCCGTGCCCTGCTTGTATTTATCCCAGGCTTCCTCTTCCCAGATTTCCAGCCGGTCGAACAATCCGGCGATCACGGTTTTTTTATTTAAAACCGCGAATTCCCTAAGGTATTCAGGCAGGTTTATCCGGCCCTGATTATCGAGATCGACGTCCATGGCCCCGGCCAGCATCAAACGGGAAAACGCCCGGGCCTTGGACTGGCTGATCGGCAGATCGGCGAGCTTGCGGGCGATTTTTTCCCACTGCTCGTGGGTATATAAAAAGAGGCACCGATCCAGGCCACGGGTCACGACCGCCCCACCCTTTAGTTTGTCCCTGAATTTTACCGGAATCGCCAGCCTTCCCTTGTCGTCTAAATTATGCTTATATTCTCCGATAAACATATCGCGGCGGATTAATAAAAAATATAACAAGATGTTTTTTAGCACCTGCTATATTCTTCACTTTCTTAAGATTTTGCCCCTGCCGACTTTCCGATTAGCAGGTGTGGTCCTCTTTATTCACGCGGGGGTAAATTGATATCAGGTTGGGTTTTTCCGCCGAAAGGCGGCAAAGCCCAGCATAATTCAACTTATGAATTATATAAACACGACAAGCACGCGAACTAAGGATCAAGAGGAGGCTGATCTTAAATGATCAGACCCCTTCTTCGCCTTAATTTTATCCCGCAATCTACGGCGGGATTTTCCCGTTTCCGGGAATTTTTTTGTTTTTGCTCTTTTGAGGGAGCAAATAGCATCCCCATGCTATTGTTCCGAGCCCCGAGGGGTTTTACGGAACGATTTTTTTGTTTTCTTGTTAGCGCGAAATGTCTTAGCTAACAATTTTGTCCGCCCGGAAACGGTCTATGATGATACCTTATCCGGTTTATTTTATTTTTGTTTTTGTCTTTGATGTTTTTTTTGGATTTTCTCCACTATTCCCCATTTCACACCATTATAATTTAATCATACACCACTTTTACCCAAAAGTCAATCAGTCGTAAGATAGAATAATCCAGCTAACTTAAGCTTTTTTATTAACAAAAAAAACCGGCTTGTTAATAAGCGGCTTTTCTAGCTTCTTTTGCGGTTAATAACTTTTAAACTGTTTGTCAACAGGTAATCCACAGATCATGAAGCATGAAACATGAAATAAAGCGCGTTTCATGCTTCATGTTTATGCTTCATGCTATACGTTATATTCGGTTCCCGATCATATTCCGGCTTAATAACCGATAATTTATTGGTATTTATTTTAATATTAGCCTTTTTGTCGTTCGTGACCGGTACCCTAAGCGCGTATCCCAGGGCATTCGCGGTTACCACTCCGATACGCAAGGCGGTAAAACCGCCGCCATAATTTGAGACGATAATTTTAGCGATATCTTTCAGTCGGTATTTATTTTTGTCCAGGATTTTTTTTATAGCCGGCAATAATTTTTCCGCCTGGCTGTACTTCGCGCTGAATTTTGTCCGGGAAATCACCTGCGCCCCTTCTTTTATAAGAAGAATTATATTATGGTCCTGGGTAGTATCGATATATAAATCCATAAAATAAAGTATCTATATCCTTAAAATACTGTCTAATATTAACTTTTTTTTGTTTATCTGTCAATCACTTGACAATATATTGTTTATATGATAATATATATCAGATTAACAAAAAGTTAATTTAAATTATTTAGGATAAATGATTGCGGTTCTGCCGTGATTATTTATATACCTGGCTCTTTGTAAACTTAATAATCAAATCAGCAACCAAGGAAAGGAGGTGTTTAAAGGTTTTTTTGGTTAGGAATTCATTTTTTTCAAAAACCCACAACGGAAACAGGAGAAACACATGAAACGTCTCGCGCTTATTATCGCCATCATTATCGCCATCATCGCCCCCCTATCCCCCGCCACGGCCTGCGACGGCCCCAACTGCGACGTCATCACGGGCGGCGCCAACGGCAACGTTGACACCTCCCAATGGATGAACCTCGACAAGGAGGCTCTGGCCGACGGCTGGAAATTCATGGCCGACGGCGGACAAAGAATCATGGGCCAGGGCCATGCCGGCTCCGGCCTCACTGTTTCGGGCAAGGGTAAGCTTAACCAGGCGCACTGGGTTAATGCCCAGGCCGCCACACCCATAGCCGAGGCCTGGCAGATGAGCGCGGCAGATATGACGCTCAAGGCCGAAGCCGGAACCGGACCCGGCTGCGACGAAATCAAGATTGCAGCCGCCACCAACCGCTCAACAGGAACCGTGCTCCGCTCGGGTGAAGCGCCTGATGGTAAAATCAGTATGGCCGGCAAAACGGAACACGGCGCCGACGCTTCGTACAACGTAAAGGGAGTCAATCCATCAGTCGCGGTGGACATCAAGAGTCAAACCGGATACGTTCATGAATCGTTCCGGCCCGATTTTCAGGCATTTCAGACTGGAACGAGCGAAATTACCATCAAAGGCGGACGATAGACCAAAACATCCAATACTATATGGAACGAAAGGATAATCAATGAAAAAAGCCGTGCTTTCTCTGGCTCTCCTCGTCTTTCTGCTCTTGCCGACCGCCGCCCTGGCCGATTCTGCCAACACCAATTCTACCAACACCAATACTGTTGGCCAGGGACAGGAACAGGTGGTTGTGGTCGACGGCGGCCAGCAATACATGATCTTTGACGGCGGCAAACCCATCCGTCAATTCACTGGAGTATATCCGGAAGCGTACATGCCCAACGCCGCTACCCTTCCCTACGAGCAATACAGATGGGGAGCCATGGAGAAATCCGTAAAGATTTTCCCACATGAACTGCTCTACGGGAAAGAGGAGGCGTTAACCAAGGCCGGTGGCATAAAAAAGATCAAAGAAACAGGCCGGTTTTTCCTGCCGCCCAATACCGATCCGGTGGTTCTCTTAAATGAAGCTCCGGGGCGATTGGGGGATTTTGAGATCTATACCGCGGAACTGGATGCGCCGAATGGAGGCATGTCTGAGGAAACCCTTATGATCCTCCTCTCTTACGGCAAACATCGTTCCGGGGGACGGCGCGCCTATGCCGAACTCATGCCCTTAAATAATCCGAAGGCATCGGGTTTGGCCATACCGGCCGGAGCGAGCCAAGCGTTCGTGAACGGCAGTCAGGCCAGCGCCTTGGCTGTCACTCCGGTACTCGGCTGGTCCCGGACCGTCGTGGAAATGCCGTACCGCGTTAAAGTGACATACTATAACGATGGGTATGTGCCGGTGCCGCCGGAAGTGTTCGGTCGCCGGACGATTAAGAGCCTGATGCCCCGGGAACTGGGATCGATCTATTTCGATTTCGACAAGTACTATCTCCGGCCAGACCAGGAAGGGACGGTCGCCATTTGGAAAAGGGTAATTTATTCCCACTGGAGCGACGTACCGTTCTTTATGATCATGGGCGAATGCGATGAGCGGGGCTCTCTTGAATACAACGACACTCTGGGAGCCAAGCGCGCAATAACGGTCAGGGACCGCGTGATCGATGATATGGCGGCAGACGGATTCAACCGAGCGGAACTTAAGGATAGAATTCTCTCTCCCTCCGAAGGCAAAAGAAATCTCCGGTTCACTGAGCACCAAAAAAACCGCACCGTCATGCTCTATTTCGCGCGCAAAGCGTTTGCGGAGAAAGAGGTGAGTAAATGAAAAAAATTCCCCGGACTTTGCCCCTGTTGGCCCTGATTCTGACCCTTGGCGCTTGCGCTACCGGAGCAAAACATTACAACATCGACACACCAATGGTAGCCGCGCCGCAAAACCTGCGTGGCCAGATGTCTTTCTACGACCAGGAAACCGGAAAACCGGTGCCGGTCTCGGAGACCGTTCTGATCGCTTCCCTGCGGACGGTACCGCCGGAAAATCCAGAACCGGAGTCAACACTGGCTCCGTCCACCCAAACCTGGCTTGACCAGGAAGCGGAAAAACACCACGCCGGCAAAGAGTTGATCAGCGAAGTGATCGCCTATACGCCGGACGGCTCCGCCCCGAACCGCAAGCACCGTGCTTTCGCGGTCCAGGCCTATCTCGGGAAAAAGGGCATTAACGTGCCCGTTCGTCCCGAACTAAAGGTCGGAGCTGATTTGGAAGGCGTGTCCATTAAGTAGGGCACGCGGCACAGAAAAACAATTTCACCCCCTGACGAAACGTCAGGGGTTTTTATTATCTCTCCTCTCCCGCGGCGCCGCCAGCCGGGGGAGAGGGGTTTGGGGGTGAGGGCAACTCCGGCCCCTGACACAAAGTCAGGGGTTTTTATTTGCGGCAAAAGCAGTAAAACGGCAGAGACGTGGCATTGCCACGTCTCTACAGGATGATATCTATAAAATTTATTATCTGGGCACTTCTCTGGCTTCTGTTTTATCGCTCGGCACGGTCCTGATTTTTCCTCTGTTTCCCGACGCCTCCATTCTCCTGCGTTCGGATGGAGATAATTTTCGCGCCGGTTCGTCCGAAGGCACTTGCCTGGTCTGGCTTTCATTTTCCGGTACCACCCTGACTGGCGGCTTATCGGAGGGTACTTCTCTGGTCACTCCCTCCGATGACGGCACCTCGCGGACGGAACCGTCGGAAGGCAATTCCATATCGGGGTTATTTATATTCCAAAAACTATCAACCTTCGCTCTGGCCGTGGCGATATTATCCGGGCTCATATCCACGACCGGCCTGATTTTAGTGAACAACCCGCCCTTGGTTCCCCAATTAAGCTTAGATGGCCCGTCTACGCCGATCTTGTCCTCGGTCATAAGAACACTAAATCCCCTCCTGCCGAAAACATCGCGTACGACGATCGTGTTATCCGCGCGCGCCTCCCATTTGGGCGCGTGATCCATGCTTAAAAGCTCTTTGAGACCCTGGCCCGTCATCTCCCGATTACCGGCGAAAATTTTCATGTAGCCCAGGGCGGAATCGTAATTTCCTTTGATCGCTTTAGGCATGCGGTCATAAGCGTCGGTAAAAAAATCCTGCCGATAATCTATGCCGGAAGAAGCGGAGAGCTCCCTAATCAACCTTATCTCTTCCGGATAATAATTCTTATGCTGCATCCAGAATTCGAGCAGTTCGCGGTCCGACTGGGAAAATCCGTCCTGATCGTGAATATCGATGCCGGTTTTTCGCGCGTCCTCAAGGCTTAATCCGTAGCTCTTGGAAAATTCATTGAATTTATTGAGTTCCTGGTCGATCTTCGCCGCCGTTTCGATATCCCCCTTTATCGCGCTTATCTCCTTTTCCGCTTCGATGATTTTCCGTTCTTTGAGATATTCGTAAGATTGCGTTTGGCCGGTTTCCTGGGAAACGAACTCCCCTTTTTCGTTTTTAAGATATTCATGGACGCCCATCTTTCCGTTAGCGTCCTTTTCCAGGACGTAAGCGGCCCGGCCAATGCCTGCGGTCCCGACCCTTGTTTCGGTTCCATCCGCGCCGACATAATCATTATCGCGCGCTATCTCGAAGGCCCGGCGATCCGCCCATTTAACTATTTCTGCCCTATCATTCATATCGCCTTCATATCCTAATTCCCGGAGATGTTCTTCATTTGGGGTAAAAACGGGGTCGTCCATGTCCCCGCCTGCTAACTGGCGGGCGAGCGCGTGAATAACGCCGTTTCCTTTGCGGATAGTGGCCAGATCCAGCTGCGCGTTCCAGGCCTTCTCCCGCGCGATCAGATCCCGGTATTCTTCCCCTTCCGGAACCGTTCCCGGGAGAGGGGTTTCCGAAGAATAGCCGGGCTCTTGATCGGGTTCTTCGGACGGAGAGACCGGCGGTTCGCCGGGGGCAATATCCTCCTGAGAAGCGCCCGAATCCGGTATCGCGCCCATTTTACCCAACTCATCCGGCGTGGTTTCGATCCCGCCGATGGGCGGAGCAATCGGAGGTTCTCCGCTGCCGCCCGCTTGCCTCCCGATATATTCTTTGACTTTTTCCAGTCCTTCCCCTATTTTATCGGCTATCGGCCCGGTTTTTCGGCCGACATAGTCGCTTATCTGGTCGCCCCAGAAATGCCTGACAAACCAACCGGTGCCGGCGAATCCGGCGGCCATACCGGCTCCCCAAGCCATGCGCTTGCGTATTACCTTCTGGCGGCCTTGTTCCGTTTTTGAGTCGCGCTCCGAAATCGCCGTATCGAACCTTTCCGCCCATTTATCGCCGAGCTTATAGCCGTTTAAAGCGATCTCGCCTTGCGCCAAAGTGCGGATGAGATCATGCTGGCCGGTTACCCGTTTTTCCCAAGTGCCGAAATCGATCAATCCTTTGGATGTTTTGTCGTCTATCCAGTTGATGTTCAAGCGCAGGGACTTCTCGTAAATGCCCCGCTTTTTGGCGTCGAGATTCTCGTCTTTGAGTTTTTCCAACAAAGTTTCGGTTTTGTGCCCGATCTTTTCCGCCTCGGAAAATTTTACGCCCAGACCGGCTTCCTCAAATTTAGTCTTTTCGGCGGTCAGCTCTTCATATTTTTTTCTCTCATTATCGCTTAAATTATCCTTGAAAGTGAATTTTTTAGCCTCGCCGCCGCCCAGGTGTCCGTCGTCCCACATCTTCGAATTAAGGATATTTATTTCCCGGGTAATTACAGCGTATCTTTTCTCCTCTTCGCTTCTTTCTCCGCGCCTGGCCAGCTTATCGCCGGTTTTAAATTCCGATTTCGCGCGCTGCCGGGCCATAAAAGCGCCCATGCCGGCCGCGGCCGGCACGACTACGGCCAAACCGGCTAAACTAGCTCCGGCAACGGCCCGGGTGGCGTAACCGGAGGCCATATAGATCCCTCTTTCCGTACCGACATTTTTCATTACTTTTAAAAATCCCCATTTATTGCTCTGCGTCCTCAGTAATTTAGCTTCTATGCGCTTGTCCTGGCCGAAGAACCGGTTCATCTGCACCTTCCGGTCGATATCGTTCTTGTAGAGCATGCCGACGCCCTCGTTATAACCTAATTCCCCCCTCTTGAAACGCAAAACATTCTCCAGCGCGCTTTCATATTTTTTTGCGCCCGTTGGTACCGGTTCTTTTGGAGCACGGTGGCGTCGGAGAGGCTCCATTCATAAGGCACTTCCCCTATTTGCGCGGCCGCCTCGTTAAGCTTATCATAAGCCTCGGTCTCTTTGGCGTTAGGCGTTTCCGGCGCGGACACGTATCTTACTTTAAGCTCGTCGGCGTTCTTGAACCGGCTCTTTTTAATTATATCGACATCAGGTCCGTAATTGCGCAAACCGGCAACCAGCTGTTTTAATATCGCCCCGTGCGCTTCAAGTCCGCCACCGATTATCTCCTTGGCGCTCTTTTTCTCGAATTTGGCGATCTGGTAGTGTCGGCTTAATCCCTGCCAGGCCTTACTTAGCCATTTAAGCCCCCTGACCTGGCCCAGAACCTGGCCTCCTTCTTTCGCGTTTTTCCTGTATTTTAAGGCCGCTTCGTCCTGTATCCGTCCCAGAGTAAGCTGTTTAAGGTTTGCTATGGCTAAGAGCTGCTGCCCTTCGGTCAGTTCGTGCAAACCAACCTCTTTTAAAGCTTTGGCATCTTCCGGACTAATTCCCAATATTTTCAAACGTTTGAATACGTGGTCCGAGATCCCCGAATCCTTTTCCCTTTTTTCGTTTTTTTCATCCGTCTTTTTTTGTTCTTCCCCTTTTCCCCTGGGAGCTTCCTTTTCTTTGTCGGGCTTATCCGCGCTTAATATATCCCGCAGAACGGCTTCGTCCTTTTCTATTATTTTTTCCCATTTTTCAAGATTTACGATCTCCTGCCTTATCTCTTCGGCCCAATTTTTCTCGTCTCCCGGGTATTCGGTGGTTTTTTCTTCTTTTTCCATCGCCCTTTCCCATTTTTCCAGCCAGGCAATCTCGCTCATGATCTCTTCGTTCCATTCGCTTCGCGGTCCGAATGCTTTATTTTCCGCTTTTTTCGCCTCGCCGTCATCGGGCCCGCTGACGTATTGCCACTGCTCCCTCGGAGTTTCTTCGTAAAATTGTCTTCGCGCCTCCTCTTGAGCCAGCTTCGCCGTATCAATTTTTTCCGTGGATTTTTCTTTCGGCTCCTCGTTCCTGGCTATAACCTCGATGATCTCTTCGGTTTTCTCCGGAGTCAAATCCGCTTCCCCTTCAGGAACCGAGCCTTTTTCCTCGTTTTTAAGTTTTACTATTTCCTGCCAGACGATATCCCTGCGCCTCTTATATTTCTCCTTAGGATCGGATTTCAAATATTTTTCATCTTTAGCGATTATTGCCGCAGCCCGGACTTCAGCTTTCTGGAAATTTTCCTTTGACACCAATCCGTCGGGAATAACCTCTGTTTTTTCCGTCGTAATCGCAGTTTCCGTTGTTTCTTTTTCCTGGGAGTTTAATTTTTCCAATTCCTCGTTAATCCGGTTTCTTAAAACATGGTTTTCGCTTTTATCCTCGTTCATTTCCTGAAGCATTTTTTCCAGGATCATCTTCCGGCCCTCGCCCCGATAATCTTCGAGCATCCGTTCGTATACTTCAAAACCGTCCTCTCCGGCCCTCGCCCCTGATTCGTCCGCTATTTCCTCGTTTTGAAGCTTTACTACTTCCTGCCACACGATCTCCCGCCGCCTCTTATATCTATCTTTTGGATTATTGGATTTCAAATATTCTTCATCTTTAGCGATTATTGCTTCCGCCCTGGCCACGGCTTTTTGGAAATCTTCTTTTGACACTAATCCGTCGGGAGCGTTCTCCTCTTTTTCTTCAGCACTCGCCGGTTCAGCTGCTTCTTGCGGTTGCTCGGCTGATTCGGACTCGGCCGGTTTTTCTGTTTCGGTTTCTTCCGTTAAAGCGTCGGGTCTTTTTTCTTCTGTCGCCGCGCCTTGGCGCAATAGATCATTATCCGCTTTTATCCGTTCATAAAGCTCGTGGAGCTTCTCGAATAAAGCTTTTTGCATTTTCGGATCTTCCGAAGATTCATCGATCGCCTTCGCTAATCCGTCTATTTGCGCCGCAAAGGGCGACATCTCTTCCGGTATATCGCCGTTTACTTTTATCTCCAGCATGCCGACTGTTTCCCGTATTTCATCGGCTTTTTTGGCATAATCGATCTTTTCTTCTTCTTGTCGAGTGCCGTTTTCCGGGACATCCTGGCTCTTTATACCGCCATTCCTGACCTGGGCCATAAATCCGGAAAAATCGGTGCCGTCTCCTTTCATCTTTTTGGGTTTTTTTGGCTTATTCTTGCTTATTGTTTTTTCAAAATCTTTTCTTCTTTCGCTCATATATTTTTGCTAATATTAAATTAAATATATTATTTGTAAAATTATACTTGACAATTTTTAATAATTATGATATATTATTATAATTACACAAAATGTCCAAACCGATCTTTTAAAACCGAAGGTGCGAAAAATTTACATACAATAACCCCCAAAAACCATATATGAAAGGAATAAACCATGAAAGAAATGACCCTGCCCGTACACGAAACGCCTGCAACCTACACGTTTCACAGCTACTTCGGTTGCGTACTGATCGGCGTGCCATCCAGTTCCGCAACCTATCTTACCTGGGTGGAAAACCACATCCTCCGCACCCCTGCCGGCGACATCAATGTGGAGCCGCACTGGAAGGATGCGGCCAAGGTCCAGACTCCCACGGTGCTCGTGCACCGCAACTTCTACAGCATCACGCCGGCCCCTAAGCCACGCAAAATCGCGGCCGAAGTGAGGGTCATGCATCGGGTGCATCCGGAGTTCGGTGAGGATTTCGTCCTCGATATCCGGCCAGCGGTCAAGGGCGAACCGGAATACGAGCTCAAAATCGGTTCGGAAATTCCGGACATCCCAATTCCCAAAACCAACCCAGTCCGGTATCTGACCCTCAAAGCCATCCCGCCCCGCCCCGAACATCCGTAACCCAAGCACCTTCCCGCCCAATCGACGCCCGAGAAGCAAGCAACAAAACGCTTTCTCGGGCGTTTTTCTTTTCAGTCATGCTGGAGCGCAGCCGCAGCGGAGCGATAGCATCCCGCGGATAAAAAAACATCCGCCATCAGCTGTATCGCTCGTTGTGAATGTCGCGTTAACCGCGGGATTCTATCGGCCTTCGGCCTCCAGAATGACAAAACAAAAAAGACAGCAAAACCGCCGTCTCTCAATAAAAATATCTTTCAAATTGTCTTTAAAAAACGCCAGCATGGAATTATTAATGCAAACCCAACGCCTAAAGCCCGGCTTCAAGAGCCTAAAACTAACTCACGTTAAGTTCGTCTATTACCACGATCTTTTTCGCTTCCAGGATACTATAGAGGAATACGTCCGTAATATCGCGCCGGTATCTGAATTCCTTCGTATCCATGATCGTATAATTTATCTCCCGGCCCAGTTCGCTTTCCATTTCCTTGATGATCTTGACCAGATTCGGCTTATGGAGACGCCCGACAATAAAGAGATCGACCGGTACTCCGGGCAAATTCACGAAAAAACCGGTCAATATAAGAAGTTTAAGATAACCGGTCTTTTGCAGTTTTTCCGTAAAATCTTTTTCATAGAGAATTTGCGCTTTCATTATCAAGGATTTTATTTCTTCAAATAGCACGAAATCCGCGTTGACCCGAAAATACTTCTTGTCCGTTTTAGACGGCTCATCGGTTTTACGGCCGGTTTTTTTATTGATTTGGTGCGCTTCGCCGTTTTCCTCGTCCTTAACCTCCCCTTCCGCGACGGCGGAAGTCAACAAGCCGAACTTTTCCAGATTTTCGAGTTCCCGGCGCACCGAATTCGGCTGCAATTTAAGATCGCGGGCTATTTCCCGAATATAATACTTCTTGCCAGGATTAAGGAGGAATAATTTGAGTATTTTTACCCTGGCTTTTGAGCCAAATAGTTTTCCTAACATATGCCCGTGATTATCAGCAAAACGTTTCTAATAAAATATTCTTATATTAGGTAATTATCGCGCCGAAGAAATGCTGAATCGAAATTTTAATATATTGGTGTTTTACTTAATGGATATTTATAGTATAATATTATATATAATAAAAGTCAAAAATTTTTATCTGATTTTAATGTACAAAAATAAGATCAAAGCGCGATGGACTATAAAATAGTACAATTAGGCTTAACCCCCGGCAAGAACGCCAATACCGTGGGGGATATTTTTATAGCGGAACCGGACACGACCAAGGAATCGCTGGCCGGCCGGATTTTCGTTTTGATCGAAGTTGAATCTAAGCGGTCCGAAGGGGTAAAAATAATAAATTTCCTGCTGGATAACATCAATTACAACTATTATCAAAATGAAAAGATATATTTGCGGGAAAGGATAAATGCTTTAAAAGTTGAGCATATTTTTGAAGCGGCCCTGGCCAAGGTCAATAAAAACTTCCTGGATTACCTGAAAAGCGAAAAAATAAACCTGCCGATCGGCGCCATAAACATAACCGTGGGGCTTATCTATAAAAACGAGCTTTACTTTTCCGGTTGCGGTAAAAATCGGGCCCTGCTTATTTACCGCGCGCCGGATACGAGCCGAAGCGGCGCTAAAAAAAATTCCGTTGAGAAGGATCGCGCCTCCGCTAAAAAAGAATATTCCCTCTCCGACATATCGGAACAGACGGGAACCGGAGAAGTTAAGCCGGACGGACCCGCCATACAGACAAAACTTTTTTCCAATGTCGTTTCCGGCAAGATCCCGAAAAACGGTTTTTTCGTTTTTACCAACGAAACCCTGCCCGAATATATTTCCGGAGCCCAGCTAACCAGGGTTATAACGTCTCTGCCGCCGCTTTCCGCCGTCGAACAGCTCAAGAATACCCTGTCTAAAATAAATTCGTATGTCTCCTTTTGGGGGATTATCATAAAAAATACCCAATTCGAAAAAACGGAGGAAACGAAACAGCAATCATTGTCTAAAGATTCCGTCGTTGATCTTTCCCGGACTGAGGAAAGAACCGAGAGCTTATTGGCGCCCTCGGGCATCATAAACATAAAAAAACCGCTCTCGTATATCGGGTCTCTCCTGCCCGGATCGGATAAAGCCATGTCGGGCGTCGGAGGCCCAATGCTCAAGGACAAAATTTTCGTCAAGAAAAAATCGGTTACCAAAAAAATAAATCTTATCCTGAAAAACTTTTTTACTTACGCGCTTAATTTCCTGTTTTACGGGGTTAAACGGCTGTCTTCCCTGGGATCGATCAAAAAAACTTTTTCCGGATTAGGGTTAAAATTAAAAAATTCCGCGGAATTCCTGTCCCTGCCGGGCTTAACGCTCAACAAAAGGAACAAGGCGCTTCTGATCGTGGCGGTCGTGTTCCTGGTCTTTTTCATCATTAACCTGTCTTTCATGAAAGCGAAAAAGAACCGGCAGGCAGAATTGGAAAACTTTGAAAACCTTTCGGCCATGATCGAGCAAAAGCAAAACCAGGCGGAAGCCAACCTGCTTTACTCGAACGAAGAAGGGGCCAAAAAATTATTCGATGAAATAAGCGGCTTGATGGGTAGCCTGCCGCAGGCGACCGAAGAACAAAAATCAAGATTCGCCGATTTTACGGAAAAATATAATATGCAGTTAGAGAAGATCAGGCGCGTTACCAGGATAGACGAGCCGGAAGAGGTCGCCGATTTTAAAAATCTGGCAAGTTCAGCCGATCCGGCCAATATTATACTCTCGGCAAACAATGGGAAGATCTATGCCGCCGATTCCGGCCAAAAATCTATCTATATTCTGGATATCGCCGACCGCCTGGTCACGACAGTCACGGATCTTGAGGAGCCGATTGAAGAATTACTCCTGCCCGCCCCGGCGGCCGAACATGTTTATTATTTCAATAAAACCAACATCATCGAACTTGACCTTAAAACGGAAGAATTATCCGCCCTGAATATCGACCTCGACGCGAATAATAATTATATAGGCGCGGACACTTATAACGAACGACTTTATCTCCTCGATAATAAAAACGGACAAATAATACGTTACGCGAAAAACGGCCGGGCTTTTTCCGGCGCTTATTCGTGGCTACAGGAAAACACGGACCTGTCAGCGGCCGTTGATCTGTCTATTGACGGCCACGTCTATGTACTTAAGAATAACGGCGAAGTCATAAAGCTTTTACGCGGCCAAGCGGTTGAATTCGGGCTGGAGGCGGTCGATCCGCCGATTGAGCAGTCTTCGAAGATATTCGTTTCTCCGAAAAATAATTATATTTATGTTCTTGATCCGAAAAGCCGGCGCCTGATCGTCTATGATAAAACCGGCCAGTTCCAGGCCCAATATACCTCAAAAACCTTTACCGATCTAAGGGATTTTGCGGTCGATGAAACCAACCGGGAGGTTTATCTCCTCTCCGGCGCCAAGGTGCTCAAGATCAAGATCGGCCAAGAAATCGAATAGGGCTCCGCTTCAAACAAAACGGGCATTTCGGCCTGTTTTTTATTTAGTTAATTATTTTGACAATATAATGATTTTCGGGTAAACTCTTTTAAAGCTAATTTATATAAATGAACTTTTAAAATATACCGCGTCGTAACGGAGGGGAAATGGAAAGAATAATCACTGATAAAAAAATGTGGCGCCAGGAGTATCTTGTCTGGGAAAAAATTTTAGATATTAGCTTCCGGGACGTAGCGGGAAATTTTGCTTTCCCCGGATTTAAGTATTTCTACGGCGTAAAACCGTCGATTGCGGAATCACGGAAAGGCACCAGCGGCCGGCGGGATCTTATGGGCGCGATCTGGTGGGATTGCCCTTACGGTATCAGGTTAAAATTTTTATGGCAGACTATCGCCTGCCTCGGCTTTACCGTCAATGACGAAAAAACTTTACGCGTCGTACAATTGCAAGGCGTCTTGGGAAAACAGGAATATCTTAAAGGTTTAAGATGGGAACGGATGCTGATCAGACTGCTTGTTGGCGCCGCTTCGGAGCTTGGATACGAAAAAATTTACGTCCAACCGGGTAAGGATAACCGCTGGGTGGACAAGGATATCAAAGCATATAAATTACGTTATGACGTAAGCGCTAAGCGAGAAGGCTTTAAATACGACCCCGCGAGCGGCGATTACGTTTTAAAATTAACCTAAAACAAAAGACGAGGATAAAATCCCCGTCTTTTTAAATAATACCTGTCGATATTTATTTCAGGCTTACTTTGGCTCCGGCTTCTTCCAGCTGTTTCTTCATTTTTTCCGCGTCTTCCTTTTTAACGCCTTCTTTCACCATCTTCGGCGCGCCGTCAACCAGGTCCTTGGCGTCCTTAAGGCCCATCTCGGTAATAGCCCTGACCGCTTTGATGACCGCGATCTTATTTCCTCCCGCTTCGGTCAATTCGACGTCGAAGCTGGTTTTCTCTTCAGCGGCTGGGGCGGCAGCGGCCGGACCGGCGGCCATCATCATGGCCGGAGCGGCGGCGGATACTCCGAATTTCTTTTCGAGGATCTTAACCAATTCAGCCAGATCGAGAACGGACATCTTTTCGATCTCCCCGACTAAAGATTTGAATTTTTCAGGCACAACCACTTCTTCGGCGGTGTCCTTGACTTCTTGTTTTTGTTCGTCTGTCATAGTTTTTATCCTATAACCCGTAACGGGTTATATTGTATTAATTTATTATAAAAAAACGTAAGTAAGTTAAGACTTTTTTTCTTCAATGGCTTTAAGCACGTAAACGAGATTGCGTAAATTTCCGGCTAAAGCGTTAACGAAACCGGACACCGGCGCGTTTATGGAGCCGACTAATCTGGCGTATAGTTCCTGTTTACCCGGTAATTTAGACAAAGCTTCCACCTGGTCCGGGGTCAGATATCGATCTTCAAGGATTCCGCCCACGAAATCCAATTTATCCGCGTGGGTTTTTTTGAATAGGCCGACTATTTTAGCGGGAGCGACCTCGTCATTATACCCGAAAATCGCCGCTACCCTTCCTTCCATACTCCTGATGTCGAGGCCGGCGATATTTTTGTCCTTAAAGACCAGGCTAAGCAGGGTTTTCTTGGCTACGTAGTATTCGCTGTTTTCGGCGTCTAACTTCTGCCGCAGATCCTCATTCTCCTTAACGGTCAATTTGTCGAATTTGGCAAAAACCACGGATTTAGCCTGATCGACCTTACTCTTTATATTATGGAGGATATCTCTTTTTTGTTCTTTAGTTTTTGGCATAATTTTCTCATAAGGTAACGCATGGGGTAAAGCGCTACGACAAATATTTAGAAATATTTTATTAAAACAAAAAATCCGGGCCACGGCCACAGATTTCACGAGTAAAAAACAAAAAATTTTTCTTGTTTTATGCCTCGGCAGGTCTTATGGCACTATTGCCGCCTGCTGTCTGTGGCGCTTGATTGTTATAGTTATATTAGCATATTTTAAAAAAATGTCAAATTAACCAATATTAAACAAAAAAACTCATAAAATCTTAAAAACCTTAATGCTTTAACTTAAAAGCAAAAAACTATTTTTCACTATAATTAAACACCGGTCCGACCGCCATGATATTCTTTTCGCCAATTTTGTAAACCAGAACCACGAATTTAACGCCATTTATGCTTTCGGTCATCTCGTTGATCGCTCGCGGGTTCAATATCATGTCTTTCTCGCCGGCATTTTCCACTATATTCTGCCCCACGAATTCGGTTATGAACCGGCGGTCATCGATATCCCAATCTTCGCCTGATAATTCTTTTCGGGCGATATCGAGTATTTGGGCGAACCGGCTGTTTATTTCCTTGAGCTCGACGGAAGCAGCGTTGGTCTTTTTTGTCACCCTAAGCACGTTCATCATTTCCGAAAGCATATCGTTCTTGGCCATAAGTTCGGCGATAAAACCGATATTAGGTTCAACATAATCATAAATGCTCTCCCGGCCGTATGCTCCCAAACCTTCCTCGACTTCATGGAATCCGGCTAATTTATCCGCCGGCAAATGCAGATTCACCCAGCCGCCCAAGGCCGTATTTATGTCTTTTTGATTATGCCAGTCATTATTCTTCATGAACACCGGCATATATTCATGGTCGTACTGCAATAATCGCTTGGTAATGTCCAGGGTTGACCAATAAGCGTTGTTATTCCAGGCGTTGATATCGAACCGGTCTATTTCTGATTTCAGGCTCTTTATCCGCTCAGGATAAAATTCGTAGGCGGTATTAACGCGGAAATAATCGCTGTCGATCAAGCCTGGGTCAGGATGGATAAGATTAACCACGTCAAGGCTCAAGCCCCGGCATCGGTAAAACATCGTTCGGTTTCTGGTGTGGCAGGCCGTAAACGGCGGTTTGGTCTTATTGGACGCCTGGCTCAGGATACCTTCCCCCGTAAGGTGGTCGAATATATAATCATTGGGCCAATACGGTTCCTGAAGCATTCTCATGCCCAGATATCTTTTATTTTTTTCGTCATGCCGGTTTATTCCTCCCTCCATATCAAGGAAAGTAAAACGGGCTATCCTGTCCTGAAGTTTTTTCATGTCCGCGTCCCGATCAACATTGTCCGCGGCAAAAATATCCTCGATTTTATAATCTTCTCCGAAAACATCGGTAAGCGCCTCCCGATAATGCAGGTAAGTGAGGTCCTGTCTTAGGCCGGAAAAAAAAGAAACGAATTTATAAATAATCGCCCATTGATTTTTTATGTCCTGGTTTTCCGACATGTCCCTGGTTATGAAACAGGCGGCTGCCAGGTTTATCGACCAATCGTCGCGATCCAATACGCAATCCGGGCAGCTTTCCTGGCGCTCATACAGCGGAAAATTTGAATTCAGCCATTTTAAAGTCAGATAAAAATTATTGAGTTTGGCGTTTTCCTGATAATGGCGCGGCACGGTAAAATCGGCATAATTCCTTTCATAAAGCATAACCGGTGATTTTTGGGTCAACTCCCCTCCCCGGATCAAATCGACTTCCTTATATACGTCGTCTTCCAGCGTAGAGGGCATGACGAAATTATAAGATTCAGCTTCTTTTACTTCGAATTTACTGTTATCGGTAAGATTCGGCTTTTTATTGATCTGCGATTCGATCGGCTGGAGAAGCCTTAAGGCGACAGCGTAATAAGCCATCTCCAGACGCATTGCCTCAAGCACGGGATCATTTGCCGTGCCTACGGCCGCCAACCGCATTTTATACCGGTTAAGGGCGATTGTATACATCCGCTTGTTGATGTTCCAGATATTTTCGAAAAAAGAGGTTTTTTCTATATCCTTGAATACGTCCTTAAGGGTATTCTGAAAATAATACAGCAGGAAATCGCTCGTTACCACGAGCGGGATCTCCTTTCGGCCAAGCAATCTATAAGCGCTGTAAAAATCTTTTGCCTCACCGGCGAACTGATTATCTATGACCGCGAATCCGTATGTGTTTATATGGTCTAAGTAAGGATCAAGGTTTATCTTCCGGGAAATATCGTAATAATTGGAAACATCAACCTTGACGTTAATCGGTAATCCGTAATCTTCATTGTCGGCTTCGAAATCAATAACCGGCCGTTTATAGAAATATCCGAAAGTCAGATATTCGGCTTTAATATCCGCGTTAAGCATGTCGATATCGATATCGCTGCCGTCGCCATTACCGTAATCCCCGGGAAGGCCGATTACCGGCGTGGTAGAGGCGACCGGCTCCGATACCGCAGGGGGGGTGTCTTTGGGCTTTGTGAAAAAAATATAAATCACCCCGATCCCGATCATGACGAGCGCGGCCAGGCCGATAACGGCGTATAGACCGATCTTCGATAAAAGCGGACTATTGTATTCTTTACGGTTGAATTGAGGAGGCTCTGTATATTGGCTGGGCTTGGTTTTGTTTTCTATAAACATATGCTTATATTATAACATTTTTTTAAAAAAATAAAAAACGCCGGTTTGACGTTATTATGCACGGGTCAGGAAGGATCATTAGCGTCCTGATAATTATTTTTCTTTAAATTATTTTAAATACTTGGCCTTGTTCCTTAAATGCTCCTCATAATTGCGCCCGAATATGGTTTCACCCGTATCCTGGCGGTTCAAATAAAAAAGATAGGGGCTTTTTTCCGGATAAATCGCTGCTAAAATAGAATCCAGACCCGGGTTCGATATCGGCCCCGGCGGCAATCCTTGATATTTATAAGTATTATAGGGCGAATCGATCCGCAGATCTTCCATGATGGAGCTTGGATTATTTTTTCCTGTTATATAATTTATGGTCGCGTCCACCTCAAGCTTCATGCCTGATTCCAGGCGCTTATAAAGTATGCCGGCTACGATCTTCTTGTCCTTTAGACCCCGCACTTCTTTTTCTATGATCGAGGCCAGGATGATTATATCGTGAATGGTTTTATCTTTTAAGGATATGTCGGCGCGCGCCGCCGGGGTCAGCTTGGCGTCTAAATTCAGTAGCATTCTTTCGATGATGTCTTCTGCTCCGGCATCCCGGTAAATCCGGTAGGTATCCGGAAACAAGTACCCCTCCAGTCGAGCGTCATCGGGCGCGTTTTTAAGAAAGTCCGGTCTGGCGAAATCAAATGTCCAGTTTCCGATCTCGTTTTTGGCGAGCCGGGAGAAGGCGTCTTTTGGTATTACGCCGTTTTCCGCCAGATAGCTATCGATATCGTCGATATTCCATCCTTCGATTATTTTTATTTCCCTTTCCCGATTAAGCGATTTCCCGGAAGATAATACGGCCGCGATCTCCTTTACGGACATACCCGAATTAAGCATATATTCGCCGGCCTGCAGAACAGATTGCAGTCCGGAACGACGGACGTATACCTTAAAACAAAATTTTGACCTGACGAGGCCCGCTTCGATCAAATTTTGGCCGATCCTGTCCACGCCCTCGCCCGAACCGACCACGAAAACGGTGTCTTCGCCCGAGTCATCAACGGCTTTAATGCCCTGATTATAGGCGGCGGCACAAAAAATCGCGCCTATTGCCAGAAAGATAACTATGTATTTGAATATTTTTAACATAAAATTTTATAGATATTCCCGAGGGTAAAGATCTATAAATATTCATTCTTGTTTTTCGCTTTAAGATGCTCCACCACCTTCTTGGCTTCGTGCGAATTCTCCAAACTGGAAATGAACAACGCGTCCTTAGTATCGACGATCACCAGGTTCTTTACGTCATTAACGGCTACTATCTTTTTTTTGTTGGTGGAATAGACGAGATTGTTTTCCGAATCGATGGATATTACCTCTCCCTTGGTCAGGTTTCCGCCGTTGCCTACGATCCTTTTTATGATATGCCATTTACCGAGATCGCTCCAGCCGATCTTGTTGGAAACGCTCATGGCTATATGATCGCATTTTTGGGTAATGGCGGATTCGATGGTCATCTTCTCAAGCTTGCCGTAAAGCTCCTGGGCGGCGGTAAGATCGTTTTTTTCCGCGATCAACGCCGCGACCGTCTGACAGATCTTGTACATTTTCGGCCTCTTCTTCCTGAATAAAGATATAATATTCTTGAGCTGCCAGATATACATGCCGGTGTGGCAGTAGTAGACTCCGGAATCAATGATCTCCTGGCAATAATCCTGATTTGGTTTTTCCACTACGTTGGCCACCGTATAAATAGTCTCTTCCCCGTTTTCGCTCAATTTATTTCCGGCTTTAAAATAAGAATAACCGGTATCGGGATAATCCGGCCGGATCGCGGGAGTCAGGATGTATTCCGGATTTTCCTTTAGGAATTCTTCGGAAACGCTAAGCAGCCGGCGGAACGCGACGCCATCGGAAATATAATCATCCGACGGCAGACTGGCCACGATATCCTCTTTTTGGCATCTCCTTTCGAGAAAACAAGCCTCAAGGCACATGGCCGGGCCGGTATTGCGGGTGTCGGTTTCGATGATAAGATTATCTTTTTTTAAACCCGGCAATTCGCGCAAAGTTTTTTTCACGAAATCCTTATTTACCGACACGAAAAGATCGTCACGCCTTTTAAGGGCCGGCAACACCCGTTTATAGGTTGTTTTTATCATCGACTCTTCGCCGATCACTTTTTGGAATTGCTTGGGGTTGCTTATCCGGCTCATGGGCCAGAGTCTTGTGCCCGTGCCTCCGGCCCTGATTACGATTTTCATAGTATTGTATAATAGAGTTTTATTTTATAAAAACATAAAACTTTAATACTCTAATTTTACCAGAGAGCGATACATCGAGCAAGACGGCATGCCTATTATTACCCATTCTTCCTGGGCGCGTACTTTATCCACTTGCCATTTATCCCAATCCGTGATATAATAAAAATATAGTTAATACTGGATCTGTTCAAAAATAAACGGATTCATTATTTAAAAACAAAAAATAAAAACAAAAAAATGAAAATCAAAAATAAAAAATTTTTGGCTTTATATTGGCTAAAAAATAAAAAGGTATTTGTGTTATCCCTATTTATGATGTTTGTGGGGATTTTTTTATTGCCTAAGGTGGCTTGGCTGTCATCAATTACGGAAGAAAATATAATCAGGCTGACCAATGGCGAAAGAACGAAAAATAACCTTGAAATCTTAACCGCCAACGAACTTCTGGCGAAGGCGGCTTATCGCAAAGGTGAAGATATTATGGCTTCCGGCAGATTCCAGCATAATTTCGGAGACCGATCCTTTTCCGCCTGGATAAAAGAAGCGGGTTACAATTACACTTTTGCCGGAGAAAATCTGGCCATCGATTTCGTTACGAGCGAAGGGGCGCTAAAAGCCTGGCTGGCCTCTCCGACGCACCAAAAGAACATCCTTAACGAAAAATTCACCGAAACCGGCGTAGCTGTCATAAACGGCAATTTCCAGGGTAATGACGCCACGCTGGTCGTGCAAATATTCGGCGCCCCCCTCTTGATTTCTTCTGTTTCCGGATCAGTCGCCGAGGGCAGGCAGATTCTTGAAGAGCCGACGCCCACCCCTCTCCCGTCTGTCAGGCGGGACAACGGTTTTAAAACGCTCTATTCCGACTATGCTAATCCGCTCAAACTGGTCATTTCTATGTTGAGTTTCGCGGTTTTTCTCATCTTTATGGGTGTGTTGGGGCGTTCCGCAAATGTCCAGAATTTTTTTACGGCCAAAAATAAACAATTAAGATTGCCGCTAAAATAAACCGATAAACCGCGAAAATGTTGAGGCTGTGGTTACGGGCGAAACGCAGGAAATACTTGATCACAAGAACGGCCGTAAAGAAAGCGAAAATAAAGGCTGTCGCCAATACCGCCGATTCGCTCTCGTTTAATCCGGCATTGAAAAGATGCGGGATTTTTTTTACTGCCGCGCCTGCAATAATAGGTATGGATAAAATAAAAGAGAACCTGATAGACGCTTCTCTCTGGAGTCCGGCCCCTAAACCTGCTATAATAGTAATACCGGACCGGGAGGTGCCGGGGATAAGCGCGAGCGCTTGCGCGCAACCGATAAAGAACACCTGGCGCGCGTTTAACGCGGTATATTCTTTCGCCCGACGGCTGTATTTTTCAAAAATAATAAAAAATATTCCCACAATTACCAACATAACGATTACCAACCAAGGCGAGCGCAGGACGTTTTCGATATAATCGTCGAATACCGCGCCAACCAAAGCGGCCGGAATAGTGGCCAGGATAATAAGCCAGGCTAACCGCCCGTCATTGTTCTTTTCTCCGGTAAGACTTCTGAACCAGCCGGACGCTAGACGCCGAACTTCCGCTCGCAAAAAATAAATAACCGCGAAAAGCGTAGCTAAATGCAGAGTAACGTCAAAAACCGCCTCGTTTTCGATCGGTAAAGATATAAGTTCATGAAGGACGACTAAATGGCCGGAACTGGAAACCGGCAGAAACTCAGTAATCCCCTGAACAATGCCGAAAATTATAGCGTTAATATACATCATGAAATATCAATTATAATAATAAATCCTATGTATAAAATCCTTATTATACCCCTGGCGGCGGGGGCGCTGGCCCAAATTATAAAATTCATCATCAGGTCCAATCAACAGAAAATTTCCTGGAAATACGTCTTCGCTTATTCGGGCATGCCCTCGGGACATAGTTCTATCGTGGTTTCCCTGGCCGCGATTCTCGGCCTGGAGGCCGGTTTTAATTCTCCTCTCTTCGCTGTCGGCGCGATCCTGGCCTTGATAGTCATACGGGACGCTCTGGGTATCAGACGCTACCTGGGCCAGCACGGCAAGATGCTTAACACTCTCATAAAAGACTTAGACGAGGATCATGTCCTGGATCGGGAATATCCGCATTTAGTCGAACAGATCGGCCATACTCCGGCGCAGGTAATCGCCGGTAGTCTTCTCGGATTAGCAGTCAGTGTTCTGGGTTATTTACTTCTTTAGCGGCTGTTTTCTTTTAAAATCATATCATAAAACCGCCCCGATGGCAATCGGGGCGGTTTTTTATTTGATTCGCTATGCATTAGTAATTTCCGAATCTTTGTAATTGCCCCTCAGGGATTACTTCGCAATCGGTCGGGGAGGCAGTACTTTAATAACTTCCAAATCTTTGTAGTTGCCCCGCCTTCGTCCCGACGTTTCGGGACTACGGCGAGGCAGGCAATACTCTAATAGCTCCCAAACCTCTGCAATTGCCCCGCCTTCGTCCCGACGCTTTGGGACTACGGCGAGGCAGGCAGTACTTAGTAATTTCCAAACCGTTGTAATTGCCAATACGGGGTAGCACAATTAGAGTCGCGGCAACCGCATCTCCAGGCCGTCCCGGTCCAGTTGCAGATATAGGCGATAAGGTTGTTCTCCTGAGAGAGTTCCTGCGTGGTCAGGTTAATTGTGGCGGTGGCGTTCCCCCGAAACCAATTGCCTTCGTAGACCGGAGTGGGACCGGTAAGATTTACCTGCTGCCAGGAGCTATTGCGCCAGATATAGCCGTAGCGGTAGATATACTGACTAGTCGAATTGGCGCCGATATTTATGACCGCCGAATTGGCGTTGCAAACCACGTTCATGAGCTGTTCGCCGGCGGTGGAGAGGACGTTATAGGGAGCGCCGTAACCGGCGGGGATGGTCGAACCGACCGAGAGCTTCTGGCACTGGCCACCCGGGCATGTTCCGCAATCAGAGGCGCAGGAGGAGCAGGTC
>JAZDLN010000052.1:0-13705 GCA_043801965.1 Candidatus Falkowiibacteriota bacterium
GTTTATAAATTATTTTTCAATACTATATGGCCAATGTAAAAAAAGTTGATCTTAAATCACAAAATTTTACCGAAGAATTTAAGGCGGAACTGAAAAAGAAGTTTCCGCAGGTTTTCAGCGAAGACAAAGTTGATTGCGAAAAATTAAAATTGGCATTGGGAGACGAGGTCGATACCGGTCGGGAGCGCTATGGCATGAATTGGCCGGGTAAGGCGAATGCAATCCGCGTGGCGCAGGAGCCAAGCGGAGCCACGCTTAAGCCGGACCGCGCATCGTCGGTTGATTTTGATAATACTGAAAATCTTTTTCTTGAGGGTGACAATTTAGAAATCCTTAAACTATTACAACGTTCTTATTTCGGAAAAATTAAAATGATTTATATTGATCCGCCCTATAATACGGGCAAAGAATTTATTTATCCCGATAAATACGCGGAAGGGCTGGAAACTTATCTTCAGTACACCGGGCAGATCGATGCGCAAGGAAAAAAGTTTTCAACCAATGTAGAAACTGATGGCCGTTATCATTCAAAATGGATGAATATGATGTGGCCAAGGCTGATGCTGGCAAGAAATTTATTAACTAAAGACGGGGTTGTTTTTATTTCGATTGATGATCATGAAGTAGATAACTTAAAAAAAGTATGCAATGAAGTTTTTGGTGAAGATAATTTTATAGGACAATTCGTGATAAATTCTACACCCAATGCAAGGGATTATGGTCATATCGGAAAAATGCATGAGTATGCTTTATTCTATGGTAAAAGTTTACTCGATACAACAACAAATTTGCTACCCGAAAAAGAGAAAAATTTTAAGTATAATGATAAAGACGGAGGATATAATATCCATCCACTTTATAATAGTAACGTCGCCTTCACTCCAGAAAATAGGCCCAATCTTTATTACCCATTTTATTTGAATCCAAATAAAAAAATCGAAGAAGATTTTTTTGAAATCAGTCTTGAAAAAAATACTGATTCAGTTGAGATATATCCACCAAAATCACAAAAAGATAATGTTCAATTTGTTTGGAGATGGGGAAGAAATAAATCAGCTGGCGAATTAAATAAGGAAATAGTCGGTTACAAGACGGGCGACGGAGAATTTAGAATTGTTGAAAAAATGAGACATTCTGCAAAATTAATTAGAAGTTTGATGGTTGAAACGGATTTTTCGAGCAGACGAGGGACCGCTGAAGTGGAAGCTCTGTTTGGAAGAAAAATCTTTTCATTCCCCAAACCCTTAAAATTATTAAAAGATATAGTAAAAATTTCTACAAATGAACATGATATAATAATTGATTTTTTCTCTGGTTCAGCAACAACTGCTCATGCGGTTATGCAATTGAATACGGAGGATAGAGGAAGTCGAAAGTATATAATGACCCAACTTCAAGAGTCAGTTGATAAAGATACCGAAGCGGGGAAGGCCGGTTATAAAAATATTTGCGAAATAGGCAAGGAACGGATAAGGCGTGCGGCAAAAATGATCCAGGAAGAAAATAAAGATAAGTTGAAGGATGAGAAAATTGATTTCGGTTTTAAGGTTTATCGACTGGATAAAAGTAATTTTAGCGCCTGGGACGGAAAGAGCACGGAGAATTTACAACAGAAATTATTCGATCACGTGGATCATGTCGGAGTCGATAGTAAGGAAGAAGACATTCTGTATGAATTATTACTTAAGTCCGGCTATGAATTAACCGCAAAAGTAGAAGTGGTTATACTTGATAAAAAGAAGGTTTATTCTGTGGTTGGCGGTGAGCTGATCGTCTGTCTGGAGAAAAATATCGATAAGGATTTGATGAAGGCGGTAGCCGAGAGAAAACCAGCTAAGGTTATTTGCCTTAACAATGGATTCAAGACCGACGCTGATCTGACTAACGCAGCTCAAATCCTCAAAGCTAAAGAAATAGAATTTAGAACCGTTTAATATGAAAATAAAATTTGATTCAAACCAACAATTCCAGATAGATGCTGTTAATGCCGTGGTTGATATATTTGAAGGACTACCTCTTAAGAGTGGTAATTTTGAAGTTAATTTAGCCAGCGAATATGAAGGCTTACTTGAGAATGTAGAGCGCAGTGAGCTTGGGTTTGGCAACAATTTAACTTTAAGCGAAGAAGAATTACTGAAAAATATTCATAACATACAGAATCGCAATAAGATCAAGCAGACAAGTACGCTCCAGGGAAAGGAGTTCAGCGTGGAAATGGAAACTGGTACTGGCAAGACATATGTTTATCTGCGAACCATCTTTGAACTGAACGCCAAGTTTGGTTTTAATAAATTTGTGATTGTCGTGCCTAGCGTAGCTATTCGCGAGGGTACTTTGAAAAATTTGGAAATAACCAAGGATCATTTTAAAAAATTATATAATAATGTTCCTTTTGATTTTGCGGTTTATGATTCTAAGAAGATGAACATAGTTAAGAATTTTGCAACGAGCAGTGAACTGCAAATCCTTGTTATAAATATTGACGCCTTTCGTAAAGACTTCAAGGATGAAAACGATGAGGATAAGGGCGTGCTATTTCATCGCCCCAGTGAAAAGTTGAATGACCGGTCGCCGCGCGAATATATTCAGGCAACGCACCCAATCGTGATTATTGATGAACCGCAGAGCGTTGATACCACCCCCAAGGCTAAATACGCGATTAAGACATTGAATCCGCTTTGCACCTTACGTTATTCTGCTACACACAGGAATCCATATAATCTGGTTTATCGGCTTGACCCGATCATGGCTTATAATATGAAACTGGTTAAAAGGATCGCGGTCGCATCAGTTGAAAACAATGAAGGCGGCGCTGATGCTTTCGTTAAATTGACTGCCGTTGATAACCAAAACGGACTGCGTGCCAAAATCGAATATCATGAGCAGACCGACAAAGGGGTAAGCAAGAAAAGCAAATGGATAAAAAGCGGCGTCGATCTTTACGATTTATCTAGACAGAGAGATAGCTATAGAAATGGATATATCGTCAGCGAGATATCCGCTGAACCGGATAATGAGCATATAACTTTTTCCCCCAGCGGAATTAGATTAGGATTAAACGAAGAGTGCGGCGGCTATGGCGACGATATCAAAAAACTTCAAATCGAGAAAATCGTTAAAGAGCACCTGGATAAGGAAAATCAAGTGAATGGTCGCGGTATAAAGGTGCTTACTTTGTTTTTTATTGATCGAGTAGCCAATTATCGTTCATATGATGAAGCCGGGAATGTAGTACCGGGAAAATACGCAATTTGGTTTGAGGAAGTGCTGGGGGAGTTGTTGAAGAAAAAAGAATATCAGGGTCTGTTGTCTTTTAATATACCCGATATGCACGATGGCTATTTCGCCCAGGATAAAGATGGAAAATTAAAAGATACTAAGGGCAACACCCAGGCAGATGAAAGCACCTATGACAAGATCATGAAAAATAAAGAACAGCTTTTATCTCTTAATGAACCCCTACGCTTCATCTTCAGCCATTCCGCCCTGCGTGAAGGGTGGGACAACCCTAATGTCTTTCAGATTTGCACGCTCAATGAAACCAATACTGATATTAAGAAGCGCCAGGAGATTGGCCGCGGCATGCGTTTGCCGGTGGATCAGAACGGCGAAAGAGTTTTTGACGATTCGATCAATAAGTTGGTGGTAATGGCGAATGAGAATTACAAAGATTTTGCTGATAAATTACAAAAAGAATATGCCGAGGATTGTGGCGTGGTCTTTGGCCTTATCCCCAAGAATGCTTTTGCTGAACTTAACTGGATGAAAAATGGTGTAATAAAAAAAGTCGGCGAGGACGAATCAGAAAAAATTTGGAACGAACTATTGAAGAAAAATTATATCGACGAAGACGGCAAACTAACCGACAGGTTTCCGGGTGAACTCTGCGACTTTAAGATTAACAACAGATATGAGCGTATCAGCATCAACGTCTATGAAATCGTTGACAGCTATCATATTGAAAGATATATCCGGCCGCATAAAAATCCGGTAAAAATTAAGCTAAACAAAAGAATTTATCTGGACGAAAATTTTAAAGAGCTTTGGGAAAAGATAAATAAGAAAACTACTTACTCAGTAAACTATTCGACCGAAGAGCTGATAAAAAATACAGTTAAAAAAATTGACGAAATGCCCAGAATAAGACCGGTTGTAGTTAAATACACCAAAGCAATGCTTGATATAGAAGACCGCGGAGTAGATCCGCGATTAGTTCGGAACGAAGAGACTGAAATAAAGGGCGGATCATTACTTCCGGATGTACTGGCGTACATGCAGCGTTCCACAAATTTAACCAGAAAAACTATTTATACCACCCTAACCAAATGCCAGCGCTTGGAAGAGTTTAAAATTAATCCTCAGAAATTCATGGATCAGGTTGTTGATATAATTAGAAAAGAATTGAATCAGCTTATGATCGAAGGGATCAAATACGAAAAGATCGCCGGCGAGGAATATGAAATGCAATTATTTGAGCAGGATGAGATGCTCAGCCATTTGGACAATTTACTGGAAAGCAAAAAATCCATTTATGACTTTGTTGAATACGATTCAAAAATAGAAAAAGAATTTGCCAAGGAGCTGGAGCGGCGCGATTATATCAAGATGTTTGTAAAACTGCCCAGCTGGTTTAAGGTGGAAACACCGATAGGAACCTATAATCCGGACTGGGCGATCGTAAAACACGGGGATAACACGCTTTATTTGGTCCGCGAAACCAAGGGTAATAAAGATTTTATGCAGTTAAGGAACAGCGAGGTATATAAAGTTCAATGCGGAGCTAAGCATTTTGCGGAGTTGGGTGTGGATTATAGCGTAATAAATGATGCGAATGATTTGTAAAAATTATGGCAAACGAAAATGAAAAATATCTTGGATATTTAAAATATTCAGGAAGATTAGTTGAGGAAGGTTTAATGGATACACGAAAATCCGCTGAAGCTCTTTTGGGTTTCGATGATGTTTTAAGATACTTTATTTTAAGGGAGAATTCTAGCCTGAAAGGAATTAATTTTGAATTGCCGGTAAGAATTAAAAAGGGTTCATGGGGCATTTGGATTCCCGTAGGGGCGGTAACGATATTAGCGGCACAATATGCTAATTCAGTAGCTAAAAAAGCTGGTTCGGATGGATTTTTTGAAACCGGACCCGCTAAAGATATTACAAAAATTATTAAAGGGGCTATTAAGGCCGGGCAATGGATGATAAAAATCGGTTCTCATGTAGGTGCAATGTCTAGGAAGTCGATTAAAAATGCCCGCATAGAACGTAGTAATAATGAAATTTTTGTACTGGTGGAAAATGACGATCAAGACCAGCTAACTGTCCCCAAAAAGTATTTCGATTATTTTGTTGAATGTCCAGAAAAGTTATTTTCAAGAAGTGCTGGCGTTATAGAAAAGGAGAGAACTTTTGAACTCGGCATTTTTGAAAACGACAAAGAGGAGTGTGTTACTATTCCAGAAAAAAATAAGTTTATATTTTATCGGGAAAGTAACGAGGAGAGGGGCGTGGTGCTGCCTGAGTTAAAACATGGACAATTCATTGAATTAGAGGGGGATGTTACGCGAGCCACGGAAAGCACCAATACGATTGGATTTCATTATATGGATCATACAATAATTTGTAAGCCACAATCGGGCAATATAGCTAAATTTAAATCTAGGTTTGTATCCCTTAAAGATAATCGAGTATTTTCAATGGCTAAAATAACAGGCGTGGTTGATCGCACTGATAAGTTTGGAGGATTCAAAGAAAAAAGACCCACGATTCTATTTTCCGATTTAGTTTCGTTAGAAGAAAAAGATAATAGAAGAAGATTGTTCAGATATTAATAAAATTCATGCGATAATTTTATATGCCCAGAGATTATAGTAATAAATTATCTATTTACCTAATAAAGAGAGAGTACGTCGATGACGAAGAAATAGTTAAAAATATTGGTAGCCTGAGCGTTGAGCAAATAGATAATGTAGGCAAAATTTATTATGGAGAATCGCATACCTTTCCACCGACATGGCTTAAAAAATTTTTTGGAGATGGTTTCGATAATCGTATTAGCCCGGAAGACAACGATAGACTTAAAATATATAATGCCAGCGCAAAAGCCTTGTTTCTTATTGGGGCGAGCGGGCGGTTATTCGCATTAACATTCGGGTATGGCAGATGCTTTTTAAATCCGGGGGTTTGGGAAGAACGTTTTGGTTTAAAGGTACTGGTAAACATCGTTGATCCAGATAATGTTTGGAGCATTGATAAGAAAAATATGTCGATTACCCCAAAACTTGTTACGGAGCAAATGACAAAAAGGGGCTCAGTGTCGGATTTCGGGATTGATATTGAACAAGATTTATTGCAGGGAATGACCGGAAAGTCTAAATTTGAAGAATTTGGACGAACAGTTACGGGGAAAGACGCTCTATCTCTTTCGGTCAAGATTAATACCAGTACCATAGTAGGGTTCCTTGAATCTTGCTATGAAAAATATAATAGTGATGATTATAAAAGAAATAATTTTGAGTGGATTGACCACATTGCGGAAATTAAATCTCCTCAAATTGTTAACAATCTAGACGGGGAATTAATGGGGAAAATAGTTAATTCTGATACGGAAAAAATATGGATGGCAATTCCGGATATTGTTCCCTGGGAAAAAGTTGCAGAATTTCGTATAGAAAGTAATAATGCGTCGCTGGGTGATGATGTTGAATTGAATACTTTTATCGAATCATTAAATCAAGAAGATCGTGACAGTTTATCATTGGAAGTGTTTAAGTCAAGGGTTATCAGTTGCGTTGGCGCGGAGAACGAAGAGCTGATTAATGAATGGAAGGCATATGATTGTTTGTGCGGGGAAATTATACTGAGCGGTAAAACATATATCCTTAGCAATAGTAAATGGTATCAAATTGAAACAAATTATGCGAATACCGTTAACACTTATTTTAACAGTATTCGTGATACCGCGCCCGTTATCACATTGCCCGAATCTGGAATTGGGGAACACGAAGATGCATATAACGAAAGAGTTGCCTCGGAGCTTTCCGGCGTATGTTGCATGGATAGACAAATTATTACTTTAGGTGGTGCGCGCGGTGGAATTGAATTTTGCGATCTATTAACCAATGATAAAAAAATAATCCATGTTAAAAGATACGGAACGTCATCCGTATTAAGCCATTTATTTTCACAAGGATTAGTTTCTGGTGATTTATTTTTGTCTGATGCTGATTTCAGGAATAAAGTTCGAAACAAATTGCCCGATACTCATAAACCATTAGTGCCCACCGAAGTTTTTAATCCAGCAGAATACACAATTATTTATGCAGTAGTCAGTCGGTCCGGAAGCTTAATTGACATTCCTTTTTTCAGCAAAGTCAATCTGCGCAATGCAATAAAAAGATTGAGCGGGTCGTTCAGATTTAATGTTTCATTTATGACTGTAAATACGATACGGGAATAAGTGAATTAATCATAAAATATGATTAAGTTATTTTTTACCGGTTGTAGTTATTTATCGAATAAAAATTTTTCCCCGCACAAAACACCACATGATCCAAAACCTCAATGCCGAGCAGTTGCCCGGCATTTTTTAATCGCTTAGTCAGTTCAAGGTCTGATTCAGAAGGGGAGACGTCGCCCGAGGGGTGGTTATGGAGAACGATAATCGTGCAGGCCCGATATTTAATAGCCGGACGAAACACTTCCCGGGGGTGCACTATGCTCGCGTTCAGAGTACCGAGGCTCACGAGCTCGGTTTTAATCGCATCGTTCCGGGCGTTCAGGTAGATCGCGATGAAATGCTCCTTGTGCTTGTCCAGGATAAGTTTTTTGGCCAGGCGGACCGCTTCCCGCGCGTTCATTTGATTACGATCCGCTTATCCTTGAGAATAAGTTTCGTTTTCAGGTTCAGGAGCAGGTCGCGCTTTTCCTGGATTGTGCCTTCGCTCAGGATATATTTAGCGAAGGCCGGAACGTCGATCGCATCCTGCTTTATTTTGTTCGCGCCCGGCATACCGCTGCCGGAGAGGATTTTAGAAAATTTGTTGTATTTGTTTACCTCCTCTTTCAGGCGGCCGTATATTCCTGTCCGGTTGAAGTCTATCCGGTCCATGAGCCCAACGAACTGCTGCAGAAGTTCCTCTTCCCGGATATAGGCCTGGTGGCAGTTTACCCGGGCCTTGTTGCTGCAATGGTAATAGACGTAGCGTTTGACCCCGCCCTGCAGGTTTCTTTTTATTTTTTCCGTGGCCGTGATGCCACCCCCGCAGAGGCCGCAGGAGAGGATCTTCGTGAACTGGAATTCCTTCAGGCCGAATTGCTTGGGCGCCGCGATCAGGTTATTCCGGACCCGTTCAAAGAGTTCTTTTGATATGAGCGGCGTGTGCGTTCCCTGGTAGAGATTGCCGGATCCCTTCGGGAATTCGAACTCGCCGTAGTAGAAGGTCGATTCCAGTATCCGGTAAACCCCGCCCAAAGTCACATGCTTATCGCCGCGGGTGCGGAAGTCCAGGTCGTCCTTGAGCCAGCGGTATACCTCCCGCCCGGTCCAGAAGTCGTTCGCCACCCGGTCGAATATCTGCTTGACGATAGGCGCCCGCTCCTCGTCCACAAGTATCCGGTTCTTGCCTTTCTGCGTGCTCATCTCGTTAAAGTACCCCAAAGGGCAGTGGCCCGGCCGGATGCCCATATCGCATTTGGCCCGGAGGCCCCGGCGGACGTTTACTCCCTTGTTGTCGTTTTCGAGCTTGGCCTGCGAGCAGAGGATCATCAGGAGAAATTTCTCGTTGGGGGAGTTCGTGAATTTCTGCCCGTTGGTCCTTATTTCCCGGAGCCGCCCCTGGTCCATGAGGTCGACAATTGACCCCAGGTCCCCGGCATTCCGGCTTAAGCGGTCCGGGGCCCAGGTGAGGATGCCGCTGAACTTGCCCCGCCGGACGTCCTCAAGGAGACTCATGAAGACCGGCCTTTGCCCCGACTCCTTGGCCGAGTGCGATTCCTGCCGGACCTCTTTAATATTGAGCCCGTCCCGCTGGGACGCGGCTAGCATCTCCTTGATTTGCGAATCAATCGAAAGGGCCTGCCTTTCGTCGTCCTCGCTCGACTTGCGGGCGTAAAGACAGTAGGAAACGGGCAGTTCGGTTTCGGTCTGTGTTCGGGTTTTCATTAAAGCTTGCGTTTGTCCCATAATTTTTTCTTTAATTATTACAGGGACATTGATGACGCAGACACCTCTAGAAGTCCAGACCGGGGGAGTAGATAAACTGTCGGTAACTTTACTTTACTTTTAATGTGTTTTAAGCTATTATATAAGTGCGAAACCACAATTGAATATCTCGAAAGATGTGCAAAAGCACCATCGTTTGTATGTAGTAACGGGCACTCCGACCCATACAAGCGGCGTCTTTCGGGACACCAATTGTGGTTTCGCAACCAGGTCGGGTGTCCGTTTTTATTTTCCCGATATTCCCGGTTTCATGAATAAGTATTTATGGGTGAACTTAAACTTTCCCAATCAACAATAGAAAAACTCGGTTACTACGTTTATTTGCTTACCGACCCAAGGAAAGATAAGGTGTTTTATGTCGGTAAGGGAAGAGGCAATCGGATAAACCAGCATCTTCTGGGGGTGCTTGAGGAAAAAGAAAACGAGATGACCAAAGAAAAGATCAGGACCATAAAAGAAATCCAAAAAGCCGGCCTTGATGTCGGCCTGGTCGTTTTGCGCCACGGGCTGGCCGAAAAAGAGGCTTTCGAAGTAGAATGCGCGGTTATTGATCTGATCGGCAAAGAAAAGCTGACGAACATAGTGAACGGCCATCATGCGCATGACCGCGGTATCATGAGCCTGGATGATATCAAAATAAGATACGAAGCGGAAGAAGCAGTCTTTACCGAACTCACGCTTCTGATCAATATCAACCGGCTGTATAAACCGAAAATGACCCCGGCAGAGATATACGAAGTGACACATGGCCATTGGCGGCTGAACCGGAATCGATTGGAAAAATATAAAATTGTTTGCGGGGTTTACCGCGGCATAATCCGGGAGGTATTCGTGGCGCATGGCTGGCATCCTTCGGATCGGATAAAAGGCCGGTCGTATTTCGACGGAGAAGTGGCGCCGCCGGAAATCCGCGACAAGTTGATTTATAAGTCAGTCGCCAAATTTTGGCCTTTAGGCAGCCAGTTTCCGATAAAATACGTCGGACTTAATCCGACCCGTTAAATATTTTTCAAGAAAATCTATGAGCGAAAAAACCAAAAAATGCCCCAAGTGCGGGGAGGAGATTATGCTAAGCGCCAAGAAGTGCAAACATTGCAATTCCGATTTGCGCAGCTGGTTCGCGCGGCACCCCTTGATTACGATTTTCGTAATTTTGCCGATTTTAATCAGCATGATTTCAGCCGCAATCAACGATTCGCAGACAACATCGCCAAACGGCGCCAATAGTCAGGATCAAGCCGCGGTTATGAAAAATCAGGAGGAAATTAAAAACAAAATCAAACAAATCGAAATCGCATCTTCGAAAATAGAAGAAGATTCGATCGGTACCCCGAATTTAATAGCCACGTTCAAAAATAATTCAGACAGAGCCGTTGACGCCGTGACTCTTGAAGCTTATTTTCTGAATAATTATAACGAGCCGGTCAGCGAGTGGAATTCGAAAAGCGATAAACCGTTTTACGGAACTATCCAGGAAAAAATAAACCCGGGCGGTTCACACTCTTCCCAGTGGAATCTGGCCGTTTACGATCATGCCACGAAGATAAAAAGCATCCGGATCATAAGAGTTCATTTTGTCGGTGGCGAGGAATTGAGTATCGAATAAGCGCGAGCGCGTTAAGATTTAAATATCTCTTAAGAATATCTTTTTTATTCCCGGTTATTTTCTTTTTTTTCTTCAATTATTTCTTGCTCCACTTCTTTGATTTGTCTGTCTAAGGCTTCATCCGATAATTGTGAAAGACTGTCATAAATGAAAGTTTCCTCATCGCTTAATTTTTTGTTCGATTCAGGTGGAGCGGAAACGGCCCGCATCGGCCGGTACCTCGTATCGTTGTGCTGCAGAAAAAATTTTATCGCCGTCATATCCTTGCTTTTGATTTTCTCCACGAGCGCTATTTCCGCTATATCGATCAGATGATCGCGCCCGGAATCCAGGGCTCTCTCCAGTTGTTCCCGGAATTCCGGGTTATTTTTTTTCCAGCGGTAAATCGTGGCCCGCGCGATTCCGGCTTTTTTAGCGGCATAGGATATGAAGGGCGCTTCCTCCAGGATTTTTATGAACCTGGACTGTTCGAATTTAGTTTTCATGGAGTTTGACCCGTTTCCTGCCTGTTAGCTTTTCCCAGCGATCAAGGATCACTTCCGCGTAGACCGGCGATTTTTCCATTAAGTAGCAGCGTCTTTTGAGTTTGGTCGATGCGATCAAGGTCGAACCGCTGCCTCCGAAAGGCTCCAGGACAAGCTGGTCGCGCTTAGTCAGAATTTTTATGTAGGGAATAAGGATCTCGATCGGCTTGGTGCCGAAAATAATGGCCTGACCGGACGATTTTTCGTCCGCCGCCTTGTAATCCATGAAATCGGTCGGGCAGTATTTCTTTCCTTTTTCGTAAGATTCCCAATGCGGTTTGCCGGTAATGGCGAACAGGGCGGTTTCATATTCGTTCTGCAGCAGTTCATCCTCCGGCTCTAAGTCGGGCAAACGCTTCTCATCCGATGTGCCCACCATGGCGATATCGTATTTCGAGAACAGCTTGTACTTACCGGCATATCCTTGGTTGCGGTTCGGCAGGTGCCAGACGATCATATTGCGGACCTTCCAGTATTTTTCCATCTCGTTCCAGATCGTGCGGATATTTTTCCAGTTCTCGTAGACGATAATGGAAAAGTTATCGTTCTGAACCTTAGCCACGTTGCCCATCCAGAGTTCGGTAAAATTATCAGGCAGGGAATCGGTTTCCAGGTAGCGCCGGTTCTTTTTGGCGCCGAAGCCCGTTACCGCTTCCCCGTGTTTGGTTTTGCCGTGGAGGTAGTCTAAAATATAGGGTGGATCAGTCATGACCATGTCTATTTTATCTCCGCCAGCCAGCTTGAGCATGTCCGCTTCAACGGTTGAATCGCCGCACATCAGCCGGGAGCCGTCCAGGTCGTAGACGTCGCCCCTTTTTACGACGATCTCGTCGATTTTCAATTTCTTCAGCTCTTTTTCCAGGTCGAATTGTTCTTCATTCGGTTCGTCCTCGAAGATCTTGTCCAACTCCTCCGAATCGAAGCCGATATCGGCCAGGAAGGCTTCGTCAAATTGGGCGAGTAGGCCCAAATCGAATTCGCCTTGATTTTTATTTAATCTGATATTCAGTTCCTTTTCCTTTTCCAGATCAGGGATATTGACGTGGACCACCGGAACCGTCTTTATGTCCATTTCCTTGGCTGTTGCCCAGCGCAGGTTACCGCCGATGATTGTATTTAGGCGCTCCGGAGCGGAATTGACCACGAAAGGATCGACCAGGCCGAAGCGTTTGATAGATTCTTTCAGTTGTTCCACCGTTTCCTTGTCCCACTTGCGCGGATTATACGGAGCCGGTTTAAGGTCATTGATCGGCAGATAAGTTATCTGCAGACCGGATTTTTCTTTTTCTGTCATGATTTTGTTCGCCGCCGTTTTTATCGGGATAATAAATAAGGGCAGGCGTTAATTAATTAAATAAAAAGGGGATTGCTCCCCGGATTTTAAACAAACAAAAAAGCCCGATTGCCTGTGAGCATCCGGGAATTATAAAATTCCCGAAAAATTACTTACTTTGATACTTCACAAGCAATCGAGCTTTTTATATAAGCCGATTTTACATTTTTTAAATATGGGAGCGGTCAGATTGCGCTCCAGAAAAGAACTCTATATTGGTATTATAGCGTAAATGTAGGATGTGGTCAATGTGGATAACTATGGATTTTTATGAATTCAGATAAAGCCATAAAAAATATAAACCGGGCATTATACCGGAAGGAGCCGCCCAGTATCGACAGCTTGTGGGTCAAACGCAATTGCCGCACGACCTATTTTTTTATTGAGAAAAACGTAAAGACCGAACTGGGCGAGACGGACTGGGACCGGGTGGTTTTCGGCCTGGACCGGCCGCACCAGAAGTTATGGATGAAGGGGGTGCAGATGAGTAAAAGACAGATTGATTATTATGAGGATGAAAAAGAGGTTAACAGGATCATGAAGAAATACAAGCATAAGCTTTATACTTTTTTCTGCCAGGAGAACGAGGACGATAAGCGCGTTTGCGATTTAATCAGTATCAGGCTCGTGAGGACCGCCCAGAGGGGGAACCGGTTGGCACATGACAAGGTGATTGAACTGGCCGGATATCTGGTAAATCAGTGGCTGGAAACGGATGCCCGGGTTTTTAACTGGCGGGGTTATGATGAAAAAATCAAGGAAACGATCAAGGGATGCGTCCGGCGCTACCGTTATACCGGCTCGTTCATCGGCTATCTCCACAAGACCATGGAATATTCGGGCAGGGGACTCTTGCCTGGGGAGGTGCTTTGTCTGGACGAGGTTTCGCCTGCAACCAAGAGGAGGAAAATCGATAATGTCGTGCACGACAGGCATACCGGCGGTTTTGTGTTTTTTATAGGGAATAAATGACTTCGTTTATTTTGCAAAATTTCAGAGAAATTTTATAAGTATTA
>JAZDLN010000025.1:0-27488 GCA_043801965.1 Candidatus Falkowiibacteriota bacterium
CAGTCCCCCGCTTTTAATAAGGCTTTCCAGCGATTTCTTATTAAGATCCTTATCGGTAACTCGCTCCAGGAGGTCGGAAAGATCTTTGTACGGACCGTTGGCTTTCCGCTCCCCGATCAATACTTTTGAGATATTTTCGCCGATATTCTTTATGGCATGCAGACCGAACCGTACGGTTTTTACCTCCTCGCTCGCTTTAACCACCTGGTTGGTCGCGGTACCGGAAGTGACCACGGTAAAAGTTTCGAAAGATTGGTTGATATCCGGCTGCCTGACCTCGATACCCATCCGCTTGCACTCTTCTATCTCTATAGCCAGACGATCGATATTCTGCTGATCGGCGGTTAAAAGGGCGGCCATGAATTCCGTCGGCCAATGCGCCTTGAGATAAGCGGTCTGATAGGCGATCAGGGCGTAGCAGGCGGCATGCGACCGGTTAAAACCGTAGCCGGCGAACGGCTCGATAAAAGCCCAGATCTTTTCGGCTAAAGGCCGGGATAAGGAGTTTTTAATACAACCGTCTATGAATTTGGTTTTTTGTTCGATTAAAAGTTCCAGGATCTTTTTGCCCACCGCTTTCCGGAGCACGTCCGCCTCTCCCTTGGTAAAGCCGGCCAACACGCGGGATATCTGCATTACCTGCTCCTGGTAAACCACTACGCCATAGGTTTTAGACAATACCTGTTCCAGGTCTTTATGGAGATATTCGATCCTTTTGTGGCCGTGCTTTCCGGCGATAAAATCGGGGATCCATTCCATGGGACCGGGGCGGTAAAGGGCGACCATCGCGATAATATCTTCGAATTCCGTCGGTTTAAGTTCCCTTAAGTATCTTTTCATGCCGCTCGATTCAAACTGGAACACGCCGGTGGTTTCGCCTTCCTGAAAGAGTTTGTAAGAAGCCCGGTCGTCTAGGGGTATGGTATCTATGAGAATCTCTATTCCTCTGGTATTTTTTATGATCTTAAGGGCGGACTCTATGATCGTCAGGTTCTTCAAGCCGAGAAAATCCATCTTAAGAAGCCCCAGGTCCTCGATCGGATGCAGCGAATACTGGGAAACGATCGTCCGGTCCGAAGACGAAGCGTACTGGATCGGCACGTTCTCCGTCAAAGGATCCTTGGTAATAAGCACGCCGCAAGCGTGGGTCGACGCGTGGCGCGCGACCCCTTCCAGCCGTTTGGCGTAATCGATTATCCGCCTCGCTCCCTCCTCTTTGTCGTAAACTTCTTTAAGCTCTTCGGTATTTTCCAGGGCTTTTTTCAAATTACAGAACATCGGTATCTTCTTGGCTAGCTGGTCGCAATAATCATAAGGATAATCAAGCACCCGCCCTACGTCCCGGACGGCGGCCCGGGCGGCCATCGTCCCGAAGGTGATTATTTGCGCGACGTGGTCTTTTCCGTATTTACCCTCCACGTATCTTATGACCTCGTCGCGGCGGATATCCGCGAAGTCAAGATCGATATCGGGCATCGATACGCGGTCCGGATTAAGGAAACGTTCGAACAGCAGATCGTATTTTAGCGGATCGATATTGGTTATTCTGACCAGGTAGCAAACCAGGGAACCGGCCGCGCTGCCCCTTCCCGGACCGACGACTATGCTGTTATCCTTCGCCCAATTGACGAAATCGGCCACGATCAGGAAGTAAGAGGGCCAACCCATGCGCTCGATCACCGACAGTTCGAAATCCATCCGCTCCTTGATCGCGGGGTCGGCCTTCTCGTACGGGGTGTTATAACGCCTTATAAGCCCCTCCTCGCATAATTTCCGCAGATAACTGTTCTCGTTGAAGCCTGCCGGCACCTCGAAAAAGGGCAGCTGGATCTTCCCTAATTCTATTTCCAGATCGCAGCGCTCGGCCACTTTAACGGTATTTTCGATCGCCTCCGGAACGTCTTTGAACGCTTCGATTATTTCCGCCGCCGGCCGGAGGGAATAATCAACGCCGGTCATGTGCATCCGGTCGGTATCATTGATCTTTTTCTTGTTTTGCAGGCAAAGCAATATGTCCTGCGCTTCGTCATCTTCTTTGTGGAGATAATGGACGTCGTTGGTGGCTAAAAGCGGGACGTTAAGTTCCCGCGATAATTTTATAAGCTCCCGGTTTATTTCCGCCTGGCCCTCCAGATCGGGGTGATCCTGGATCTCAAGGTAAAAGTTGTCCTGTCCGAAAAGTTCGTTGTATTCCCGGATACGTTCCCTTGCCTTAGCCGTCTTTCCGGCCCGAATCAAGGCCGGTATCTCCCCGCCCATGCAAGCCGTGGCCGCGATAAGACCGCCGTGGTATTCCTTAAGAACTTCCCAATCTATTCTGGGTTTATAATAAAAGCCCTCTAAATGAGCTATAGAGGTCAATTTTATGAGATTTTTATAGCCTTCAAGATTTTTAGCCAAAAGCAAAAGATGATAATTCCATTTTCCGTCGCTTCTCGTGATCTTGTTCAACCTGGAATCCGGGGCCAGATAAGCTTCCAGCCCGATAATCGGCTTTATTCCGGCCTTTTTGCATTTCTGATAAAATTCGATCGCGCCGTACATAACGCCGTGGTCGGTCATGGCCACGGCCGGCGCGCCGTCTTTCTTGGCGGCGGCGATAAGTTCGTCGATTTTAGTTAGTCCGTCCAATAATGAATAGTGGGTATGGACATGAAGGTGGACGAATTTCGTTTTAGGCATGGGGATGCTTTTATTTACGAACTTGCCCCGCCAGCCCGCTTCGCCGGAGCGGTAGCGAGGCGAGCGGGCGGGGTAAAAATTTCGAATGACCTATTTATCTGATTATCTTCAATAAAACAACGGGCTATGCCGGCGATAATTATTATCATCTTTAAGCCCGCTTTCTATCTATATGATAATACACAAAATCATAAAATGCAAACTCCGAATCCGCCTGATTTATCAATAAAAAAAGAGGGTGGGGAACCCTCTTCGGAAATGATTTTTTGTAAAAATTTTCCGGTCAATTGACCAGATGTTTGATAAAATCCCAGATATCGCGGAAAACACAATCCACGTCATTGCCGTTCACTATGCCGTGACGCTTGAACCGGAAGATGCTGTATTTCTTTTTTTCCGACGCGAGCCGGAGATAAAGGCGCATGGTGCCGCGATAATCGACAACCGGATCTTCCAGAGACTGGATAACAAGGGCGGGAACGGAAATTTTAGGCAAAGCGTGTTCCACTCTGTCCATCAGGCGGCCCAACTCCCTGACCCCGGCGATAGGATTATGCTTATAGTTGATGTGCGGATTTTCCGGGTTATTGGCCACGTATTTCCATTTTATCCCTTCCCAGTGGACAAAATCGTTCCAGGTGCAAACGGCGGGAGCCAGCGTTGATCCCTTGCTTTTTAATTTCAGGGGCGGGCAAACGGCGAATACGCCCTCTATATCCTTGGCCCGGGAGGCCAAATCCAGTATCATTCCGGCACCGGCGGAAAATCCTCCCAAGACAACGCGATCGCAGTAATTGCTTAAAAGGACGTAGCCCTCATCCACGGCATCAATCCAGTCTTCGTGTTTTACGTTTATCAGATCCTTGGGAGAGGTGCCATGGCCCTTGAGGCGCGGGATATACACCCACAGGCCCTTATTCAGCAAATACTGAGCCAGATGTTTGACCTCAAAGGGCGCGGCCAGATAGCCGTGCGCCAGAACCACGCCGATCCGATCCTTAAAATCAGTGTCTTCTAGTTTTCCCGGGATCAAAAGGCGGGGGCGGCCGACTTCCCGGTCTTTTATCTCGCCTTTTTTAAAATCCTTTTCGTTAAAAAAGGCGTCATAATCATTATTAAACCCGACGACCGCCTTGTTCTGCAGGTGTTCCCGTGTCATTACCCGTAGAGTCCGGCTGGTCACGCCGGTCAGCTCCTCGATTCTCTTTTGCAGGAATACCAACGGTTCGATCTCGTTCTGGATCGGGATCAGGGGGTTGTCGATCCGGACGCTATGAAAATCTCCGCAGGAGAGCCTGTCCTTGTTGATGACCAGGGTGCCTCCCCTTTTCACTACCACCCCTTTTTCCGTGGCCAGATCAAGAAAGTCGCGATAATGACCGTAACGGTCGTCTGTGACGAGGCTTAATTGATTGGCGGAGAGATCCTGGTGCCAATATGTCCTGGTTTCTTTGAATTCCTTGACGGTCAAAAGGTAGGCGATGCGCAGAAGATCTTTTTCTTCAATTTCAGTTCCCCTGGTATGCCACAAAATAGAGGCGAAAATATTGTCGTGGTTAACGGTCGCCAGGCCATAAATCGCCTTCATGTACCGGAGCATGATCTTTCGGGATTTCATTTTCATGAGATCGCGGGAAGCGATCGGGTCGTCAAAAAATATCTTCTCCTCGGAGTCAATATCCCGGATAATCCTGTTATTAAGATATTCTTCCGTCTTTATCGGCGCGCCGAAGCGGATATCGATATCCACCCCTCCGAAAAGCATCTCGCCCTCGACCATGAGCTCTTCCCGCACCCGGCCCGAAACCTCGCCGACGAATCGTTCCGCCAGTCTATTTAAAAAATTCTCCCGGGCGCGGATCGGATAATAACTGATATTCAAGGGGACGATGACAACGCCTTTTTTTGAAACTTGTTCGATCGCGCCGATACGGAAAGAAGCGAGCAGGCGTTCCGCCTCCGGGGATCCCTTTTGGCTTAGACCCAGAAGACGCCGGCGGTAAAATTCGGCCCGGAGCGCCAAAGTGGCGGCGCCGGTATGCGGCTGGCGGAAACCGGTGTCGTCGCAGATCTCAAGCCGACCGTCATTAAAAATCTTTTTATTTTTTACCATCATGCCTTCGGGAAAAATTATCCAGGGCGCCTCTTTGGTGATCAGGGACCTTACGATCAAGGTGTCCCGATCCGGATCGCCGGTGGAAACCGCTCCCAGGCTCCGTAAGTAATCCCCGAATTTACCGATGAACAGATCCTTGTAAGCCAGCGAATAGATTTTCTGCATGTCCTTCCTGCCCCTCTGGATATACCAAGGGAGCATAAAGGTCTCAAAACGGGTAAAATGATTCGCCACAAATATTATCGGCGCGTCGGAGGGAATATTTTCCTCTCCATGCAAGCGGACATTAACCTTTAAAAACCTATTCAGCCATTCAATGGCTTTCTTGGTCATGGTGAAAACCCGGCTATTCTTCTGCATAAAGCCTCCTAATCCGCCCAAAACACTTACATGTTTGATTTTCAACGAACTCTTTAATGATTTATTTTAATATAAAACGGCTTAAATGTCGAGCATCAATGTCAAGATATTATTACGAATATTCATAAACGAAAACGCGCGCTGATCGCGCGCGCCGTCATGATATTTAAAAATGATCATTTTATTTTGCCGATGATTTCCCCTAATTCCTCTTCGCTGTAAAAATCGATGATGATCTGGCCGCCTTTGCCTCTCCGCTTTATTTCCGCTTTAGCTCCGAAAAATTCCCTCAGGGCGAATTCCTTGTCCTTGTCGGCGTAGTTGATCTTGATCCTGGCCTGTTTCGTGCCGCCCATGCGCCTCGCTTCTTTTCCCGTATCGCCCACCGTCAGGTTGGTCATAAGTATCTTGCGAAAAAGGTTCATCTGCTTGGCCTCGGAGTCCAGGCCGACCAGGTATTTCGCGTGTCCTTCCGATATTCTGCCGCCGATCAACGCTAATTTTATTTCTTCGGGAAGCGAAAGCAGGCGAAGGCAATTAGTGACGGCGGAACGGGATTTTCCGACTTCCCGGGCGACGTCTTCCTGAGTTAGGTGGAATTCATCGACCAGTCTGGAGTAAGCTACCGCCAGATCGATCGGATTAAGGTCTTCGCGCTGGATATTCTCGATTAAGGCCACCTCCAGTTTTTGCTGTTCATCTTTGACTTCCCGGACGATAACCGGCACGTCTTTCAAACCGGCCTTTTTCGAAGCGCGCAGACGCCGTTCGCCAGCGATAAGCTCATAGCGATCGCCCGACTGGCTTACTACCAGCGGTTGTATCACGCCGTGCTTTTTAATCGATTCCACCAATTCATCGAGATTTACGTCGGTAAACTGCCTTCGCGGCTGCAGAGGATTGACTTCGATCCGGGAAATATCGATTTTAAGCACCTTATCCTTGTCGCTACCGGGACCCGCGGCGGCCACTGGGCGCGTATCGCCTGTTCCGTTAATATTCGGCCCGGAAGAGGGCGGGGTGTTTTTATTTGGTATAAGAGAACTTAGTCCTCTGCCTAGTCCGTTGGGCATAGTATTAGAAAATTAAAGTATTAATTTTTTAAAATTTCTTCGGTCAATTTAATGTCTGCTGCGCTTTACAATGATTGGGAAATTTTCAATAACCCAATTTTCAATTTTTCAACTAACCAAAATACAATGCAAATGAAAATTAAAAAATTGAAAATTCATTGAAAATTGATTATTGAAAATTGAAAATTTTTAGCCGTCAAAAACAGATTTAACGCCAATAATCAACTTTCCAGACCAATAAGCTCCCGCGCCAGTTTCTCATATGCCCGGCCGCCCTTTGACTTCGGGTCGTAGTGAAGTATGGATCGGCCGTAGCTTGGCGCTTCGGCCAGCCGGACGCTTCGGGGTATTACCGAACGGAACACCCGGTTCGGAAAATATTGATATAACTCGCGCATAACGGAATCGGATAGCTTATTGCGCTTATCGTACATGGTTATAACCGCCCCCAATATTCCCAATTCCGGCTTTAAATTATTCTGCACCAGACTGATCGTCTCCAGGAGCTGCCCCAAGCCCTCCAGGGCGTAATATTCGCTCTGTATGGGAATTAGTACCTGATCGGCGGCGCAAAGGCTGTTTACTGTTAAAAGTCCAAGGGAGGGCGGACCGTCCACGATAATATAATCATATTCGTTTTTTACGTCAGAAAGAACCTTGGCCAGCCTGAACTCCCGGTCTTCCATGCCTACGAGCTCGATGCCTGCTCCGGCCAGAGAGATAGTGGAAGGCGCCACGCTGTACTTATCTTGAAGAGTGTGTTTAATGACGTGGTAAATCGGTTTTTGGCCGATAATCGCTTCGTAAATCCCATGGGGCAGCTTCTGGTGATCTATGCCCAAACCCGAAGTGGCGTTAGCCTGGGGATCGATATCGACCAGAAGCACATCTTTTCCAAGGTAAGCCAAATAAGACCCTAAATTTACGGCCGTGGTGGTTTTGCCCACTCCGCCCTTTTGATTGACGACTGAAATTATTTTTCCCATTTATCTGAGGCGGGATAAGAATAAAAGCCGGCCAACAATCTTCCTGCCACTCTTTTAACCGGCATTTTTATTATAACCCAAAATATAAATTTTCACAAATTTTGACAATTTTACATTTTTACCATATAATGACCGTAGGCAATAGCTACTGTTAGCTGTTTTATTTTTGGCCCGGATGGCGGAATTGGTAGACGCGCACGACTCAAAATCGTGTGGTGGTAACACCATGAGAGTTCGATTCTCTCTCTGGGCACATATAAAAATTACATTTACCCCCGCAGTGAGTTTCGGAGCGAAGCGGAGATCCCGCCGGATGGCGGGACGATTCTCTCTATATACACAAATTTAGAATAAAGAATGGTTTTAAATTTTATAAACCGTACCTTGAACAACAGAAAGGTTGGCAAAAGATGAAATCGACAAAAACCGTTACCAGCGATGAATTCGTCGCTATGATCATAAAGGCCTGCGACGGATTCAATATTAACGTGGTCCCGGAACAAATCAAGGAAGCGTTGGGATCAATCATGAATTTATACTTTGCGCAGGCTGTGAATCGAGGCGGCCTGTACCAGGTTGAGACCATCGACGCCCTGGTTACGCCGGAAGTCAGCCGAGAAGATATTCTGGCGGAAATCAAAAACGCTACCGGCATCAAAGAAGATGAAAGGAAAGAAAAATTATTTACCGGTATCCTTATCGCCCTCCGCGCCGTCTTTACTGATAACACCGGTGAAGAAATTGTCATCATGCCTTTAGGCCGGTTCAAGAGCATCGGATCCAAACTCGACCAGTACGAATTATTGTTCGAAGATCCAGCCAGGTCCAATTACCATTTATTCCTGCACTAAAAAGGAGACAATGTCATGACCACTAACCAAGAGCTGACCGTTACCAAAAAAGCTGTCGATCACTTAAAGGCTGTTATCCGGCAAAGAAATCTTCCGTCGGGAAAATCCATCCGTATTTACCTGCAAACCTCGGGCTGAGGCGGCCCGGGACTAAGACTGGCTCTGGATGAGCCGGCAAAAACTGACAAGAGCTTTTCTTTTGACGGCCTCGATTTCGTCGTCGACGCGGAGCTCCTGCAAAAAGCCCAACCCATAAGTATCGACATCGTCGAAGACGACCTCAAGATCGACAGCGCCATGGTTTTCGGCCCGAATCCCGGATGCGGTAACTGCCGCTGCGGCGATGATGAAAACGAAAAAAAATAAAGCCAAATTCCCCGATCGGCAACATGATATTCATGTTGCTTTTTTTATTCTTCTAATTCCGCTTTAATTCCCGTGTATTAAAATCCATTTAAGAAAATATTAAATAAATCATATCGCTCTTTATTACGAAGGGAGAGTGCAATGATATCGAAGAAAAAAACACAGAGGCCGCCGAAAAAAATAATCGTATCGCCTCCGCAATCAAAAAAAGAAAAAAATGAAACCGGCGTTCCCCTTAAAAATATCCGGGACAAAACGAAAAGACGCGGTCAGGTAATAAAAGTGAACCCTCTTAAATATTTCGAGGAAAAAATGCATGACGAGATCAAAGCGGCCAAAGCCGCGATCGCCAAAACCGCCGCCGCGGAAACCAACCAGGGAAAACTCATCATCAGCGCGCTTTTGGCCGGCGGCGAACAAACGGGCAAAGAAATCCTCCGGAATATAGAGGTATCCGCCGGAAAAAAGTTTATTCTAAGTTCGATCGCCGGAAGATTATCCCTTATGCTGCGTACCGATCTCGGCAAATTAGTCAGAAAGAAAAAGCAGGGCAGACTATATGTTTATTCCATGCGGGAGTCAGCGGCGCTTTTGGGAGTCGAGAAGATCTATGAGCTGACTTTGACTAAAGGTTATTCCCTGAAAGACGCTTACCGCGAACTGCCGGCGCTTAAAGAGCTGTAAAACGCCATTCCGGAGCCTGAAAGCGGGAACGATGAGCCGACGGTAAAAACCGATATCTCCCGGGAAGACATTTTAGAGGGAATATTCAACTTGCTCGACCTTTGGCTGGAAAGGCTTCCGGCTAAAAAAATCCGGGCACTCATGAAAAAAGCCGGTATCAACCGACCATTACCCCGAAATCCAAAAAATAAAACCGGATTAAAACCGTAAGTTCTTTTTTAAAAGCCCCTGGAGATCAGGGGCTTCTTCACGCGCTAAACGATTTAAATCTCTCATTTTTCAAGTTCCTCGATCTTCTTCTTTATTTCCGCGTTCCCGGGGTTCAATTTCCCGACCATACTATAATAAAATCTGGCCTCGTCAAAAGCGCCTCCTTTTTCCAAAGCTAACGCCAGAGCGTAAAGGCCGTTAGCGTAAAGCGGTTCCAGCTCGATCGCCTGCCGGAATTTTTTTATGGCTTCATCGATATTTCCCTGGTTAAAGTAAATCCGGCCTTCTTCAAAAAATACGCTTACGTCATCGGGTCCGCCTTCCAGTTCGGAAAAAAGCGCCAACGCTTGATCGTAATCTCCTCTGGCTGCATGGGTTCTGGCCATTCCCAGCCTGGCCGGAAAAAAATCCTTTTTTAAATCCTCCGCCCGTCCATAAGCGGAAATCGCGTCGTCAAAAAGACCTTGGGCAAGATAAATATGGCCCAATTCGGACTGTATTACCGGATTGGTCGGTTCAAGCCGGGCGGCCTCCTCGAAGGCTTTTATCGAGAGATCGTAACTCGCGGGCGAATAAACGCCGATGTCGCGGTAAACCACGCCCAGATTTTCGTAAACCGCTACCGCGTATGGAGTCGCCGCGCGCGCTTTCTCCGCCCAGCCGATGCTACGGTTAAAATTATCCCTGACCGCTTCCGCGCTCCTCTCCCCTACCGGTTTTAGCGCTTCCCCCAGGGCCGCGGACAAATAAAATTTTGACAGACTGATCTTGTAGCTGTAATTACGGGGGTTTAATCTATCGGCCGAGAACAGATAATTCTCGCTCGTTTCGTCTCTGTCGGCCGCGAGAGCGGCTCGATTGAAATTTCTATCCGCCAGAAAATATTGCCCGTATTTGCCCAGTAAAGCCGTCCAGCCTAAAAATAACAAAAATATGACACAGATAAAAATAAAGAGGACCGCTCGGCCGGGTTTAAGGGAATATTTTACGCTCTTTTCGGCCGGCATGAAGGCGCTTGCCAGCGCCAAGAAGATCCAAAAAAACAACCACAGGACCGTGTTGGCCGCGTAAAGCAACTGACCGGCCAATAAAGCCAAACCGGCGGCCGTCAAAGCGAAAAATATCCAGGCCCCGTCATTGTTGTCTTCTTTCGGGGACATTAACTTATATCCTCGGACTATAATATAATAAAACCAGGCAATAATGATCGCTAAATAACTTGCGAACACCGGTAAGCCCGACGTCGCCGCTAAAACGAAGAAGTGGGACGAACCCGTTTTATACCTGGTGTCCCAGCCGACAGCATCATTAAGCTCCGCCGGCCGGAACAGGGATATGGCGGCGCTGAACATTTCCGAGCCATAACCGAAAAACGGCCGGTTTTTTATGGCTGACCACGAAACAACCGCGGTATTCCCGAAATCAAGCCTTCCTTCCCGGTAAGAGGTCTGAGGATCCGAGAGATCCGAATAACCGGCCAAGAGAAAAAAAAGCGGTACGGCGATAAAGAGCGCCGGCCATAATAATTCGTATTTGGAACGGAACGCGCTTTTTACTCCTTTGACCGGTCGGAATTTCGTCCAAAAATATCGGGCAACGGCGGTAAAACCGACGCCCAGGCCCAAACACCACCAGGCGGGTGAAAAATTTATTTGCGCCAGGAACCACAAGGAGAGAACGGATAAGATCTTCACTCCCAACGGCTCCCATTTTTTATTGAATAAAGACGCGCTGGCCGGACCGCCGTAAAAAGAGGCAAAAACCAGAACATCCATAACGGCGATATAAACCGCCAGATCCTCCAATAAACCGGCGCCGGCGCGGAAATAAAAAAAGAGCGGCGAGGTACCGGGGAGTAGACCCGTCCATGAACCGGCCATTAGCGCCAGAGCGGCCAGGAGAACCAGGGCGTAAGCGATGATCAGGAGTCTTATGATCGCGATTATGTCTTCTTTCCCGCGGATAAAATTAAAAAAGATAAAGTATGACAACACGCCGAGGAGCACCCCCAGATACGGCAAGTTAAAATTATTGAAGGCTCCGAAAAAAGAGGTGAGCGGGTCCAGGCTACCGAAAACGGCCAGGCCGGATAAGGCTAAAAATATGATCGCCGGAATATCGAGAAAGGATCTTTTTATCCGGATCTCGCCGGCAGAGGCCATGCGCCAGACCATTAAAAAACCGGCCAGGGGCATAACGACCCAAAAAAACAGCTGCTTGCCCGGATTATCCATGCCCGAAGCGGACAGCGGAGGCAAAAAAAATAAAGGCAGCATGAATATCGAGCCTTTAATAAGAAAATTGGCTATTTTCTCCGGAACGGCGAAATTCATATTTTAAAATTAATTCTCTATTGATCGATGAATTTTTTTTCTCCAACCCTGTGGTCGAATATGTCTTTTATAAAAACGCTGAAGGCGGTTGCCACCGGAATCGATAAAATCGCTCCCGCGACGCCGGCGAGCTTAAAACCGATAAGGAGAACGGCGATACTGATTATGGGATTTAAGCCGATTACTTTTTGCATGAGCTTGGGCACGATAATGTTATTCTCGGTCAGCTGGATAATATAATAAAGCACTGCCACGAAGATGGCCAACGTAGCCTCCTGGGTAAAGGCCAGGAAAATCGCGGGTATGGAAGCAATAATCGGGCCTAAGTAGGGAACGAATTCCGTCATGCCGGCGATCAAAGCCAGGACCAAAGCGTATTTGACCCCTAAAATGGTCAATCCGATGTAGGTCAGGGCGAATATTATCAAGGACAGTATAAGCTGGCCCCGGAGCCAAAGACCGACTTTTTTCTGCATCCGGTTTATGAGCTGCATAAGATAGACCTGATTGGCCTCCGGCGCTATCGACCAGATTATTTTCTTAATGGCGTTTTCCTCGACCACCATGTAAAAAGTAATCACCAATACAAGGAAGAAAGAGAAAACACTGCCGATTATTCCCGACACGGTGGAAAATATGCCGCCGGCGGCTCCCTGCACGTTCTCTCCGACGCTTCCAAGGTATTCCTTGAAGTTATCCATGATGCCGTGACTGATCGAATATTCTTTAAGGAAATTCACCCCCGAGATGATCTTTTCAAGTATCTGGGGGAAATTACTGACTAACTCGTTGACCTGGATGGTAATCGGGGGGATGATCAAAGCGATAACCCCGCCTACGGCCGAAAACATCACGAGATAGATCATTATGATAGCCGCGCCGCGGGGAATTTTTTTGCGGTGCATCCAGTCGACCCAAGGATCGACCGCCGCCGCCAGAATAAGGGAAATGAAAAGAACGGCCAGGATATCCCTGACCAGATACAGCAAATAAAAAACTATAAAGATCAGGATGATCTTTACCACCCCCATGGCGGTAATATTAATATAGATCGGAGTTTTGTTTTCGTTCATAACATTAATTATATACAATGATAAATGATAATTATGTTAAAATTATACAATAATTAATAATTATTTGCAATAAAACAAAAAACGGGTCAGACCCGTTTTTTGTTTTTTATATAATTCGTTTGTTTCGTCCTTAATTCGTTATTTTCGCGTGTCTCTTACATCATCCCCATGCCGCCGCCCATGCCGCCCATGCCGCCCGGCATGCCGCCGCCATGACTGCCGCAGGAACTCTTCTCTTCCGGCTTATCCGCGATGACCGCTTCCGTGGTTAAGAACATAATGGCCGCGCTGGAAGCGTTCTCCAGAGCGCTCCGGACGACCTTGGTCGGATCTACGATCCCGGCTTCGATCATGTTCTCGAATTTATCGGCCGCGGCGTTATAACCGACATTGGCGTTCTTTTTCTTGTTTTCTCTGATTATGTTATAGAGAATCAAGGAACCGTCCTTGCCGGCGTTCGCGGCTATTTGCCTGATCGGCTCAAGAATCGCGGCATCGACGATCTTTACCCCCGGACCATCGGCTTTTTTATCGGTCAGCTCTTCAAAGGCGTTACCGGCCTGGGCTAAAGCAAGGCCGCCTCCCGGCACGACGCCTTCTTCGATAGCGGCCCTGGTCGCGTGCAAAGCGTCTTCTATCCGATCCTTCTTTTCCTTCATTTCAGCTTCGGTCGCGGCGCCTACCTTGATGATAGCGACGCCGCCGGAAAGCTTGGCTAAACGCTCGTTTAATTTTTCCTTATCGTAATCGGAGTCGCTGGCCGCGATCTCTTTTTTGAGCTGTTCAACGCGGGCTTTGATCTTATCCGTCTCCCCTTTTCCGTCCACGACGCGGGTATTGTCCTTGGTCGCTTCGACCTTGCGGGCCCGTCCCAGGTCTGAGATTTCCGCGTTTTCCAGTTTTAAGCCGACTTCTTCGGAAATTACCCGGGCTCCCGTCAAAACCGCGATATCATCGAGCATCGCCTTCCTCCTGTCGCCGAAACCGGGGGCTTTGATCCCGAGTACGTTGAAGGTGCCCCGGAGTTTATTGACCACGAAAGTGGCTAAAGCCTCTCCCTCGATATCTTCGGCGATAATAACCAGGTCTTTGCGTCCCGATTGGGCCATTTTCTCGAGCAGGGGCAAAATCTCCTGTATAGAGGCGACTTTCTTGTCGGTTAAAAGGATATAGGGGTCGTTATATTCGGATTTCATGTGTTCGGCATCGGTGACCATATAGTGGGAAACGTAGCCTTTGTCGAATTCCATGCCTTCCACCACTTCAACCTCGACTCCGAAAGATTGGCCTTCTTCCACGGTTACCGGCGCGTCTTTGCCGACCTTATCGATCGCCTCGGCGATCTTGGCGCCGATCTCTTTATCGTTCGCGCTTATAGAAGCTACCTGGGCGATTTCCTCTTTAGTGGAAATGCTTTTGCTCATTTTTTTGAGGTTAGCCACTATTTCTTTCACCTTTTTCTCGATCTCGTTCCTGATATCGATCGGGCTTACCCCGGAAGCGACCAGCTTAAGACCCTCGCCGATCATGGCCTGGGCCAGGATCGTCGCGGTAGTGGTTCCGTCGCCGGCCACGTCATTGGTCTTTGAGGCGACCTCTTTGACCATCTCGGCGCCCATATTTTCGAATTTATCCTCGAGCTCGATCTCCTTGGCGACCGATACGCCGTCTTTGGTGATCGTCGGAGCGCCGTAGCTTTTGTCGATCACGACGTTCCGTCCCTTGGGGCCTAAAGTGACTTTAACGGCATCAGCCAGCTGATCTACCCCTTTTTTGAGCGCTTGGCGCGCTTTTTCGCCGTAAATTATTTGTTTAGCCATATGTCTCGTAACACATAACGCGCAACCCGCCTACCGGCAGGCAGGCTTGTAACGTGTTGTGCTAAAATTAATTTGTTGAAAATTCAAACTTCTAAAAAAATACTGGATCTATTATTATAAAATAGCCAGGATGTCGCCCTCGGAGATCACCAGATATTCTTCGTCATCGACCTTGATCTCGTCCGGCGAATATTTTTTAAACATAACCTTATCGCCTACTTTGACGCTCATGGGGGCGCGCTGACCGTTATCAAGGATTTTTCCCTCGCCTACGGCTACGACCTCGCCCCTTTCCGGTCTTTCCTTATCGACCGTATCGGGAAGCACGATGCCGGATTTTGTTACCTCGTCCTGGCGGATCGGTTTAACGATCACGTTTGAGTGTAGTGGTTTTAGTTTCATATTACTCTCATAACTCAGGACACATAACCTGCCCGCCGGCAGGCAGGCGCATAAAAACGCCTGTGAATTATGGTCAGAGTTAAATTAATTTTAGTCCGTTAGCACTCTTAAGCTTCAAGTGCTAACTATTCCGTGTTTGTATTTTAACCCTTACTTAAAAACCTGTCAAGACCCTTGACGGAAAAAAATAATTATGCTTAAATTAAAGTAAATTTACCTAATTTCAACTAAAAAACATCAAGGAATAACTTGAGTGATAGCGCGCCTTAAAAAGGGAGAATCTGAACATGAAAAAAAATATCATAATGGCTTTTTTGGGAATTATATTTCTGCTGGTTTTACCAACTCCGTTTTCCGCGTTATACGCGGCTTCGCACGAAATGACCGCTAACCAGGTATTTAAAAACCTGCTTGAACGGCTGCTGCCTGTTAAAAAAAGCTTTCAGGTGGTTTATCTGGAAAAAACAAGCGCCTTATTGGATTATGATAACACGGTAAACTGCGAACTGCTTGAGATCAGCGACGAAGCCGGCAGTAATAAATTCACATTGAGACTTTACAAATCGCCAATAGGCTGGTATCTTATTTCTCTGGAAAAATTTTCTCCGGGTAAAATGTCCGTGTTGTTGATAAACGGCCTGATGATCGATTCCAGCTGTAAAAATCTTCACGCGAAAACCGCGAATCTCTTCGAACAATACGCCAGGCACGCCCGGGAAACGGTTGACCGGGAAAAACAAAAAAATCTCAGGGAAGCCGATAAAGCTTTCAGATAACGCCAAGTTTTACCATTGCCAAAGGCAATGGTTTTTTATTTATAAAACAGACCCGCCGATAACCGGCGGATCTTGTCGATTAGAATATGTCAGGACAATCATTTTCTTTCTCCGTTCAAATGTTTCCACTTCTTGGCCGCCTTGGTGCGGGCCAGCTCTTTGGCGATAGCGGCGTTAATGGCCGTAAACTGTTCCTCGTCAAAATGAACCGCCTCTTGCATGGTTTTTTCGGCCTTAACGCGAGCCTCTTCGGCACGTTCAAGGTCGATCTCTTCCGCGCGTTCGGCTGTATCAGCCAATATTACAACTTTATTGCGCAAAACCTCTATAAATCCGCCTGATACGGACATAAGCTTCACTTCGCCGCCAACGGTCTTAAGTTCGATCACGCCTGGCTTAAGCATCGACACTAAGGGCATGTGCTTGGGCAGGACCGTGATCTCCCCGTCCCGGGTCGGCACGGTTACCTGAAGAATCTGCTCTTTCAGAACCGTCCGTTCCGGCGTCACTATTTCGAATTGTATATTCTTTCCGTTATCGTACATAAAAATTTATTTATTTATCTCCTCGATAGTTCCTTTCATGTAAAAATCGCCCTCGCTCTTATCGTCGTATTTTCCCGCCAGTATCTCGCCAAAACCGCGGATAGTGTCTTCAAGCTTGACGTATTTTCCGGGACGGCCGGTAAAAGTTTCCGCGACGCTGAACGGCTGGGACAGAAAGCGCTGTATTTTCCGGGCGCGGGAAACGATCAGTTTGTCTTCATCCGATAATTCTTCCATACCCAGAATGGCGATGATATCCTGCAGGTTCTTATAGCGCTGGAGCACTATTTGTACGCCCCGGGCTACGCGGTAATGCTCGTCGCCTACGATCTTGGGGTCAAGAATTATGGAAGAAGAGTCGAGCGGATCAACGGCCGGATAAATACCCAATTCGGTCAAGGAACGGGAAAGCACGACCGTAGAATCCAGGTGTCCGAAGGTAGTGGCCGGCGCCGGATCGGTCAAGTCGTCGGCCGGCACGTAAACCGCCTGGATAGAGGTAATAGAACCTTTATTCGTGGAAGTGATCCGTTCCTGCAGTTCGCCCATTTCCGAGGCTAAGGTCGGCTGGTAGCCGACGGCGGACGGCATGCGCCCTAAAAGCGTTGACACTTCGCTCCCGGCCTGCGTAAACCGAAAGATGTTATCGATAAAGAAAAGCACGTCCTGGTTCTTCTCGTCGCGGAAATATTCGGCCATAGAGAGTCCGGACAGTGCCACGCGGGCGCGGGCGCCGGGCGGTTCGTTCATCTGGCCGAAAACCATGGCTAATTTATCCAAAACCTTGGCGCCCATCATTTCATGGTACAAATCGTTCCCTTCGCGGGTGCGTTCGCCCACGCCCGCGAAAACCGACACGCCGCCGTGCGCTTTGGCGATATTGTTGATCAATTCCTGAATGATCACGGTTTTGCCGACACCGGCACCACCGAATAAGCCGACTTTGCCGCCTTTGAGTATCGGGCAGATAAGATCAATGACTTTTATACCGGTTTCCAGGATCTCGGTTTTCGTTGACTGATCGGTAAAATCAGGGGCGGGGCGGTGGATTTCGTATCTCTTTTCCGTTTTTGGCGTTTCCCGGCCGTCAACCGCGTTACCTAAAACGTCGAAAATGCGTCCCAGGGTTTCATTGCCGACCGGCACGGAAATACCGCCGGCGGTGTCAAGCACCGGATCGCCCCGCTTAAGACCGTCGGTAGAACCCATGGCCACGGCCCGGACGACATTATAGCCTAAATGCTGCTGGGCCTCCAGGATTAATTTTTTTTCTCCCTTAGCAACTTCCAGAGCGGAAAAAATATCCGGCAAACGATCACTGAATTCAACGTCAACGACCGCGCCGATGACTTGCTTTATAATACCTGTATTTTCCTTATTCATACTGTTTATTGATAAATTATAATAATTTTTAATACTCTAACCCTCCGCCAAGGCGTTAGCCCCGGCTGATATTTCGGCGATCTCGGCCGTGATGCCCGACTGCCGCGCCTTATTGTAAAACAGGGTTAATTCGTTAACCATGTCATTAGCCGCTTCGGTGGCCTGGTGCATGGCGCTCATACGGGCAGACTCCTCCGAGGCGTTCGACTCCAAAAGAGCCTGGTATAACTGCATTTCGATCAGACGAGGCAGCATTTCCTCCAACACTTCCTCCGGACTGGGTTCATATTCGAATATAAAAATATTCTTTTTCTCCCGCAAATACTTATCTTCTTTGGATTGCACGAATTCACGATCAAGACCGACGCGCGAGTCTTCCCCAACCACTCCTAAATAATGATCTTTTTCAGCGCCGATATCGACCGGCAGAAGTTGCTTGACACGCGGAAGCTGTTTTGCGGCGCTCATGTAATCCGTGTAAGCGACCATGATCTTATCGTATTTTCCTGCCAAAAAATCGTCAATAACGAGCCTGCTTACGGCCCGCACCTCCGTAACGCTCGAGATCGCGTCCGATTTTGAAAATTCCGCCGCCACTGTATGGCCATAGCGCGTATGTATCGCCCTGCCTTTGTTGCCCACGACAATAAAGTCCGTGTCAATCTTTTCTTTTTGGTCGTTATATGAATGCTTAACGACCGAGTCATGGGCCTTGTTCATGATAGCCGCGTTGAACCCGCCGCATAAGCCGCGGTTGGACGTAAACAACACTATCGCCACTTTTTTAGCGGAAGACCTTGTTCTAAGCAAGGGGTGCAGGCCCTCGCCGTTAACGCGGCAATCGGTCGATTGTGAAATATTTAAAACAGTGGTCCAGCTCAGGTTGGCATACGTTCTGGTCTTTAGAACCGCCTCCGTTGCCTTGCGCATTTTCGCGGCCGCCACCATCTCCATCGCCCGGGTTATCTTCTTGGTGTTGGCGATAGATTTTATTCTTCTTTGTATTTCTTTTATCTTGGCCATAATTATTTATTATTTAGCCTCGTTGCGCGCGCTTGGCGACACTAAATAATCAAGCGTTTCCTTAAAGTCCTCGATCGCCTTCTTTAGTTTAGCGCTAAGATCATCGGACAGATCTCCGGTAGCCTCGATCGTTTCCGGCAATTTTTTCTGATTATCGTTTACATAATCTATCATGTCTTTCTCGAATTTGCTTATTTTGTCCACCGGGACATCATCCATCAATCCGGCGGTTAGAGCGAAAAATACGACTACCTGGTCGCTAACCTTCATGGGCTGATACTGATCTTGTTTAAAAATTTCCACCAGGCGCTTGCCCCTCTCCAGTTTCGCCCTGGTTTCTTCGTCCAAATCCGATCCGAATTGGGCGAAAGCGGCCAGTTCCCGATATTGGGCGGCTTCCAGCCTCATTTTTCCGGCGACCTTCTTCATGGCCTTGATCTGGGCGGAAGAACCGACGCGGGAAACCGACAGCCCGGCGTTAACCGCCGGCCTATTGCCCTGGTAAAAAAGATCCGGTTCCAGGTAAATTTGCCCGTCGGTAATAGATATAACGTTAGTGGGAATATAGGCGGATACGTCGCCGGCCTGGGTTTCAATGATGGGCAGGGCGGTTATAGAACCGCCGCCATAGTCCTTGTTAAGCTTGCAGGATCTTTCCAGAAGCCGGGAGTGAAGATAAAAAACGTCGCCGGGAAAAGCTTCCCGTCCCGGGGGACGGCGGAGCAAAAGCGATATTTCGCGGTAGCTGGCGGCGTGCTTTGACAGGTCGTCATATACTATTAAAACGTCACGGCCTTTGTCCAAAAAATATTCAGCCATGGCTGAGCCGGTGTAAGGCGCGACATAAAGCAGCGAAGCCGGATCGGAAGCGCCGGCTAAAACCACGATCGTATATTCCATGGCGCCCGCCTCATTAAGCTTGGCCACGATATTGGCAATTTTTGATTCTTTCTGGCCGATAGCCACGTAAACGCAGATCATGTTCTGACCCTTTTGGTTTATGATCGTGTCGATCGCGATCGCTGTTTTGCCGATCTGCCGGTCGCCGATAATTAGTTCGCGCTGGCCTCGTCCGATCGGGATCATCGCGTCAATGGCTTTTATCCCGGTCTGGACCGGCTCTTTGACCGACTCTCTGGTAATAACGCCGGGGGCGATCTTCTCTACCGGATAAAATTTATCCGCGCTGATCTCGTCCTTACCGTCAACGGCCTTGCCCAAAGGGTTTACCACCCGCCCGATTAGCGCGTCCCCGACCGGAACTTCCAGGATTTTTTTAGTGGCGATAGCCTCGTCGCCCTCCTTGATGTCGGCGTATTCGCCCAACACGACCGCCCCGATACCGTCCTCTTCAAGGTTTAAAACCACGCCGAAAACCGAACCCTTGCCTGTTTTAAACTCAAGCATCTCCGACATCATGGCCTCTTCCAGGCCGGAGGCGCGGGCGATGCCGTCGCCGATCTCTATCACGCGGCCGAAAGCGCTGGCGCGGACTTCAGATTTAAAGTTACTTATCTGCTCTTTTAATTTTTCAACAATAAAATCTTTTGTTGTAGACATAAAATATTTTGCATTAAATATAAAGAATATTATTACTTTGCCAATGACTGCTTCAGCTCTTTCAATCGGTTTCTAAGGCTGAAATCAAGCATGGTACTGCCGTAACGCACGACAAAACCGCCCTTAAGCGCCGAATCAATTCCGTATTTAACCTCGGTTTTCCGCCCCCGGATATTCTTATTCACATAATCCAGAATCAATTTCCGGCTGCTTTTATCCAACTCCCGGGCGCTGATAATTTCAACGGCCACAAGCCCGTCTTCTTTGTTCCAGGCCTTTTCGAAGCTTTCTATGATCTTATCCAGCTGAGACGATTGGTTGCGTCTGACAATTAATCCGGCCAATTTACTTATAACCTTAATCGCTTCCTGGCGGTCCTTGTTCCTGGTCAGGGCCAAAAGCGTTTCGGCATATTGTTTCGGTTTTATTTTCATAATACTATTTTAAGTCTTTGACGGCTTTTTGTATGATATCCTTGTCCTTTTTATCGTCTATTTTCTCGCCCAAAACCCTATCCAGGGCAATAAGCACCAGTGACGAAACTTCCTGGCGGATCTGTTTTAAAGATTCGGCCTTTTCCTGCCGAATCTTGGCTTTTTCCTGATTGATCACCTGCCCGATCTCTTCCTTGGCCCGACTGATCATTTCTTTTTGCTTGTTCTCCGCCTGAACACGCGCCTTTTCCATGATTACCTGGGCCTCGGTCCTGGCCGCCTGGATTATTTCCTTTTTTTCCCGGGCGATCTCGTCCAGTTTTTCCCTGGTTTTGTGGGTATTATCAATCCCCTCCTCGATCTTTTTCTGGCGATCATCGATCATTTTCAGGATAGGCCTGTAACCGAATTTATACAAAATAAAAACCAAAACGGCAAAATTCAAGAATTGAGCTATTAAAATTTTTATGTTTACGCCGAGAGCGTTGAATAACTCCATATAATTTATAAATAATATTCGCAAATTCGCGATTAAAATAAAGGATAAAATTATCTCTCCCCGGAAATATAACCGGAGAGGGATTGTTTTAACCTCTAAAAAACAAACAAAACCAGCAGGGCGATAACCAAGGAATAAATACCGGTTGATTCGGCGACGGCCATAGTGGCAAACATGAATGGGATGATCTTGTTTGATGCCTCGGGATTGCGCCCGATAGCGGCCAAGGCGCGGCCGGCAATAATGCCTTCGCCGATTCCCGGCCCGATGGCTCCAAAGCCCATAGCAATGCCAGCGGCGATCAATTTAGCGGCTTCTACTTCCATAAATTTTGTAATTATTATTTTATTAATGTGTGCGTATTTGAATATTAAAATTCGTTCATTACATTGTTGCCTGTTCCGCCAATTGGTCCTCTTCTATTTCCGAGGCCATGGTGACAAATATCAAGGTCAGAATGGAAAAAACAAAAGCCTGCACCACGGCCGTTAAAAGACCCAAAAACATAAAGGGCAGGGGCACGAAAAATGGGGCTAAAAACAAAATAACGGCGGTTAAAACCTCCCCGGCAAAAATATTTCCGAATAAACGGAAAGACAGGGAAAAAATCTTGGCCAACTCGCCCACAATATCCATTAAACCGAGAAAGAGATCCAAACAACCCTGAAAAAAATCGCCCGGCCTGAATTGGCCGCGAAAAAGCGCGGCAAAAAATTTAAATATTCCCTTTAAATTTATAAATTTACCCAAATACCCGAAGGGGCCATGAACAACAATGGTAACGACCTGCACCAATACGACCGTTAAAATGGTCATCATGAAAACCTGTCCATAATCGGACATAACCGCTCGGAACAACGGCACGGTCCCCTCGGCCCCCCGCACCGATAAAGCCGACTGTCCCGGTATGTACGTAAATAAATTAGAAATCAGGGTAAAAACAAACATGGAAAAAACCAAAGGAAAAATTCTTCTGGCCTTTTTGTCGCTCCCGATTATTGACCGGACAAAATCAAAAGCCCCTCCGACAATGATTTCAATCAGGCCCTGGAACCGTCCGGGAACCTCTTTTAGGCGCGATCCGAAAATCAAAGCGATGACTATCAATACGGCGCTGATAAAAAATGACCAAAGCAGGGCATTGCTGACCGCAAAAGAACCGATGTGGAATAAAATTTCCGGAGACAAAGATATGTTCATGTTATTGCTATGTTTTATTTTATTATATTAATTTGCGCCAAGCGGACTATTTAATCGTCGCTATCATTATCATTATCGTGATAATCATTATTGCCATCGCCGCCTGCTTCGTCCTTTTTCCTGTTTATATTTTTACTGTTGTCTTTATCTGTTTTTTTGTTTTCCTGGATAGTTTTAATTTCAAAACTCCTGATCATCCGGCTGATTCTTTTCACTAAAAAAATATTAGTGGTCAAAAAAGCGGTGGCGACACCTATTACTATGAACAAGGGCTTTGTGCCGTATCGATAATCCAGGAAAAAACCTATCGCCCCGAAACCGAGGAGCGGGCCTAAAATCGAAGCGGCGTTATAGGCTAATACCGATAAAGCCAGTTGCCTGATCGTTTTCGGCTCCCGGGTCTCTTTAGAATCCATGTAATTTATATTTATATGAAAAAAAATAATAAGGACCATAGTCCTTTTCAAAGGCTTTTCTGGTTTTCCGTAATACTACTTATTTAATTATAAGATCAAATTCCAAATTGTCAATACCTGGCTTTTTTATATAAATAGTTTTTTTATAATTAATGTTAGCTAAATAAAAAGAACAAAAACCACGATTTGTTCTTGCTCGTCTTTTTATCTTTAAATCCGGAAGAAATCCCTGGCCGTGCGCGTTGTCATTTCGGCTATTTTTTCCGTCTCCGTTTTCCTTATTTCAGCTATTCGCTTAGCGACATATTTCACGTAAACAGGCAAATTGCGTTCGCCCCGGTGAGGCTCTGGAGTCAAAAACGGACAATCCGTCTCGATCATGAATTTATTGTTCGGTACCTTGCGGATAAGATCGTCCCATTGCCGGCTGAAAGTGACGATGCCGGTAAAGGAGATGATCAGTCCCAGATTGAAATATTGCCAGGCCAGGTCTTCATCGCCGGAAAAACAATGCATAACCGCCCAGGGACGATCCACGGGGATCAGTTGGCGATGTTCTTTGCGGAAATCCTTGAGTATGGAGATCATGTCATCGTGGGCCTGACGGCAATGGATAAGGGCCGGAATATCGAGAGTGCGCGCCAGAAGCAGCTGCTGCCAAAAAGCGTCCCTTTGCGCCGCTTTCACCTCGCGGGCGTCCAGACCGATGTCCATATGGTAATAATCGAGGCCGATCTCGCCTACGGCCACCACCTTGGGAAAACTGGCCAGTTTTTCGTAAGAGCCGTAATTAAATTCCTCTCCCCGCGTGTGGAAATCATAATCTTCCGTGGCGGCCCTGAATTGGAACAGGTGCATAGGGTGGAGTCCCACGGCCGCGTATACGCCTTTCTCATATTTATTGGCATAATCCAGGGCCCGCTTCGATGTTTTATAATCCGCGCCCACGACCACCATCCAGACATTGTCATGAAGGGAGTCACGGATAATATTCTCGCCGTCTTCCCGGTAGGCGCTGAAATTTATGTGGGCGTGAGTATCTATGTGCATAGCGCAAGCGGATTAAAAACTATTTTTTATTTTAACTCCTATTATATTTTAACAAATTCGGCGCCCTTTGACAACCTCCGCCGAAACTGCTAATATCTTCAAAGGCCTTAACACTGATCGTCGCATAAACGGAGGAATGACGCAAATGAACGAAATCGACGGAAACAAACCGATCTTATCCGGTATTATCGTTAAGGGGGAAAAGGGTTTCAGATTATTCCCGGTGCCCCCGAGCCATTCGCCGGAAGAATATGAAAATGCTTTAAAAAAAACGATGATTCGGACAAATAATTTACCTCCGGCGGCGCGCCTGGAAATTTATTCCCGTTTTACGGGAACCTTGTCCGAATGGCGTCTTTATAAGGATCAGCTGAACAGCCGGTACAACCTGCCGGGCTATTGCCCGAAATGCTCCTTGGAATAGTCGTCAAAAACCGGCCGCATAAATCCGGTTTTTTGTTAGGCTAATTGACAAGGCACCATTATTGTGCAACAATTAAAACAGCGCTCAGTCTGTTTTTTTAAAAAAATAAACGGGGGTAGATGATGATTGCTATAGTCGTACGGCATGGCGTCAGCGCCCAAACAGCAAACAACATTCGCGTTGATACGGGTTTAACGGAAGCGGGCGAAACCCAGATCCGGGAAAGCGCGGCGAAACTTTGCCGCGAACACGGCGGAAACCGCTTCCCTGTAAAAAAAATATTCACGAGCGCCGAAAAACGCGCGGCCCAAAGCGCCGCTATCTGCGCCAGCGCCGAATATCTCGATATCCCTCCGGAAAAGATATACGAAGCGCCCAACCTTAACCCCGTCGATATCCGATCGGTCGATGTTTACGCCTTAAATGATCTGATTAATAAGGAAAAGAAACCATGGTTCGAATACTGGCTTAACGGCTTTCCCGGCTTCGAAGACCAGTCAGCTTTCCAGAACAGGGTCATCGACTCTTTCGAAAAAATTTCCATGGGGCAAAAAGACGATTATGTTCTCTTCGTGGTCAACGAGGAAATCTTCTGGGCGATAATCACCTACAAACTTATCAAGAATGAAAAAATCACGGACATGCTGTCCGTGGCGCGCAAATATAAAATCCTTCATGGAGAAAAAAGATTTTACCTCTTTTAAATCCAAAAACACCCCAAAGGGTGTTTTTTATATCCGGCGATTATTTAAATAATTAAATCAATGACTGGAGCTTCTTTAAAAAGTCAGGCAATAGAGGCAGAACGATCTTGGCCCATTTAACAAACCAGGGCGCGACTTTCGACCCGACGAGCCATTTACCGGCCAGAGTTTCGAGAATGGCATAACGGGAAATGACATAAAGTACGATCCCGATAAAAAGCGAACCGGATATGAACCCCAAAACGGCTCCGCCCAGACGGTTAAAAGTTTTCATGAAGGGAATAATCGTAAAAATGCTGAATATCCGGTCAATGAGGTAAAAAGCCAATCCCACTAATTTATAGATCAAAGAAAATAAAATCAAAAACGCCAATACTCGTCCCAGATTATTATAGCCGAAGAATAATCTATCGGCCGGATCGGAGGCGGGCAGATATAGGCGGCTGGCCAGAACAGCCGCGATTATGACGCCGACAAAAGAACCTACCGCCCGGATAAAACCGAAAAAAAAGCCGTAAAAAATAAAGCCGGACAGCAAAATCAATAATATGACATCGACTAGGGGTATCATCATATTTATAAAGCTACTAATATTATAGCATATAATCAAAAACAAAAAAACGCGTATTTATAATTCCGCGTTTATTATCCGTCTTTTATTGATTCTTCGTTAATAAACCACCCCTGCCAGGCGATAAAACCCTCCTGGACTAAAAGCTCCCGGTCTTTCTTTAAAACAATATCTTCTAAGACTACTTTGAACCAGGGGAAGTGCAGATATACAGCGTAATCCAGATCCGGAAGGATGAAACACCGGTAACTGAATTTATCGGAACCGTTGACTATCCGACGATTTAAAAAACAAAAACCGAAACCGAAATAGTTTTTATGCCACAAGCATGACGCGCAATCCATTTTCCATTTCATTTTCCCCTCCCGGCTTATTAAAGAACTATTTTCGACGGCTTACCCGGTCGAATCCGATTTTTTACCTCCTTCCAGTTCTCTTATCCTGTTCTTAAGCTCAATCATCTTTAACTCCCGACCGACGGCCAGTTTATTGAATTGCTCCAGTTCGGAATTTTTCTTTTCCAGCTCTCCTCCTTTTTCCCGCAGGTTTTTTACGAGTTCGTCCATTTCCCTGGTATCGCGCATAACAAAAACCAAACCCAAAGCTTCTTTGTGACCGCCTTCTTTTATCGCGGAAATATTGACGGATACGGGAATTTTTTTGCCTTCACGGTCGATCAGATTCATTTTCCGATCTATAAGCGGCGATTGCTCGAGTAATTTTCCATACTCCAGGGGAGTGTCTTCGCCCGATAATATTTTTTTTATGGGCGTATTCAACAGATTCTTTGCGCCATATTGCGTTATGGCGTTATTGACCATCGCGATATTCATGTTCTTGTCCACGGCCACTACAAGATCGTTCATGGTGGCAATGATATTCTGCGCGACGATTTTAGTCGTAATCGTCAGCATTCCGTATTTATTGATGGCGTAAGCCATAAAGAGCACGAAAATAAGGGAACTCATTACGCCTAATTCCGGAACGGCCAGACCCAAAATCGGCCGCATAGCCTGGGTGATCATGCCTATGGAAACGGAAAAAAGCACGCCCAAGCCGATATTGCGGGCCTGAAATTTGAATATCCCTTCGCTATGGCGGGCTTTCATCAAAGATAAATATACGACCGCGGCCACATAAACGACTATGAAGAGCATGTATATCTGGTAAAGTTCCGTCCCAACCGTTGAGTAGCCCCAATATTCTTTGGTTACGCCCGTTACCAGCAAGTTCGGAGCAAAAAACCTTATGGCTAAAAAAATCGCGGACGGAACATAAAGCGTCCATATCGGAATTTTTTTCCTGAAAGTATTTATATCCCCGGAGAATTCAAGCCAGAAATGCATCAGAAAGGCCGGATGGGTCGTCGCTCCCAGGCCGGCGATGTAATTCGCCCAAAAATATGCTATTTCCGGATCCGCCGCCGCCCTTTCCATGCCCTCGCCCAGGCCCCACAAGGCCATTGAGGCGGCCACAAAAACAAAAAGCCGATTGGATATTGCCTTCGGATTTTTCGATAAGGTATAAATGCTTAACAACAAATAAATCTCCGAAGCTACCAAGGTTAATACCGAAAAAATATTAAAGTCATACATAAGTTAATAAATTAATCCGGAATCTCCAGATACTCGGACAAACAATATAATAATTAATAATTCCCAAATCTTTGTAATTACCCCGCCCGACTTGCTACGTGATCGGTTGGGCAGGCCCGCCCAAGGCGGGCAGGCAGTACTTAGTAGATCCCGAATCTCTGCCCGCTCGGCTTCGCGAGCGGGCTATGCATTAGTAGTATCCAAACCTCTGCAATTGCCCCGCCTTCGTCCCGACGCTTCGGGACTACGGCGAGGCAGGCAGTACTTTAATAGCTCCCAAACCTCTGTAGCTGCCAGTAGGGCGTCGTACAGGCCGAATCGCGGCAGCCGCATCTCCAGGCCGTCCCGGTCC
>JAZDLN010000024.1:0-71774 GCA_043801965.1 Candidatus Falkowiibacteriota bacterium
AAAACCGTATTAGGATTAAAAAGAGCGGTTAAGCAGTGGAATGAGCAATATAATAATCTGGAGCATTGTGCCTTAAACGGACTTACGCCCAACGAAGCTTTATTAAATAATTAAACCGCCATAAGTGTGTACCTAAAACAAAGAAACGAACAAAAAACATAGCAAAAATACTATGTCATTAAAAAATCTTCAAACAGAAAGTTGGAGAGCCTTTATTTGATTTCGCTTTTAAAATCTGACTTGTCCTGAGTTTCTATGATTAGAAAATTAATGCGCCCCAACAATCGATCCGTATCGGTTAATACTTCTACCTTCCACCGGCCCGGTTCTACCCCGTATTTGAGAGAATAGCCGCGGTAACCGCCGGCGCGACCGCCGGTAAGCGGAAAACTAAGCTCGTCTTTAACTGTCCAGACTTTAACGTTTTCATCGTAATACGACCAACGGTGCTTTATCCCCAGGGAAAAATCCGCTGGCGCGAAAATTGTGCTCAGGCAATAAACGGGAGTCCCGGGCCGCCAATGGAATATCGGGTTCGTGTCCGACCAGAACCTGTGCCAAGGAGCCGGCTCGTAGCTTACCGTATATTTTCCGCCAGCGGAGCGAAGCGAATGGAAAATCCCGATTTCGTTCAGCGACAAGGGCAGGGGCGGAATAAGGTTGAAAAAATAGAAAAAATTAAAAATCAGATAAATGCTCGCGATGGAAAAAACCAGGGGAAGGCGGCTCTTCCGGAAACGCTCCGGGATCAGGTGAAAAACCAGGATAGCGGCCGCCGCGAATATCGCCAGACTCGCCCATCCGCTCAGCACGAACATATCCGGCCCGATCTTTTTAAAAAGCAAGGGTATGGCAAAAATAGAATAAGCGAATAAGGCCGTAAAGAATATGCTTAACTGAAAAACTAACCGGGCATAACGTTCGCGGAAAGTCTCGTTGCCGATAAGAAGCGCCAACAGCATAAGGAGAAAGGGCCAGCTTAAAGCGAACGATGCGCCGCGGAAATAAAAAATAAAAAAAGCGCTCCATAGTCCGCCAAAAACGAATTGCAGAAGTAAAGAAAGCCAGATAGTGGTTTTGGCGAAAAACCGGTGCCTTAGCCGGCCGGAAGCGTGAATATTTATGAAAATTATGCTTATGAGCGCCAAAGCGAGATAAACCATGATCACCAGATTCTCCGCCCATAAATCAACGCGCCGCAAGGTCAGGTTATCAAAAACAAAACCGAAAAAAAGCATGAGCGGAGAAAAATAGCGTTCGTATTTCGTAAAAAATTTCCTAATTTTCTGGTACATAAAACATATCTTACACTGGAATCATACCATATTTTATATGATTTTTAAATTAAAGTAAAAACTAGTTTAAAAAATCGGCCGAATGCTCGGCAGATCGGTACAGTATCCCAAAGAAAAACTCCCGCTCAACAAAGAACGGGAGTCAAAAAATCCAATGGATCAAGGTTTAAAAGTTCAAAAAAATTAGAGGGTTATTTGCGGGACCACGAGACGAAGACGATTCACAACGTACCAGAGAGCCGCGTGCTCGAACCGGTGCACCTCGACGTGGAAACCGTTGGAGTGCGCGCGCACGCGGGCGACGAAAAACTCCCCCCTGGATTGAAGAAGAAACAATGCCCCATATCCGTCAGTCTGAAGCCAACTGCGGTACTTTTTTACAAAGCTCTTGATCTGCGCCTGCGTGAAACAAAGTTTCCGATTATCTCGACAAAGAGAACCGTACAGATCAGCGAAAGTACCGTCTTTAGTCATTTCGTAAACGATGACTGGTATCCTGTCGGTTGCCGGACCTTGCTCGTCCACTCTCCATTTTTTGAAATCCTTGTCAATCCAGGTGAATACATCATCTGCATCCGCCAAGATTTCGCAACCGTTGACGACATCGATGATAAACGGTTTATCGGTCAAAAGGCGCAAATAATTATTTGCCATTTTACGAGCTATGACCAAATCAGCTAACTCATCCAGATACTTCTCCCCAGCAGGAGTGGCGAGAATGTGCACATCCTCATCCGTTCCGCCCTTATCCCTGATCTTCTTGTCCAGAGTCTGTATAATGCTCAGGCCCAGACCTAAACCGCTAACGATTGCCGAAACATCCTTTTTTGACATGCTTTTTCTCCTTTTCTTTGGTTCGCCCCTCGCTTCGGCACCATGTCGAAGCCCCGGACTTACCTATAAAATGAACGATCAAATCATCTAAAATGCAAGCATGATTTGATTTTATATAATATGGTAAAATTTTATTTTTGTCAATAACATGTCCCTATCTAATAAAATAATATAGCAAACCTTAAACTAAAAATATCAAGAAACAAGCTTATCTCTAGAAATTCCCAGGCAATAAAAAATCCCGAGGTTTCGGGATTGTTTTTTTTATTTTTGATTCATCTTTTTTAAAATTTCCCAGTTCGCGTTCACTTCCGCCTGAAGAGCGGCTAAAAGTTCGACGCTTTTTAAAACGTCCTTATAGCGCCCCTGGCTTTTGATATAGTCCTCAATCGGCAGAAGTTCTTTGCCCGGACTCGGCTTATTAATGCAAAGTACCCCGTTCTCGATCTCAAAGAGCGGATAAAAACCGGTTTGGACCGCCAGGCGCGACAGCTCTACCGTCATATCGGAAGGAAATTTCCAGCCGGCCGTACAAGGCACCATGATCTCAATATAAGAAAAACCTTTCGTTTCCCGGGCTTTTTTCACTTTGCGCTCTAAATCCTTAAAATAGAACAAGGAAGCGGTGGCCACGTAAGGAATCTTGTGTTCCGCCATGATAAAGGGCATCCGTTTGGCCGGACCGGTCTTAAGCGCGCCCGCGGGGGTGGTGGTCGTAACTACGCCCTTGGGAGTCGCTGAACTCCTTTGGATGCCGGTATTCATGTAGGCCTGGTTGTTATAGCAGATATAGACGATATTGTCGTTCCGTTCCGCCGCGCCCGAGATTCCGCCCAGACCAATATCGTAAGTCGAGCCGTCTCCGCCCCAGACCACTACCGCCGTGTCTTTCCCCTCTTCTTCCAGGCCGGCTTTAAGGCCGCAAGCCGTAGCGGCCGCGGAACCGAAGGCGGTATGAAGGACAGGAGTGTGGGGCATACTCGATCCTCCGCCCGCCCCCTGAAGAATTGTCCAGCAGCAGGCCGGAATAACCATGGCTATGTCCTGTCCCAGGCCACGAAGCGCCTGCTTCATGGCAATGGCCGCGCCGCAACCGGCGCAAGCGGTGTGTCCCGGCCCTAAACCGATATCGGTCGGCAGATCTGTACGATTGGGTCCGACCGGAACCGGGATTTTTTCCCGCTGCCGCCTGACACTGATCTTTTCTTCGCCCCACAAAATTGGTTTGTTGTCGTGTTTTCTTTTGCCCGCGTCCCTGATAATATTTTCGATCACGGCCGGGGTAAAATCCTGGCCATTCAAGCCGTAAACATATCCCAGGACATCAGGGGGGATATAGCCGCGGCGGCCGAAAAGGGAAGCGCGCAACTCGCGCCAGATATGCCCGCCCTGTCCGCAGGAAATATTATCGTCGATCACTATGATCCGATCGGCTAAATCCAGGGATTCCAAAAGCTCTTTTTCCGGCCAGGGCCTGAACATCTTAAGTTTTACGAGACCGATATCCGCCCGTTCGCCGATCACGTTCCTGATCACGCTGGCTTTGGAGCCGGCCGCCAGCACGACCGTGTTGGTGTACCTGGTCCCGCCTTCCTCCAGGATAATATTCCGACTGCGCCCGAAAATCCGGCGGAATTCCCCGGAAAATCTGCGGGCCAGGGCCGGCGCGCGCAAAATCGCGCGATGCTGGCGGTAGCGCAGCTGGGCGTAATGGTCCGGTTGGGCCAGATTCCCGAAAGAATAGGGGGTAGCGGGATCCATCTTAAAGCGGGGCTTATAGGGCGGCAAAAACGCGTCCACCTCTGCCTGCGTCGGCACATAAACGCCTTCGTAAGCGTGCGAACAGCGGAAGCCGTCATAAGAGATCATGACCGGCAAAAGCAGTTCTTCGGCCAGCCGGTAAGCGATGATCGTCGTGTCCAGGATATCCTGAGCGTCTTCGCAATAAAACATGAGCCAGCCGTAATCCTTTAAAGCCATGCTGGCGCAGGTGTCGCTCCAAAGTCCCCAGGGGTGGCAAAGGGCCCGATCCACGTTAACCATCAGGATCGGACAGCGGGAACTCGCGGCCCAATAAACGTTTTCAGCCATAAAAAGAAGGCCCTGTGAAGAAGTGGCGGTCGCTGTCCGGGATCCGGCCAGACTCGCGCCGAAGCAGCTCGCCATAGCCGAGGATTCGGAATCAACCGTTAAAAACTTACCGGGCAATTTTCCCTGGGCATGCATTTCCGCTAAAGTTTCCACGACGGTCGTCTGAGGCGTGATCGGGTAAGCGGAAACCACTTTCGGCCGGCAAAGCCTGATCGCTTCCGCCGCCGCCTGATTACCAGATAATAAGCGGAGATTATTATTTTTTTTCATCGCCGACCTCCTGATTCGTGATTTCACTCCCTTCCGCTTGCATGCTTATCGCTTGCTTCGGGCACATCCGGGCGCAGATCCCGCAACCCTTGCAATAATCGTAATCGATCGCGAGACCATTGCCGGCCGTGTCACTCACGGCGCTATCGGGACAAAACTCCCGGCATAAACCGCAGCGGTTGCACAATTCAAGATCAAGCGCTGGTTTAAAACCCATCCGCCAGTCTCCGGTCTTGTTGTCGGTCATATCGTGCGTAGTGACGGATACGATCTGATTTTCATAATCAGGACTTTCGAGCCTGTAATTTTTCTTAACAGCGCTTATCTTGCTATTAATAAAACCTATCATTACCAAATTATCAAAAGCCTGCCGCGCCGCCCTGGTATTAGCTTCCGGATTGGGCACGGTCTTACTAATGACCTCCGTGACTATCTCTAGGGAAAAATCAAGCATCCGGGCAAGCGCGCCGACTATGGCCGTATTGGTAATCGGGTTCATCTTAGTGCCGATGCCGCAATCAAGCGCAATCCCGGTAGCGTCAACCGTAACCACCCGGAACGATCTAAGGTGTTTTACGCGTTCGCGTAACCAGGCGAAGTCTTTCGGCGCCGGGACGGAATTTATAACAATAACGCCGCCCTCGCTTAAACCGTCCAAACGGCGATTATCGGATTTCAGAATCATATCATCCGAAAAAACAATAAAATCCGGGTGCTGGATAGTAAAACGGTCGCCGATCTTTTTATTGTCAAAACGGAAAAACGCTTCAATGATAGCGCCTCTTCTTTCCACGCCGAATTTCGGAAAAGCCAATACGTGCCGGTTGGCCAATAAATAAGCCTGAGCCAAAATAGAGGCGGCCGATACTAAGCCTTGTCCGCCCCGGCCGATAAACAGGATTTCTTTCATTACTAGCTCCTTTTTATGGTTACATTAAATAAAATTTTCAATGAACATTTTTTTTATTAGATATTAATTTAACATTAACCGCCATAAAAGTCAATAAAGTTGTCAACAAAAAAGCCGCTCATTAAGAGCGGCTTATAACTTATCCCGCAGTTTATATTTATTCCACCAAATCTTCTGCCGGCGTTTCCATGTCGAATTGGCCGTTCCCTATGGCCTTCTGTAACTCCCCGCTGATATCGGCGAGTCCTTCCATAAATTCATTCAGGTCTTCGAAAACAATATCGGCCGGCGGGGTAAAAAGGCCGTCAGACAGATCTGCCTCGTGGCAGTTATAATTTAAACCGGCGTCTTCCCAATCCGCCGCCGTGTCCTCCCATGTTTTTTGCTCCTGGCTCCCGTCCAGTTCTCCGGATAGTTCTTGCATTTTTTTCAAACTGAACTTGGTGCCTTTGCCGCCGCCCCACATATAAGTCATGTCTCCGTCGGTAAGAGACACCCCGTTTTTAACCGGCTCGTTGGGCGCGTCCATCGCGGCGTACGGGATGCCGTCTATCCTGATTTTATCGTTCTTGGCGCTGATCTTTATCTCTCCCTCCGGGGAAGAGAGAGCGCACTCAACGCTACGGCCGCGCTTGAGCCAGCCGGTCAAGGTGTCGTCCGCGATAACGGTCAAACCGCTCTGATTATTATTTTTCGGCGACGCCGCTTCCGGCTGCTTTTTCTTGCCGCAACCAGTACCGGCCAGGCAAAAAGAAAGCGCCAACGTTAAAATAATGATTTTTTTCATACGCGTATATTTTTAGTTTTTAAGCTAAGCTGTAAAAATCACATTTCCTCAACCACTCCGATCCCCAATAAACCTAAACCGTTTTTTATGACAGAACTTACGGCCTCGCAGAGTTTCAGCCTCGCCTTTCTCGTGGCCTTGTCGGTTTTAAGCACGGGCACGGCGTGATAATAATCATTGAATATCTGCGCCAGCCCGAAAAGATATTTGGCGATCTCCGACGGGTCATATTCTTCTCCCGCCTTTTTTACCGCTTCCGTATATTTAGAAAGCGTCATGATCAATTCATGTTCCTTGCCGTTTTCCGAATCGGCTTTATCGTCGTCGGTATTAACCGACGGTTCCGCGGAGTCGTCATTCGCTTTCCGGATAATACTCCTGATCCGCGCGTAAGCGTATTGCAGATAAGCCGCGGTAAAACCTTCGAATTTCAAGGCTTTGTCGATATCGTAGGTAATTACCTGATCCGCGCCCACCTTGATCATCTCGAATTTTAAAGCGCCCAGGGTGATCGCCGCCGCGGTGGTTTCTATCTTAACGGCGCTCCAATCGTCGTGCCTTTGTCCGGTCTCGCGAAGGGCTTTTTTCATGAGCTCCCCGCGCAGATCTTCGTAGGTAATAACGTTGCCGGAACGCGACGACATCATGCCGCCGGGTAATTTCACGAACTCGTATCCCAGGTTGATCATCTCGGCTTTAAGGCCGGAAAGTTCAAGTACTTTGAACAGCTGTTTAAAGTGGAGACTTTGCCGGGTATCAGTAACGTAAATAGACCTGTCCAATTCATAATTATTGACCTTGGTCCTGGCTAAGGCCAGATCGGCCACCGGATATAAGGCCGTGCCGTCCGACCGGAGGAACATAAGCACGCCCAGTTTATATTTTTCGAGATCAGCGATCACCGCTCCCTGGCTGACGTTAAGAAGCCCGCTTTTTATCATGGCGTTAACTTCCGCGCGCCCCCGGTCGATGTATTCGCTTTCATAAAAAATATGAACGAATTTTATCCCTAATTCCTTGTAGATGCGATCGAACTGCTCTATCGTCCACTCTCTGGTTTTTTTCCACAACTCGTACTCTTCTCCCTGACGGCTCTCGATCTTTTTCATGACGAGCTCGATCATCTGCTTGGCCAGTTTATCTTCTTTTTCCCTCTGGCAGGAAGCCGCGTACATCTCGCCTAAAAAAGCTCCCCGTTTTTCCGGCTCAAGGTCGGCCAAAACCGCTTTGGCGTATTTATTATCCGGGTGGAATGTCCACCAGATCGTTTTGGCCGCGTGGATGCCGAAATCGTTAATATAGGAAACCGGCAGGCTTTTATATCCGTTGGCGGTAAGTATCCGCTGAACCGCGTCGCCAAAGCAAAGGTTGCGCAAATGTCCGATATGATATTCCTTATGGGTGTTGGCGTTGGAATATTCGATCATCACCCGTCTGCTTTTTCCGGTATCGTTATTCCCGTACTTGTCCTTAAGTTTATTTATCTCCGTGACGATTGTTTTGGAAAAATAGATTTTATCGAGTTTGAAATTAAGATACGGACCGGTAACGCTTACGGTGGCCACGGAATCTATTTTCGGAAATTCCGACCCTAGTTTCCTGGCGGTTTCGACCGGACTTTTTTTAAGTTCCCTGGCCGGATTAAAGCAGGGCAGGCTCAAATCCCCCATGCCGGCATCAGGCGGATAAACCAGATCGGATGCCTGAATCAGGTCTTTACCTATCATCCGATTTATCTCCCCGGCGATTTCAATTTTTATTTTTTCCAGCGAATACATATTTTTTTATTTCAAAACAACTTTTATAAACTGGCGCTTGCCTCTCTGTAATAATATTCCCCTTTTGGTAATTTTTATCTCCGCGTTAATATCGTTAACGGCCGCGCCATCCACCTTGACTCCATTCTGCTCAATCAGCCTCTTCGCCTCTCCCTTGCTGGCGGCCAATTTAACCTCGCATAACAAATCCGCCAATTTCCAGTTTCCAATTTCCAATTTCACTTCCGCGATTTCCTCCGGCGCTTCTTTTTTCTGTATCGTTTTCACAAAATATTCCTCCGCCTCCGCGGCCGCCTTAACGCCATGAACGATGCCGGTTATCTCGCGCGCCAGTTTCATCTTCAGGTCGCGCGGATTTATTCCGGAAGCAAGCTGTTTTTTTATTTCTTCAACTTCTTTCATCGGCAATTTCGTCGCCAGCTCAAAGGCCGGAGCGATAAAACCGTCCGGCCAGCTCATGATTATGCCGTACATATTTTTCGGATCAGTGTCCAAAAACACGGCGTTCCCTTCGCTCTTGCCCATTTTATTTCCTTTTTCGTCCGCGAGAATTTTAAGTGTCATCACGAATTTATCTTTCATGCCCAGAGCTTTCATAAGGTCTCGGCCGCACATCATATTGAACATCTGGTCATTGCCGCCGATCTCCAGATCGACGTCCATTTTTACGCTGTCGTATGCCTGGGCCAGGGGGTATAAAAATTCATGAAAATAAATCGGCTTTTCTTCTTCCATGCGCTTCTGGAACATATCGCGCTGAATCATCTGCTGGACAGTAAAATGGGAAGATAATTCTATCAGATTCTTAAAAGACAATTTATCGTGCCAATCGCTGTTTTGCCTTATCGCGGCCGCGTTGCCGCCGCTAAAAGCCAGATAAGCCGAAGCCTGTTTTTTATAAGACTTAGCGTTATTTTTTACCTCTTCCCGGGTCATCTTCTTGCGGACGGCCAGCTTATCGGTCGGGTCGCCGATTGCGGCCGTAAACGAACCGACTAAAAAAATAACTTCATGCCCCAGAGCCTGGAATTGGGCTAATTTATTGATCGTGATGGCATTGCCGATATGGAGCGAGGGGGCGGTCGGATCATAGCCGCAATACAGCCGAATGCGTTTACCGGATAACAGTAATTTTTTGAATTCCGAGGCGTCCGGATAGATTTTTTCCACTCCTCGCGCCAATACTTCTTCGATTTTATCTTTATCGGTAATGATTTTTTCCACATTTCATTATTTTATGATTTGTTATTTTAATGCTTTTATTTTAACTTATTTTACCTGTTTTTGCAACTAACAACGTAGGGGCGAATAACTATTCGCCCCTACGGTTTATCTAGCCTGTATATTTTTTATTTCAGTATATCCTCAACGTCTTTCATCTCTTTTAAGATCTTTTTCTCTATCTGCGCTATCCTGTCTTCGATCTTTTTCTCGGTCTTTATTTCCTCCTCCTTGAATCCGGCCTTGCCTTTGTGTTTTTCCAGAGCCGTCAATTCCTCCTCGATCATCTTCCGCAGATCCTTAAGGTTATTGTGCAGGACCACTTCCGCCTCCACGGTTTCTTTCTTTAACTTCCGCCTGACGAAGAACACGATCAGGAATATCAGGGCGATGATGACGACGATCATGAAAATAAGGCTCACGAATACCACGAAATAGTTCAGCACGAAATTACCGATAGTCGCGAATACGGGCGGCGAAACAAGGAAGCTAGCTTTAGAGCTCGGTTCGCTCCGGAGTCCGTTCTTATTGATCGCTTCCGCCCAAGCCATGTGCCGTCCTTTTCCTAAGCCTTTGTCATAAGCGTAGAACCAGGAGCCGTTCGGATCGGATTGCGCGGTACCTTTTATTATATCGTTGTCCTTCTGGATAAAAACCTCGACGGAAGTATTTTCGATGGCCGTGCCGCTGATAAAGAATTCCCCCGAAGGCCTTATCTCTTCCGTATAGTTGGTTATGATCGGCGCGGGTATCGGATTTATCATGAAATCGATCGCTGCCACCTGATAATTGCCGGCCTTATCGAGCGCCCTGACCATGGCCAAATGCTCGCCGACGCTTAAATCCTCCAATCTGACGGATTTTTTATCCGGAGCGGCTTCAAAGGCCTGCTTTTCAAGACTGCCTATAAAAATCTCATATTTTTCCAAACCGGAATCTTCGTCAGTGGTTTCGAATTGTATCTCCGGCCATTCGCCCACTCCGACCTCCTTTATCACGGCCTCAAAAGGCTTGGGCGGTTTCGTGTCGATCATTATCCGGTAATGCGCGATCGTGCCCCATTTTTTATTATCATAGAATTTAACGTGCAGATACGATACCCCGTGTCCGATGTCAGCGATTTCCTTGGTCGCCAAACGGCCGTCGAGCTTATTTCCTGGATCGCTCACTGGTAAATTATTCAAGCTGACGCTGACCTGGGTTATGTTATCAGGTAACGGCCATTCGAATTTGGCGGTCGTTTCGTTATACCATCGATTCTGATCCGGATGGGTCGAAGAGATTATTTCCGGCTTATTATAATCTGTTTCCCGGGGGGTTTCGGAAATTTCCGCGGGCTTGGGTTTTTCCGTACTTGGTTTCGGAGTTTCCGGAGGAGTTACCTGGGGCGAAACGGTGTAAGAGCCGCTTCCCATGCTGGCTAAAATGTTAGTGCCTTTGCCGTCGTTGGCTAAAACCGCCCCGGCAGTAAACCTGACCTGAGCCGCACCGGCTTTTTTGGCTTTAAAAGTGATCGTGCAAACTCCGCCGGCCGCCCCGTTATACCCCGGCCGCGGCACGCCCCCGCCGAAACTTATCGTGCCGGCGGTATTGGAAAAAGTCGGTTCCGTGGTCCAAAGGCTGAATACCGATCCGCCTTTTGAGACCCCCGCCACTTCCAGAAGATTTTTGTCAAAACTGATCGTGCCCTCGGACGCGTTAATGACCGCTCCGCCGGTATTAACCTTTACGGCTACGGAGAATTTTCCGCCGATCACGTAAGTGCCGCTCCCGGGAGCTAAATACAGGGAGGCTCCGGCCGCTCTGGCCGGAAAAACAGGTAAAAGGCCCGATAAGAAAATAATCGGGATCAGAATAAGGCTAAGGCTTATTTTTCTCATAATTTTTGGATTTTTTTATCTTTTTTATGATCTTGACCATGATAATGATCACGATAAATATAAACACTAAAGCGGCAACCGTAAGCGACGCCCAGAACGCAATTTCCCCGGGACTTCGCTTTGATACCGGTACCCGCATTGATTCCGGCGGAACGTATTCCTCTATTCTTTCGTTGCCGGCTTTATCGACCGCTTTTACCCTGATAATAGAGAGAAGACTCTGGTCTTCCAGTAAATACGGGGTTTTAGCTCTTTTCCAGTCGGACGGCGATTTCGGCTCCATGAATAATCTCTCGTAAAGGCCGGGCTTATCCGTGATACCGGAAAGTTCTTCCGGAGTAATTTCTAAAACTTCAAAGTGATCCAAGCCGGTCTCCTTGTCGGTCGTCGAAAATATTATATAATATTGTCCGTCGAAAATACCCGGGTCGCTTCTTAGTTCGATCACGAAAGGCAGGGGCGATATCGCGTCGCTTTTAATATCTTCTCTCCAGCTTTCATCCGGATCAGTGGACGCGCTGGAAAATTTATACAAAGCCCCCCTAGTGGTCACGACATCGGCTGTTCCCAGTCCGTCATGAAGCAGTACGCGGGAGGCGGCGGAAAAATCGACGCTAAGGGAATCCCGATCGAAGTCGCTTATGATCATACCAGGTATCTGGAACACTATCCGGCCGAGAATATTGCTTTCTCCCGGATCGCCCGGTATCTTGCCGCAATATCCGCCCGGGATTCCGCCGGAAAAATGCAATTCGCCTTTTTGATTGACTTCTCTTAAACCGGCTTTATCCGGCTTTTCCACCCAGAGATTAAGGATCGATTCCCCGATCAGGAAATCAATTATATTAAGATAATCATTCGGAAAACCTATAAAAGCCTCAACCGTGTTGACGCATTCACCGTCCACGTCGATCTTTATGTCGGCCGTAAAACTGTCTCCCGGACCGTATTCGCCTTCCGCGGGATCCAAATAAAGCACGGCCGCGTGAACATAAGCTGGAAAAAATAAAAATATAAAGACAACTATAAATTTTTTAACATGACTCATAAAAAGTATTTAGTATTTAGTATTTAGTATTTTGCAGGCCATTCTTTACGATTAAGCTTTTTAATCGCGTCCCTAAATACAAAATACTAAATACTATATACAAAATCATCCCGTCCAATAATACATCATGATACTGAAGTCCACCAGATCGACGACGCCGTTCTGATTCTGGTCGGCGCAGGCGTTATCGGTTCCCCACCAATATAAAAGAATTGAAAAGTCGGTCAGGTTGACCCGGCCGTCATGATTAAGATCGGCTTCGGGGCAGGGCACCTCGCCGCCGACCTTACCGACATAGAAACTCACTGACCGGGAAAAACCGCTATTCACGATATTTCCTTCCGTCGCTACCTGAAACAAGGCTTTGGCGGTGTGCAGATCTTCTTCCAGGGGGGCCGTATCGAAAGATAATTCCCAGCTGCCGGTTTCCGCGCTGTTTATTTTTTCTACGAACTCCGTTTCGGAATTGATATGAACATGCACTTCGGTCGAAGGAACGGTTTGGCCGAATATTTTTATGGGTTCGCCCTGTCTTACCGACTGCTTGTCGATATCGATGGTCGGAGCGATATAAACGCCGGAAATAGTGGTTACGGCCCCGGAGATGACGCGAAAGGTCAAAGTAAGAAGCGTCGATTTTAGGCCGTTTAAGTCGGTCGACCAGAATCCGAAACCGGCGACTCCGGGCTTTATGTCAACGGTTTCAAAATAAAAATTAGCCAGAGCGTCGGTCTTTACGATTCCGGTCACGACACCGTCGACCAGTATGTGTACGTCGGCATGGGGGTATGATTTGCCCTGAGCTATGACCTTAGTGACCGACTCCGTATTAGATCCGGGAAGAAAACCGGAAGCACTGCCGGAACCTCCGCCGTGGCTGCCGCCGCCGGGGATTCCGGGCTGCGTTTCCATAGGCACGCAGCCGGCGGTGCTTACCCGGCAATCGAGGCTGCAAACCAGGGCTCCGCTCTGATATCCCAGGGTGATGCAGGTTTTCCCCGCGAAATCCGCGCCGTCGCATTCTTCCGCCACTTCTTTCGCTCCGTTGCCGCAGGTATAACACATATCGGAATCGAAGGCGGTGCAATCCGAGAGGCAATCAAGATTTCCGCTCGCGAACGGATTGTCGAAAATATCGTTAAAACTGGCGCAAGTAGTCGTGCCCAGGTCTTCGGGAACATCGGGTGGCGTGCCCGGATCGCAAACTTCTCCGCTCATGACCTCGGCGTAACCGTCTCCGCAGGACAGCTGCACTTCTATATAGGTAGGCAAAGAGCCGGCGGCAGACGCTTGTTCAGACAACAAAAAACCCGGCGAGAAAATCGCCATGGCAAAAAATATAAAAATAACTGACTTTGACAAGCATGGGGACATTTAGATTTGAGCTTATAGCTGTTAGCTAATAGCTGTTAGGAGAGTCTAAAAGCCATAAGCTAAAACCTAAAAGCTATTTGTCATCCTTCAAATTAACGACATCCTGCCGTTTTATTCTTGGATTGTTGCCAATTACACTTTGTGCCGGAGCCTTTCTTGGTTCCGTGGCAGTTTCTGTGTTTACTCCCTGATACTGCGCGGATTTCTTATGCATCCACTGCCAGAATTTAAGCTTCAGGGCGGCGGCGGCTTGTTTTATTTTCAGCCAGACGAATCGCGCCGGCCAGCTTAAAATAAATAATATTTTGAAGAGATTGCGCCAGATCTTTATTCTGATCAATACGAAAATTATCGCCAGAATAACGAAAACTATTGCTCCCAGCGTTACCCAGGCCCAGGCGCCGGGGCCGGTATCCCAGCCTTCGCTCGCGTAAGGGGCGATCTGGAAGAGAAGCTTATCTTTGCGTATTATCTCGTTGTCTTTATATATTTTTACCTGTCCCCAGTAGCCGCCGGGAGGCAGCTTCGTGGCGAAAGACGCGCTGACGGTTTCAGTCGAGAAGGGCGGGACTTTTTTGATCGAATCGTCTTCATAGGTTTCGATCACCTCTTTTTCCAATCTGTCATACACGTCCAGGACGACTTTAGTCGGCGCAACTTTGATATTGCCGGTATTTTCGATCTTCATCGGAACTTTGATATGATAGAACAGCCGATCAAAAAGACCGGCGAATACTTTCCAATTCCAGGGTTTTCCCAATGTTTTAAAATCCGGGATCTCCACTTTACGGACCAGAAACTCCAAAAACGGTTCATCAGTAACGGTAATATCGATCTCGATCCGCGCGCCCAAAGCGATAGCTACGCCGCCGCCGCCGGAACTTTCCTTAGGCACGACCTTAACGTTCATGTAGCCTTTATATTCGCCGATCTCGGCGTCTTTTGGTATGTCCACGATAACGATCATGGGCACGCGGGTATTGCCTTTAGGAAGGTCAAATTCGAACCCCTGATCGATCTTGATCCATTCTTCCATTTCCGGCGCGTTCACGGTTATTTTAGCCGTCAGCACTTCTTCCGCCGAAGAACGCAGGAGGGTTATCTTTTGCTCAAAGTGAGAACCGGCAAATACGGGCTTACTGGTACGGACGTTGGGAGGGGAAATACCAAAACCAGCCAGGACAGGGGTTGTCCAGGCTATAAACAAGAATAAAATAAGGCTGACTATACCGGCTCTTCTCACAATTTTGCCTTGTTTTTATACTAAAAACACTAAAACTAATGATTTTAGTTTTTCTTTTAAAGCAATAATTAAATTAATTTATCCTTTATTTAGCAATTATCTTAATATTACTCTTTTTTAACACAAAAAATATCTGTGATTGTTTTGTGGATAGATTACCAGATATACTTTAAGTATACAATATTTTGAAGTAAATTTCAAGTCTGACTTTCAAATCCTCTACCGTCGTTTATCTTCTCTCGAAAAAAAATAAAAAGCATCCCTTTTAATCAATAGGGATGCTTTAGGTAAGAATTTTTATTTTTTACCACTGAGTCGGATCAACGGCGACAGAAAAATAGTTTCTTCCCTCATAAATACCCGAGGTAGTGCCACCTGGGATGCCTATGCCCCAATATATTTCATCAGTAATATCTAAATTGCCGGTGGTCGGTTTTATGATATCAGTATACACCAAGGTATAATCAGGAGCGGTTGTAGAAGCTTTTGTATAGGTGCCGGAACCGTAAGCGAAGGTGGTAGTGCCGAATTCCTGCTGGATAGCTTCGATATAATCCAGGAAATCATCCTTTACCATGTCGTCCAAATCTAATTCTGTATTCATCGGCACGTTGCCGAAATTCTCGACCGTGGTCGTGGCGTTATCAGAGCCCGTATTCTGGCCACCCCGAATCTGACCGTATTGGATTTCCGGTTCCTGTACGTCCAAACCTTCCGACTGATCGACGTCCGGCGCGGAACCGGCGTCGTTCGTATTATAGCCGAATGCGCTCTCATCAAAACCAGCCAGTCCAGCCATCCAGACGGTCCAGCCGTAAGGATTAGTATTATCAGAGGTTGAAGGAATAGCGTGGAAAGCCAAAGTAGTGGTGCATACATACCAGCTGGTATCATCCATGCCGCTGCAGCCGCCGTTATAAGTGCAGGCTGTCGTACCTATGGGGTAGCAGTTATCGTCGTCGGCCGCGCAACCGATCGCGGTAGTGGTACCTAGGCCCGACCAATAAATCGTAGCGGTCGCGGAAGTAATATCCCAGCAGCCGTTCAGGTCAGCTATCGTGCCGGAGGCGGTTACTACTACTTCCGAGGCTTCTTTTAATGAAAGAGTAATAAGAGCATCATCATTCAACGATACGCCGGAAACCGTCGGCGCCACATTATTTACCGTATAAGTATTGGTTAAGGGGGTGGAAGTCGCTTTGAAAGAATGGCTGTCCATGACGAATCCCCAATAATTATAAGTCCCGTCCGGCGTAACCCAGTTAAGCGGGGCCGTACTCGACGCGAACGAGCATTCGACGTAATTCGTGGAGGTGGCAGCGCCGCCGATACACCAAGTCTCTGCTGTGCAGCCGGTAGTTGTGGAAAAACCGTTAGAAGAACATACGTGCAAATAAACTCCGTCAGCCCCGCCTAAAACGTCTAAGTCGGTAGTGGTGGCGCGGACCGTAAAAGTCCCGCCCGGATCTTTATAGTTATCAGAGGTTATTAACCCGGTAAAAAACGGCGCGTGATTTATGTAAAACGGAGAGGAAGACGCGTAATTTCCCGGAGCCGCGCCCTGAGAAGCGGTCTCCGAGCAATAAGCTTGCGTGGCATGAGTATCGCAGACGAAAGCATACCATTCGTCGGTTTCGGCGGAAGGTACGGTATTATTGACGTTATAGGTGCAGGTCGCTTCCGATCCGGAATTGGTCGCGTTGGAGCGGCAAAACTGAGTCGCGCCTACCGGACATTGCGGATTAGCCGCGTCAGGCTGGGCCGTGCCGCCGGCCGAACAGATCAACAAACGATACTGGTTATTTTCCGGGTCGCTCGCGGTCGCCGCGAAACCGAGGGCGTCACCGACGTTGACCGGAGAAGTTGAGGTCGAGGCCGGAACTTCTTTCGGTTCCCCGTTTACGACGTAAGCCGGCGGAGCGTTCAATACTTCAACAGTGGTCGTGGCCGAGCCGGCGGCCTGCGCTTCCGGCCGGAAATTAGAATTATCAAACGATTTGTAAAAACCGCTGAAATCAAAATTAAAAACGAGACCAAAAACCGTCGAGCTTACAAGAAGGCAAAAGATTAGAAACAACGGCAATGATCTCTTAATATGATGTTTTATTATTTTACTCATGGGGATCTTTTTAATTATATTGATTGCCGATTAACATCAACAATCTGCTGGTATTATTATACCACATTTTCCGTAAAAAAAACAAATCGCCGATATTTTATTAAAATGGTAAAATTGTTTAATATTAGATAATTTTATAAATATTATCCTTAAAAACTGTATTTTGTTTATTTAAAAAACATATATTTATAATATATGCTGTGGATAAACCTCATGTTTGGTTATAACTTATGACTTTTAACTGTCAGGGTCAGACTAAAATCAAAAATCTATAACCTAAAAGCTAAAAACTTACAGCTAACTAGCTATACCTGATAGCATCCAGCGGATTTAATGATCCCGCACGTTTAGAGGGGAATAAACCGGTAATATAGCCCATGATAGCGGAAAAAACAGCGATAAAAAGCAGAAAACCCATCGGAAAACGGAAAAGGGACATAGAGGTTCCGCCCAGCCTGGTAGCGATTGAATTAAGCAAAAAATTAATAGATAGTCCTCCGCCCACGCCGATACCGATTCCTACCACTCCGCCTAAAAATCCCATCAAAACCGATTCTGTCAAAAACATAACCTTGATCGATAAAGGTGAACCGCCGATCGTGCGCATAATACCGATCTCTTTGGTGCGTTCAAGCAAAGTTACCGTCATCGTATTGAACATGCCGATAGCAGATACAATGAGAGCGATGCCGCCGAAAAGCGCGAGCGTTACCTGGACCCCGCGGAAGATCTTATTCGCCTGATCTACGGTTTTCGACAAAGCGGTTACCACGAATCCCGACTCCAGTATCTTCGCTTCCACCGAATCCAGGAACTCCCTGCCGGTTACTTTGACCCTGGCTTTTTCATAGTATGGAATGGCGAAGCGGGAAGAAAATTCGGATAAAGGTATGTAAGCAAACAACGAGGCCTCATCTTCTATTATGCCCTTGACCTTGAACTCTTTATTTATCGGTATTTCCTGTATATCGCTGTTCTCGAGCGACGGCACGAAAACTTTAAAACTTATGGTTTTGCCGATCACTTCGGCCGCTTCCATTTCGAATAATTTGAGTACCGCTGAGGACAGCACCGCGTAATCCTTCTCCCCCTCGTCGAATAATTCGCCTTCCTGGGTAATAACACCGGCGTAACGGAAATAATCGGTCTCGACCCCGTTTAAGATTATCGAACTGGTGAGGTTGCCCTGGGTAATAAGCGACGTAAAACTGGCCAAAGCGGATACGTCTTCGACATTTTCGAGCTGCTGGAATTTGTCCAATTCGTCTTTATTGATCACTATTATGCGGGAAGGCGGCGTTATCACGTTTAAAGAGAGCATCGCTTCCCCGAAAACGATCTTTTCGAGAAGTAACCCCTGCAGTCCGTAACCCAAACCTACCAGAACAACGACTGCCGCGATGCCGACGCCGATACCGGCGATCGTAAGCCAGGTCCGGGCGGGTCTTGTCCGAAACATTCTCGTCGCTAATTTTAATGTATCCTGTATTCTCATCATATAATTAACTTTTTAGGCGTTAGGCATTAGGGTTTTAGGCTTTAGCTAACGTCCTAACTCCTAAGGCCTAAAGCCTAAATTAATGTCCATGTCCCGGGTCTTCGCTTCCCTGAATAAGTATCTTTTCAAAATGATTCGTCAGTTTGCGGGAAGCATTCTTGCTTATTCCCACTCCCCCCTCGTCCAGAGAACGGCGCAAAGTCAGTTTAAATTCTTCCCGGGAGATCAAACCGGAGATCCGGTTATAGATAAGCTCCTTAAGCCTCTTTTTCTGCACGAACGCTAATTCATCTTCATGCTCTTCGGTTATATATCTGGTAAGTCTCGATATCAATTCCGGCTCCTCGGCAAAAAAATTATTGGACAAGAAGCGGCGCCGGAAGCGGCGCGCGTCCTCCGACTGCCGGATCACTTTATCGACTTTGTCGGCCATCGTTTCTGCTAACGCCTCCGAAACACCGATGCCTCCGTCCGGATAATTCCGTTTTAAGATACGATGGAATTCCTTCTTATCCATTTTTCTTTCCATCACGTATTTAACGAGCTCTTCCAGTCTTTGCAACTGGTGGAAATTAAGATCCTGGGTCATGTAATTGACCAGGCTTTTTACCTTAAGTTCGGTTGGCGAATTATAAGGGAATATCTTTGACAACTGATCCATTTCGGTTACCAATATCTTCTGTTTGTCTATCTTGGCGATCTGCTTCTTGTCCGGATTAGGCACGACCCGCTCCAGAAGGCCGTCCTTCATGTAAAACACCCGGTGGCAGTAAGCCAGCTGGGCCGCGTTGTGGGTAATCATAATAACCGTTTTCTTGTCCGCGGAATTGATCTCGTCTAATGAGGTCATTACCTGTTTCGTGGAAACGCTGTCTAGGTTACCCGTAGGCTCATCCGCCAAAAGAATATCAGGATTATTAACCATCGATCGGGCGACGGAAACTCTCTGCGATTGGCCGCCGGACAGGTTATCGGGATATTTTTCGCCCTGTCCTTCCATGCCGAAACGTTTTAAAAGCTGCCTGGCCCAGGCTTCCCGCCGGCTTGGATTAACTCCGTGGAATATTTGCGGCAAAACGACGTTGTCGATAACCGAGATCGAATTAATAAGATAGAAGGCTTGATATATAATGCCGATCGTCTTAGTCTGGAACCGGACCATCTCTTCCGGCGAATATGAATACGGATTCTGGCCCTTAACCAAAAGCTGTCCGCCGGAAGGCTCAAGAATCCCTAAAATACTGTAAAAAACGGTGGATTTGCCGCAGCCGGACGGACCGAAAAAAGCCACGAATTCTCCCGGGTAAATTTCCATATTCATCCCCTTGGTAGCTTTATATTCGTTGACCTTTCCTAAATTATAGGTAATTTCCAGGTCTTTTAATTTGATGATTGGTTCCATGCTTAGGCTTTAGCTATTAGGCTTTAGGCGCTAGCCAATGTTTTTGACACCTAATTATTACTAATAAGCTTGTTTAATATTCTCATGATTTCATTTAATAAACTATCAACCGCCTCATATTCTTTAATGGCGCAATAGCGCAATTTTTTCGATATTTCAAGCTGAGTTTCTGTTTCAGCTCCGGAAGCATACGCAATCAGCAGGAAACGCCGAAATTCTCCCGGCGCTCCCCTCATTTTTCCTTCGGCGATGTTTGAAGGCATTGATACGGCCGCTCTTCTTAACTGCGAACTTAACCCGTATTTTTCGCATTCAGGGAAATTTTGAGTTAATTTATATACTTCCATTACCAAATCCATTGATTTCTGCCACACTATCAAATCTTTATATGTCTTCGTGTTCATAAAGTGCTAATGCCTAACGCCCTAGAGCCTAATGCCTAAAAACTAAATCTTCAATTTTTTGACCCACCCGAACGAGCTTTCGAAGTTCTTTAGTATTATATCGATGATGCTTTCTTCCTGGGACGGGGTTAACATGGTAAAATCCTCTGATTTGGCTTTATTTTCCGCTTCATCCTCGCAGATTATCCAGAATTTATAAACCGTCGAGGGTATGAAGTTTGTTACCACCTGGACGTGCCTGGCCGCGAGATCGTTTTCAAGCGGTAACGTGCTCGGCTCGTCTATCGTAACGAGTCCCTGGTGGTAAAATAACTGGCACCTGGAGGGTTCATCGGTTTCCCAGCTGGCGATCGTCTGCACCTTATTGTCCGATCCGGGATAAAGGGTGGACTCGGTCTTTACCTTTGAAATTATCGGCGGGTATTCGTCTTTTGTCGTAATAAATGTCAGGGGTTCGCTTTCGGCCTTTTCCCCCTCTTCGCTTTCCACCCTGATTATAGCTGAATAATAAGTATCGAAAACCAGGTTAGTGAGCTTCATGGAATGAATCGTCAGAAAACTTGAATTACCCTCTAGCTTCGTGTCACCGGAATTCAGGTTGGTATATTCTATGATCGATGAACAGGGAACATTCGTTACCCACCTGATCGTAGCCGACTCCTCTTCGATCTTTATTATCTGGATATTGTAGATTTCCGGCAGAATCGACTTGGTTTTGAAGGTTTTATCGCCTGAAATGCCTTTAAGACCCAAGGATGATTCCGAGGAAACCTGAAAATGGTACGTGGTAGCCGGCGTCAAACCGGTAACTTCGACGCGATGCTTAAGCACGAACTCATCCGGTTCGCCTTCTTTCCAGGTATACGGGTCCCCGGCCTGGTCTTCGTAATCGTATTCATCTTCTTCCGCTAAAGCTACCATAGTGTTGGATTCCTTGTCTGTATCCCAGGTAATAATCGCGTAATCGGTGCCCACCTCCACGTCCGCGTAATCAAGGATAATGGTCGGCGGAAGAAGCACGTCTTCGGCTTTTTCTTCGACTTTTTCCTTAACTTCTTCCAGGACTTCCTCGCTGGTGATGTTTTCGATAAGCTTCAATAGAACCTCTTCTCCCCGCTGGGAAAGTCCGCCGACCCCCTCTTCCGTAATCAGATCCTTCAAGCCTCCTTCTCCCGCTTCTATGATATCCTCCGACGGAACCTCGGAGATCAATTCTTCCTCTGTTTTAGGGGTTAAGAAACTGAAATCGTTCGATATGCTCTGGTTTCCGTCCGCGTCGGAAGAGGTTACCCGGAAATAATAAGTTTTCCCGGCCTCCAGATTATCAAGAAGTATGGCGTGCTCGGTTTTATCGGCCCGGGGATCCCTGGCTACGCCGTAAGATTTATCCAGGCCGTAATTCACGAGAGAATCGGCCGCTTCGTCGGTCTCCCAGGTTATTTCCGAGGAAGTGGCGCTTATTTTATCGACATTAATATTATATATGGCCGGCGGCGTAGCATCCGCCTCTTCTTCCGCGGCGAACAAAGCATCGGTCTTATGCATCACGAAAAAACCGGCCGCCATCACTCCGATGAGCGTCAGGAAAAACAGGAGAATATTGAAATAGAAAAATTTATTTAATTTCATGTTTTATTAGACTGTTAGGGCAATATAAATTCTAATGCCTAATGCCTAATGCCTAATGCCTAATGCCTAATGCCTAATATTATTATACCACAAAACTCCCTCTTCTGCCAAAACTCTGAATCCCCACCCCTAAAAGCAATGCCTAAGGCCTAAAGCCTAACGCCCTAACGCCTAAATCAATTCCAATCATCCTCATCGATCCATACAGTAAAAGTGTTTTCTCCGAAATAGTTGGCCGGCACGGCCAAGAACGGGATGCCGATGCCCCAATAAACGTCATCGGCGGAACCGGCGGTGCTCGTGGCCCGGGGGGCGAATAACTCTATGGGTTTCGGGTTAGCGACGGTATCCAGGGTGTTTGTTTCAAAAACGTAATTGAAATTTATATTATTGAATTTTATCTGGGTAACAGAGATATCGTATCCGGCCGGCGGACTCGAGAACATGGTCGTGCCGTAAACCTCGACGTCGATCGGCGAATTGCCGGCGTTCTCCACGGTGGTAGTGGAATTATTCATGCCGGTATTCTGTCCGGCCGCCCAGGTGCCGAAATCGATCGTGTCCTCCACGATATTCAAAGCCAGATTAGTGCCTAGTTCCACTCCGCCGGATGTAGAGGCGGCTAAATTAACGCCGTCATTAAGTAGTATATAAGAGATCCAGTTATAGTCCTTCCAGGGATTAGACTCGTAAACATCATCGGTGGGGACAGCGAAATATTTGAACGCGGCCGTACAGGTGGTAGAAGCCCGGGTAAGATCGGTCGGATCGCAGGCGATCGTACAGGTAGTGGTCGCGCCGGTATTGTAGGGAATCTGATAGCAATTACTGGGGTCGTCATCGCAGGTATTTTCCTCTTCGGACATATAGATCGTTCCGATCACGCTATCCAGGTCGGTACAGCCGTTCAAGTCCTGGATACTCCCGCCGATGGTCGATACGATCGTATCGGCGTCATCTTTTAAATTAAGCCCAATATCGTCACCATCGTTTAAGAAGAAACTGCCGATCGTCGGCGCGGCGTTATTAACCGTATAAGTGTTCGTATGGGAATTGGCGGCGGCGGCGAGACCGTGGCTGTCGTAAACGAAAGCGTAATAACCCCAATTCCCCGCCGGAGCCGGCGTAGTTGTGGCAAAAGAGCAGGAGGCGTTCGGCGAAGTAGAAGCCGCCTCCGAGCAATAAGTGCCGTCCGTACAGCCGGAGAAAGAAGCGCTATTGCTCGTGCAGACATAAAGACTTAAGGTATCGGCCCCGCCTGATACGTCGGTATCGGTGGCGTAAGCCGTCACCGTAAAGGTTCCGCCCGGATTCTTAAAATTATCGGTCGTCGTGGCGGCAGTAAAAACCGGCGGATGGTTGATCGTAAAAGGCGAACCGCTGGCCGTGGCGCCCCCCTGGGACATAACCGAGCACTTGGCCAGGCCGAAACCGGGAACTTTATCGCAGGCGTAAGCGAACCAATTATTATCTTCTACGCTTGTGAGGGTTGTAGTGGAACAACTCGCGCCCGCCCCGCTCGCGGCCGCGCCGGAAATGCACCATTGCCCGCCGGGACAGGTCGGCGCTCCGTCAAGTCCGGCGCTCGCTGCCGCGGTCTGGCAGACCGCCAGATAATAATTATTGCCGTCGGCATCGGTCGCGGTGGCGGTAAAATTAACCGGATCGCCGTAAACGGTCGGAGCGGTGGAAGCGGAACCATTGTCCGATGGACCTAAGGTAAAGACCGGCGCGTTATTCGTATTACCGGACAGAGTCACGATCGGATAAATATCGTAAGCGTCAAGCTCAGCCCCGCTATTAGTTACGCGGAAACAATAAGTACCGGCGTCAGACGCGTTATCGGTCACGGCTATCATATATTCGATCTCAGTATAGCGGTTTTCCGGCAGGCTGATAACGGCGGACGTATTGGACGAATCTTCAACCATTCGGCCATCCACGAAAGTATAGCCTTCGGGATTAGAGGTTGTCGCGGTCGTATTATCATCGTCGTCAAAATAAGAGCTCGTAGCCATTTCGAAATCCTCGCCGCCGGCTGTAATCGGTACCGCGGCCCAATACGAGGGAGGCGTAGCGCAGCCGTCGGTAGAAGAAGCGTACTCTAAACGATATGCGTAATTAGCCGCGCCGCCGCCGATATTAACTACTGCGAGCCTCAAACGGGTAGTACTGCCTTTCCCGATCTGCGGACCCAGTGTAGCACTGCCCGTGTCTTCGGCTTCAAGCCATGTAGCGGTGGTTTCAGTACCATCGTCTTTGCGCCAGCGATAATGGATCTGTTCCGTATTGGGTATGGGCGGAGCGAAATTAGCGCTATAGTGATCGGTTCTTAAGGACTCGCTCCCCGAGGATTGATAAACGCGCCAATATATCCAGTTGCCGGCGGCGTAATAATCGGATAAAGAGGAATTGACCGTGCCCTCCAGGGTAAAATCGGTATTAGCGCCAGCACCCGTTTCGGTATCCACTGTTACCCAGGCATTTGTCGAACCGAAACGGAAAACCTGAAGCACCACATTACTCCCTGACGGCGCCACGGAGGACTGGCCGTTCCAGGTCGAAGAGGCCGCGTCCGTAGCGTTCGTATGCTTGGTCGCGAAAAGTATCACTGGATATTGGGCCGTGGACGTCGCCGAATCGCGATTCGCATCGTCCGTTAAAACGTCATCATAGCCTTCCGGATCCAGGAAATAAGTGAGATTGGCAGTAGTTAAGGGCGGTGACGCGTAAAATCCTTTGGAATAACGCTTAGTTTCACTTCCGACCGTAGAAAAGACGGGATAATTATCGTAACCGCTCAAAGTCGTACCGTCGGTATTATTATAAAGCCGCAGGCGGTAAGTCGTGCCGGTAGCGGCATGGCTCGTATCCACGACAAATACTAATTCGGTAAACTCAGCGACCCCCAGGGTATAAGCGGCGGTCAGGTTGGTGTTCTCGTGCCATTTGCCGATCTTAAAGGTTGGAATGTGGAAAGCGGCCTTACTTGATATAACATCGTCGTTATTGGCGCCGGACAGGCCGAAATTATGGCTAATGGCCGTGGCCGCGCCGACATCGATCCATGTGCCGGTGGCATGGGAGTAATCTTCAAACTGCAATTTATAAACACGGTTACCTGCGCTGTCGCCGCCGCTATTCTCTATCTGTAGGCGGACATTCAGGCGTTCGCCTAAATGAAGTCCGGATAAAGTCGTGGAGGCGGCCACTTCGGCAGTATTAGAATTGACGTTTGCGCCGTCGTCGTTTTCCAATAAAAACGAAGTCTGCACAATATTGGCGACGGCATTAGTGGTCGTGGATACGATCGAACTGCTGGCTTTATTGCCGGCCCGGTCATAGGCCCAGATATTGAAATAATAGAGAGTACTGGAAGACAGTCCGGTCACGACCGTATTGGCCGTGCCATTATAATTCCGGAAATTAAGGTCAGTATCAATCCATTCGGTATGCGTTTCCGCGACCGGAGTGCTGGTCGCGTAAAATATCCGATAACGGCTGAAACTGACGAGCGGTTCATCCGTGGCCGCCCCAAAGGTCAAAGTCACGGAATAACTGGTCTTCGCGGTCGGATTTAAAGCTCCCGGCGCTGATGGCGCTTCGGTATCGACATAAAAATTCGGGATCGTGGCGTTATAGGCTTTCCAGGTCGAACATTCGTTCTCGTCGTCGCAGGCGATCACCTGCCATTTATAGCCGGTCGTAGAGCTCGCGATTGAATTTATCGTGGCCGTGGCCGTATAGGGCGTATAGCTATAATCGCCCGCACCGCTGGTTCCTATGGTCCATATCTTGGAATTACAGTTATCCCAATTAACGGTTCCGGCGCAGGCGTTAAAAGTGGATTCGTCGGTGGAGGTCGTAAAAGTATCGTTTGTCGGTATTAATTGGAGATACAGGGTAACGACTTCGCTCGTGTCGTAATCGGTCGCTCCGGCCGTAAATTTTATAGTTGAGCTCGCCGCCCAGGTCTGGTTAGCCATTGGATAAGTGGAAGTCGCCTGATAAAGATTCGCCGGCTGGTTCGGTCCGGAATTATATTTGGCGTAAGCGTAAGACGCGCATTCGTCGTCGCGGTCGAAAACGGCGGCCGCGGCCGAACGCGCGGACCAGGCCTGCGCGCCGGAATTATAAAAATGTTCGGTGCCGCTGTCCCAGAAGACTGTCGTATAATCGACATTGTCGTTCTGCGCGACGGCCAAAAATTCGTCTCCGTTCGGATCCTTATAGAAACGGAGTCTAACCCATTGGTCCAGGGTCGCGCCTTCAATAGACGAAGTGGCCGAAAGGACGTTCGTCGTCGCATTTATAACGCTATAATAAGGCCGGGCCGCGGCCGAAGCGGCCGCGCCGGCGACCACGCCCTTGCCGCTCTTATAAAACTCGATTGCGAACGGCTTCTGCGCGTCGTTGGTTTCGCTATAAAGACTGCCCGCGGAAATATTATCGCCGTTCGTGCTCGCGGTCCAGGCGATCGTCGGAGTACTGGCGTTCACCTTATAAACATTCAGCTCGCCGCCGGTATCGCGGCCGGCAAAATAGGCGATACCGGTGGAACCGGGATTAACCGCGAATTCGCCGTGCACGAAATCGTTCCCCCAGTCCGCGGGCGAAGTTGCCGGACTGGGCTCCGCCGTCAGATAATTTATGGAAGAATCGTTGCAGGTAAAATACTTGGCGTAGGCATAATTATTGGTAACGCTGTTCGAATAATAGATCGCGCCGCGGGTATTGCTCGACGGATCAAAATAAGCTTGCCCGACGTAATTATCCGTATCCGTCTCGTCGGACGCGTTCTCGGTCCAGGCGGTCCAGGCGCCGGCGCTATTATCATAAGCGGCGCCGCCGTAATAATACATACTGCCGACATCAGCGTCATCGTCAAAGGTTATTAGAAGATAATTGTCGGTATCCGGCCGGCGGATAAGCTCGCAGCCGTTCATAACACCCATCTTGCCGGACCCGGTCGTGCCCGGAATAATCCCTTCGTCGGTCCAGCCGTCAGCGGGGTTCCAGGAAAAAGCGAGCGCGCCGGTAGTTGAAGTGCTTCTGACCGCAAAAAATTCCGATCCGGATAAAGAGCCGAGACAACCGTTTATGAGCTGATTATTCGTGCCGTCCGTCTGGACCGCGCCCAGGCGTTCCGCGTCCACGAAATTATCGGCCCCGAAGCGGTACACGGTTCCCCACCACTCCTGATTCGTCCCGTCCCAGGTCCGGAATAATATCCCGACCTTGCCGCCGTCGTCCGATCTTAAGGTTTTAATATGGCGGATATTGTCGCTCGCGCCGGTCAGGTTGCCGCTGGATTGCTCTATTCCCCAGCCGGTCCCGGTCCAGACCTGGTAATAGATCGCCCGGTCGTTTTTCGTATAAAAAATCGCACCAGGAGTGGAGAGCGACTCCTCGGTCTCAACCATAGTGACAGTCGAGCTGGCCTTATGGCCCATAATATCGTAAGCCCAGATATTAAAATAATATGTCGTATTGGAATTAAGCCCGGAAACGGTCGTATCGGTCGTGCTGTTATAGTATTTATTATCAAGATCGGTGTCATTATGTTCGTCGTCTATTTCCATGACCGGCGAAGAAGTAGAGTAAAATATGCGGTATTCGGTAAAATTATCCTCGTCCGTGGCCGCGCCGAAATTCAGGGTCACGCTATTGGAATTTTTTGAAGCTTCTATTAGTTGACCAGGGGGCGAAGGATCGGTCGTATCGATCTTAAAATTCGGCGTCGTCGCGTTAAAAGGCGCCCAGGCGGTGCAGTCCGAGTCGTCGTCGCAGGCCATCACCTGCCACTTATAGCCGCTTGAATAATCCGGATTATCCGAAATAGTAACGACTAAAACGGATTCATGGAAAGACTGCACGGTTCCTTCGCTTCCGAAACTCAGGAAACTATCGACATCGTACTGGTTATTATAGGTTGTTTGAATAAAAGCCGAAGAACGGGCGACGCTGGAGAGGGTAAGCTCGTCAATCGTGCCATTAAATATTTCCCCGATCCGAATCGGACTCGCATTGGTATTAATTGCCGTGGAATAATCAGCTGTGGCTGCGACTACGCCGTCGATATAGAGCTTTAATTCGGCCGTGCCGCCTGCCAAGCGGTCGTAAGAAAGAGTGACGTAATGCCAGCCGGAAGTGAGCGTCGCAGAAACGGCTTGGCTATTAATCTGGGCCGAAAGCTTTGAATCCGTATTATAATTTATCTGGAAAGCGTTACTACCCTTACCCGCGATCGTCACGGCTGGCGTAAATTCAATCACAACCCGGCCCGGATTGCCATTTGAACCGGCGCTTAAATAATCGCCGCCCAAGCCGCCTTGTCCGGCGGTACCGCTATAATCCTCGTCGTCGTTATTGCCGGCATTCCGGTTACTTCCGGCCTCGGTGGAAGTCGCGCTCGCGGTCGAAGTCGCGAAAGACGAACCGCCTCCGCCGCCCGCGCCGGCGCTATAAGCTGCGCCTGATTCGCCGCCGCCACCGCCGCCGTAATAACCGGCGCCGCCGCCGCCCGCGCCGGCGTAACTATTAGTAACGCTGCCTAAACCGCCCGCGCCGCCGCCATTCGCACCGCCCGCGGCGCCGCCGCCGTCCGCGCCTTGGCCGCTAAGGCCATCAGCGCCCGCACCGCCAGTAAGGGAAGAACCGGCCGTACCGTTATTAGTGCCGGTACCGCCCGCGCCGCCGGCCGTTTGTGTACCGCCATCTCCGGCATCGGCGGAAGTGGAATCAGAACCGTCGAGTCCGCTTACGCCACCGCCCGGACCTCCGGGTGCGCCGGAAGTATATACCCTATTAGCGCCCGCGCCACCACCGCCACCGCCGGCGGCCACGACTAAAGGCATGGCGCCGCGGTTAACTCCGGAGCGGCCGCCGCCGCCGCCGCCGGAAGAAGCGTCCGCGATATAAGAGCCGCCCGTACCGCCGCCGCCGACCAGAATATCAAGGGTCTCTCCCGGAATCACGCTTAAAGTGGATAAAACGAAACCGCCGCCGGCGCCGGCGCCGCCCGTATTTCTTGTTTGAGTGCCGCCGCCATCGGCGCCGCCACCACCACCGCCACCGCCGCCCCAGCTTTTGACGGTAATAGAGGTAACGCCGGCCGGTACTGTAAAAGTGCCCGAACCGGCAGACGTATAAACCGAGGTGGATGCCGCCGGAGGATAAGTGATTTCCCCGTTCATCCAGAAGCTCATGGTCAGGGCGTCGGCCAAGTCCAGCGAATTATCGTCCGGGATGAACAAATAATCGTTAATCCCGTCAAAATCCTGACCGCGATAGATCAGGGCGGAAAGCTCATTATTGCCGTATTGATCGCCATCGTTGGCGTAAGAGCAGGAGTCCTTATGCGCGCCGATTGAAGTGCTTTCATCCACGACGTTCTCGGGCAGATGCCAAACACCGCGGTAGGAAGAATCCCAAACGCCGGTCGTCGTGGCCGGATCGGCAGTGGATCCCGAATTGCCGTAATACATATAGAGTTCCGTATCGGTCGTGGAAGAAATATTGGTTTTTATCCAGGCGACGAGCTCTCCCGTATTACTGTCGTAATTCTCCCGTTCGTAGGGAAGCGTGGTTGTGCCGCCGGAATCAGTAAAGATTATATCGTAACCGTCGGAACGCGCTTTAGCCGCAAGGTCGGAATCGACAGTCGCCGCCAGAACCGCGAAGCCGGACGCGTCCGCCACGACCTCCGAGGCGTTAATCGTGATCTTCTTGCGATAAAGCCAATTAGAGTCGTACCAATCGGCCGGCAGGACCGAAGTGGTCGTAGCCACGGCCCAGACCAGACTCTGGCAATTTAAATAATCCGTGCCGTAAGCGCAGGGGTTCGCGGGCGGGGTCAGGGCGGAGAGATAAGTGCCGGTCGCTGAAATTATCTGGTAATAAAAAGTGACAAGATCGGCCGCGTCCTGGTCGTGCGCGGACGCTTTTAGTTTCACGTTATTTTCGTCGATCCAGGAATTATTGGTTATCGGCGTTACGCCATCGTCTAAGTATTGCCCGTCCGCGGAAATATTGGTCGGAGCGGCGTTCGTTTTGACCGTGACTTCGGTCACGGCTACGGCCTTATTGCCGTAAGAATCGTAAGCCCAGATATTAAAGACGTAATCGGTGTTGGGATTAAGGCCGGAAATCGTGGTCGTAGCCGCCGTACCGTAATTCGCCCAATCAAGATTCGGATCATCGTCTTTGTCAAAAACCATATCAGACTCAGTCACGCCAGCCATCCCCTCTTTATAAAATATCTTATACTCGGTAAAATTAGTATCCGCGCTCGGATCCCCGAAGCGGAGATCAACGCTGTCGTAATGCTTGCTTTCCACCATAAGATCGCCGGGTGTATCCGGCACTTTATTATCGATATCGATCGCGACCGTATGGGTGGCGACCTGGTCATAGGTGCCGTCGTTAGTGACAAGTCCTAAGCAATAAGCGCCTTCAAATCCCGCAAGGTCGGTCATGGACAGCCAGTCAAAAAGCACGAAATTATCCGAAGCGCCGGAAGTTATTATCCAGCCGGTCGTAGTACCGATCTGGTACGGGTAATCGTTGTCAACATACGGATCGCCGTAAGTGGCGGTAATATTATCGTGATCGTCGTCGATTGTGGGGTCTAAGTAGCCGGACAGGAACTGGGCCGCGTTGCAGACCGCGGTCGCCTTATACATAATCTTGGCCCGGACATGGTTATCGTTATCCGGATCGTCCACCTGGATCGTAATATCGACCGTGCCGGAACCGTCGGTCCGGGCGGTCGTGCCGCCGAAGGAAAAATAACCGGTCGGCGGGTTTGAAGACATAGAGGTCGAAGCGACCGTTTCCTGGGTGCAGGTGGCTTTGTTGCCGGCTAAGTCATAAGCCCAGATATTAAAAACGTAATCGGTACCGGCCGAGAGGTTTATAACCGTGGTCGTGCCGATATTATTATAATTTTTATATAAAAGGGTATTATTGTCGGTGTGCTGGCTGTCCGTTTCGGTGACTCCGGCGATCCCTTCCCGGTAATATATCCGGTAGCGGTAAAAATTGTCTTCGGTCGTCGAAGCGCCGAAAGTAAGGGCGATCATCGTCGGCGTGGACGAAGCGAAGGTGAGTTTGCCGGGCGGGCTTGGCGCCACCGTATCCACCTTGAAATTCGGTATGGTCAGATTGTATTTAGTCCAGACGGATGAGCAGGCGCCGCCGTCGTCGCAGGCGAGCACCTGCCATTTATAGCCTTCCGCGGACTCCGGCAGACCCGCGATAGTAGCGGTCGCAGTAAAGGGGGTTGTGCGGTAATCGCCTAAACTTGAGGTCGCAGCCCAGATATGCGAAGGACAGGCGGACCAGGACGTACCGGGAAAGCACCAGCTTCCCGGCGAGGAAGTGGCGGTTGTAAAAGTCCCGGCGCTTGAAGAGGCGATCTCGAAATAAAGCGCGATCCGCTCGCTCATATTAACGTCAGTCGCGGCCGCCCGGACTTGGACAGTATTTTCGTTTATCCAGGTATTATTGGAAATAGCGGTTGTGCCGTTACTCCGGTATTGCGCGAGCGTCGTCGGGGATACCGGCGCGGTATTGGAAGCGGCGGTCGTGAGTTTCGGGTAGCTGTCGGAGAGATAATCGTAAAAGACGGAGCCGTCGCTACCCACCATCCGGAAGCAATAATCCGCGGTCGAAGAAGCGGCGTTATTATATATAACCCAGTCCCATTCGCCGTATTCGCCGACCGCAATCGCGTTCGGATTGCCCGCGGAATTATTGGCCTCTTCGTAAGTTCCGCCGATATCCGAAGAACTTAAAAGCACCGCGCTGATCGCCGTCCCGTCGATCGGGTTGGGATTATTGTATCCGCGCCAGGCGCCGCTCCCGGCGACGCTATCCGCGTCGATCCAATCCGGTTCCGCGATCGCGGTACAATCGGAACCCTCTCCGTATTGCAGTTTGAATATCTTGTTTAAAGCCGCCAGATCCTCGGAAGTAATGCCGATATTCATCCGGATGCGCAAGATATCGCCTAAGTTAATATTACTGATCGCCGTTTTTTCAGCCGCCTTGGCCGCTCCGGGCGCCACCGCGTCCGCGTTTAAGTACCAGCGCCAGTCGCTTTGGGTAAGATTTGACGGCGGCGCGTCCCACTGGTAAGTGTAAAGCCAGCTGGCGTTCGTCTTGGCGCCGGCCGTCGCGTCGGAACCGTTGGTATTCGAGAAGCAGGCGGTATAAGCCGCGTCGTTCACGGCCGAAAGCGCCGATGTGATACTCCGGTAATACTCGGTAAAGCTGTTCACTGCATCGTCGTGGTTATAAAAGGCGTTTGTGCAGACGGGGGTGCCGGTAGAAATATTGGCGTCCAAAGTGAACCAGGTAGAGGGCATCGTCGTGTCGCCTGCGGAAAAAGCGTAAGCGGCGAGCAAGGCCCCGGCGCGCACGGTTTTGGTACCCCGAAGCTCCGTAAAAACCGACGCGGAGGTGGAGGCTAAAACGGAACTCGTAGCCGGATTGACCGCGATCTGCCCGCCAAAAAGATTCAAGGAGCTTAAGTAACCGCTGTCCTCGCCGGTATAGGCGTAAGTGATCATAAGTTCAGCCGAGACCCCGCCCTGGTTAGCGCTTGAATTCGTCGTATAAAGCGTCACGGCTTTCGGGGTCGTAGCGTTCGCGGTTTCCAGTTCGCTGTAATCGGTATCCGGAATGACGTGGATGATATTGAACGAGGGTTTTATCACCTGGTCGCCGGCGTTATAATTATAAACGGAATCCGTGGACTGGGAATTATCCCCGACTTCGGTCGCGATTGCAACCGTATTGGCGCCGCTTAAGTAATTATTGCTGACAATACGGAACCAGGCTTTTTTTACATCGACAATCCCTCCGCCGGTGCCGTTTTCCGGGAAATAGACCTCTGCCGTACCCGAGGCCTCGCCAGTACTCTGGCCGTTCGTCAAAACCCCTATCGGGAACGACACGGTCCTTATCTTCGTACCGGCCGACTGCGCGGCCGTATAGGTTTCCGCGACCTCGCCGCCGATAAGCGAAGTCGTGGCCGCGCCCGGACTCGTCGAATAATATTCTAATATCTGCGCCGTATTCTCCGCGTATCCGAGAACGCCCGTAAACGATATTCTTCCTAAATTTCCCTGTTCCCCGCCTAAGGACGCTTCATGGATATAAGTGGCGCTGTCCACGTTCGTGCCCTCGATATTGACGCTGATACTTAAATCGTTCACGCCGTGCAGGTCGTTCATCCCGTACACCTGGAACCACTGCGATAATTTCGTGCCTAATTCGGGAATGTCCATGTTGTAATCGAAAAGCGGACAATTGGATGATCCGGCCGGGCTCTTAACGCAATCGTCGCCCGTAAGCGCACGCAAAGTACCCCGGTCGCCGGAGGTTTTCGATTCTAAGGGGTAAATCACCGTATTGGTGAGATTCGTGGAGGCATCGCCGTCAAAACTATAGGTAACGATCAGGCGGGCGGAGGCTACGGAAATCGAGTTAGTCGCCGTATTGGTTTCGAGCCGATAGCCGACCTGCGCCTCTAAATCCGCGCCGTCGCCGGCATACGCGGCCAATTGCGCCTCGTCGGTTACGTCCATTAAAAGCCTGATCCGATTACTGCTCCCCTCGTCATAAGAGAGAATTGTATTATCGTCGGCCAAGACGCGGCCGGTCCCGGAAAAAGCATCCGCCGTACAGGGCTCGTCGCAGACGTCAAAGGCCAAATTATAGCCAGTATAATTGCCGGAGTTCAAGTGGTAAGCCTCGTACTGGGCTTCAAATATAATATAAGCGTTTTTGATCTCGGCGCTCGTCTCGGCCAATTCAAAATTAAAAGCGGAAAAGGTCAGATCGGTATTGGTGAGGCCGCCGGAGAGTCCGTTGCTGCTCGAATAATTACCGGCCGCGAATTCGACGCTCCGGGCCCGGGCGTGCGGCGCCGGCGGGGTCCAGACCGCGATCTCCGTGGCCGCCGTCTTATTGCCGGCAAGGTCGTAAGCCCAGATATTGATAACGTACTGGGTTTCAGGTATTAAACCGGTAATAGTCGTGTTAGTAGTGGAATTATAATCGATAAAACCCAGATCCGTATCCTCGTGCTCGGTATCATCCGTATCCACGCCGGAAATGCCGGCTTTATAGAATATCTTGTAATAACTGAAATTGATATCCGATGCCTGGTCGTGGAACTCGACCGTGATCGAAGTCGTGGTCGTAGCGGACATAGTGAGGTTCCCGGGCGCGTCGGGTGCCGCCGTATCGACCTTAAAATTCGGCAAAGTCGAGTTAAATTCATCCCAGAAAGAGCAGAGGCCGCTATCGTCGCAGGCGAGCGCCTGCCATTTGTACCCAAGAGAAGAATCGGTCGAGGAGCCGCGATCCGGGATAGCCGTAATGTTGGCTACGCCCTCATACTGGGGATCGATCATCGATTCTTCGCCGGCAAAACCTAAAAAGCCGGATACGTCCGACTGGTTATTATATTCGGTCTTGATCCAGCCGGCATCGCGATAAACATTCATTACGCGCAATTCATCCAAAATGCCGATAGCGCAATATTGATTATTGCCATAACCCATGATATTCAAGCTATTATTGTCATCAGCTCGAGCGGTTTGATTACTGGGGCCGACATTTAATGTGCCGTCAACATATAAAGATGCCTGAGCGCCGTTATAAACAAAAGTGACATAATGCCATTCGCCCGTCCCCGGATTAAAGGTGGAAGATATCTCCGGAGAGGCCACGCCGCCGCGATACTGATTGGGGCCGGTTTGAAGTTCGCTCCAAAGATGGTAGCCGTAAAAAGAAGGGGATTTGTCGGTTACAAGTTTATTCGCGCTGCCAACGCTTATATTTAACCAATAAGACCAGGTGCGAGGCTGACCTGGGCCAGTGGCGCTGTCTAAACTACTACCCGTACCGTCCGGTACGATAGCATAATCGCCGGTGCCGTCAAAATCCACGGCCCGGCCGATCTGGCCGGTAACCAGCTGCGGATTGCCGTAATCGGTGGCGTTATTATTATTACTGGTCGAATCGTAAAGGATGCTGGTAGCCGGATTTTCGTTCATGTGCTGAATCATGACGTAATTAGAATCCCAGGTGCCGGTCCGGTTCTGCTGGTCCGCGACCAAAGTAGAATTGCCGTAATAAATATAAATGATCTTGTCGGTCGTGGAAGAAAGGGAAGTTTCGATCCAAAGCACAAGCTCGCCGGTCGTATTATCGTAATACTCCCGCTCGTAATCTAAGGGGGTAACGCCGTCCGTGTCAATGATCATGATATCGCCGCCTGTGGACGAAGCGACGTGCCCGCCATTGCCCGTATCGGCCAGATCCGCGTCGGTCGTAGTGGCAAGAACGACGAAAGCGGTTTCGGTCGTTTCGACCTGGCTCGCGTTGATCGTGATCATCTTCCGATAGACCCAGTCCGTATTATACCAGGACGTGGTCGAAGCCGACGCGGTCCAGATTTTAGAACTACAGCCGCCATAAGCGTCGCCCGAGACGCAGGCGGTCCCCGGCTTAGCAGTACTCGTGGTATAAGTGCCGCTCTCGGTTAAAAGCTCGAAATAATAATCGTACTTGGTCGTAGTGGAGATACTGAGGGCCTCGGCCAAAGCCGACAGATTCACCTGGTTCTCATTCGTCCAGCCCTGATTACTGATCAACGTCGAGTTATCGCTCATCCGCTGTTCGTCGGCGGTTACTATCGTATCCGGAACATAAATAGTCGTGGTATCGGGGAGCTCGATAGAAGTGGCTGGCTCAACCGTACCGGAACTTAATACTACTTCAGTCGAAGGATCGCTGATCTCGATCTCGAGCGTTTCGTCCTTATTAGCATTAGAATTTACGTCCAGAACGGCGTAAACGCACATACTTGTGCTGGCACTTAAATTAACCGTGCCACTAAAATCCGCGGTACCGTTCGTATCGCTGAAATTAGTCGAGGTGGCGCCGAACTGCAATTCGTCGCCGTCATAACTTTCGCTCCCGCAGTCGTAGGGGTCGCTCGAATCGATATCGTAATATAATCGGATATTTTCGAGGCTGGTATTAGCGTCCACAGTGCCATTTTCCGTGATCGTGATGTCATTGACAGTCAGAGTACCGGTAGCCGTATTATTTAATACAAACGCGCCGCCGACGTAATTATCCTCGCTGTTTATATCAATAGTCGAAACCTGCGTACCGGTGGCGCTTACGGTCATTTCGGTCGGGATAGTATAAATAATCACGACTCGGCCGGGATTACCGGCTACACCAGGATCATTATTGTTTGCTCCCCCCGTTCCACCTTGTCCGGCGTTGCCGGCATAATCCGGGTCAGTTGAAGAGCCGGTGGTCCGACCGCTGCCGGAATAGGTGCTGGTAGCCCAGGCGGTCGCTACGGCCCAACTCGAACCGCCGCCGCCGCCGCCGGCACCGTCAGTAGTTTGATCAGAACACCCACTGCCGCCGCCATAATAGCCGGCACCACCACCACCACCACCACCAGAATCACTGCCAACACTCTGGTTATCGCCGCCCCGACCGCCGCCCGGAACACCGCCATTCGTACCGCCGCCGCCATCATCGTAACCATTGCCACCAGTTAAAAACGAACCATTCTGACCAACATAATCACAGTTACCCCTAGCGCCGCCAGATGTCTGGGTGCCACCAGCTCCGCCTCTAGCATCACCGGCGTTTCCACCAGTACCACCGATCACACCGCCACCAACACCGCCGTCGCCGCCGGGCATAGCCGTATTATCATCACCCCCACCACCGCCGGCGCCGGCACCGGCTACGAATAAATAACTAACGCCGCGCCGCACAGCTGAATAACCGCCGCCGCCGCCGCCATCTCCGCCCTGATTTGATCCTCCGGTACCGCCACTACCGCCTGTGCCAACATCAATATTCAAGGTTTCCCCCGGGGTAACCGTAATCGTGCCGGTAATGAATCCACCACCACCACCATTGCCGCCATCTGCCGGATCATTATCGCATCCGCCGCCGCCGCCGCCGGCACCCCAAACTTTAGCCGTAATACTAGTTACCCCGGCCGGCACGTCAAAAGTATCGGAAGAGGTAAAAATCACCTGGTCGTCGGACGCGATCTGCCACTGCCTAATCTCGGTAAAATCCGTCAATTCCTCATGCGCGCCAATTTCGTCCTCTGTCCAAAAACGTCCCAATGCCTTAGCCGGACCCAAGAGATAAAATTCCGGCGAAATATTCGGCGCGTCAAAAGTGTAAGACAAAATATATTCTCGGTCTTTTTCCCAATTAACTCTCCAGATTATCTCCTGTTCGTCATTGCCGGCCGGATCGGTTTGTCGCCGTGTCATGGATTTCACGACCGCGCCGTCCCGTTTCTGCTCGACCACCTTAAAGCCGGGAGGTAAAACCTCAATAAAATTACCGCGAAAATCCACCCGGGGCCTTATTTTGAATTTCATCTCGTAATCGGCCCAGGGATAAATACGGGTCGGGCCGGTCCGCTCGATATCGAAAGGCACGGCTTCGGCCGCACGCACTTCAAAAACGTCCGTAATCTCGTACTCGCCGTTAGAGGTCTGCGCCTTCAGGGTCATTTTATACTCGCCTTCTTTGCCGGTATCATAAAAACCGAAATAATCCGGGGAATCGATTACGTTATTGGGGCCGCATTCCGGATTTTCCACTATAAGACCGTTGGTATTGCTTAAATAAACCGTTTCGCCGTCCGGATCGGTTAAGGCGAGTTCTAAATAATCAGCATGGCAGATAGTGTTACCGGTCTCGTCCAGGACCGCCATCTGCAGATAAGCGGTCTCGCCCGGAGCGTAAATCGACTTATCGACGTTCAAGGCGAGTACCCCCCAGGTAAACTCCTCCGTATAATCAATATCCGTGCCCTGGGTCAGGGTTTCACTGCCGATCTTAATCTTTAGACGGTATTTCCCGGGCCGGAACCGCCGTCCGGTTTCCGGCAGGGAGAGTTCGAACTCGCCGTTGCCTTGATACCTGACGCCGAACCGCATATCTTCCAGCCTCTCCCCGGCTGGGCCGTAAACTTCGGTCTTAATTTCTATACCCTCGTATTCATCCCGGAATACGCTCATAAGTCCGGCTCCCAAACCCTCAAGAGTGCTTCGTTTTTTCTTAAAACGCAATTTCAGCTGCGGCTGTTCGCTGTTTTTAAAATCTTTTTTATCGTCAAGAGAGGTTAGTTCAAAATCGGCACTGTAATCGATTACCGGCTCGTCCGATTCTTCTTCCATTATTTCTTCGGTCGTGGTCGCCTCTTCCTCTATAAATTCAGACTCTTCCTCTTCCGCGCCCTCCTGCCTATCCGGCAGGCAGGCCTGTCCGATCTCAAGCCAGAGCGCGTCCAAGTAAATCTCAAGCTGTTTGCCGGCGCGCATCCCGGGCGCGTCCGTATTAATATAATTTACGCGTATTGCCAAATCCTTGATCTCGTCCCAGCCGACCGTCGCGGGCAAAGGGAAAGCGAAATAGCCGTTATTAAGGGAATTGGCTATGTCCGTCAGCGTATTGATTTCCCCTAAAAGCCGCCAGCCGTTGCCGGTCCGGTATTCTAAGCGGATATAATCGTCCGCAAAATCGCTCCGCGCGGCCAAAGACACGCGCAGATTCAAGTCTTTTATTTCATTATCCCGGTATTCGGCCGGCACGAAAAAGTCCGAGAAAACCAGGCTTTGCTTGATCAAATCCGACCCGACCGCGAAATTATTGTCGTCCGCGGGGGGCACTGAACCTGATTCTTCGTCCTCCGGTTCCGGATTAATAAAGCTATTCAGGTTTTCCTGCGCAAGAACCAACTTTGACCGAAAAAAGTCCAGATAAACAGCCAAAGATCTGATTTTATCCCATATTCGCCCCGTTTCTCCGCCGCTTCCGCTATCCGTTGCCGCCGACGCGCTTTCCGGCGCGGGCGCCAGGGATGCTTCCGGAGCAGATTCTGCGGCCGGAGTGTCCGCACTCTCCGGGGCCGACGTCGTTTCCGGATTATCAGCCGAAGTGGAATTACCACTCTCTTCGTTACCGCCCGAAACTTCGCCCGTTCCGTCCGGCGCATTATCCGGATCTACAATCTCTACTATACCATCAGTTCCAACAGAATTGTCGTCATCCGTAATTAATTCGTCGGTATCGATCGTATCCATATTATCGTTATTATCTGATTCATCAGCCGGAATTTCTTCGGCGGTCGGTTCGTCGTTGTCATTTTTACCCGCCGAAGCCTCGGCGGAGGCGGGCGTAATTTCTTCAAAGGTCCGTAATGATATATAGGCCGAATTTTCAATATTAAACTCCCCGAATTGCGCGTTAGCGCCCAAGTCTTGAACAAAGGTATTTTCCGGATTCTGCCAGACGAATTCACTCGCCCCCCCTTCTACGGTAAAATTTCCCGGATAAATATTGATCTCGTTCGCGACCGCCTGCACAAAAATAAAACGGCCTTGGGTATAGCCGAAGACCGCCAATAAGAACAATATCAACAAGCCTAATTTAACGAATAAATTAGAAAAATATCCTTTGATTTTTTGCATGGGGAAAGGCATGGGGAATGCTCTTGACTTGTTTGATTATTTAAATGTTTTTAGAATATTTTTGATGTTTAAATTCGTTTTTGTTGAAAATCCCAAATAACAAATTCCAAATTTCAAATAAATTTCAAATTCAAAATTCTAAATCTCAAACTAATACTCAAATCTAAAATTTTAAACTAAAATTATTTGCACTTGTCCAGAATTGCGCTTAATATTTTCTTTAACTCTTGAGCCTCCTGGATTAAAACTTCGTTTTCTTTAAAAAATCTATCATCATTATTAGCGGCGATTATTTTCAACCAATATTCAGTTTCCTTCGCTTCCTTACGCGCTATTTTCACACGATGCTGAAAATCTTTTCTGCTTAACGCCTCATTGGCCTCAATATAATTAGCGCCGACTGAACCGCTGGACCGGACAACCTGTTTTCCGTCTTCTATATTACTGATGGATTTCGGCAATTTCTTTAAAAACATTCTGACTTTAATGGCAAATTCCCTGGTTCTATCTTCTAAATCATATTTTTTCTCAAACATTTGTTTTGAATTTTGGATTTAATATTTTGAATTTATTTGTTATTTGTAATTTGGGATTTGGAATTTCACCGGGTTACCATAATCTCCGGCACCGCCTCGTTACTACCCAGCTCTTCACTGCAAACACCAACCGTAATCGTGTCATTTTCATTTTTTATCAAATAATAACGGGTCTCATTGTAATCTGCGTCGGGATCATTAGGATCTATTGGAATCTCCTGTAAATAATCCGCGGATAAATAGCTATCAAGGTCAACACAATCATCCTCCAAATCAACCGTTGGATAAAGACAGGTGTCACCACAATTACCGGCATCATCTTCACCAATTTGATAGACTAACCGTTCGGTTAAATCTAAAATTGCGTCATCATAAACACCCTGATTGTCGATTTGTTGAAGCTTGATTGCCTCAGCAATAATTTTTACATCATTCCACCGCTGGGCATTGCGCGAATCCTGAAAACGCGCCAAAGGATTTAAGGCCACAAAGGCCAAGGCCGACAGGGCCGCGATAATAGCGATGACGATTAAGAGTTCAATAAGAGTGAAGCCTTTTATTTTTTTCATAATGGATTTTTAAAATTTATAAAGAATTTGGTGCTTGGAATTTGGAATTTCATAATAAAAAACGACCTTAAAGCTAACTTAAAAAGCCGTTTGAAAAATAAAAATATTCAAAATTTTTTGCACGGGGAAATGCATGAGTAAATTAAAATTTGAAACTAATATTTTACCTTAATATAAGCTATATAAATACGTAAAATACCACACCTGTTTTTGGTGTGGATAAACTGGGTTTATCATGTTTATTATAACATTTTTAGGGGGATAAATTCAAGGGGATAAGATTATAAACTTTTGACGATTAAAAAAGTTTCTAGTATAACAAGAACTGTAAAATTGACAACATTTCTTAATATGGTATAATGTAAATAATTAGTTAAACCATATTAAGCAATTTATTATGACCTACCTATCGTCAATCATAAAAACCCGCATAAAAGAAAAACTCGCCAAGCTCAACAAACTCCGCCCTCTGCCGAAATCCGCGGTGCAAAAATTACGGGAAAAATTTCAGATAGAAATGACCTATAACTCAAACGCGATTGAAGGCAATTCCCTGACCCTAAAAGAAACCTTTTTGGTTATCAATGAAGGGATAACTGTAAAAGGAAAGCCCCTAAAAGACCATCTGGAGGCGAAAGATCACCACGCCGCGCTGGACTACTTGTACGACCTTGTAGATAATAATAAAAAACATACTGTTTCCGAGATATTGATACGGAATTTGCACCAAATCATCATCCGGGAAACTGATAAAGAGTGGGCCGGGAGATATAGAAATGCCAACGTCATTATCGGCGGCGCTGAACACACGCCGCCGGACGCACTCGTTGTGCCGCAAAAAATGCAAGAACTGATAAGCTGGTTAAGTTCACAAAAAAATAAAGCGAATATCGTTGAACTGGCCGCCCTATTGCATCACAAATTAGTGCACATCCACCCGTTTTTTGACGGCAACGGCAGAACTGCGCGCCTGACGATGAACCTATTACTCATGCAAGCCGGTTATCCCCTTGTCATTATCCTAAAAAACGACCGCAAAAAATACTATGACACACTCTCAAGGGCGGACAACGGCAAATATGAACCTCTGATAAAATTCATCGCCCAACTAACGGAACGCTCGCTTGATATCTATTTAAAAACCCTTACGCCCGCGGCTGAAAAAGGGGAGAAATTTATGCTACTCTCGGAAATATCCAAGACCATCCCCTTTTCCGCGAAATACCTGAACCTGCTCGCGCGACAGGGAAAACTGGAAGCACACAAAGAAGGCCGCGATTGGCTGACATCAAAAAAAGCGGTCGAACGATACCTGAAAAACAGACTGCGGAAGAGGAAAAAATAAATTTCAACGACAGAAGCCGAGCTTCCAATAGGAAGCTCGGCTTCTTTTTGAGGGCAACCAGGCAAAAAAACGGAGAAATTATTTTCTCCGCCTCAGCCCTCACCCGGCCCGGCATTCGCCGGGCCACCCTCTCCGGAATCGGAGAGGGGGTAAGGGGGTGAGGAAGGGGGCATGGGGTGTTCGGGCCAACAAAAAAACGGAGTCCCGAGTACTCGGGATTCTCCGTTTAAGATTATCAAATGAACTATCGCCGATCAATGCCTCTCGCCCTACTCGCTTCAGATTCCCCCTCTCCGGAATCGGAGAGGGGGTGAGGAAAGCGAAGAGGCAGGAGGGGGATTATTCCCTAAGCTCCTCAATCGCGGCCAGGATCAAAGGGTAAACAAGCGCCTGGGCAGCGCAATTATCAATCCAATCCTTTTTGTCGTCGTCAGCCACGTTGTCCGGTTCGCCCCTAAGGGCGCAACCATCCACGCGCGCGATCGCGCGATTTTCAAGGATATTCAGGGCCTGATCGATCTTGCCTTTGTCAATTTTTTTCAAGGCGTTGTTGATTTTTTTTGTCAGTTTGTCGCGCTGTTCATCTTTGCGGAAATCGTCGTCCGCCAGGCCGTTGATCGCCGCGAGTGCGAATTGCAGGTAGTCGGTCGCCGTATAATCGTTGGCGATCGCCACGATTGTCACGATCGCGGGCGCGCTTGAAAGAAGGCCGTCATTGACGACGAGGCTCACGACGTATTCGCCGGCGAGATCGGCCGTAAAAACTGGGTTGACCGCTGTGGAATCGGAAATCGCGGCGTTTGAACCCTCGGGTACGGACACGAGACTCCAGCTGTAAGTCAGAGAATCGCCATTCGCGTCGTGACTCCCGCTCCCGTCAAGGTAAACCGTTTCGCCGATAACAACGCTCTGGTTCCCGCCCACGTCTGCGACCGGAGCCGCGTTTTCAAAAGTAACCGTAACAGTATCCGGCTCGCTGTCGGCATAACCGTCGTTTACAACCAATTCAAAAACGTAGCTGCCGTAGAGGTCGGCCGTAAATTGCGGCTGGGCCGCGTGCTCATCGGATAAAACGGCGCTGCTGCCACCGGGAACGGATACTACCGTCCAAGTATAGGTGAGATCATTGTCTTCCGGGTCACTCGACTGCGTACCGTCTAAAGCAATGACCGTCCCGGCCTGCGTGACGGCCTGGTCCGGTCCGGCGTTGGCGGTCGGCGGATTATTGACCGAGGTGACAGTGACGGTCACCGGCGCGCTCGCGCTCCCAAGGCTGTCAGCCACGACCAACTCAAAAACATAAGCGCCGGGCAGGTCGGGCGTAAACGAAGGGCTAACCGCAGTCGGGTCGTCCAAGCTTACGCTTGATCCGGCCGGAGCCGACACGAGTGTCCAGGTGTAGGTCAGGGGATAATTCTCTTCCGGGTCCGAACTCGCGGATGCGTCCAAAGTCGTCACTACACCCGGCGTTGCCGTCTGATCGCCGCAAGTAGTGGCGGTGGGGGGTTGGTTGATGGGGGTGAGGAGGTAGGCGCTGTAACTATCTTGAACTGCATCATAGTTCATTACAATAATCTGCCCTTTGTTATTTAGACAACCCACTGAGACCCATGGATCGCTAAAACTAAAAAATTCATTTAAATTAGTTACTTCTCCATTCAACCACAGAAAAATACGATTTTCACCACCAACAACAAAACTCCCTACTATCTGCGATGCATTGTTAATTGCATAAGCAAAAGACTCATTACCCAAACCTAAATCTTGCAGAGTGTTATTAACCCAAAGAAAGGCAAACTCTATACTACCATCATCTAAGGCGCCTACAACTTGCTTATTATCATTGATACCGTGCGCCTCTCCCTGAATAATAGTAATAGTACCATTTTCCCAAAGAAAACCAGTGCCGTCGCCAGTTTCTCCCACAATATGACCAAAATTATTTATATCCCATGGATCATAATAACCACCAGTTAAAACGGTTAAACTACCGTTTTCCCATAAATAAGCGGTATAATCGTCGATATAAACATATCCGGCAATCTGATTATTGTCATTGATGGCTACTGGTATAAAGAGGCCGAGATCCGTAATTACACCATTATCCCAAATAAAACCATGTTGATCGCCGGAGATATATGAATATCCAATAACTCTTCCTGAATTATTTATACCCTCGGGGTAAATATCACCAAGGTATGTTGTTGCGTTGGTTGTACTATCCCAAATAAAACCACCTCTGATTTCTGGATTATTTTTACTATAGTACGAACCTACGATTTGTCCCGTATCATTAATACTGCCAACAGAAACATCACAATCATCCGGAAAATTTCCGATCTTCGTAACCGTATAGCCAGTAGCCGGTGGATCGGCGGTGGCCCCGGCCAAACCGGAAAACGCCAGGCAAAAAATCAGGGCCAAAACCAGGGCGCTGAAAATTTTTGTTGTTTTCATCTTTTTCTCCTTCTTCTTTGGGTTGGATTGGGATTTTTGGTTCGTGGTTCTCGTCATTTCCCCCTCCCGCTCGCTATCGCTCGCCCCCTCCCCAAGCTTGGGGAGGGCCGGGGTGGGGGTAATTTCAATTTTCAAAGACCCGCAATAATCATCGCCTCCTTTCTCTCGAAAAATAAAAACCGCCTCGCGCGCGTTCAGCCGTATTATCTCGTCCGGATTTTGAGCGGTAAATCCATTTAAGCACAGGGGGGGGGATAAAGTCAAGGGGGATAAAAAATCGCCAGAAAAGACAGTTTTTGCTATACTTGATAATATGATCAAGAAACCAATAAACAACAAAGGCGAAATTATTATTTATCAGGATAAACCGGGCGAAAAGGCCGTTGATGTTCGCCTGGAAAACGACACGATTTGGCTAAATTCACATCAAACAGCCGAAATTTTTAACATTGATAGAACCGGTATAGTCAGGCATATTTCAAATGTGTATAAAACAGGCGAATTAGATAAAAATTCAACCTGTGCAAAAATTACACAGGTTGCCAGGGATGGGAAAATGAGAGAAATCGACTATTATAATTTAGATATGATAATATCGGTCGGCTACCGCATTAATTCAAAAAAGGCCACCCGGTTCAGGATTTGGGCGACAAATATTCTAAAAAAATATTTGACAGAGGGGTATGTTGTCAATAAAAAAACGATCGCCGAAAATTATGACAAATTCCTCAAAACCGTTGAAGACATAAAAAGCCTTTTACCGGCCGGCAAGAATCTGGATAATAAAGATATTTTGGAACTGATCAAAACTTTCGCCGACACCTGGCTATCGCTTGACGCTTATGATAAAGACAAGCTGGAAACTAAAAAAATAACCAAGCGCGGAATCAGATTGACGGCCGCTGAATTAAGCGCGGCCATTTCTGATTTTAAAAACGCGCTAACCGGAAAAAAAGAAGCGACGGAAATTTTCGCCCGGGAAAGATCAAGCGGTAGTCTTGAGGGCATTATCGGAAACGTCATGCAGAAATTCGGCGGCCATGACCTTTATCCCGGTCTGGAAGAAAAAAGCGGCTCATCTTCTCTATTTCATAGTTAAAAACCATCCCTTCATTGACGGCAACAAGCGCTGCGGGGCGTATTCTTTTATTTGGTTTTTAAGAAAAGCAAGGCTTCTGGATATTAAAACCATTTCTCCGGCCGCTTTGACCGCGATTACGCTCCTGATTGCGTAGAGTCGGCCCAAAGACAAAGACCGGCTGACGACTTTAACGGCGAAAATGCTCAAAAAATAGGCAGCGAATTTAGCTTTTACATAAAAAAGACCTGATTTTCCGGGTCCTTTTTAGTGTGGTTTTATTTATCCCTCCGCCGGCAGGCGGGGGGGGGTCGCGGCGTCCAAGGGCGAGGGAACTAGAGTAAAACGTTTTTAGTAGGTGAGGGTAATAAAAAAATAGTGGGGGTAAATATTGACGGGTGAATATTCACCCGGTCCATCTCTAGTCTTATATAATCGGATACAATTTAACATGGTTAAAATAAAAAATATAATGATATGAAAATAATTACTGAAATTAGCCATTATACCTCAAAAATCAATAATTTAGTTGATTTTTCGTATCATAAATGATGTGAAAATTTATGCTAAAAAAATTAAAAAAAGGTAATCCCGGGCAACAAAAAAACGGAGAATGTTTTCTCTCCGTTCAAATATTTCTAAAAAATCTAAAAACTATTTCCCCGTATTAAGATGCCCATAAACCATTCCCGATATCTCGCCGATCAATTTTTCCGCCTGTTCGATCTTTTCATTTTTAAACAAAGTCATGATGCAAAGAATATACGGTTTATCAGTGTAAATAATCCCGCAGTCATGAAGCTGGGAAATATCTTCTCCTCCGTAATGGCCGAACTTATGGGCAATCGCTGTTTCCGGCGGCAAACCGGCTTTAAGACCGTTTTTATACGTACTTTCCGCCAATAGAGCCAGGGCTTTTTCCGAATTCCCGCGGCTTAAAAAAGAAGCGTTGAAAAGCACGCGGAACATCGAAGCATAAGACTTAGCCGATACGCGGTTATTCTCATCTTCTTCCGTGGGCATGATAAGATCAATATCGGCTGCTATTTTCGTTAAATATTCGCCGCTAACTTCCGTGTTAAGATATTTTTTCAGGAGGTCCTTGGAAGTATTGTCCGAATAGACGATCATCTTATAGATGAGATCATAAATAGTATAAACCTCTCCGGCTATAAGGGTCGTGGCCGGATCATAAAGGTTAGTGGTGGAGGCGAATTCTCCCGAATAAGTTACTTGCCGCTCCATAATGCCGGGATATTCCTCTGATAGTTTCAAGAAAGCGATCAACATGGGGATTTTCAAAAGGCTGGCCGGATTGAATTTTTCCCGCTCTTCGATCCCCATCCAGGGGCCGTTTACGAGATCCCGATAATAGACCGCGGCTTTTTCGATATGGCCTTGTTTTTTCCGACCCTCTATTAAAGTATTAATCTTAGCCTTCAATTCTTTTAAGGGAGTAATCTCCGTATCGCCCATTATCTCGCATTCAAGGAGCGGATTTATATATTCATAACCGCCGGCCCGCAACTCATATACGGCTTTTTCTTCCGGTAAAACCGCCTTTTCCGCGGACGGGTTTTTAAACAAAAATCCGCGAATGAACCAGCCGGCTAAAAACATAACGGCAGCCGTTAAAAATACCAGGATTATTAATTTTTTCTTTGTCATATATAAATAAGAATAATATAATTATATCCCAGCGGATAAAATCGGGCAAGACAACAAAAAAACGGAGAAATTATTTTCTCCGCCTCAGCCCTCACCCGGCCCGGCATTCGCCGGGCCCCCCTCTCCGATTCCGGAGAGGGTACGGTTTGTACGATTCCCTCTCTCCGGAATCGGAGAGGGGGTAAGGGGGTGAGGAAAGGGGCATGGGGTGTTCGGGCCAACAAAAAAACGGAGTCCCGAGTACTCAGGATTCTCCGTTAACTTATTTATAGATTTTTCCGAGCCCAATCCAGAAATTCCCGTTTTCGGCTTTCGTGAATCACTAGAATTTCATAATCGCGCTTATAAATCTTCTCGATCGGCTTCGGATTTATCTCCCGGATATTTTTCGGGTCGTAGGGGTCGAGCGCGAAGAACTTGAAACCCATTTTTTTCGATATGCCGATTACCGGCGCCGAATCCCAGGGGGTCTCATAACTGGTTCCCAAAAGCAAGGCGCCGAACACCCCTTTCCAGAGCTGCGAAAACGACAACCCGATGCTCCCGCCGATGACGTTAAGGCTTTTAAAAAGAGGCTTGGCCGTATCCAGGGCGATGATCTTCCGGGAAACCTCGGAATACCTGTTAGGCGGCTTGCGCAATAGTATGTATTGCCCCTTAAGCGGGCGATTGGGATCAATCGCGAGTCTTCTCTTTTCCATCCGGGCCGAACCGTTATCCAATAGCTCCACTACGTCCGATCCAGGCCAAAGGAAAAATATCTCATCCGTGTTTATATCGCCTACGAAAGCGGCCACGATCTCTATTTCGACCGCCACGGCGATCATGGTGGATACGCCGAAAGACTGCCCTCGCTCAAAACCGTCCGAGCCGTCCAGGGGATCGATCGTAATGTAAACCTTGCGCTTCGTAGCGTGCGGCCGGCGAAATTTTTCCTCTTCGGCGATAATACCGAAATCCGGCAGAAGCTTCCGGAACACGTTAAGATAGATCTCCTGAGCTTTGAGGTCGGCGCTCGTGACGATATCGCGCGCCTTGCCGGTTTCGCTCGCCTTGGTTTCGCTCGTAAACACGTAACGTTCCTGCCTGATGGCGTTCATGGCTTTAATAACCGCCGTTTTCATGATATGGCCCAGCATATTCCGGTTTACGCCCAGGATATTTTCCAATTCGTTCATGCCGTTTCTCCTCTTTAGATAGTTTAAAATGTGCAAATCTTTACTTAATATTAGCAACCGTAAAGGAAAAAGTCAATCATTAAAAGCAAAAGGAGCTTATTTTAAGCCCCTTGTTTAAAAGAACGGTTTTATTACTTAATCGGAATCTGCGCTTCGGGGAAGATATTCCCAGTCGTCAATACTTAAATTCTGCTCGCTCATCACGTTATATATAAGATGGGCGGCAAAGAGCTTGGCGAATTTCCTCGCTCCTTCGGGCGCTTCGGAATAAAAGAAACAATCCGCGTCAACGTCATCGTCATAACAGAATCCTTTTACTTTATAAATACCCCGATTGATCCTGACCGTAAAGATTATTTCCTTGTACGAACCATTTATCTTTTCCCCGCCCTCTTCCCATTCCTTGCTGACGGTTCTAACCTCCATCTCCAGTACTTTGGGAAAATTCTTTTTTCTTTTCTTTTGGGGAAGTTTCATGTCTGGATTCCGCCGGCGCATCGATCTGTAATGCGCCGGGAAACTTTCCTCCGCCAGCCTTATCAAATCCTCTTTGTTCGGCATCGCGCCCCTCCCTGGTCGAACGTTTATTGATTTTAACTTACACTACCAAGATATTTAACTTAAATTAAAATAAAATTAAAAAACGGCTTAAAGCCGTTTTAATATCTTATGTATATTAAAATTTTAACCGACAAAACCCAAAAGCTATAAGCTTCCGCCCGAGGCGGATCCGCCTTGGGCGGAAAAAACCTACCTCGTGATCTCAATGGCGGGCAAAGATTCGTTCGAGCCCAGCTCGGCGGCGCAGGCCCCCGTGATGATCCGGCCGTAAGAATCCTTAACCAAGTAATAACGGGTCTCGTCGGACGAAGCGTCCTCCGCGTTCGGGTCGATCGGCCATTCCGGCATATAAGCCGCGTCAATAAGGCCCTCGAGATCGACGCAATTGGTTTGCAGGGTAATGCTATTTTCACCGCTGACGCAGGTATCATTGCAGGCGTCGCCGGCTCCGATCTGATAATAAAGATCGTTGGTCATATCAGTGGCAATCGCGTCCAGATAAATCCCGCCGTTATCTACCTGGTGGAGCTTTATAGCTGACATGATCATGTTTATATCGGCCCATCTCTGCGCGTTCCGAGAATCCTGAAACCGCGCCACCGGATTTAAAGCCACGAAAGCCAGAGCTGACAGCGCGGCGATTATGGCGATCACGATCAAAAGTTCGATTAAAGTAAAGCCTTTTTGCTTATTCATAATGATTATATTATTTATATTTTATATTATAACACATTTTGTATTTAGTATATAGTATTTTGTATTTAGCGAAGCGGTATTCAATTTTTTGCTAAATACAAAATACTATATACTAAATACTATTCAACCTTATCCGCGTACTCTCCGAACACCCAGCCTTCGCCGCCGCCCGGCAGGCTGATTTTTATCCATCCCTCCGCCTCTTCAAGTTGCGCGTATGTCTCGCCGGCCCCGGCCTTGCCGACAACCTTGAAACTTGTCCCCGGCCCCTGACGGACATTAAGAGGAGAACTTATATTTTTTATGATTATCTTTATTTCCCGGGAAGAGGTGGCGGCGATCTCCGTCGCGGGCGCTGGAGTGATCGCGGTTTCGATCCGGAGTTCCGAAGCTGGCGGCAAGGGCGCGGCCGCGCGGTTCACGCTGCCCAAAAAATAATCGAAAAAAACGTAAAAGCCGGCCAATACCGATAGTAGGCTCAAGGCGACGACGATATGCCGACGATCAGTAACTATCGGCCGAATAGTTTTAGCGAGTTCCCGTGCCCGTTCGAGCCAGACCTTTAGATCTGCCGATCTTTCGGACTTAACGGCCGCCGCCGGCACCGGGATCGAGGGGTCGGTTTTATCCCAATGGTCCTCCAGGGCGCGCGCTGCCAGGCCGATAGCCTCGACATATTCGATGCCGACGCTTTTATAGAGCGGTTGCCCGACGCGGATATGAACGCCCAGGTCCAGGGTATTTATATATTCCGAAAATCCGGCCAGCCTGCTCGTGCCGCCGGTCACGATTATATCCTTGACCGGCGGAAAACCGTACTCATTATTAAAATAATCTATATTATTTTTTATCTCTTTAAAAATTTTTTCCAAAATATTCCTGATTATGCCGGCCGCGGCCGGATAATCTCCCCTTGGAGACAGGCCGTATTCAACCTTGATCTTTTCCGCTTCCGTAAAGCCGATATCAAGTCCGCTCGCGAGCTGATAGCTTATATTCTTGCCGGCCGCGTTAATTATATACGAATAGGTAAGGCCCAGAGAAGTAAAAATCGAGACCAATGACGTGACCGCTCCGATATCGACCAGACAAACCGGCTCCTCGGGATATCTTTCGAACATTCCCCGGAAGACCGCCAAAGATTCAATATCGAAAATTTTTGCGCTCTGGCCCGCTTTTTCGAAAAATGACCGCCATTCCGAAATCTCTTCTTTCGGGGCGGCGGCAATAAAGGCCGTGGTTTTATTTCCGGGCGACGCGCCCGCGAACGTTTTATAAGAATAGACAAGATCGCTCTTTCGAAAGGGAATAGCGTTTTCGATCTCCTGGGCCATGATCTTATCAGCCTCGCGTTCATTGAAGTTTTCGATCGCGAAAACATGCGTAAAAACCAATGATTCCGGCAAGCCGAAAACCCACTCCCGCGATTCCGACGGATCTAAACCGGCTTTGGCTAAAACCTCGGCCAGCGCCTTTTTTAATTTTTCACCGTCTTTTATCCGCCCCCGTTCGACAATCCCCGGTTCAAGCGTTATCCTTCCTGAAGCGGAGACGCCGATTCCGGAGGCGGTCTCCTCCAGAACGACCGCTTCGATAGAATAATCGGAAATATCGAGTCCGAAAGATTTTTTGTTCATATTCAGCATATCTTATTTGCTTTGACGCTCAAATTATAGAGGCTAAAACCCATCTATTCCCAGCTCTCTAAAACTATTCCTTCGTCAGTCAGGCTTATGGCCGCGTTAACGGTCCGGTAAAAATTATCCGTCCGGCCGACCGCCCTGATCTCGCGAACGATCCCGTTCGCCACCGTATCTATTACGCAATCGCCTGAGCCTAAGGATAAATTTAAACCGCTGGCGCTATAATCAGGATCAAGAGTAAAACGCCGGATGGTCTCTTCGACGCATCCTTCGGCTATCATAAAAGCCTCTTCACCCCGGTTAAAAGCCAGGGCCTCGTCGATCTCCCCTAGATCCAAAATTGTCGCGTTCTTGGCCATGACGAGCGAGACCGCGCCGATTATGATCACGGCAACCAAAGTAGCGAAGCCGGAATTATTATTCTTAAAGTCAGTTCCGTTTGTTTGCCGCATAAATGATCGGGTATAAAAACTTTATATTAGAAAATAATATAATCACTTTCTTAAACTGACCGCTGTTTCATAACCGCGGCTATAACCGAATTCCCGGCTATCCGCGTTCTCATTAGCTATGTTAAAATTTATTTTAACGCTGCCGCTTTCCCCGCTTCCCAGATTGGTGAAATTAAGACCGCTCACGGATATTCCGTCCGCGGTAATATTAGTGATCTCGCCGGAAAGATCAAGGACGAGCCTTTCTCCGGAAACATAAACGGATAAAGAAGCGCCATCGGCCATTCTTAATGACAGGGTGCCGCCGGAAGCGCCGGCCGCGGGACTTTCGATACTATCAGCCGCGTTTATTCGGCGCGCCATAAGATCGAGAACCTGGCGGGCACCGGCATTGGTCTCCCCCATGGCGTAACTTTTTGTCTTAAGACCGGCGACGACAAGCGCGAAAGTTACGAAGCCGGTAAGCGCGATTCCGGCCAAAGCGGCGTAAATAGCGGTTTCTATCAAGGTAAAACCATTGTTATTTTTAAAAATAAACGGCATACGTACTTTAATATTAATAATTTATCACGTTCCGGATCATTAAACTATATGTATTTTCTGATTTCCGACACGACGCCCTCTATCCCCTGGTCGGATTTAACTAAATAGCCGCAGGCGCCAAGCTTGGTCGCTTTGGCGAATATCTTCTCGTGGCTTAAATTCGACAGCATCAAAACCGGAATATCCTTTATCTTCGGATCAGCCTTGATCTCGGTTAAAAATTCAAAACCATCCTTGTCGGGCATGATAATATCAAGAAGAATAATCGCCGGCCGCAGGGTTTTTAATTTTTTTTCCGCTTCATTCCCGTTAAAGGCCGGTATGATCTCGAAACCGGCTTTGGACAGTCCGTCCCGGTAAGCCCGGGAAATAAACTGATCGTCTTCAACCAGAAGAATGGTTTGTTTTTGGCTCTTATCCTTAGCCGCGTTTTTTTCTGGCATATGATTTTACTATAGTTATGATTTAAAAATAAATTAATTGCATGATCTTTCTCGAAATCTTAACGCCAGTCCGTCAGATAGGTGGTTCTTTCCACTGACTCGGTTGTCCCCTGTCCGGTTTCCCAGGAGATACCGACGGTGATTTTAACGCTGGAAGCGTCCAAAGACGCTCCCGGATCTTCCGCGGCCGCGATATTTCCGCTCCCGTCCCGGTAAACCGGGTAAAAATCTATCACGCGGATATAATCTCCGATCGTTTCCGTCGTTCCCTCGCCGGCCAGCGCCCATTGTCCGCCGGAAACGGCTACGGCGCTACGGCTGTAAGCGAGTTCGTCCCAATCCCGGTCACGAACAGACCGTACCGCCTCGACCCCCTCCCGGGCCAGGGCGGATGCTATCGTATATTCTTCTCCGCGCTTAAGTAAAGAAAATCCCCCCAGGATCAAAGCCGCGGTGCTGGCCGCGAACATCACGAAAACCGCCAAGGCGATCACGATTTCCATTACTGACTGGCCTTTATTTGAGATTTTTCTTGATTTGTCCATTACAATTCACAAATTTTATCACAAATACGCGATTAGTCGTCAGAAATATCCTTATTGTATTTTAGCATTTGTGTTTTTGATTCGTAATCATTGTAAAATTATAAATTTCGATACACTCATTCTATGATCCCTAAATTATTTACAGTGATCCGGGCCGCTTCCCCGCTTCCGATGTGCGTAATCGTGATCGTACCGGCCGCGTCCGGCTCTCCGGAGCCGTTGGAAAAATTAATCTCGTTGCTGCCGTCAAAAACGATCTCCAGGGAACCGGGTAGAGCCGTTTCAAGATCATGCCCCGTTTCCCGGGTAGCGTAACTGCTTCCCTGGTAAAGGACGAAGGCATCGGCTCCGGCGGGATCGATCGAAAAATAGATTCCATGCGCGGAATCGTTTTTTCCGGCTATGCTAAACGTCCGCGCCCGCCGTAAACCGGACACGGTCTCCGCGATCGCCGCGTCCAGCTGAGCGGCCGATAGCCAACCGCCGTAAACGGGCATGGCCACGGACGCCAAAACGACGAAAATGCCCATCACTATGAATAATTCGATTAGGGTAAAGCCCTTCATTTCATTATGATTACAAATTCACAAATTTAATCACAGATAACACAAATTTTCGGCTGATATGAAAGTATATCTTGTATTTGTGAATTCGTGTCCTGATTTGTGTATATGTAATTATTACCGGTAAACATTCCCCGTGATCTTATAGATCGGCGTGATAATGGACAGGGCCAATCCCCCCACGACGGCGCCGATTATTATGAGCAAAACCGGCTCCACGGCGTTCGCCAGGTTCTTGCCGGCGTTTTCCACTTCTTCGCCGTATATTCTGGCCAGATTAAAAAGCTCGTCTTCCAGCCGGCCGGACTTCTCTCCTACGCGGATCATGCTTATCGCCATCTTCGGATAATATTCGGGGAATTTCGCCAGACTTTCGGCTATCGTTGTTCCCCGGCTTATCTCTTGGCGTATCCCTGCGACGCTCTTCTTGTAATAGTAGTTCTCCATCGTATCTGCGGTAATGGCCAAAGCCTCCGTGACCGGAAGACCGCTCTTTAAAAGCGTACCCAGGGTATGGCTGAACTGGGACATATTCTTGTGCCGGCTGATCCTGTCCACCACTGGGACATGGAGAAAGAAAAAGTGCAGTATCGGTTTGAAGAATTTGCGGCGGCAGAGCCATACCGAGAATACGATCGCGGCCGCCATGGCCGCCAAAAGCATGAAACCGTGTGTTTCCACGATGCCGGAAAACCAGATAAGAAACCTCGTCGAAGCGGGCAGATCAACCTTAAGACCCTTAAAGATCGGCGTGATCTTGGGTAGAATTAAAAAGGCCATCCCCAGGCCTAATACAAAACTTAAAGTCAGGACGATCACGGGATAAAGCATCGCCCCCCTGATCTTAGTCGATAGCTCCTGTTCGCGCGTCAGACGTTCGGCGATATTTTCCAGATTATTCTCTAAATTTCCCGATGATTCCCCGGCGCGCACGACATTGGTTAAAAAAGGCGAAAACAACCGAGGAAAACGCTCGTAGGACGAGGCTAAAGAATTGCCGGACGCGACCGAAGCCAATATCGCGTTAAGCGTTTTTTTAAACCGGCCGCCGGCCTCATCAGTGAGAATATCGAGCGCCTCCGTAATGGTCAAGCCGGATTTAAGCATGATCGCTAAATTCCGGAAAAAAATAGCTTTGTCTTTTAAATTCATATTTTTATTACAAATTCACAAATTTAATCACAAATAACACAAATACACGATCAGCGCGATATAGAGTATTTGTGAATTTGTGTTCTGATTTGTGTATTTGTAATATTATAAATCATTCTTTCGCCACTCTTAAAACCTCCGTCATTGTCGTGACACCGTTTAAAACCTTATCCACGCCGTCGGAAAGCATTGTGGACATACCGCCCGCTACGGCCTCCTTTTTTATCGCGTCATTCGATTCTTTGGCCAATATAAGTTTTCTGATACCTTCCTTTGTTTCTAAAACTTCATATATGCCGATCCGTCCGCTAAATCCCGTTTCGCCGCAAACCTTGCACCCCTTGCCCCTGTATAATCTTAACTTATCAAGATCGCCATATCCGCCGGTCTTTAGTATTTCCAAAAGCGCGGATTCGCTCCGGATCGTATCTTTCTCCTCCGCGGAGAGTTCGTAAGAAACGCGGCATTTCGCGCAGATCTTCCGGACGAGGCGCTGGGCGATGATCACCTTTACCGTGGCGGCAACCAGGAACGGTTCGATTCCCATATCGATCAAACGGGGCAAAGCCGAGATCGCGTCATTAGCGTGAAGGGTCGACAACACGAGGTGGCCGGTCATGGCCGAATTGACGGCGATTTCGGCGGTCTCGGAATCCCTCACTTCTCCGACCATGATGATATCCGGATCCTGGCGGACGATGGCCCGAAGGCCCTCGGCGAACGTCAGATTGGTCTTAGGGTTGACCTGGATCTGGCTGACGCCGGCGATATCGTATTCAACGGGATCTTCGATGGTCGAAATATTAACTTCTTTGGTGTTAAGGATCTTAAGCATCGCGTAAACGGTCGTGGTCTTGCCGCAGCCGGTCGGGCCGGTAACCAGAAGCATACCATGAGGATTTTTGACGGCGCGTTCTATTTTCCGAAGATCATTGGCCGAGAGGCCGAGATCATTAAGATCAATATCCCTGTTCTCGGCTACCAGAAGACGTATGACGATATTTTCCCCCTGGGTCACCGGCACTATGGAGACTCTGACATCGATCGTCTTTTCGCTGGTTTTAAACCGGAATTTGCCGTCCTGGGCCGATCGGTGCTCGTCAATCCGCATTTTAGCCATTATTTTAATGCGCGACAAAACCGGTTCGCTTAAAACTTTCGGCATTTCCAGGACATCGTGCAATATTCCGTCTATCCTGAACCGCACCACTAGTTTATCGCGATAAGGCTCTACGTGGATATCCGAAGCCTTGCTTAAGAAACCGTTCTCGAGAAGAAGGTCGACTATGGCGACGTTCACCCGGCTCCCGTCCTGCTCTTCGCCTTTTTTAAGAAGGCCGGAAAATTCTTCCTCTAAACTTATCCGATAAGCGGATAATGCCTCTTTAAGATCGCCCGGGGTAATATAATAGACTTTGGCCGGTTTACCGAAACGTTTTTCCAGGAGGTGCTTCATTTCAAGGTCTTCCGGGTCCGACATGCCGACTTTTATGTTTTCCTGATCCGCCGCGAAAACGATCACTCTCCGCGCCCGGGCCACCGGCTCCGGTATTCCGTTAAGGATGTTTTCATCGATCTTTTCGTTCCTTAAATTTATGAAAGCATAATTAAAAGCATTAGCGATAAGTTGCCCCAATTGTTCGTCCTTTATGAGGTTCTTTTCCGTCAGCCATTCGCTTAAAGAGATCTTTTTGGCCTCCGCCTCCTTGGCCGCGATATCGAAATCGTCCTTAAGGATATGGCCGGGAGATACTAAAAGTTCCTCTAATTTTTTTTTATCTATATTCATGATAATACGGCTATTTTTTCATCCCACCTGGATCGACAATGCCCAGATATTTTCTGATCTTCTTTATGACCTCTTCCAGAGAAATATTGGCCTTGATCAGATATTCCCGGGCTCCCAGGTCAATGGCTTTTTTCATGTCCTGGTCCTGATCCAGGTTCGTGAAAACTATGATCGGTATGCTTCCGTTGTTCTGTCCGCTTATGGCCTCTCTGGTCTCTTCGCGGTTAAGTTCTTCCAAGACCTCGAACCCGTCCTTCTTCGGCATGATAAGATCAAGAAGGATAATATCCGGTTTTACGGTCTTGATCTTACTTAAAGCCTCATCTCCGTCGTAGGCCGCCACCACTTCGAATCCCGCCCGGGAAAGGCTTTCGCTTAAAGCCATCGAGATGAACTTATCGTCTTCGGCCAATAAAATACGATATTTCTTATTGGGCATATCTTTTTCTATTTTAAATATGTTTTAATTTTTTCTATGACCTCGTTCATGGAGAAATTTGATTTTATCAGGTAATCGGCGGCTCCCAATTCCCGCCCCTTTTCAATATCCGAATCTTGACCCAAATTCGAAAGAATTATGATGGGGATATTCTTTATGGCTTCATCGGCCTTGATATCCTTTAATACTTCAAAGCCGTTCTTTACCGGCATAATCAGGTCCAATAATACCATATCCGGTTTTTCCTGTTTTATTTTTTCCAGGGCCATGACTCCGTCCATGACCGGAATGACGGTAAAACCGGCGCGCTCCAATCCGTCTTTATAAGCGCGGGAGATGAACTTATCGTCTTCCGCTAAAATGATCTTAAATTTTTTTTGTTCGGTTGCGTCTGGCATATTTTTGTATTAAGTATAAAGTATTTGTATTAAGTAAAACGCGAATCGATCGATCCCTTCGGCGCAAAACGCCCTGAACTTGATACTGTTTTATGAATAGCTAACCTCGCTGATGGCTCCAGGCAGGGTCTTACTCCCCTGCTTTTCCACCATCCCCTTCGTGGGCAGGGCCACGTAAAAAACAGTGCCCTCGCCCTGTGCCGACTTAAACCATATCCGTCCTCCGGAATTTTCCACTATCATTTTAGAGACATAAAGCCCCAATCCAGTTCCCTCGGTTTCGTTCTTGATGGCGTTATCGGCACGGAAGAATTTTTCGAAAATCCTGCCCTGCGCTTTTTCGGGAATGCCGATGCCGCTGTCCTTGATCGTTAACAAGTATTCGCCGTTATCTTTTTTAATCTCCACGTTGACCCGGCCGCCGCTTTTGGAATAACGCACGGCGTTAGTGATAAGATTGTGTATTACCTGGCGGATTAAATTTACGTCAACTGCCAAAGGGGGAAGATTCTTGCTCGCGCCGCCAAAAATTATGCTGACGCCCTTTACCTGGGCTAACGGCTCTATTTCTTTTATTATATTAAGGGTAAATTCGTGCAGATCCGTGGATTTCGGTTCGACCCTTAAACTACCCGACTCGAGCCTCGATAGGCTTAAGAGGTCGTTTACGAGCCTTACCATCCTTTCGGTGGATTCATAGATATTATCGAGATATTCCCGCTGTTCTTTTTTTAGCTTGCCCACCTGTTCATTGAGCATCATTTCCGTAAAAAGCTTAATGGCGGTCAGGGGCGTCCTTAACTGGTGCGACGCGACCGAGACGAATTCCGTTTTCATCCGATCGACCTCTTTAAGGTGGGTGATATCATGGAGGATTACGGCTCCTCCGAAAACTTTTCCCTGATTGTCCTTTACCGGGATGGCGGATATCTCAAAAACATACCTCTCGCTCAGCTGAGCTTCTTTTTTAAAAAGCCCTTCGCCCCCCTCCAGAGCCTCGTTGATCGTGGCGTTCATGTCGAAACCGCTGAATAGTTTATAAAAAGAGGATAAAACGAAACCGCTCCGGGAAAGACCGGTAAACTTCGTGGCGGCGGCGTTAACGAGGGTAATTTCTTTTTCGGCATCGAACATGATAACGCCGTCGCTTAAATTCTCGACAAGCGATATCGTCCGGGAATGCTGGGAGCGCATAAGGGCGCCTATCCTCGCCAAAGAAAGGGAGAAAGTGGCCAGCATCGCGTCGGCCAGACCGCTGATCTTTTTATCCGCCAAGCCGGTTCCGCCGGAAGACAGATGGATTATTCCCATGATATCGTCGCCGACCCTTAGGGGCAGGACAACGGTTGACTCCGCTTTGCCGGCCCTATTATTATTGATTTTTTCGCCTATTATAGAAGGCTGGATATTCCTTATTATCTTAACCGCTTTTTTCAATTCTTTATTATCGCTCTTTTGCAGGAACCCGATAATATCCTCGCTCGCTCCCGCCAGAAAGCTATCACTAACCTCGTCACGCAAAAATATTTTATACACGAATTCGCCCTCCTTTACCGGATCGATTATAAGATAGACGGCGGCGCTGTGTTCGATGACCCCGCCTAAATAACTATTTATGAAATTCACCGCCTTATCGATATCGAGGACGCCAGCGAGCTCATCGCTCAGGGCTTTTAACGCGACCAGCTCCTGGCTTCTTTTTTCAAGAGCGTCGTTGGCCTCCTTAAGTTTTAACTGCGACTCGGACACGTCATCAAGAATATTCAGGGTCGCCGATCGCTGCTCCTTCAGATAAACCTGATCCCTTTTCATGCTGGCCAAAGTCGCCGATAACTCTTCCGTTTTGGCGGCCACCTCTTTCTCAAGTTCCAGGTAATATTTTTTTTCCTTTTCCCGCGCGGCCAGCAAATCGCTTCCGGCCTTATTCACTGCTTTACCTAAAGCTCCCAGTTCATCTCCAGGAGAAATATCGACCCGATAACCGTAATCCCCGCGGCCCCAGGCCTCGGCCGCTTTAGCCAGGCTGCGGATGGGCTTAATGAAGGTATCAGCCACAACGGCGGCCATAAGCACCACTAAAAAAAGCATCAATCCGGCCAGAAGAAAGGGTTCCAGCCGCGATCCGGAAGGTTCGAACTGGTTTATTTTGTTAGTGAAAAATATCGTAAAAAGAATGGAGATGGCCGCGACCGCCACGAAAGAAATTATGAATTTATTCCTGATAGAAAACGGCCGAAAATGGATATCCAAAAAATGCAGACGATACATGCTGTATAGGATCGAACCGAGGAATATCGTCGCTCCGATGCCGCCGGCCGGAAAAATAAAAATACCCAGGCGGGGAAAAATTATTTCGGTCGTAGACGCTAAGACGGTCGCCGCTAAAGCACCGAGAGAAATGATCTTCCGCTGCTGCTTTACGGCTTCAGTGGGTTCATTGCGGCGGGGCCCGACCAATATCATGATTATGCCGGCAAACAAAGCCAGCTCCCAAATATTTACCGCTAAATAAGCCGGACCGGGCATATAATTCAGATACTGAGTGCTTATATAACCCTCCTGATAGGCGCCGGGCATGAACATAAGTATCGTAGTTATTGTCGAAATCGCGAAAATCAACCGGCAGCGACGCCGGTTTTCGGAACCGGTAAAGCTCAAAAACAAAAAACAATAACAACTGGCTAGCGCAAAAGTAGCGGCGGATGTCTCAAACGCCCAAAGCCATTTCAAATACGGTTCAATCACCTGAAAACCCGACCTTATAAGCTCTCCCGCCTGCCACAAGATCACGAATATAATAGCGGCAAACAGATATCGCAACAACCTCTTTCCCTTGATCCGGCCGGCTAAAAATCTGAGAGAAAACAGATTAACGATAATAACAAGGGCGGTAACGACAAAATAAATGCTTAGTTCCATATTGATTTATTAGGTTCTATAGATTGTTCCGCGGTAATGCGCATCGGTTTTTCTTGCCGCAGCCTCTAGAAAACCAGAATCATCTGCCAGCTTGGCGGTTATTTTTTAAGTTCGGCCGCTTGGCCCTCAAGCTCTTTGATCCGATTTTTAAGTTCGATCATTTTAGTCTCCCGGCCGACAGTGAGCTCATTGAACCTTTCGAGCTCCCGGTTTCTCTCAATAAGGCTTTCTTCGACTTTTTTCTCCCTGGTTATGTCCCGTCCGGTAACTAGAATCCCGACGATCTTTCCGTCCTTTTTGATCAGATCGGAACCCTCGTATATTTGCAGAACTTTGGTTTCGCCGGACTTACTTTCTAAATTTACCTCAAATTCCAAATGATGATGGCCCAGGAACTCCTGTGCTAAGGCGGTCAGGGCGACCTTAACAGAATCTTTGCTTAAAAATTTTGTAATAGACTCTCCGATTATTTCTTTTTCGTCATAACCGGATATTACCTGGGCGCTATGGTTGGCGAAGACTATTTTTCCGGTTTTGGAAAGTATCAATACTATTTCTTTCATTTTGCTCAGGATAAATTCATATCTGGCCTCGCTTTCCTTAAGCGCCGTTTCTTTTTCTTTATACTCGGAAACGTCCTGAAAAACGGCCACTATTTCTCCTGAAGGCAGCTTAAATACGTGGTTGTCCATCCATTGAACTATCCGTTTATCTTCATAAAAAGTGGGCGGTTGAGTTTCCGGCTGGCCGGTTTTCCAAACCCTTTGAAAAACCGCCGCTAACCCCATTTTAGCGATCCCGGGAAACGCCTCGAATACGCTTCGCCCGACAACCTCTTCTTTTTTAATCCGGCATATTTTTTCTCCGGCCGTGTTTATGTCCTTAAAAATAAAATCCGCTCCGTCATCCGCCGCCTCGTAAACGGCTACGCCGTTATACATATGATCGAAAAGATCCTTGAACCTTACTTCGCTTTCTTCAAGCTTACTTTCGACTTCCCGGCGGTAAAAAGCGGTTTCGATGGCCGCGTAAAGCTCACGCTCGTTAAAGGGCTTGCTCAGGTAGCCGTAAGGCCGCGCCTTTTTCGCCCTTTTTACCATGTCATCGTCGGTATAAGCGGTCAGGAAGATTATCGGACTTAGATCGCCGATCGCTTCCGCCGCCTGGATGCCGTCGAAATCACCCGGCAGCTTTATGTCCATCAAAACCAGATCCGGCTTCTCTTTTTTGCATATTTCGACCGCTTCTTTTCCGGAAGATGAATATCCGGCTATTTCATAGCCGAATTTTTTCAAAGTCTCTTTTATGTCCTGGACCACGATATTTTCGTCCTCCACGATCAAAATTGATTTTTTCGATGATAGCTTTTTCATATATTTATTTAATTCGGATTAAATCGTTTTGGGAAATTTTATGACGCACTTCGTTCCTTTATCTTTTTCGGAAACCACCCTGATGCTTCCGTATATCTGCTGTGAGAGGGTATTGACGAGCGTCATGCCCAATGAGTTGGCGGAATTGACGCTTGTCATATCGAAGCCGACGCCGTTATCGCTCACGGTCAATTCATAATTTAATTCATCGGCTGATTTTAAGCCGATATTTATTTCACCGGTCCTCTTATCGGGAAAAGCGTATTTAAGGGAATTAGTAACGAGTTCGTTTATGATCAAAGCGCAGGGAATGGCCCCGCTGATGTTCAGTTCGGCTTTAATAACGTCTATTTTATAAGAGACCAGGTTTCTGTCCACCAAAAAAAGATTGAACAGATTTATGATCAAATTTTTGATATATTCGCCGAAGTCGATCCGGCCGATATCCGGCGATTGATAAAGACTCTCGTGCACGAGAAGGATTGACTTTATCTGCCCCTTGCTCTCTTCGATCAATTTTCTGGCCGATCCATCCTTGATGTTGCGGGATTGCATGTTAAGCAGGCTATAGATCACCTGCATGTTGTTCTTTACCCGATGCTGTATTTCCTTTAAAAGTACTTCCTTTTCGACAAGATCGGCCTTGATCCGCTCCTGGTTGTTGCGATTTTCAGTAATATCTTCGACTATGCAAAGAAGTTTTTGGGTTTCTCCGTCTTTATTTTTTACGGGAATGCCGTAGTAGCTGCGGAAGCTTTCTTTTTTTCCGATAAAAGAAATATATTTTATCCCCTCGATCCGAAATGACTCCCCGGAGAGGCCTTTTTCAATATATTCCAAAAGTCCGTATTCTTTATAAGTCGGTATTTCCCGTATATTCTGCCCCTCTATTTCCCCGGCTTCTTTTACTCCGCTTATTTTTACCATTTCCGAATTAAAAAATTCAACCTGCCCTTCCTTATTGATTATATAGGCGCCGAAGGGAAGATTGTTTAAGGCCTCTTTTGACATGGCCGGCAAAATAAAAATGTTGTCTGTCATAAATAAAGATATAATTTTCTGATAAAACCTCTCTTTGTCATTGACTTGATACCTGTTATTATAACATTTTTCGCTGAATAAATAAAATAAAACACAGGAACAGGAAAATCCTGTTCCTGTGTTAAAAAACCTTAAAACGGTATATTTTCAACCTTGATCTCCTCTTCGTCCGGCTCGTCGCTTCCGCCGCTTTCCACGGTAATGACGGCGGAGGCTTCTTCCATCGGCAACGGCGGTTCTTCCGCGCCCCGGGAAGCGGTAACGCCTCCGGCCCGGTCAAGCATGATCATGTTGTCGGCAATGATCTCCGTGCGGTAACGCTTGACTCCGTCCTGCCCGAGCCAATCGCGGGTTTGCAGGCGTCCTTCGATATAAACCTTCGAGCCTTTGCGCAGATATTGGCCGCAAATTTCGGCCAATTTTCGCCAGGCGATCACGTTGTGGTAATCGGCCCTTTGCTGCTTATTGCCGGCCGCGTCCCGCCAGACAAGGTTAGTGGCGACGCTGAATGACGCGACGGCCAAACCGGCTGGAGTATTCCTGATCTCCGGATCGCGGGTCAGGTTGCCGATAAGCATGGCTTTGTTAAGATTCATGCGATTTTTCTTATCCGGTATGAATTTTAAAAAATCATCATCGGATATAGGATAAATGTTAATTAGAAGCTGTCCCGAGCATCCCTCTTAAAGCCGCTTTAAGAATCCGCGTGGTTACCCTGGGCGCGCGTCCGCGCGGGCGCGAACGCGGATAAAAAATTCGGATCAGCTGAACACCTGGGGACAACTCTAATTATTATACCTTATTGCCGATGAAAAAATTATAAAAAAAATATAAAGAAACCATAAAAAAAATATAAAAAATTTATGAAGTCTGGCGTTTTTTACGAAGAACGAACGGGAAGTTCGATGATAAATTTAGTGCCTTTCCCTAGACGGCTCTCCGCCCGTATCGCGCCGCCGTGTTTTTCCACTATTTTTTTGCATATCGCCAATCCCAGTCCGGTTCCTTTTTTGTCTGGAAATGATTCGTTGCTGATCCGGTACATCTTTTCGAAAATATGGGAAATATGTTTTTTATCTATGCCGATGCCGTCATCAGCCACTATTAAAACGGCTTCTTTCCTTTTTCGGTAAAGATCAAGGATTATCTTGCCTCTTTGCCCGGGTTTCATGAATTTAAGGCTGTTCGAGGCCAGGTTCATGAGCAGCTCCTCAACCTCGGACTTGTCCCCGAAAATATCGATATCCGGTTCGATGTTTCCGGCGACATCGATGTTTTTATCCTCGGTGATTATCTTTATGTTATCGATCGATTCCTCGAGAAGTTCGCTTAAGCTGAAAACGGTTTTTCTCTCCTCCCCGTCCCTTTCCTGCCTGACGAGCCGGAGCATATCGTAGATAAAGCGGGAGATGTGATCGATATTGTGCTCAAGCCGGCCGATCTCCTTCTTGTCCTTTATCTGGTTATTAAGCAGGCTTAATTCGCCCCTGATTATCGTAAGCGGCGTCTGCAGGCCGTGGGCGATCTCCATCATCATCTGCCTCTGCTCTTCCTGCAGGCTTTTTATGTTCTCCGTCCTTTCCACCACCTTTTTTTCCAGTTCTTTGGAATGGTTTTTTACCTTTTCGTACAGCTGGGCGTTTTCGAAGGCTACCGCCGCCTGGCAGGCGAATGTTTTTAAAAGATTGATGTCTTCGCTCGTATAATAATCGCCGGATAATTTTTTCCCTAAAGCGACCAGACCGATTAGATGGGTGCCGGATTTTATCGCTATCGCCATCTCAATGCCGTAATCGGCGCCGAAAGACCGCGCCTGCTCTAAGGAACGCCGTCGTTCGCCGGTTTCGTCCTTAGGTAGCGAGTCTAATTCCTGCTGGAGATCGGATATGACCAATACCGTATCCGGATGGATCTCGATCGCCCGCTTTAATTCGGCCGACAATCCGACCTTGGTCTTCCTGACTATTTTATCGTGGCTGAATATAAGATTCTGTCCAGGCACTATTATGTATAAGCTTTCCGGCCTTAAAATGTCCAGCAGCTTATCAGTAATTTTCTGCAGCAAGGCTGATAAATTAAGATTCTTGTTGAGTATGTCGCTAAGCTCGTAGATCGCTTCGGAATAGTCGTATTTATCTTTGAAAAAAAACCTATCGGTGGCCCGCCGGAAAAACCTGTCCAGGGGAGGTATTCCGTATATGCCGGCCGCGGTCGTCAAGAGTCCGACTATTATCATGGTCAGGTTGGTAATTTCCTGGAAGATCAGGCCCAGGATCAGGACGCCCAGGATATACACGACCGCCACGAAGCTAAAAAGGACCGAATAGATCAATCCGCGCTGAATCACGATCTTTATGTCCAAAAGCTGGTGCCGGATTATGGCGTAGGAGGTAAAACCGATGAAAAAAACTGAAAACTGTGGCCCCAAATTAAAAAATTTTAGAATTCCTACCGCTGGCAACAAAACGCTAAAAACAATTCCCCCTATCAACAGCATAAAAAATCCAATTTCCAAATATAATATTTGAGCTCTTTTTTTTGCGTCAGAATGCCGATAACTTAAGCCCAATTTTATTGCGCCATACACTAAACCAACAAAACTAAAAACTAAAAAGAACCAATATAAAACTCCCGGAATAAATTGCGCCGGTGTATTTTCTGAAAAAAATGCTTCACCAACGTCATATTTTGAAAAAGCGAATAAACCGACAACTAGGGTAGGAATAAAAAATACACTGAACTTTAATTTTGTTAGCTTATTATTAATGAATAACTCAACAAAACAAAGATAGAGGCTGATAAAAATTGATCCGCTGATCAGAGCCAAGCCACTCCACAACACCAAGGAAAAGCGCTCAGAAGCTATATCTGCTAACGCATTGGACCCCAGCCAAACGGCATCTGCGATAATTATTAAACCTAAATATCGTGCTAAATTTTTTTTCTGCTTTAAAATAAAAGCCGCAAATCCAAAACAGATTATTGTAAGGATCGCGGCTGTGTAAGTAAAAATAAACATGTTAAATTCGTAGTATCCCCCGATGCCTTGCTCCGGGGATCCCTTTAGCGAAGCGTTAAAAACCGCAGCGGTTTTTAAAATAATGACTTCCCCAGGATACCTCGCAACTTTGCTGCGGGGTGGTTAATTTTATTATATTTTTATTATCGTAAGGGCGGCATAGCCCAAACTTTCAGGATCATGCATATAATTTCTGAAAATACCGTACAAACAGACCTTGTTATTTTTGTAAAAACCCGTAAGAACGGGATCGGGTATTACTGGAGATGGCAATAAAGAATTGGTCTTAAGAGAGAGGGCTTTGCTCAATCGGCCGCCTACTTTTTCTACGCTCCTTATTGCGTACCACAATACGATTTCTTCCTGATTTTGGATTAATCCCGAAAAGCTATTGTTTATTCGTGTGCTCTCAATGTATTTTTTTAAACCAGGCATACGAACCATGCCAACGGCATATTTCTTACCATATTTTATCATGAAACCGTATAATTCATCCATTAAGTTTTTGCCAGCACCTGGACTTTCAGAGCAAATACTTACTACATATAAAGAGCTACCCATGGAATTGTGCGTCTTTTTCGTAAATCCGAAATCCGTATCGTGATCGAATGAAACTAAATTCGGATTAGCTAAATCGAAATCAATGAGCTGAAAATAAACATAACCTTTTATGTTGTTGTCTTTTTCCGCGACCAGAAATCCCTGGGGGTGGGTTTTAAACCAGGCGTTAAAATACTTTTTACCGAAAATAGCGGTTCCGGCTTTTCCCCAAATTCGCTTTTCGATCAAGGCGAGTTTCTTGAAATCAGCCGGTTGCGCGTTCCTGATTATATAATTTTCCATTGAGACTCCTATCCATAATAATTATAGCTGAAAATGGCTGAATAATAAACGGCTTAGGGATAAATATTCTTAACCGGGAAACGTTTGCCCCGAAGTTTAAGTTCTTGGTCGATGTTCTCGTCTTCGATCTCAAAGGTATTTTTTATGTAATCGATCGCTTTTTGAGCCTCAAAGTCCTTGCAGGAAAAAATATCGATCGCGATAAAGCCCTTTTTCGAATACGTGTGGAAAGCGATGTGCGATTCCTTGATAAAGACGAATCCGGAAACGCCGGCAATGGCCGCTTCCTTAAATTTCCCTAATTGCGGCACGCTGAATTTATGCATGCCGATAACTTCGGGAAAACCGTCCAAAAAATCGAATAGAAGCCCGATATCGTCAAGCTTTTTCGGATCGATGCCGTAAGCTTCGACCATAAGATGCGGTCCGTAATATCCAGTCTTGGCCAGTCGTTTTTTTCCCATCTTCCCCCTCCTTATTTAAGGATGATTGGCGCTAAAATACGATCGCTTTGCCAGTACTCACAGCCTTTTTGCGGGCAAACCCGGCAGATCCGGCTGTCTATATTCCGAAAACCGGCCTCGCCCAGCTTCTTTAGGTGTTCCGGAGAAAAACGGTCTATTTCGTCAGAGTAGTACGTAAGGATACCGCCGCTCCTAAGGAGGCGATAAGCTTCCTTAAAGAAAAAAAAGTGGTTTTTGTGAACCTCTTCTTCCGTCAAAGGATAAGTATCGAACAAAATGCCATCAAAACTGCCGTCTTTAAGAGTCGGGGTAACTTCCTGCCAGAATCCGAAAAGCGGTTTAACCGGGCGCGAAGCGGAACGGGCGAAAGATAAAAGATCGTCATAGATCTTTTTATTGGCCTCGATCACGGCATGGCTCGAGATGGCGTGTTTTTGGATATAACCCGCCGATATTCCCATGCCGAATCCCACCTCAAGGATATCGCCGCCCCGAGCACAAACGATCTCCGCCAGATCTTTCATGTAGTTATCTTCCCAGTCTTCCATTACCGGGTGGTTTTCGATCTTAAGGTTATGACCGTTGCATGAAACGGATGAATTTTTCCATTTATCATAGCAATAGCTGAACCCTATCCTTAAACGGTTTCTGAAAGTCGCGTCCCGCGCGTCGCCGAAAAAACCGGCGGATGTCGCTTTTTTCCGATAATAAAGCCCGGCGATACCGGCCAGAATAACGGTAGAGGCGAGCGTAACGGCAAAGAGCGGCCAATCCGCGAACCACCAGGCGTAAACCGTCCAGGCGGCGTTTATGAAGCCGTAAAAAATAACGAGATGGATATCGATCGCGCCTACGCTAGGACTGCGGCGCAATTCCCACAGCTGGAATAATAAAAATACGACATTGGCGAACGCGAACAAGGAATAAAAAAATAGCTTAACCGGAAGAACGATCATCGCGAAGAGAGCGCAGCCGCATAAAAACAATAACGCGATATGCCTTCGTGAAAGACCGTTGAATTTAGCCAATCCGATGACGATCGGGATCGTAAAAATAAAAAGCAGCCCGTTTATCGCTAAGGCGCCTTCATGCCGTTCCAGTCCGTAGACGAAAAGGGAAGCGAAAAGGAAGGGCAGGAACAGGAACAGATCGACGGACAAAGACCGTCCGGATCGATTCCGCCAGATTATCCGGTTCTGTCTCAAGAACAGGATCGCCTCAACAATCGTGAATAAAATTACGACCCCGGCGCAGATGGTTTCAAAATTTAAACCAAACTGCCGCCATTCGAGAAAACTTTCGATCCAATCCATCTTAGAGCTCCTTTCCGCTGTTTATGCTTTAATTTTTTAAAGAACAATAAATTATTTGCGTCTGATTATTGATATAACTATAGCACAATCGATATGAAATTTTTATAAAAAAAATATAAAGAACAAATTAAACTTACTTACCTTAAACAAAATAAAGCATTAAAAATATTTAAAAATATGAAGAATAAATTAAAAATAATAAATTTAAGTCGGTAAAAAAATAATTGTGTATAAAAACAGCCCTGGAGAAAAAGGCTGTTTTGTGATTGGGGAAATTTTATATCTTTTTTCAGAATCTTTCAACTAATTTCTTTACATGGGCTTTCGTATTTTAAAATCGCCAAACTCTTTATTTCCAACCGCCCGAATTTATCCCGGGATTTTTTTATTTTTCCCGCGACATGTTATAATATTACTATACTTAATTTTTCTAAATTTTTTTATGACTGACGACAAACAAATTACTACTAACGAAATCCCCTGGTACTTCGGCCGTAAATTCTGGGGACTAATGATCGGGCTATCGGCTTTGCCGGGTTTATTTATGACGGTATCCTATGCCCATCTATGGGGTATAATTATGTTCATTTTAGGTATATCGGAAGGATTTGTCCACTTGGTATTATCCAAGCTAAGTCTATGGGGTGCTGTCAAATTAACTACTATACTGTATTATGATATATTATACTATATTATATTATTGTTGCTTTTTTATTTGTCATTCAGAAAAAAAAGGGTTAATATCGTGCTTTCTATAATAATAATAATAATAATAATAATAAGTACTTATGGATTAACTGTAATTGCCGTCGCTTCCAAATTTTAATTACCTAATTTGAATATACTTACCTCAAAGCCAAAATCCAAAAACTCTGGAATATGAATATCGCCCCATCCGGTATGAATAATTTTTTTATCGGGCACTCTGAATTCTAATTTGATCGCGTCCGTAAATCTGTCCGGCGCAAAGACGTATTCTATAAATTCCTCAATTTCGGGGAATTTTTTTATGATTTGCGCGCAGACCGGCTTAAGCATCGGCTCGTCTTTGAGCAATATCTTTTTCATGAGCCAGGGCATATTAGCGGGCAGATCCGATTCCGTGCCGGTGAATACACACTGGTTATACGGACTGGCGATTTCCAGATAGGGCGTTCCGTCCGTAGTCGTGCCGGTAAAATTCAGCCACTGAACATCTTCTTTGTTTATATCTTTGATCTCTATTCGGAGCGGACCGGAAATATTTTCAGTTGTCGTGTTCTTAAGTCTGATATTCGTGTGCTTAATGCCGGTTTTGGGGTCGTAATGCCGCCAAGTTTTGTGCGTTTCAACACTTTCTGTTATATCCTGCCATCTTGGCGCGCCGATGGCGTAGCGGGAGAAATGATTAGTGGTAATAGTTAGAATGTTATTGAAAGTATTTATAATCGTAGGCAATTTTTCCCAAATATCAGTATCTTCATTATAGAGATACGCGCTTAAATACTCCTCCTCTATTCCAAGCTCGTCTACCAGCTGCTGGTCATATTTCAGGCTGACTTCGGCCGCAAATTCGTAATTGGTCAGGCTGGAAAAGATGTCCCAATAAGCCGGCAACATTATTAAATCGTTCAAATTTTCTCCTTGTGTTATAATCTCGTCGTATTTATTCACTTCAAGGGTGTGTCCGGCAATCGGGCTTTCCGCGAACTGTAAAATGATATCGGATTTGTCCAGATCGAAAAAATATTCGTTGTTATTTATCGTGAATACCGGCGTGATGGCGGTAACACCGGACCATTCAATCGGGTTTTGGAACATAACACCGTCCTCCCGATAATACGGGCCTTGTGGGCCGCTATTATCGATAAATAAATCACTTGCATCAACTCCCCATCTTCCCTCATAACCCTTAAGCCATCCCGGATTACTATCTAAATCAAACTTTATATCCCAAACAGTGCTGCTGGCAACATCGCCACTATCCGAAGTGTGATCACTATAACCGAGTATACCATGCAAACCGTTATCTCCGTTATTCGGATAATTGGCGTGCGAACCGCGGGCCACGAACGATTTGACTCGATCTCCCTCTTTTTCTATTTCCTCACTATCCCAGGAGTGGCGCACCGAACCGTATTGAAACGGCGGATTTACTTCGCCCTCGTTATGATGTTGAGAATAAGCCACATACTTGGGTTCTTCGGTGTCTTTATCTAAAAACACCATGACCGTTTCCCAGTCGCCTTCGTGGTTATTTATTCCGCCCCAGGCTTCCCAGTCGTTGAACGCGTAAAAATACCAGTACTGCAAAACAATGAATTCGTGCGTGTATCCCAGGCTGTCTTCATAAGAATCTTCCGTCCGGTAAGCATAATAAGCCGGGTGGTATTGGCCGGATACTGTGATGCTCGTAAATTCTGTCCGTGCTTTGGCCGGATCAGGTTCTTTGTCTGCCAGATTTTCTGAAAATTGCAGGTACCAGTTTTTGTTTACGTCTGTCGGCTGGCTGGTCAAATTGGCCATGGTAGTCGAGCCTTCCGCCCAAAGTTCAGTATCCCCGATATCTTCCGTACTCCAGAGCGAAGAATATTTAACGTAAGTTTCGACGTCCATAGGATAGAAATATTCTTTCTCTCCGGCGTCAGCGTTCTTATAGAAATAGAGGATTGGTTCGTATTTAAGTATCAGGGGGTCTGTTATGGTTTCCGGGTTTGTGGTCGCGATCTCGCTGTAATTCCCGATTCCCGCCATAAGCGGAAATCCGTCGTCCCCGTTCGGAATAACATAAGCCGTGTCCCCGACCCCGTCGTTGTCCGCGTCAACCCCGGCATAGTCGTCCCAGTAATTCCCTAATTTATTGCGGTGGATATTATTTTGGTAGGTATATTGGTAAATATCGGGCGAAGACAGGACCGGATGGGCCGAGGGGTCGATATAGATATTTCGAATGGCGTTATCCTGGAATTCGTTAAAAAAAACGGCGGGATTTCCCTGGGTAACGGTCAGGCCGTAAGCGTTGTTTTTGAAAATACTGCCGATAACGCCGGGACTTGAATTTATGACCGTGGCGCCGGCGTTATTATTTTCGAAGAGAGTGCTTTTTATGAGAAGGGAATCGGTAAAAGCGTAGAGGCGGTTACGGTATCTTATGACGGCGTGATCAAGGATACTGTCCCGGCTTAAGGCGGAAAAGTAAAGATGATCATTGTCGGTTTGGCCGGGGACGACCGGCACAGTAGCGCCGCCGTCGCCGTTCGCGTCCCCGCCATAGAGGTCGTCGTGGATCGAGGTAAAGACTATCTTGTTTTGTTCGGTGCCGGCCGCGATAAGGGTGCCGGGAGAGTCGTCTACTCCGCCGGAATATTCGCGTCCGACCGTCAGGGAAGAACCAGGCTCGAATTTAATGATAACCCCGGGATCTATGGTCAGGGTGGCG
>JAZDLN010000037.1:0-32220 GCA_043801965.1 Candidatus Falkowiibacteriota bacterium
AATCCTATCTAGTTTAGAAACTAATAATTGCATATATCTGGGGTCAAAATAATTCATATTGGCTAAAATAATAATAAATATTGAATATTTATTATAAAATAGCCTTTAAAAGTGTAAACCCCTTTGCTGCAATGTTAACAAATAAATAAAAACAGAAACCATGGGGTTCCTGTTTTTAGATGTGCACCCGCGAAGAATCGAACTTCGATTACAAGATCCGCAATCTTGTGTCCTATCCGTTGAACGACGGGTGCCTTGTTATGTTAAAATTTGTTAAGTAAACAAAATGGGATAACTTTATTGTCCTACTTGCCTCGCCGAAGTCACGACGCTTCGGGACGTAGGCGGGTCCGTTGAACGACGGGTGCGATTAAACTAAAAAGCAGGTAGAAGACACCTGCCTCTATTTAAGAATCAAAGATTATAATTTAAATATTTTCGACAGCAGTTCCGATAGCGGTATATCCGTCCGTTCTTTGTCTTCCGGTAAGTATTTTAGCAGATTCTCGCGAATCGGCAAGGGGTTCTCGCTTTCCAGGGGAATAGACAGTCTTTGCCTTACTACGCTTTTAAATTCGAAATACAGGTTTTTTATATCCTGTCCGGGTTTATAAACAATGGCGAAATTTCTCATTTCATCATAATCATAAAACCTTTGGCCGATAATAATTCCCTGGTCGGTTACGCTGACCCTGACCTTTTCCGGTTCCCGGTCATGATGCAGGATAATTATCAACGTGAAAATTATTATAATAATAGCAAAAAGAAAGTTAGATGTCAAAAAGGAGAAAAGGAGCATTAAAAAAGCGATGATAATCGCTTTCGCGTACCAGGATCGGGAGCGGTCATGCTTAACGAATTCATCAACTTTCCAGCCGAATAATTCCCGGCCGGAATTTATGGTTTTAATATTATCCTCCATATATTTGACTTTTTTTGATTATTTTTATATAGTAATTATAGCATAAATCAGGGAAATAATAAAATATTAGGCATGGAGAGGTGGCTGAGTGGTCGAAAGCGACACGGTGCTAACGTGCTAGGGGTCTTAAAAGCCTCTCGAGGGTTCGAATCCCTCCCTCTCCGCCAAGCGAATGCCGAATTACGAATGTCGAACGCAACACCTGATTCGTCATCCGTAATTCGGCATTTTTGAATTAACAGGAGAGATGGCTGAGTGGTTTAAGGCGACAGTCTTGAAAACTGTTGTCGGTTAACGCCGACCGTGGGTTCAAATCCCACTCTCTCCGCTTTGAGAAATAGGATATTTAGACCGAAGGTTCAAATTTTACCCCGCCGATCCCGATAATTCGGGATTATGCGGGGCCCACTCTCTCCGCTTTGAGAAATAAGGAGTCTTGTCCACTTAAGGCGAGTCTGCCTCTGGCAGAAAAACCGTTGTCGGTTTACACTGACCATGGATTTAACACATTCAAGCTCCCGCCCTATGCATACGTTTATTTTTTATAATTTATGTTGAGTGATATATTAAACAGGATTTATAAAACAAAGAATTTTGATTGGCGAAATTTAATTTTTTTTATAATTTTAGTATTTTTTCCTCCATTCATATTTTCATGGCCGTTACTTCCAAATAACGAGCCTTTTCCTTTTAAAACATCTATTAGATTATCTGAACCCGATATAATTATTGAAGCATCTAGCACGCCCAAGGAGCTGCCGCTTGAAGGTATTAGTAAATCATTGGGCAGTAAAGATTTTTTTTCCACTCTTTTTAATATAAGAACAGCCTCAATGCCCATCGAATTATGTTTTAACAATTATAATAAAATTTATGATGGAAATCGTGAAGTAGACCCTCAAGGCTTGATCGATGCAGATGAGGCGGGGGCAATAAGTTTTAAGTATCGCAGATTAGATAACAATTCCACAGAGGAAATATATGTGGGACTTGGAAAAATAAATGTTTGTAAAGTTTTACCGATAGAAGGAGTTGTTCTTGAAAATAACTTTATTGTTAGAAATCCATTACCTATTAACGTAAAAGCATCTCCGCAAGGAGAAGGGTTTGTGATTCAAACTGAACCCAAACCAAATTTGCATGTTAAAATATATTCTAAACCAGGATATTTTCATATAAAATGGCAAAATTTAGTTTTTGTTAGAAATTTTCTTTTATTTATATTTGCATGGTTAGTTCTTTTGAGCTCGTGTATTACTATTTGGAATAGTTTTCGTTTTCATCAAAAAAAAGGCAAGCAATTTGAGAATATTTTAGATTTAAATGCACAGACCAAGAATTTTTTTAATATAAATAAATATGTCTCAACTAAGAAACGCCACTCTCGTATTCCTGATAAAAAGATCCGGGGATAAAATAGACCAGGTCTGTTTAGCCTTGAAAAAGCGCGGGTTCGGAGTGAACCGGTGGAACGGCGTCGGCGGTAAGTTAAACCCGGGAGAAAGCATCGAAGCGGCCGCGATCCGGGAAACGGAAGAAGAGATCGGCGTGCGCGCGAGTGTTCTTAACAAGAGGGCGATCCTGGAATTCTATTTTCCCCATAATCCGGACTGGGACCAGGCGGTGCACGTGTTTTTCGTAGAAAAGTGGGGGGGTGAACCCTCTGAGTCGGAAGAGATGAGGCCGGAATGGTTTAAGATATCCGAATTGCCTTTCAAGAATATGTGGCCGGACGACCCGTTCTGGCTGCCGGCGGTCATGAGGGGCGATCTGGTAAGGGCTAATTTTAAATTCGGAGAAGGCGATGTTATCTTAGATAAAAACGTTATAATAGTCGATAAGCTTAACGATTGATTTTTATTTTCAGGCGAATTATGTTATAATTGAACCACACATCTCTTATGACAAACAAAGAAACAATCATAAAGGGGGCAACCGGATTGATATCGGGTTACCTGGGCGATACGACCGCGAAGATGTATGAAAAACATTTTGTGGCCATTACGGAACCTATGATCATACAGACTCTTGAGGAATTATTATCGGAAATTGTTGGTCCGGATAATGCCAAAAAGCAAATCGAACCATTTTTAAATTTATGAAAAAAGGACACCTGATCATTTTATTGTCGATTGTCTATATAATCCTGCTGGTTTCGTATTTATTTATAAAGGATGAAGCCTTAGGGAGTGGAGTCAGCGGTATCGCTTATTTATTACCCCCCTTAATGTGCGTTATCGGCGGTTTTTATGCCATTAAGCTTTACGGCGTAAGGAATCTTTCTATATTCCTGATCGTCCTGGGTTTTGCCTGTTGGTTTATAGCGGAGGCTATGTGGATTGTGTCGGGTTATTTTGATGACCGCCAACCGCTTTTGTGGGATTTTTTCTATCTGCTTGGATACCCTTTTTTGATCGCGGGATCTGTGCTTGAAATAAAAAAGGGCAAGATAGCCTGGACCTTTAACAGAGTGACTATAACAGCCGCCTTTTCGGTTTTATCGGTTTATCTGGCTATGCATTACGGCGTGATTGCCGGTTATGACAAGGGGTTGCCCTGGCTTAATAACGCGATCAATATTTTCTACGGTGTCGGCGATATCATATTGGCGATAATGACGGTATTGATAATATTGATCATCAGAGAATACAGGGGCGGAAAGATATTTTTCCCCTGGCTTTATATGCTTATAGGCATGATATTATTCGTGGTCGCGGATATCGCGTACGCCGCTAATTATTCCCTGTACGTGGAAGGCCTCTGGCCGTATCGGGGACTTGATTTTTTTTGGGGACTGGCTTATTTATTTTTTTCGTATAGTTTATTTTCTTTCGGTTTTCTAATAAAAGACGTGCAGAGAAAGCTGGTTCCTGCTTCCAGCACGAAAGAAAGCTAAACAAAAATAGACGTGCCAAATCAAAAGAACCATGGGTTCTTTTTTATTGCCCGGGAATTTCTATATGCTTGTTTCTACGGAACCCGCTGGAGAGCGGAACGGGAAACGTAGCGTTAAAAAAAGACCTCTAACTTTTTCGCGGTTAGAGGTTCGTGAAATAAGCAATGATTAATTGCTCCGTTTTTAATTTGAAAAAAATCTTACGCCAGGGGATAGGCGCAGGTCGGCGTCTGTTAAGGATCTGACCTTTTCGATGGACGCGGCGAGGTTCTCCGCTATAGGCGCCACTTCGTGAAGCACGAGCCCTTCGGGAGCGACTTCGATCAGGGCGAGATCGGTCACGATCCATTTAACGACCCCTTGGCCGGTCAGGGGCAGGGTGCATTTTTTGAGTATTTTGGGTTTGCCTCCAGCCGTATGCTCCGTGGCGATGATGACCGTTTTCGCGCCGGTCACGAGATCCATGCCACCGCCGATACCCGGAAAGCTTTTTCCCGGGATGGTATAATTGGCGAGATCGCCGGTGGCGCTCACTTCGTAGCCCCCGAGGACGGTCGCGTCGACCCGGCCTCCGCGGATCAGGCCGAAGGCGCGGACGCTGTCAAAGAAGGATCCTCCAGGGGAGACGGAAGCCGGACCGCGCCCCGCGTTCACTATCTCATGATCGATCTTATCGGGCGGGGGCCCCATGCCCAGAAGGCCGTTTTCCGACATAAGCATGATATTGTCCTCTCTTTTGAGCAGGGACGCTATTTCCAGGGGGGTCCCGATGCCGAGGTTAACGATCGCTCCGTCCGGAAAAAGCCCCTTTATGAGGCGCGCGGCCTGTTTAACGACCATTTGGCGGGCGTGACTAAGACCGGAGAGCTCCTTTCGCTTTACGGTCAGAAGCTTCTTCCAGGCCCCGGAACTTTTTACGATGACATCGGCGTAAGCGCATTGCAGATGGATCCGGTCGGGATCCAGGCGCTCGACAATTTTGTCGACCTCTATGATCGTGAAATCTGAGGCTTGGGCCGCGGCTTCGTTGAAGTTGCGGGCGGTTTTATGAAAAGCGACGTTTCCGTGACGGTCGGCCTGGTAGGCTTTGATAAACCCGACCCGGGCGCGGAGAGCTTCGAAGAATATCTGTTTTCGTCCGCCGATTATCCTTGTTTCCCGGCCCCCTTCCACGGCCGTACCGACGCCGGTCGGCGTGTAAAAGCCGCCGATTCCTTTTCCGCCGCAATTGAGCATCTCCACGAGCGTACCCTGCGGATAGAGGTCGATATCGATCTTACCCGCCTGGAACATCTTCATGGCCTCCGGATTGGTGGCGATATAGGAAATCAGCAGTTTCTCGACCTGGCCGTTCGCTATGAGCCGTCCGACGCCCAGGCCGGGAAGGCCGGTGTCGTTGCTTATGATCTTAAGTCCGCTTAGGCTGGTCTCCGCGAGCAGATGGACGAGATCCAGTGCCACTCCGACCGAAAAAAATGTCGGGATGGCGATCGTCATACCGGGCCGGACCTTTTCCCTGATAATTCCTAAGATTTTTTCACGATTGAACTTTTCGATAATTCGCGTTTTTCCCATGATGTCCCCCTTCTTGCCGCCAGGATATTAAAGAGCGCTATATTTTTTTTCGATAGAATCTACCTTTAACTTAGCAAAAATGCCGGTTAAAGTCAATCGGGCCGCACTTGCGGATAACGCTTGCCGTTTCGCGGAAAACGTGTTAACGTATATTAATTCGTTCGTTAAAAATATAAACAGCTAACCGAGGACGATTGTTATGAGGGCTATGAGCAAGTTAGGCGGCATCGCCGAAAGCGGAGCCGGTTATTTCGCGAAAAGCATGCGGAATCTTTGGTCTCTTCTTAAGGGCCAGCGAAAAGCGGTTTTAACCGTGGTTTTCTGGATAGTCGTGATCAGGTCGATCGACTTGTCATTCCCGTTTCTTTTTAAATTATTCGTTAATTTAAAGCCCGGCACCGAAGTGACATACTGGAATAATGCCGTTGTCTGCCTTTTTTGGATCATGGCCGGCTTGACGGTGGTCAATATCGTCTTCCGTTTTCTTAAAGAGGTCAGGGCGCAGAAAATATTAATATTCCTGGAAAATCATTTTCCGGTCATCGCTCACGCCAAGCTTCTGGCGCTTTCGCTTGATTACCATAACCATAACAATACGGGAGCCAAGATCGCCCGGATAGACAACGGCTCCAAAACCCTGGTAAACGTCGTCGGCGACACTATGTCCGCTCTGGTCGGACAGTTCATGTTCCTGGTTCTGAATATCGGCCTTATCCTTTTTATGGATTGGCGGCTCGGGCTTATTTTTCTCCTCCCCTTTATTCCGGCCGGTTACATAAATTATCTTAGTTACGTGAAATTCGGTCCGATCTGGGACAAGATCCAATCGAAAAAGGAGCACGCCAGCGATATTTTCTGCCAGTCGATCATCGGCGTCTTTACGGTCAAGATCTACGGACAGGAAGAGGTTTCTAACCTCGAGTACGCCCGGATGCGCGGCGAGATCAAGGATATCGATATCAAGACGATCAAACGGCTCCAGTATTACCAATCCGCCGTCTCCGGCATCCTGTATCTGTTTTTTTACGTAACCCTCTGGTTCTGTTTCGATTTCGTGCTTAAAGGCAAGGTCGATCTGGGCACGGTCGTTTATATCTATTCGACCGGCGCGACCACTTTCAATACTCTGTCGATGTTCATCTATATATACGCGCGGGTATTAAAAAACCTGGCGGCCGTCAATCGGATGAAGAATCTTTTGGATGAACCGGAAGAGAATTTAACCGGACCGGACGTAACCGTTCCGAATGAGTTCCACGGCCGTTTCGACCTTGAAAAAGTGGATTTTTCTTACCGCGACAGGGAAACCGGCAAATCCGCCGCGATACTCCGCGGTCTGGATATGACGATAGAGGCGGGAAAGACGACGGCTATCGCCGGCGCCACCGGCGTCGGAAAGACCACGCTACTGAATCTCCTCTTTCGCATGTACGAACCGGACCGAGGCCTGGTCAGGCTTGACGGAACCGATATCAGCCGGATCGACCGTCCTTGGTATTTGAGCCATTTCGCGGTTGTTCTCCAGAATCCTTTCATTTTCGATCGCAGCATCGACGACAATATTACCTTCGCCTGCCGTTATATCGATGGCTGGAGCCGCAATATTGTCTGTTCGGCCACTAAAGAGGAAAGGGATATGGCCTTAAGGATCGCCAACATCGAAGAGGCGAGGCATTTTCCCGACGGGATAGACACGATAGTGGGAGAGCGGGGAGCTCGTCTTTCCGGCGGACAAAGGCAAAGGCTCGAATTGGCCCGGGCGATACTCGTAATAATGAAAGGCGCCAAGGTGCTTGTTCTGGACGAACCGACGTCGCAACTGGATCCGAAAACGGAAGAAGCGATCCAGATCAATCTAAAAATACTCAGGGAAAGGTATTTTTTTACCAAGATCGTCGTGGCCCACCGCCTGGCTACTATCAGGGACGCGGACATGATCTATATACTCTCTGGTGGACAGGTGGCTGAAAAGGGCACGCATAACGGATTATTATCGCAAAAAGGCCTTTATTACGGAATGGCGAAACAGCAACTATCAAGGGAATAGGAAAAATATTTTTAAAATCAGGGGACGGTACTAAGTACCGTCTTTTTTTGCGGGGCCTTGACAGGTTTTTTTTTAATGCTATAATAGTGTTATAGATACACTAATAGTAATCGCATGCCAAAAATACAGCCGAAATATAAATTCGCCGTGATTGCCGCCGATATCGTTATTTTTACCGTTAAGGACGGAAAACTGCAGGTCTTGCTCATTAAGATGAAGAAAAAACCGTTTTTAAATATGTGGGCCGCTCCCGGCGGTCTCGTCCGGCCGCTTGAATCGGTTGATACGGCCGCGGAAAGGATACTTAAGGAAAAAGCCGGCGTTACGGACGTTTTTCTGGAACAGCTCTATACTTTCGGGCGGGTAGATCGGGATCCTTTCGGTCGGGTCGTGTCCGTCGCTTATTACGCGCTTATCCCCAGCGCCGGCCTTAAATTAAAGACAAGCGCGGAATACGGGGGGGTGGAGTGGCATCCGGTCGATAAACTGCCCGGGCTAGCTTACGACCACCGGGAGATAATCAGCTGCGCCGTCAAGCGCTTGCGAGTGAAACTGGAATACACCAATGTCGTGTACAGTCTTCTTCCGGAAGAATTTACCTTGGGCGATATGCAGAAAACCTACGAAATAATACTGGATAGGGAACTCGACAAGCGCAATTTCCGGAAAAAGATCCTGGCCCTTAAGATTCTTAAGGCGACCGAAAAAAAGACGATCGGGGAAGCCAACCGTCCGGCCGCCCTTTACCGTTTCCTTTCCCACCGCCCGGAAAATATCGAGATACTGTAATTATTTTTTATCTTTAGTTAGTGTATTAAATACAATAACATGAAGGGCGTAATTAAGAGGGGATAACATGAAAATTTATAATTAACTTAAAAATCTATGGATTTTTTCAACATCAATACGACCATTTTTACGGTCATCGGTTACCCGATGAGCTACCTTGAGTTTTTCGGGACAATCTTGAATTTATTGTCCGTTTATCTGGTGGCCAGAAACAATATCTGGTCCTGGCCGGTCGGCAATATCGCGGTTGTTCTGTTTGCCGTCCTGTTTTTCCAAATCCGGCTTTACTCCGATTTTATGGAACAAATTTATTTTTTCATAACCGGTTTTTACGGCTGGTGGATTTGGCTGAAGCTGAAAAAGAAAGATGCCAGGAAAGAGGATGATGCGGGCGTATCCGGTAGTTCCGGTCGCAGTCTGTTTATTTATACTGCCGGCATTTTTATCGGAACGATCGTGTTGGGTTATTTAATGAGCCATATCCATGAATGGCTGCCGCGTTTATTTTCGGAGCCGGCTTCCTTTGCTTATCTTGACGCTTTTACGACGATATTGAGCTTTGCGGCCACTATTCTTATGGCCCACAAGAAATTTGAATGTTGGTATCTTTGGATTCTGGTTGATATCATCGGTATCGGGCTTTATTTCGCGAAAGATGTCGTATTTATCTCCCTGCTTTATGCTGTTTTCCTGGTTTTAGCGTCCAGGGGGCTTTTAGGCTGGAAAAAAGCAATGAAATATGCTTGATAAAACATATGAAAAGAGGAATTGTTATCGGAAAATTTTATCCGCCGCACCGGGGGCACAAATATCTCATAGATTTCGCCACAAGGAACGTTGATCGTTTGACGGTTATTGTTTGCCATCGCGCTGATCAGATTATACCCGGGACTCAGAGGGCGGAATGGATCAGGGAGATCCACCCGGACGCGGAAGTGCTGGTCGTGGACGATATCATGAAGGATGATGATTCGCGGGCCTGGGCCGAGTATACGAAAAAATTTCTCGGCTATATTCCCGATGCCGTTTTTACGTCCGAGGATTACGGCGATACTTACGCCGCCTGCCTCGGCTGCCGGCACATTATAGTGGATAAAGAAAGAAAAAACGTGCCGATCCGAGCGACTGACATCAGAAACGACCCGATTAAACATTGGGAATTTCTTGAGCCCTGCGTAAAGGCGCATTTCGCCAAGCGGATTTGCGTTATCGGGGCGGAATCGACGGGAACGACAATGCTGGCCAGATCCTTAGCGGAATATTACCGGACCGTCTGGGTTCCGGAATTCGGAAGAATGTACTCTGAGGCCAAAGGTCGTCCGGATGCCGCTCTTTGGCGCACGGACGAATTTACGTTTATAGCTTCAGCGCAGAACAGAATGGAAGATTTTTTAGCGCGTCAATGCAATAAGATTTTGATCTGCGATACCGATTCCTTCGCCACCTCGCTTTGGCACGAACGGTATCTGGGATGCATGTCTCGCGCGGTAGAGAAAATCAGCGCCGGCAGAAAATATGATCTGTATATATTGACAGGAGACGAGATTCCTTTTATCCAAGACGGTACGCGCGACGGGGAGCATATCAGGCATGCCATGCACAAAAGATTCGAAGAAGAATTGCGGAAAAGCGGTAAACCGTTCTTGACTTTGCGGGGCAGCCATGAAACCCGGATGAAAACGGCAAAAAAGGAGTGCGACAAGATTATAAGCCCACGTCTAAATAGCTTGACAAATAGTGTTTTTTCTGCTAAAATTTAATAAATTTCAATAATAATGAAAGTAATTTTAATTTTTCTTTAATATTAAATAAAATCTGAAAAATTTTACCGGAATATTTCGGATAAAGTTTTTCGCCTTAGTATAACCGTTCTTTGATATAAATAGCCTTTAAGGAAAGGAAACCATCATGGAAAAAAGACTGGACAGACTGGGAAGTTTTCATCTGATCGTCGGCATTGAGGAAGGATTGCCGGTTTTGGACATTACCGGACTTTCACTGGCGGGGCTCGCGGCGGCTTTGGGTTTTTTCTCAGGCCCGGTGATTTTGGAAAGCAACGGCGATGAAGTCCGGCGGAATATCGATATCTTGGTCATCGGCCACGCCGGACCGGGACATATTTCGCGCGATATGATCGAAAAACTTCATGGCTCCGCCCGGGACGCCGCGATAATGTCCGCGAGTCAAGTGATTCCATTGGATTTGATCAGGGATCTGGAAACGGCCATCATTGATTATCCGACTGATGATTTCGATCATCTGATACCGGTTTTGGAACCGGCCGAAAAAAAGAAAAATAAAAAAAGGTTCGTGCATTGGCTTCGATCCGGGTCCGGGAAACCAGGCAAGCCGCGGTTTAGTTATCAGCGCCGCCGGGTATAATCTTTTAACCATGAAAAAAGGGCAAGGAGGCAAAGATGCGCAACAGGGCATTGATCGTTGTGGATATGCTGAACGATTTTGTTGATCCGCGGGGAGCGCTTTATTTTCCATCCGCAAGCGATATCGTTCCCTACGTGAAGGTCTGGCTGAAAAAAGCTCGGACAGAAAAGGATTTGATTGTTTTCCTTTGCGACAGCCACAAGAAAGACGATTTGGAATTTCAGCGGTTTCCCGAGCACTGCGTGGCCGGCACATGGGGCGCGGAGATCGTGCCGGAATTAACGCCGAATACGGCGGCCTGGCGGACAGGCGGCGGTTTTGAGTACGTCGTGAAGAAGAGTCGTTACAGCGGATTTTTCCAAAGCAATCTGGAACATATCCTGAAAAAACATCTAAGCGGCGTTCCGTCTTGGGAGGCGGGGGTGGAGGTAGTGGGAGTTTGCACCTCAATCTGCGTCATGGATACGGTCGGCGGACTCGCCAACCGGGATTACAGGATTTTGGTGCCTCATCATGGCGTGGCTGATTTTGACAACCATGCGCACGAAATGGCCCTGGCGCGCATGGAAAAGCTCTACGGGGCTAATATTGTTTAAGGGTTATAAATCAGGCGAGGAGAAAAAATCTCCTCGCCCCTCTAAAATTTTATCCGAAGCGATTGGGATGAAGTTTTTCGGGAAAACACCCCACCGGCCTTCGGCAACCTCCCCTTAAGAAGGGGAGGAAGATGGTGGATTTGGCACGGACGTGATATTCCCCGCGTTTCTCTCCCCTTACTAAGAGGAGCCTGCCTGCCGGCAGGCAGGATGCACAACGGGCAGAGGGGTAAAGTTAAATAATTATGAACAGAAAAGTCGCGCTTTTCGGGGGCAGTTTCAATCCTCTGGGAACGCACCATATAAATATTATAAAAGAGCTATTGCCGAACTTCGACGAGATCGTGGTCGTGCTTTGCGGTCCGAGGCCGGACAAGGCGACGACCAACGATATCGAGCCGGCGCACCGGGCGGCCATGGCCGATCTGGCCTTAAAGGGTCTTCCGGAAAAAGTAAGGGTGGACCACGCCGATTTGAGCAATAACGTTTTTACGCGGACTCACGAACTTGAAAAAAAATTCTCTGTCCGGGGAGAGGTCTGGCACGTCGTCGGTTTCGATTTGGTTCAGGGGGGATCGGAAGGCCGTTCGGCGATCCAGAGGGAATGGGAGCGCGGAGAGGAGCTTTGGGAAAAAAGCAATTTTGTCGTCGTGAAACGCTCCGGCTACGAATGGAACGAAGCTGATCTGCCTCCGCGCCATATGGTCATAAGTCCCGATCATTCGGGATCGAGCACGGAGATCAGGAACCGGGTCTTTAACCATAAGCCGGTCGAAGATTTGGTTACACCGGAAGTGGCCGCGTATATCAAGCGCTATAATTTATATCGCGGAATATTCCCCCAAGAGAAGGCCGTTTTAGAATTATCCGCGCCGCGGCCGTTTTTCGTGATAAACGAAAAAAACGATAAAGCTATAAAGATTAAAGAGCGGATAGGCGCGAAGGCGGACATTAAAGAGGCGAATATAATCGTCGTGATCGGCGGGGACGGGACCATGCTCCGGGCGATCCGAAAACACTGGACGCTCCGCCTGCCCTTCATCGGAGTGAACGCCGGACACCAGGGATTTTTATTAAACGAAGACCAGCCGGAAATTTTAAAAAATGATTTTGTCGTTTATCAGCTGCCGCTTCTTTCTGTTGAGACAAGAAACGGGCAAGGCGAACGGCGCGAAACTGTCGCTTTTACCGATGCCTGGATGGAGCGCCGGGGCGGGCAGTCGGCCTGGTTCGAATTAAAGCTCGACGACCGCCTTATTCCGAAGGTGGCGGGAGACGGCTTATTGGTCGCGACTGCCGCCGGTTCCACCGGTTATGCCCGCCACATCGCCGGTTTTTCCCTGCCGCCTTACGCGCGCAATCTTATACTCGCCGGCATGAATATTGCCGAGCCGGCGAATTGGAAAAATATCGTTATTTCCCAAGATGCTATTATTGAATTCCGGACCATCGGCGGTAAAAAAAGACCGGTTCAGGCTTTTGTGGACGGCGTGCCTCTGGGCGATACCGAAAGTATGCGGATAAAGCGGAGCCGGGTGGCATCGGTAGAGCTGGCTTTTTTGCGCGAATCGGATATCGTAGCCAAGCACACCAGGCTAAATTTACCGTATCTTATCGCGTAACCACGTAAATCCCGAAGCGTCGGGACACGGGGCAGGCTCGTAATTTCGTGAATTACGAATAGTGTGCGGAGATCGGATTTTTTATGAAACCCGACCTGCGGACATTACGGATAGCTCTTTAAACGAAAAAAATAAAAAGAAAGGAAGAGAGATGAAAAGCCAGAGGATAATCGATATCCATTGCCATCTTTTCGCCTTCAATCACGGGGACGGTTTCGTGCATTCAGGATTCGTGGACGGCTTGCGCATGAATTCCTATCTTAGGGCTATCGGCGTTAAGCCGTACGAGACCGGTTTGCCGGCGCTATACAATCTGGAGCGGATCCACGAGGATTACCGCAATACCCTCCTGCGCGACATCGATGCTTCGGCATTTTTGTCGCAGATAGTGGTATTACCCTTCGACGGAGTGTACGGTCCGGATGGCAAATTGGACTATGACCACACGGTTCTATACGTCAGTAACGACGCCGTCTGGGAGCTTCACAGATGTTTCCCGGACAAGATCATTCCGGCCGCCTCGATAAATCCGGCGAGACGCGATTGGCGGGAAGAACTCGACAAATGCGCCGAGCGCGGGATAAGGATCATAAAATGGCTGCCAGGCGTCATGGGTTTCAGTCCGGAAGGAACGGCTTGTTACCCGCCGAGCCGAGCGGAACTGAAACTCGACCATATCAAAGAATTTTATGCCCGGCTTCGGGGAAAAGGCATGGCGATACTTACTCATGTCGGATTCGAATTCGCCCTACCGGTAATCGACGGCATATATAACCGGCTGGAAGCGATCCGGCTGCCCGTTACCGAAAATATCAGGGTTTGCGCGGCTCATTGCGCGGGCGGACTGCCTTACGTCAATCACGCCCGCCAGTTCAGGCGCGTGAAGATTATGGCGGAAGGTCGGGATAATCTTTATTTCGATACTGCCGGCATGTCTTCCCCGCACCGAAAGGCGCGGCTCAAAGCCTCTTTGGCGGATAAGGTGATCCGGCGCCGCTTAGTTTACGGTTCGGATTATCCGATCCCGATCCGGGAAAAGCCTTTCCGTGAGGAACTTAAGGCCGCCGGACTTCTAGGTAAATTCCAGGACACGAAGAATCCATTTGACCGGGATATTCTGATCAAACGGGCGATGGGCATGGATGACGATGATTTCGCCCGCGGTTACGAGCTTGTCAGTTAAACAATCAAACAGGGAGGCAAAACATGAAGAAAGATAAAATCCACGGCCTTTTTAAAGGCGTCGCCGTAGGCGACCAGCTCGAGATGGCGGTCGAAACCTACGACGCCGCCAAGATCAGGAAAAGGCACGGCCGGATAACCGGCTATATCGATCCGGACCCGGACCATAAATGGTACAAAGGCATGAAGGCCCAGACGACGGACGACTGGCAGCAGACCGTGATCGTTATGCGATCGACGGCCGCTTTGATCCGAAGCAAGCCTTTATTCAAGAAGGGCACCTGTTTCAATCCGGAAGTCATCGCCCGGCATCATCTCGAAGCTTACCGAAAAGAGGAGACCTTCGGCTGGGGGAAAACCACCCGGCAGGCGATAAAGAACATGTTTGACGGCTTTCCCTGGGATAAAGCCGGCGTAAACGGCAGCGGCGGCAACGGTACGATCATGAAGATGAGCCCGTTGGCGGTCGATTTCGCCCGTTCTTATCCGGATTTGACCGCTTTAGGCCGAATGGATGAAAAAGACCGGGACAAGCTCGTAAAGTTCACGGTCATGACGCACAATTCCGATCTGGCAGTAGCCGCGACCTTCACGCACCTCTACGCGCTGGTATATCTTTTGAACGTAAATCGGGCAAAGGATTTTAATTCCAGGGAATTCCTGGCGCTTATGCTTGACGGATGCGACGAGGGCTATTTTTATGCCAAGCGCTACGGCGTTGCGGAAATCAATGACAATCTTTTCGTTCGTCTGCAAAGCCTCGCGAAGCGCGCCGGAAGCGACAATGATCGCATGTCTGACGAAGAGATAATCTCCGAATTCGGCGGCGGCAAAGCCTATCTTTACGATTGTCTGCCCTTCATTTACGCTTTTTTCCTGCGGAATCCGTATTCAATAAAATCGCTTTACGACGTAATTTCGGCTGGCGGCGACACGGACACGAACGGCTCGATCCTGGCTTCGATGCTCGGAGCTTTGAACGGGGAAAGGGTATTTCCGGATCGTCTCATTGACGGCCTTTGGAACAAGAACGAAGCGCTCGCTCTGATCGACAGGTTCTGCGGCGCGGTATACTACCTGGAGGACTTATGCGCCAAATAAAGAAAAAGGAATTCATCATAAAATCCCTGCTAGACCTTGATGTTTATAAGCTTTTCATGCTCCTTCTCGCTTTCCGGTATTATCCGGACGTACCCGTCAGGTACGCTTTCAAGAATCGAACGAAGAGTCTGCCCCTCCTCGAATATATCGACATGGACCGGCTCTCCGAAGAACTCCACCATGTTTCTACGCTTCGGATCAGCAAGGCCGATTTGGCTAAACTGGCGCAGATCAATATCAAGGGAGTCAATATCTTCGGAAGGTTTCCGGATTTCATGGAATTTCTGGGAGACCTCAGGCTTGATTTCAACCAACTCGTTATCAGCGCTGACGGCGATAATCCGAAGATCGAAGCTCAGGGGAAGTGGAAGGAGGTAGAGCTTTGGGAAACCCTGAAGCTGTCCATCGCTTCCGGCCTTTTCGGCCGGGGCTATATGGCGAAACACAAGCTTGATGTCGCGGATGTAGCCTTCCACGGGCTTGATAATCTTGACGCGAAGATAGTATTCCTGAAACAGCATCCGGAGATAAAAAATATCGTAGAGTTCGGCACCCGGCGGCGCTTCCACGGCCTTTGGTGGCAAAGAGAAGTATATTACCGGTTAAGGAGAATGCTCCCAAACCAGGTCATCGGCACCTCTAACGTCCTTTTGGCGCTGGAGAGAGGAGAAATCCCTATCGGCACGATGGCGCATTCGCTTTTCCAGATTCTCTTCGGTATTTATCATGACCGGGATAATCGGGTGGCTTTTTCCCAGAATAAGGTCTACGAACAGTGGCATGAATTATTCGCGCCGGCTCTAATGACGGCTTTGACCGATACCTATTCGTCTGATTTCGCGTTCCGAAACATGAATCCGGAGATGTTCTCCTGGTGGGATTATTTCCGGCACGATTCCGGTCCGGCCGAAGAATACGTCTGGAAGATTCTCCGGAAATGCCGGGAGACGGGCCTGGATCCCATGAAGACGGGCGTGATATTTTCCGACGGTCTGACCGTGGAAACAATGGCGGAATACGCTAAGTACGTAAACAGCCTCATGAATTACGGCTACGGCTGGGGCACGGACCTCACGAACGACGTCGGGATTCCAACGCCTTCGATTATTTCGAAAGCGGTTTGGGCAAACGGCCACGGCACGGTCAAAACTTCCGATAATATCGCTAAAGCCATCGGCGAACCGGAAGATATTGAAGTCGTAAAAAAAGAGACTGACTACGGCGTGACTTTCCGGGAAGAATGCCGGTGTTAATCCGTAAAAAGGGGAGGATTTAATGGAAGATAAACAGGTAACGATCGAAAAAGCGAAAAAAGCTGTAACTGCATTTAAAAAAATCAATTACGGCAAACTTTTCGAGGGACACAACGCCCTTACTCATCTTACGAAAGATGAGTTGATCGCGGAAGATATTTTTGCCCTTAGGGATTATCTGAATCAGGCGCAGTGCACGATCGCGGATATTGAGATCACGGTCGAGGAACTGGTTCAGGCGGCCGGCGAAAAAAGCGATGACCCGGGCGCCATGAAAAAGTTCATCGAAAAATATTTCAGTTAAAAAACGGGATAAAAAGGCGGAAAAATTATTTTCCGCCCCTTAATATCATCGCTTAAAATTTATTTTAGGCGCTGGCAGTAAGGAAATGTTCTTTAAACTTAAAATCAAATAAGACAGAAGGGGGCATTGTCATGGAAATAAAAAATATTTTGCCGTGCCTGACGGCCGGCAGAGAAATTCTTACCACTTGCCATAAACTGGCCAGAAGCAACGGAAAATTCCTGAGCAAAAGGCAAAAATATTTTTTTCTGAAAAAAGAAGCCCAGGACGAAGTTTGGGGGATTTTCCAGGAAGAGTTAAGTCGGGAAATCCGGGCCGGCGACAGGCTTTTCGTCCAGGGCGGTCAGCGTTTAGCCGGAGACCGCACGACTTATTACGGTTTTTTGCTGGATGAAACCGGAATACGCGCCCACTTCAAAGTCAGCCGCTATTGGCGGCCGTTTCGGCCAGTGCCGTCTCAGTATGATAAAGGAAAATATTGGCGCGGTTCATCTTTCTATCGCCGGGAAATTAACTCTGGTTTAAGGGAAAAGAATTTAGAATTGGTCCAGGGAAAGATGCAAACAAGGATTTTCAGGAGGTAACCTTATGTACGATGAAAACGATTGCAATCATGGTCCGGACGGATCCGGCTGCGGCAGCTATGAACGCGAAACGGGGCTTTGCCGGCGGGAAGAATTAAAGTATATGGTTTACGCGCTTTTGGCGATCTTCGCGCTGGTCGGAATTTTTCTCTGGCCCTCATCTCGGCGGGAAGCGAAAGCCGAACCTTATCTGATCGAAGCTTCCGCCCGGATAAAGCAGGCGGTCTACTGGAGGGCGGAGGGCGAATTCACTACCGCCCGGGATGAACTTAACAAAGCGGCCGAGAGCCTTAAGGCCGCCCAGGGAGTCGTGGGCAAAAATAAAAGATACCAGGAAATTGAGGCCGCAACCGCTCTTATCGCCCGCGTAGAAGATCTTAGCCGGGAAGAAGTCGGCAATGTTTGGAAAAAGATAAAAGATAAAAAGACGAAATTTTTAGAATTGCCGCGATGAACGCGGCCGGCGGAGGACTCTGAGACAAAAGTCCGCCGCCCCCTTAATATAGCTACTTAAAGTATTAAGTGGTTGTAATCAGGGATGGTTCTTTAAATTAAAAAGAAAATTAAACCTTAGAGGAAGAGGGAGGAGAAAGAGATGGAACAGGATAAACCGATTGTTTTTTACTATCCGCCAATGGAAAATTTGGCCCGGACCGTGGCTGCTTGCAGGGGATATGATATCGGAGAAATTAATTGGCAGAGCTTCAAAGACGGGTGGCCGAATGTCCGGTTTTCGGTCAAGGAGCGTCCGGTAATATTTTTTATCTCCCTAGACCATCCGGCCGATCTGGCCCCGGTCATGTTCACGCTGTACCAGATGCCGGAAGAAAGCATGGGGCCCATGCATATTATCCTGCCGTATTATCCGGTCGGTACTATGGAAAGAGCTGATCGGCCGGGAGAGGTTATATCCGCCGACGGACTGGCTAAGATGTTTTCCGTTATTCCGCTTTCGCGGCAGGGCGGACGCCATCTTTTGTCGGTCTTCGATATTCACGACAAAAGGATTAAGAGTTATTTCAAAGGCAATGTAATTTTTAAATCCCATACTACGGTGCCGCTACTTATAAACGAGATACTCCGCATTGTCAGGGAAAAGGGCATCGAGATCGATGACATAGCCGTGATGTTGCCGGACAAAGGCGCATCCTTAAGGTATGAAAAAGACTTGCCTTCCTGGGTAAAGCTCATCCGTTGCGATAAAAGCCGTAACGGCGATCAGAGGACGATAATCGTTAAAGATGGAAATCCGCACGATAAGCACGTGATCATAGTTGACGATATCGTTAATTCCGGGGGCACGCAGAGAGAGGGCAGAGATAAAATGATCGAGCTCGGGGCCGCATCGGTAAGCGCTTATGTCGGGCATGGGGTTTTCCCCAGCGACGATGACCGTAAGAAGAGAATACAACCCGAGAGTTTCGAAGAGTTCATGATGACCGACTCTTGTAGCCGTGCCGTAAAGCTTGAACGCGCCTTGCCTTATAAAATTTTATCTCTAGCGCCGCTTATTTGTGAAATCGTCTAATAAGGTGGCGGGCAAAGCCTTGGTTTTGTCCGCCACCCCCCTTTTTTTTTACAGTGATTAATTTTCATAATAATAAAATTAGGGAGAAAAATTATGACAAACGCGAAAAATATCATTCTGCCCTCCGTTGATCCGGCCCTCGTCGTAAGGGAAATCGGAGATTTTATCGTCAGCCGCGTCCGATCGCAGCAGGCGACCGGCGCGGTCGTCGGGTTGTCCGGCGGAGTCGATTCTTCGCTGACCGCGGCGCTCGCCGCCAAGGCGTTTAAGGGCCACGCCGACCTTGAGCTTATCGGCTATATCCTGCCTTCAAAGGTCAACGTCCCGGCGGATATCGATGACGGCCGGGAAGTGGCCGAAAAACTCGGCATCCGCCACGAAATCCATGATCTTGAATCAGCGGTAGAAGGATTCCGTTCGAGCAATCCGGAAGCTTTTTCCTCCGCTTACCACAAGGGAAACCTGATCTCCCGCGTACGGGCCAATGTGCTTAACACCAAGGCCGCCACCGAAAAAAAGGTCCTTTTGGGCACCGGCAATAAGGACGAGGATTACGGCATCGGTTATTACACCCTGTTCGGGGACGGTGCCGTGCATCTAAGCCCGATCGGGTCCCTGTCCAAGCGCCTCGTCCGGGAGCTGGCGGCCTATCTTGGCTTCGAACGGATCGCCAGGCGCGCTCCGACCGCCGGGCTTGAACCGGGACAGACTGATTTTAAGGATTTGGGATATGATTATGACGTGGTTGAGCTCGTCATTGAGGGTCTTGACCAGGGTATCGCCGCCGCTGATCTATCTTCGCACCCCCAGGTAGCGCCGCTTATTGAAGCCGGGATAGAACGGTGGAGAAAAGAATTCGGCGAGCCGCGGCTGAACAGCCCCGCTGAGGTTATCGGAAATATCATCGAACGGCATCAAGCAGCCCTGGTTAAGGGACGGCTCGTCAGTCCGGAAATAGCAAAGGTTACCCTGGAGTATAGTTAATCATCCGCCGGTCCCTTACCGGGAAAATTAAAAACAAAATAAACGGTTATTAAATTAACCGTTTTTTTATGTTATTTTAATATTTTTTAAGTTGACAGCGGGGGCGGGATATGATAAAAATAAAATAAAGTTATACGCGCCGGAGGTGGCATTTTTTTATGGAAAAACAAGCATTAAAGCTCATGACGTTGAATATCCGCCATGGGTGGAAGATCGGGCAAAAAAATCCGTTTCGGAGGAATATATTTCAGGGCCGGACAAGGATCGAAAAAAATCTTGACGAGATCGCGTTTCTCCACCAGACGGAGGAGGCCGACATCGTGGCTTTGCAGGAAGCGGACCGATGCGCTCTCTGGAGCGGAAAATTCAACCATATCGCGTATCTGGCCGCTAAAGCCGGTTACCGCGAAGCAATCCAGGGGGAACACGTGAACCGGCCGAAACTCGCGCCGAAACTGAATTTAAACCTGCTTTACGGCACGGCCCTGCTCTCCCGGCTGCCCATGAGCGATTCGCGATCAATAAGCTTCGACCCGTCCCCGCCCATGTTCCGCAAAGGATTCGTGACCGGCAGTATCGCCTGGCCCGGCCGGCCGGAAACCGAAGTGGATATCGTTTCCCTTCACTTCGATTGTTACCGGAGCCGGATCCGCTCCCGGCAAGCCGATGAGATCATGGACTTTTTCTATCCGCGCCGGCGGCCCATGATCGTCATGGGGGATTTTAACTGCGAATGGCACCACAAAAGATCGTCCTTGCGACGCTTGTGCGACCGGCTGGACCTTAAAACCTACGCTCCGGAAATGAGGATACCGACCTGCCCCAAGATCGGGCGCCGCGTCGACTGGATCCTCGTGTCTCCGGAAATGGAATTCCTGTCTTACCGCATATTATCGGAAATTAAAGTTTCGGACCACAAACCGGTCGTCGCCACCATCGGATTAAAATAAGGACCGTTAAAATGAAACGAGGATAAATGCTTAAACCGGGCTTATACAGGCACTATAAAGGCAAAGAATACGAACTGATCGGAATTGCCGCGCACAGCGAAACCCTCGGGGAATTCGCGGTCTGTCGCGACGATAACGGTAAATTATGAGCCAGGCCCCTTGATATGTTCCTGGAAGAGGTCGAGATAAACGGGGTTAAAACGCGCAGATTCGTTTTTATAGGCTGAAACCGAGGAGGAGAAAATGGCTATTCGCAAGAAGACGGCGGCAGTCCGGGATCATAAAACCAGCCGGCTGCTCATTAACAGCATTGAATGTCCGCACAAAAAAGCGAAAGAGCATTACCATAACGGCAATTGGTTCGTTCTAGAGGAGAATCTGCCGCGGGTAATGGCCGAAATAAGCGGATCGAAGATCGAAGAAGAGCCCGCCGAGGCGCGCCTTTGCCTTTTATGCGGAGAAAAGCACTTCAAGGTTTTTAGCTTCCCGGTGGAACGCTTCGAGGAATATACGCGCTATCTGACGCGGGAATCGGTCCTGATCCTGCCGACTCCGGATTATTTTATCCATTATTTTGAGTTCCGGGTCCCTTGGGACAAGGACAAGGAAAGAAAAGTTTTTGAAAACATAGAAAGCAACGCTCCGCGCAACATCCGGGAGAGATCGGAGTATTACGAATCAGAGCTGGCCTGTTTCGATTTTCTTAAAAGGAGCGGATCAAGGCTCGTGGTTAACGGCCATTTCACGGTTTGCGCGGAACACAACACCCCCGGCCATTTAAACGAAATATCACGCCAGATCGCCGGCACCGCTTTCGGGGAAAAACACGGCTTTAATTTTTATCCTTGGCTGGGCAATGAGGTCATCGACACTCCGGACGGAATGGACGATTTCCTGCAAAAGCATTTTAGCCGGGAAGAGGCGGACATCCGGATCATTTCCGGCCAAAGCCTGGTTAACGCTCTAGATAAAAAAAATATTTTTTTCTTTGGTTTTCACTAAAAAAACAAAAACAGCCCTGTTTGAAAAACAGGGTTTTTTATTTTTAGGAAAAGTGATATGCTGTTTTCAGGCGTTATGGATTAATATTGGGATGAAAGCAGACCACTTCCTTATATTAAATAATCCCTTTTTTGTCATCTCGACGACCCGCGGGAGGAGAGATCTATAATACGTTGTATGTGCGCCAAACGTCATTCCTGCAGGCACAATGTATTATAGATCTCTCCCTCCGCTCCGCTCCGGTCGAGATGACAAAAAATATTATTCAGAAAATCAAATTTTCTGGTGCTCTGTTTTTAATCTAATATCAACCGTTAGGCGTTAAGTTAGATAATCATAAAAATTATGCCGGAACTTCCTGAAGTAGAAACAATTAAAAACGATTTAAGAAAACGGATATTGTCCGCCCAAGGCGGATCCGCCTCGGGCGGAGATCAAAAAATATCGGCCGTCAGTGTTTTATTGGCGAGAACGGTCAAAAACCGGGAGCGGGAATTCAAAAAGACGCTTATTGGCAACAGATTCGTGGAGATAAACCGGGTGGGGAAGCTCATGATTTTTGAATTGGCGCGGGGCGGCGGGTTTTTGCTGGCTCATTTAAAGATGACCGGACAGCTTATATACCAATACCCCTCCCCCATGCAGGAGAGGGGGGGTAAGAGCTCTTGGTTGGCTGGCGGCCATAGCGACAATATAGCAATAAAAGTATTGCCGAATAAGCACACGCGGGTCTTTCTGGAGTTTTCGGACGGCAGCAGATTATTTTTTAACGATATGCGGACTTTCGGCTATATGAAAATAGTTAACGCGGAAGAACTGGCGGCTATCAAAGAAAAATTCGGTCCGGAGCCGCTGGACAAGAAGTTTGACGGCGTTTTTTTGAAAAATTTATTAAAAAAAAGAAAGACGAATATCAAGGCTCTGCTTTTAAACCAGGCCTTGGTCGCCGGGCTGGGAAATATTTACGCGGATGAAACTTTGTTCCGGGCGGGAGTATTGCCGTCCCGGAGCGCCGATACTTTGACGGACGCGGAAATAAAAAAAATCGCGCTCGCGGCTAAGGCGGTCTTGCTCTCGGGCATCAAATACCGCGGCACCACGTTTAACAGCTACGTGGACGCGGACGGGCATAAGGGCGATTTCGTGCGTCGCCTTAAAGTTTACGGCCGGGCCGGAAAGAAATGCGTCCGTTGCGGCGCTACGGTAATGAAGATAAAAGTGGCGGGGCGGGGAACGAGTTACTGCCCGGTTTGCCAGGTTTAGTGTTTAGTATTTAGTATTTTGTATAAAGCATTAAGTATAAAGGAGTTATTGACCGACTTTAAAAAAGGGCAATGTTCTTTTCATAACCAGAAGGGAGAATAAAAATGGATATCGCGACAGAGAAAGTGCCGGAAAAAGATCTTAAACCCTTGCCGGACGAAAGCAGTCTGGGTTTCGGGCGGTATTTTACGGACCATATGTTCACCATGAAATGGAACGAGCCGGATAAATGGCACGGGGCCGCGATTACACCTAGCCGCGACCTGGCGATCAGTCCGGCCGGCATGATGCTCCATTACGCCCAGGGAATATTCGAAGGGCTTAAGGCCTATTACCGGGGACCGGATAAATTCGCCTTGTTCCGGCATAAGGACAATATCAGCCGTTTTAACGCGAGCGCCCGGCGTCTGGAGATGCCAACGATACATCCGGCCGTTTTTCAGCAGGCGATGCTCGAGCTTATTAAAACTGATATCCGCTGGATCCCGCGATCTCCGGGCTCTTCCCTTTATATCCGTCCTTTTATGATAGCGACGGAGCCGGGACTGGGAGTCAGAGTGGCCAAAGAATACCTTTTCGGGATGATCCTAAGCCCTGTGGGGGCGTATTTCGCTTCCGGCTTCAAACCTTCCCGGATATACGTGGAGGAAAAAATGTCCCGGGTGCCCGCGGGCGGCCTGGGCGACATCAAGGCGTCCGCCAATTACGCCGGCAGCCTGCCCGCCTCCCAAAAGGCCAAAAACGCCGGTTATGACCAGGTTTTGTGGCTTGACGCCAAAGAGCACCGCTTTGTCGAAGAAGTGGGAGCCATGAATATTTTCTTCGCGTGCCGGGAAAAAGCCCTTTTTACCCCGCGCCTCAACGGCAATATCCTGCCGGGGATTACCCGGGATTCGGTTTTAAAGCTGGCGGACAGCCTGGGCTTGGCCGCAATTGAGGCCTATTTTGACATCAATGATATCATCAGCCAGATCAAAAGCGGCGAGATAACGGAAATTTTCGGCAGCGGCACGGCCGCGGTGATCGCGCCGGTGGGCGAACTTTATTATCAAAGGAAGAAGTTCGTCCTGGACAATAAAAAAGCCGGACCGGTAACGGAACGGCTCTACGACATCCTGGTCAGCATGCAATACGGCAAATATCCCGATCTGTTCGGATGGGTAGAGGAAATAAAATTATAAAAAATAAAATCAATTCCCGCGAACAAGCGGGAATTTTTTGGTAAAAAACGGAAATTTTGCTATAATGCGAATAGGGTGCCGTTTTCGAGCATTAAGGGAGGGCGGCTTTTAAACGGCTTTAATTATTAAACCGGGATTCCAGGGAATGCCCGGCAATTCTTAAGGGTAATTTATGCAAAACACCATGAATAATCTGGCCAAGGCGTTTATCGGTGAATCGCAGGCCAGGAATCGTTACACGATCTACGCCAAGATCGCTAAAAAAGAAGGTTATGAGCAGATCTCGGCTGTTTTATTGGAAACCGCCGAGCAGGAGCGGGAGCACGCCAAGTGGCTCATGCGCCTGATCAACGGACTTGAAGAGCAAAACGGTAAAAAAGCCGATATCAAAGTAGAGGCGGAAGTGCCGACCGTGATCGGTACGACGGCGGAAAATCTCAGAGCGGCGATTGCGGGAGAAAACCACGAATACACGAAAATGTACCCTGATTTCGCCGACGAAGCCAATAAAGAGAATCTGCCGGAAATAGCGGGGCGCCTGCGTTCGATCGCCCGGGCGGAGGAGCACCACGAAGAGCGCTATAAGAAGCTTTTGGCCGAATTCGAAAGCGGAACGCTTTTCCAGAAGGACGAGGAAACGGTCTGGGTCTGCCGCCAGTGCGGCTACGAGCACCGGGGTAAATCCGCGCCCGCGGCCTGTCCGGCCTGCGGCCATCCCCAGGGATATTATCAGGTGAAGGCGGAGGTGTATTAGGTCTAGGCCCTAGGCCCTAGGCTTTAGGCTTTAGGCTTTAGGCTTTAGATATTTATGAGTACTACATACAAAGATTTGGTTGTATGGCAAAAATCGATGGATTTAGTTGTGGCCGTGTATGCGTTGACCGGAAAATTTCCCGAATGCGAGAAATACGGATTAAGTTCGCAAATAAGAAGAGCGGCTGTGTCTCTGCCATCAAACATAGCTGAAGGTAAAATGAGGGGCGCAAAAGGGGAGTTTAGACGTTTTTTATTGATCGCATATGCGTCCGGATCCGAATTGGAAACGCAAATAGAAATCGCGAAAAGATTGCATTACCGCACTATCAATGATTACGATTCGGTAGATGGTTTATTGAATGAAGTTATGAGAATATTAAATAAGTTAATCCATAATAACATTTAGGCTCGACACCTAACACCCTAACGCCTAACATCCTAGAGCCTAACGCCTAAAATATGACTCAATTAAAACAGATCTATAAATGCGAAATTTGCGGCAATATCGTGGAAATGCTCCACGCCGGCGCCGGGGAGCTTGTTTGCTGCGGACAGCCGATGAAGCTTAGGGCTGAGAACACCGAAGACGCGGCCGAAGAGAAGCACGTGCCGGTGATCGAGAAGATCGAGGGCGGTTTCCGGGTAAAGATCGGGTCGGTGCCGCATCCGATGGAAGCGACCCACTATATAGAATGGATAGAGCTTATCGCCGACGGCCGGTCTTACCGGCAGACGCTTAAGCCGGGGGAACCGGCAGTGGCGGAATTTTCAATCAATGCGGAGAGCGTGGAGGCCAGAGAATACTGCAATTTGCACGGACTTTGGAAAGCCTGAACAATTTTTTTTTTGCGATATGTAGGAAAAAAACGGGAGAAAATCCCGTTTTTTTGTTTATTATTCGGCCAAGGCGGCTTATACGGTTATTTAATCATCTGATTATTATTTTTTAACTCTACTTTAATTTTTCTATTATATGGTGGAGTCATATTTGATTTGTTTAATTTAAATATCAGGAGATTTTTTGAAAGCCGCGGATAAATCCGCTGTCTTTTGAGGATTCTCTCTTTAATTTTGGAAAAACGGATTAATTGAGAAAATGTTGAATTAATCTGCGTGCATCGCTTATGAACGAGGTCAGTGTCAACGGAAAGAAGAATATAATCGAGGTAATGCTGTATTCGAGCCCTGCGTGCAGGTATTCCCGAATGGCCAGGGATTTTTTTATTGAACATAATATTATTTTTACCGAATATAACGTGCTCTCGGATTACGGCCGGGCCAAGGAAATGATCAGCGTTTCCGGCCAATCCGGCATCCCGGTGATCGTCATCGTAAAAAACGGCAAAAAGGATTTTCATGTAGGCTATGACCGGGAACACTTATTGGATGCTATTTTTAGGGGTTAAGGGAAAAAGAACAAAATACGCGCGACGGAACATCCCGAGGGGGGGGTGTTTTTTGTATTGACTTTTTTTCCTCTTTATATTACAATAGTTAAGTAAATATTAAATTAACATAAGGCAGACACCGATTAAGTCTGTTTTCTGTTATCGAATTGTATGTCGCAGGATAACATGATAAAATTAGAGTGTACGGAATGCAAGCGCGTCAACTATTTTTCGCGCAAGAACAAAAAGACCCTAAAGGGCCGTTTGGAGATGAATAAGTACTGTAAGTACTGCAAGAAGCACGTAAAACACAAAGAAACCAAGTAGAATTTTTGTTTGTTTTCGTACAAATTTTGATGTGTGGATTTCTGAAAAACGGCTACGCTGATCTGACGCAGATTTATTCGCGGATTTAACGCGGAAACCCGCGTAATATGAAGTCGTTGTTTTATATTTTTAAAACTATATTGTTCATATGGAGGCACTAAGACGATATGGAATAGTGCTGGCGGCGGGCGGGCTGCTGTTTTTGTTTTCCGGGTGCTCGGTAACCGATTCTTTGCGCCGGGCGGACGACAAGGCCGGGGAGATGTTTAATGAATTCGGGATCGAAACCGAGGCGGGGACATCGACCGAAATAAAATTGCCGGATATCGATCTCGGAAAGATCGGGCAGTCGGTGATCGATCTAAAGAACCGGTTCTTCCCGGGGAGCGGTTTGCCCTGTCCTGACGGGGCCACCTCGTCCGAAGAAGCTCCGGCGATCGACAGGGAAAAACTGGAAGCGGCGGTCGTAGACGCGAAAGACCTTACCAGGGAAGCGAAAGACGCTATCGACGCCTGGCTTGCGACCAACGGCCTTAACCGTTACGGCGATCCGATCGGAACTTATTACGCCGGCGGCACGCCTCTTTTTAACGAGATGACAGGGGAGGCGATCGATCGGTTTGAGTATATACTGGAAAAGAGACCGGAGATTTTTAAGAAGATTAACAATTGACACCATGAAGGAGGAAAAAAGTAATAAGTTAATAGTGATATTTGAAGATCATCCCGTACGCCGGACATGGGACGAAAAGGGCGAGAAATGGTATTTCTCCGTAATTGATATTATCGCTATATTAACGGAGCAAAAGGACTTTAAAAGAGCGCAGAGTTATTGGACGACTTTGAAAAATAGGTTAAAAAATGAAGGATCCGAGGTTGTCACAAAATGTGACAAACTGAAATTAACGGCAAAGGATGGCAAAAAATATTTGACTGATGTAGCGGATGTTGAAATTGTTTTAAGACTCATTCAATCGGTGCCAAGTAAAAAAGCTGAGCCGATAAAATTATGGCTGGCCAAAGTAGGATATGAGCGGATGCGGGAGACGATTGATCCTGAGTTGGCGGTCAATAGGGGCCGCCAGAATTGGCAAATACTCGGGCGGAGCAAGAAGTGGATAGAACAAAGGATGCTTGGGGTTGAAACGCGGAATAAGCTGACCGACTATTGGTCTGACCACGGCGTCGAGAAACCGGACGAGTACGCGGCTTTAACGAATATTATCCATCGGGAATGGAGCGGATTATCGGTCGGGTCGCACAAGCGGTTAAAAAATTTAAAGCAGGAGAATCTGCGCGATCACATGAGCGAGGCGGAATTGATCTTCACGGCTTTAGCCGAGATGTCCACCCGCCAGATCGCGGAAACGGATAAGGCGGTCGGATATGACCCGAACGAAAAAGCGGCGCATAAGGGCGGCCGGATTTCCGGCGAGGCGAGAAAACAACTTGAAAAACAGACAGGGAAAAGGGTAGTGAACAGGGAGAATTATCTGGAACCGGGAGAGAAGGCGAAGAGGTTAAAAAAATTTTGAATTTAAATATTGCCGTTTGCCACGGGGTTTTTGCGGGCATTGCCTCCACCAGGGGCGGACAGGCGCCGAAGTCCCAAAAAGCAATTATAAAAACACAAAACATAAATATCGTATAAAGTCCGCCTACGCTTAAGCTACGGCGTGACGAAGGCGGGTGTAGTATAATGGTAGTACAAGGGTTTCCAAAACCCTTTGCGTGGGTTCGATTCCTACCACCCGTGCTTGAAGAATTCTGTGTAAACAGACCCGCCAACCCTGGTTGGCGGGGCGGTTGGGCTAAAGCGACCCGGACACCTCCCGGCCGCATATAAGGCCAGGAAATTTTGTTTAAGTCTAGGTTACTCGGATTTTTGGAAATCGCCCGAAGAGGGCGGTTTTTGGTTCGGTTTGACTTTTCGATTTGATTTTCCGGATAATTCGCGCTAAGATATAAACAGACAATTTAATATATGAATATCAAGAGTGCGGCGAGAGAACTAGCTCGATGACCCGCCGGCAACCCTAAGGCAATCCGCTTAGAAGGTGCCAAGTCTAGCCCTGGTAAGGGAAAGATAAAGGTCGATTTTTTATTTTAATCTTTCTCTGTCCGGGAAAGATTTTTTATTACCCGCCCCGTGATATCGCAGGTATTTTACGGGGTTAACTTCAATCTCTATGAACAATATTTTTATCATCAATCAAACTGATCCGGAAACCGGTAAGCTTATCCGGTCAAAAAAAGTTTACGAACTTAACAAGGAAGAGCTAGGGGATTATAAGCTGATCGGCTCCGGTCTGGGCATTTCGGTCGGCCATTGTTTCGCGGAAGGGAACGCGCATGCGGTGAATTTTTGGGAACGGGTCTACGGCTATTATATAGATGGCGAGGCCGATGATCTGGCGATAATGATCGATCGGGCGCTGACGAAAGCAGGTATCAACAGGTCGCGCTTGATCAAGGTTGGTTTTTTCGAGAGAAGAACATAAGATTTTATCTTTTCTTTAGAAACATTTAACGTCCTTTGTAATATACCGGAATCAGTAATTTTTATAATGAAAATAAGGGTATTGACAAAAAAGTAAATGTGATATATCCTTATAAATATATAACTTATTTACAAAATAATTAAATCATTTATATGACCGAAAAAATCTCTAACAACAGAAGAGAACGATTCAAGAAATTGGCCGTGCACAGGACGAACGAAGTATTGAAAAAATTAAAAATTTTAGGGAATTGTTCTAACCGGAGCGCATATGATTATAACGAAGAAGAAATCAATAAAATTTTTTCTGAAATTGAAAAAAACGTTAAGGGGGTAAAGGCCAAATTTCATTATCCTAAAAATAATAAAGAATTCAAATTATAAAAATATGCCCATAAAACTTCAAATCTCTCCGCGGCTTGTTAAATCTGTTTCATCGCTTTATAACGATCCAAACAGGATATTTATGGAGTATATTGATAACGCTCTGGATAGCGCCGAGCATTGGTACGATTCAGAGTTTGGCGGATATACCCGGCCGATTAATATCACTTTGCAATTGGACGGTAAAAAGAGAAAGGGTGGCCAAGTAACAATTACAGATAATTGTTTTGGAATAACTAATTTTGCCAAGGTTGTACAGAACATTGGTGATTCAGATAAAAAAACTCAAATTGTAACAAATGGAACCTTCGGCTTTGGCATGTGTTCATTTATGGCTGCGTGTGAAAAATTAGAGGTATCAACTAAACTTAAAGATACAAAAGCGCAATACATTCCCATATTACGTAGTCAGTTTGATGAGGCCAAACAAGAAGACGTTCAGTTTCCCGATTTTCAAGAATTAAAAAATTTTCCTTATTCATCTGGTACAATAATTATTCTTTCAGAGTTTGATGCTGACGGATGGAAACAGTTGAACACAGAAGAATTAATACGGGAAGTAGAAAGACACTTTGAATTATTGTTGCAACGCAATAATTTAACAATTAAAATTATTAATGATGATGGCGTAGTATATATATGCAGGCCATTTGATTATTCGGTGTATAAAGGAGATGATTATGAAGATCATATTACCCATTTTATTACTAACGACAGACGAACAAATGCTGGAGCAGTAAAAACCAAGGTCGATCATCCGGTTGATATATTTTTAAAAATGACAAAAGGAGAAACGATAAATCGACCCCCGGTATTTATTTCTAAGGGAAGACGAGTGTGTGAAATAAAAGACGTGAGAGCCTTTAAATCAAAGCATAAAAGCGATGTTTGGGGTCACCCAAATGTAACTGGATATATTGACCTGAAAGCATTGCTTGGACCCACTATAGCCCGAACCGATTTTAGAAACAACAATAACTCAAAGGCATTGTTTGGTGAATTAATTGAACTTGAAGACGTAATTTATGAAGAATTTATTAAAAAGGCAAATTTAAAATCCGAGGAACGTCATTACGAACAGCTTGAAGATCAGCTAAATAAAATTTTATCCAAACTTGCCCGACTTGATTCTATGAATTTCCGCACCGATCATATTAAAGGCAACGACGTAAATTTAAAAACTGACGCGTTTGGAGCCGCCATTGAAGTAGGACATGGCGCAAAAGACCCGGGTGACGGGAATGAAATAGAAACCGAGGGCGGGGTTTTGGGAACTGACGAGGGCGAAGGGGTGGGGCCGAGCGATACGGAGGAGGGTGAACTTCCGACCGACAAAAAAGGCGGGGACAAAGTTGACGGCGAGGAGCAGTTTGAAGATAGCGATGTTAAGGGCAAAGAACGGAAAAAAAGCGGGTTTAATATTCGTATATCCGATGCCGAGCCGCAGGTTGATGGTGAGTCGGGTAAGCCGGTGAGGTCACTGCTTGTCGGCAGTGAAATACTTATTTATAAAAAACATCCGGATTTTGATAGCCGCGTCAGCCATACACGACAAGGTGAAACTAAAATCTCGGAGCGTTTGATAACCTATATCGCCGGTGAAATTACCGTGCATTATAAGGATAAATATTATAACAAGCTTCATGAAGGTCAGCCCGAATATAACATTAATATGTTCGTAGGCCTGATGGAGTTTGTCTATCAATTCGAAGAACTGCTTGCCCCCTTGGCGGGCAGAAATTTATCTGATTTATAATTATGAACCTACAAGAACTAATTAAAAACATAACCCCATATTACAATGATTATAGGAAAAGAAAGGACGCGATAAAAGGTTATGAAGGAATTGAGTTATATTGGGAGGTGGGCGATCTTATAGCTAAATATCTTTCTGAAAATTTAGTTGCACCAGATGCTCTCTATCGTCAAATTTACGGCAAATCCGAAAGACAGGGTAATGTATCGCAGAAGAGTTATATCACCAGAGATTTTCTAAGCAGGGCATATAGGATTAGAAATATTTTTGAAAGCAAGGGCGTTATTAAAAATATGTTCCCGAAGCTTTTGCGTTTTAGGCAATTCTATCAGGCTATGCCTTTTTTTGATAACGAGAAATATATACTTCAAGGACAGGAAAAGGAAAAGTTGTTAATAGTATTGAATTCCCAAAAGTCTAACAAAGAGATTATGGCTTACGTACACAGGATGCAGAAAGAGAAGATTGGGATTAAAAACCCTAGAACCCAGCGCCTCAAAGAGTTAGATTATGAGAAAAAGGTTTTTATTGATTTTTATAATTTGCTATATAATAAAATTAAAAATAGGACGTATAAAGATGCTGTCGTGGAAATTGGGACAATAAATCAGGATTTTGTGTCTAAACTATCAAAAAATACCGGAGCCCTGGCCAGCGATCAACTTCAAATTCAGGTTTTCGAAGTACCGGGAGATGTGGCTGGTCTTTGGCGGGAGTATGCTGAAATGGTTAATCGATTGGTCGCCAAAAAAGACGCAATCGAGCGCAGACGTTTCCGCCGATTGATTCCGCCGGAAAAGATGATGCGTTTGTCGGAGATGATATACGCGATTCGCAGCGAAGAAGATTTTAAGAAATTTCGTTTATAATTAAAATCTACTGAAGTCTGACTTCGGTGGATCGCCTGAATAGATTAGGACAAGTTTAGTGGAAGCGGAAAGTTTTAAA
>JAZDLN010000006.1:0-12025 GCA_043801965.1 Candidatus Falkowiibacteriota bacterium
GGAACATCTTTCGCCCCTTTATCCCGGAGTAACTCCTCGATCTTATGAGCCAGTTGCCCCGGCGTCATGTTGGTTTTTACGAAATAACCGTCGGCTCCGGCGAGAAGGCCCTTTTTTATTTCGGACGCCTGGCTCAGATTAGACCAGATATAAACCTTCAAATCCTTAAGATCCTTATCCCGCCGGAATTCCTTTAAAACCTCGTAGCCGTTCATGACCGGCATAATCAGGTCAAGAAGTATCAGATCCGGCTTATTTTTCCGAGCGGCCTCTAGCCCCGCCCGGCCGTTATCCGACGTTATTACCTTGAAACCGCGGTGCTCGAATTTTAATCGGTACATATCCGAAAGATATTTCTCGTCTTCGATAATAAGAATTGTTTTGGACATATTTTTCAGCTTTTATATTTTAAGACCGGAAGAGTAAAATAAAATCGGCTGCCCTTACCCTCTCCGTCGCTTTCCGCCCAGATCCGGCCCTGATGCGCCTTGATCATTTTTTTTGCCACGTACAATCCTAATCCCGTGCCTTCGGTGTGCACCAGGGAAACGTCATTGCCGCGGGAAAATTTATCGAACAGGTTTACCTGATCCTGCCTGCTCATGCCCAGTCCCTGGTCGGCAACCGTGGTAATGATATTTTTCTCCTTGCGTTCGACGGAAATCGTAATCTTGCCTTTTTCGCTGTATTTAACGGCGTTATCGACTAAATTCATTATCGCTTGCCTGATCTTCTCCCGATCGACGTTAACGAAAGGCAAAGCCTTTTTCGGCGCTTTAAAAACGAGCTTGAGACCTTTGTTTTCCGCCGGACCGGCCAGTTCGTCCAAAACACCCGAAATCAATTTCTCCAGACGGGTCGCTTCAAGGTTGAATTTCAAACGGCCGGACTCTATCCGGGAAATATTTAAAAGATTCTCCACTAAATGGATCAAGCGCTCATTGGACTCGTAAACGTTATTCAGCGACTCTTTGGCGGAAGCGGAAAACGAGCCGAAATTACCTTCAAGCATGAGCGATATATATCCCTTGATTATCGTCAGGGGCGTCCGCAGCTGATGGGAAGCGACGGAAACAAATTCGCTTTTCGCTTCATCGAGCTGTTTGAGTTTATCGTTGGCGCGTTTAAGGTCCCAGGTGGCCCGCCATACTTCTTTTTCCAGCTTAACGTTAAAATTCTTGATCTCTTCGTAGTGCAGGGCGTTATCGATCGCGACCGCCGATTGAGAACCGATGATATCCAGAAACGAGAGATCTTCGTTGTTGTATATTTCCCTTGTTTCCTTAGGACCCAAAAGAATTAGCCCGGTCATCTCTTCTTTGACGGAAAGCGGAACGATTATTTCCACGCCCATTTTCCTTAACTGCGGGATTACCCCTTCCAGGCCGGCCCTGTCGGCTTTTGCCGCGTGATTTATAAAAATCGTCCGTTTTTTTCCCGTCAATATTCGCTCGGCATCGGCGTCTATTTTTATCGTTTCGGGCCTTAAACGGTCGAAGCCGGTTCGATATCCGATCATATACTCTTTCCTGTCCTTATCCAATATTAAAAAGCAGATATCCTCGCAATGGAAAGCATTCGATAAAGTGGAGGCGATGTGCTCGTAGAGCTGTCCGGCTATTAAGGTCGAGCTTAATTTATCGGACAAGCTCGCGATAAGCGCGCGCGCGTCATAAAGGGAAGAGAAAAAATACTTATTGGCCAAAACATAATAACGTTTTTTTATGCCGGAAAAAAGCGCTATCGCTAAGATCAAATAAGCATAATCGAGCCATGGCGCCTGCGCGCCGCCTATCCGCCCGGAAAAATATTTTATGATGATAAGCGGAACGATAATGGAAACAAGGGAGGCGGAATAAACCGAACCGCTACGCAAATAAAGCCTCATGTCCATAAGCCGGTGCACCACAATGGCGTAAACCGTAAAGCCGATCATTACCACGGTCATAACTTGCCCCAGCCAGTTAAAACGGAAATCACCCCACCAGACCAGGAGGAGATTAGTGGTCATGGCAAAAAAAGAACCGAGAAAATATCCCCAAAAAACATAACGCAGCTGCCCCAGATATTCCCCTTTTTCGGATAAATATTTCCTGAAAAGATTCATTAATCCGGCGGAAAAAAAACCGGCGATATATAAAAAGTAAAGAAAATAACCCCGTCCCCAGATAATATACTTTTCGCTTCCTGGGATTATATCCACTCCCCTGATAATAACATCAGGCGTTATAACCAGGATAATCGCCGCCATATTCAATAAAACCGCCCAGACCAAATCGGTTTTTTTGGGAGCGTTTCCGCGGGGGAAGACGCGGGAGAAAACAAAAAAACTGCTGGCGGTAAAAGTGGCCGAAAAATAAAGCACTTTAACCCAGAACAAGGTATTCTCCGGACTGGCTGCCCGGTAAAAGATCATGCTGATCGTCCAGAGGATCACGCAGAATATTACCACGAGATATAACCGGGAAATCGTTTTATTCTTTCCCTTAAGAGCGATCAGGTAAGCAAAAAGAAGATAAATCACGACAACGACGGTCAAAATGATATTTATCGCATCCATATCAATTTATAAAATTTATGTCTTTAATATTATAACATTTTTTCGCGAAAACAAAAAAGGGGATATTTCTATCCCCCGGTTTTTTACTTATAGTTTTTCCACTACGGCTTCGAATTTATAGCCGTTATTTTTAGGAATATGGGAGGCGCAAAGAGGAATTACGTTTTCGTAAGCCCCGGGAAACCGGCGCCAGGCCCAGCCCGGAGCACCCTTGACGTGGTAGCAAACGGCTTCCCGTTCTTTGATCGCCGCTAATTCTTTCGCCCTGGGCTCAGGATAAACTTCGTTGATTATGACTGTGCCGGGACGTAAAGACGGAATATACTTAGCGATAGCGCCGCTTTTGGAAACATTTACCACCATAATCGGCTGGCTTATTCCATTTGGCCAATCGTCATTAAGATCCACGGAATACGTGTCATTCCCCAAGAGGCGCAACTCATCAACCAGCCGACGGCCGATAAAACCTTTCCCTCCCAGGATCACCAGTTTCACGTCGTCCGGAAGTTTCTCTGATTTTTTTACTTTTTCGATGGCCCGGATGACTCCGGCCACTGTCGTGTCGCATTCGACCGATTTTTCCATTAAACCTAATTTAAGGGACAAGCCCGGAATTATGCCGGCATAAGTCGCGTATTCGGCGCGCAGAAGCCGTCTGACCCTATCCATCCTCCTAAGTACCGCGGCCAGGTTATGTCCGCCAGCTTCCGCGTCGGCCCACATATCCTCGTCGGAAGCCGATATGCCGAAATACGGTTTGAATTTTCCGTATTGAACAATGATCCCGACCAAGCGGGGCTTCCATTTCATCTGCCGGCGGTACCAGTCGTAAACATAAGCGGCGGCATATTTAGGGTTAGCCGGATACAGAAGAAAAACGCTTTGTACGCTATTGCCTAATACATGCTTGAAGAACCACCCAGTAAGCCAGTAAGCGAGACTGTTGCCGAAAAGCAGATTCAAAGCCATGATTCCGATCTTGATGAAATGGATCTGGAGAAATTTGAGCTTCAAATCCATGTTACACCGCCCTTTTAATTTTATTAAAGACCCGTTAATATAATATAATAGCCTACTGACGCATTTTGTCAATAAAAAATCGACCCTGCTTGGGGGTCGATTTTTGTTTTCCCTAATAGTGTTAACTTCACGTGTGCAGTTAAAACACCACGATTAATTGTTTTTACGATCAAAAGCAATCTATCCTGATGTTTATATCTATCTGTGGATAATTATACCATTTCCACGTAAAAAATCAAGAAAAAATCTTAATTTAGCTAAAATTAAACAAATAAAAAATTTATGGCTAAAAATAGTCTTTGGTCTTAAGGGACAAAAGAGACTATCTTAAAGAATCTTCAACTCTCTTATAGGTACAAATTTCATCCACTCCGAACCAATGCTCTATTTCGTGGGTAGCCTCTTGCGGCGTTTCCGAAGCATGCACTATGTTATGAACCGCCCTTTTATCCCGATTAGCGGCCGCGGCGCTGTCCGCGCTGAAATCTCCCCTGATAGTACCCATTTCCGCTACGGCTGGCATGGTATTACCGACCATCTTCCTGACAAGATCAACCGCGTGATTACCCTGAATAACTACTTTAACCAGAGGCGCGGAAACCATATAGTCTATCAGCCATTTACGAACCTCTTTGCCGATCTTTAAAGTATCCTCCGTTCCCATCTCCCCCTTAAGGTCAAAGCCGTATTTCTCGTACGTGCTCTTGGTTTTTTCTCCAAGCCTGTTTATCCATTTTTCGTCTTTCGGATAATGATCATCGATCTGCTCGTGGGTCGGCTGGAACATCGATAAGGCGATTATCTTCAGGTCGGCTCTTTCGATCCTTTTTAAGATTTCACCGGTCAAACCCCTTCTGACTCCGTCAGGCTTGACCATTAAATAAGTTTTTTCTTCTTGCGGATGGTTACTCATAGATTTATAATATTAAATCCCCGAACGTATTATCGCGAAAAACTTTAAGCAGACATTCGCGGATTTGCTTTATATTATTTTTTTAGATATTTTTTTACTTTCTCGTATATCTGGTCCGGGGTAAGGCTTACTTTAACCATATAGTCAGTAGCTCCGAGTGCCTTGCCTTTCTCTATATCCTCCGGCGTGCCTAGATTAGTGAACATAAAAATCGGAGTCTTTTTCATTTCCTTTATTTTCCTTATTTCTTCGAGGACCGAAAATCCGTCGAGCTTCGGCAAAATTATGTCCAGAAGCACTACATCCGGCTTTTCCCTTTTTGCCATTTCCAACCCCTCGGCTCCGTCAGCGGCGATAAAAACTTTAAGCTCTTTATCTTGCACGAATTTTCTTTCATACATCGCGCGCAATATCTCTTCGTCTTCCACAATCAATACTTTTTTCTGTTTATCATTGGCCATATAATTAAAATTATTATTATATTTATTATAGCGCAACTACATTGATTTACGCAAGAGAGTCTTTCGGCGCCTTAATTTCCGTCTTTTTTGATCATATCGCCGTCGCTTATTAAACGTATCGTTCCTTCCAAATCAGTCCGATAGACCTGGGTTCTGATTCGCTCCAGGCGTTTAAGGATCCGGCGGCTGGGGTGTCCAAAATTATTGTTTTCGCCGACCTGGATCACCGCTATCTCGGGCAGAATAGCCGCCAGAAATTCTTCGCTTGATGACGTATCTGAACCATGATGGCCGGCTTTCAGGATATCGGCGCTTAAATCGACGTTCTTCTCTAAAAGCCCTTTCTCAACTTCTGATTCCGCGTCCCCCATGAACAAAAATTCGGTATCCCCGTAAACCAGCTTGGCGACGATTGAGCTGTTGTTTAAATTCTCCACCCTCCGTCCTAAAACGCTTTCCAGCGGATAGAGTATTTCCATGTAGCAGTTATCACCCAAACGCACTGTTTGCGGCCGATCCGCGATCAATAGTGACGCTTTCTCTTCCCGTACAAGCCTGAGCCAGTTTAGATATCCGGGCGAATCATGCGATACTCCGGTATAGAGGATCTTTTTTACCGCATATCTTCTGAGTACGTCATTTAAGCCGTTAACATGGTCGTCATGCGGATGTGTCAGGATCATAAGATCGATCGTCCGGTCCCACCAGGGCAGATTCCGCGACAAATCCCTGGTGACAGCTATGTCCGGACCGCCATCTATAAGCACATTCTGCCCGGCCGGAGTTTTAATAAGGATCGCGTCCCCCTGGCCGACGTCCAAAAAATCCACTTCCAGATAACCGCCGGCGCTGGCGGCAAAAAGCCAAAAACCGAAAAGAGCGGCCAGAACCGCCACTATCCCCGAAATCAGCGCGATTTTATATAATTTTCCGGACATACCCCTATTATAGCAAAAGAGTGATGAAATTTTTATAAAAAAAATATAAAGAAAAGATAAAAACACGCCAAAAACAAGAGACGAGGCGGATGCCTCGTCTCTGGAATAAGTACTATTTTTTTATTACCAATTGATCTGAGAAACGGTAACCGTTTCTTTCCAGGGGCCCGCCGGCACGTTACCGGCGTTTACGAACTGCCAATTGATCTTATTATCGGCGTTATTTTGTCCCTGGAATCCCAAGCAATCGCGCAAGGCCGGGGATACGTCCATGCCGGCGTTATTCGCCCGAGTATTTACCGGCCGGGCGTTGCCGAATACGTAATTATGATCGTCGTACTGGTAAGGGCCGGAATCCTCAACCTGAGCGTAGCAGGTTTTTTCGCCCTTAACCACCTTAACCCAACGATTTTTCATCATGGATTCGTTATCTGCCCAGGTTTTTTCGTCCGCCCAGGGCACGACTGTTTGCGCGTTCGCTTTTCGGTTGCCGTTATTATTAAAATCATTATAGGGAACGGTCACGTAAAACGGGTTTTCCTTCGGCTTAAAGCCGCAGGGATAAAAACCGTTCCGACAAAAAGGGTCGTCAAAACCGCCATAGCTTTTCTGCCACTCGTCATCCCAGGCGGACAGGGCGTTATCCTCGCTCGAGCCGTTGCCGACCGGTTCGCCTACCCAGAAAACCGTGGCGGTAATATCAGTGTGAAGCGGGTATGCGCTCTCCGCGGGAGCGGGCGGAAGAGCCGGCGCGGGGGTCGGAGCCGGATTTGGAGCGGGCGCGGGGGTCGGAGCCGGGGACGGGGCCGGAGTCGGAGAAGGCGCGGGAGCGGGGACGGGAATATTATTCCTCTTCTTTTTCCGCCGCCAAAAATCAGACGCCCAGCTCTTTTTTTCATGCTTCTCTACCGTCTGGCGCCGGGACCTTTTTGTGTTCTTGTCGTCCGAATTTTGCGCTAAAACTATCTGCGACGAACCGAGGAGTAAAATTGAAATTACCGCGGCCGCCATGATGAACTTCTTTTTTTTGTCGATCATAATAATCGTGTCGCCCTTTTCTCCATAAACGGAGAACCGGACAACAATTAATTATTAAAGAGGGAAATCATAAAATATTTTTGGTTAATTATGACTTAAAACCAAATTATAGAATGATAAAATTTTTCCAACTTCCCCCATAAAAAGCCAAAAGTTGGCCATTTCCACGCCAACTTCTAAACTCTCTATTTATTTTGTTGTATTCGCCTAATCGATATTCCCGCTGCTTCGGCCACTCCTTGATCGACAGGCTCTTAATCGCATTTTACCATAGGACAAAAATAATGCAAGGCTTTTTCGGGCATACCGGGATTATTACCGTTCTCTAATCAAATTCAATTCAGACTATAATGATCACAATACGCATACGAAGATGTCGCCGACGTTCGTGCCGGTCGGTCCGGTTATAACAAGGGAATTTCCGATCCGCTTGAACAGGTTATCCGTATCGAATTTTTTTATGTAAGAAACTATATCCGTCTTTTTAGACCTGACGATCCCAAGCGTGCCGTCATCTACGATCGCTCCGGCCGCGTTCGATAAATAATCAATCCCGTCGGTCGAAACAAAAGCCGCCGCCCATTCGCCGCTATAATCCTCCATGGCCACGGAAAAAACCGCGGCCAAGTGCCTGTTTCGTCCTCCCCGGCCGTGCTTAGCCGGAAGTTTAAGCGCGGTTTCGCCGCCGGCCAGGAGGACGTCGTAGCCGGTGTATTTGCCGCTCATGATCTCCCGCGCCAGGCGGATCGCGGTTGCTTCCGGATCGCCGGATAATTCCGGCGTGATTATTTTCGGGGTAAAACCGGATGATTTGGCGAATCGGGCCATAGCTTCTAAAATAACCGCGTTATCCCCGATAACGTGATAAGAACAATTTACGAGTTCTTTAGGCGTTTCCTCCGCCCGTCCTTCAAGGCCCCGGAGAAGATATGCCGATACCCTCCGTGGTATTTTATCGTCAAGCCCGTATTTGCGTATAACGCCGTAAGCGTCCTTGAAAGTCGTAGGGTCGGGAACGGTCGGACCGGAAGCGATCACGGCCGGATCGTTGCCGGCTACGTCCGAGATAACGATCGAAACGACCGGCGCGGGATAAAAAAATCTTCCCAATCCTCCGCCCTTGGTTTGCGACAGATGTTTTCTGACCGTATTGATCTCCCCTATGTCCGCTCCGGACCGTAGGAGCAGGTCGGTCGTTATTTGCTTGTCTTTAAGCCTGATTGAATCGGCCGGGCAAGGCAAAAGCGCGGAAGCGCCGCCGGATAAAAGGCAAATTACCAGATCTTCTTCTCCGATATCGTATTTTTTCTTGAGTGACATTATCCTCCTGACCGCCGAGATTCCTCCTTCGTTCGGGATCGGATGTCCGCCTTTGAAAATTTTTATTTTTTCGGTTTTATAGCCGGTATCGATCCCGACCACGCCTCCGGCCGTTATGTTCTCCGGACCGATTACTTCTTCCAGGGCCATAGCCATGGCGCCAGCCGCCTTACCGCCGCCAATCACGAAAATCCGCCCCTTGATAAGGTCGTAAGTGCTGTTTTGCGCTTTCAGGGAATTGAATTCCCGGCTATACCCGACCGCCGCCCGCATTAAATCTCCCGCGTCCGCTCGTCCCAGACCCGCCGTCATTAATTTTAAAACGGCTTTTCTCCGGGTTGAAGTCGCGAGCTTGTCGGTATTCTTAAGGCCGGTTTTGTTTGTATCTTTAAATATTCTCATATCCGTATTTTATCACTTTCCGACAATAAGCGCAAAGACGGAATAAGCCAGAAACGCCCCGCTGGGGCGTTTCTGGTTTCCTTAAAAATACAAACTAAAAACTAACTATCGAACTTATCCTGAAAATAACTATTCAGCTCTTCGATCCTGACCCTGGTCTGCTCCATGGTATCGCGATCCCGGACGGTAACATCGCCTTTTTCCAGACTGTCGAAATCAACGGTTACGCAAAAGGGCGTGCCGATCTCGTCCTGCCTCCGGTAGCGTTTGCCAATATTGCCGTTGTCGTCAAACTCGCACATGTACCGCGATTTGAGCGAATCAAAAATTTCCCGGGCTTTATTCACGAGCTCCGGTTTATTCTTTAAGAGCGGAAAAACGGCGATTTTTATCGGAGCGACGCCGTAGGGGAATTTCATGACCACCCTTTCCTCGTCCCCGATTTTTTCCTCGGTATAGGCCGCGCAGATCGCGGTTAAAACCAGACGATCGACGCCGACGGTCGGTTCCAATACGTGCGGAACATACCTTCTGTTATTGGCGGCGTCAAAATACTCAAGCTTAACTCCGGAAAATTTAGAATGCTGGGTAAGGTCGAAATCGCCGCGATGCGCCAAACCGAACAATTCGCCGAATCCGAATGGAAAATTATACTCGGTATCGATGGTTTTTTTTGAATAGTGGGAAAGTTTTTCTTTGGGATGTTCATAGCGGCGAAGGTCTTCGGGTTTAGCGCCGATAGACAGGGCGAATTCCGTTTGCTTGTCAAGCCAATCCTCGAACAAAGGCTCCCACTTCGTCTCCGGTTCTATGAAATATTCGATCTCCATCTGTTCGAACTCCCTGATCCGGAAAATAAAATTTCTGGCCACGATCTCGTTTCGGAACGCTTTGCCGATCTGCGCTATCCCGAAGGGAACTTTGACGCGCATGGAGTCCGTGATATTCTTGAAATCTACGAATATCGCGCCGGCGGTTTCCGGCCTTAAGTATATCGGCCCTTCCACGGCGTTCATTTCCGTCTTGAACATCTGGCTCATGTTCTTGACCTCGGTCCAATCGCTTCCGCCGCATTCCGGGCATTTAAGGCCGCTTTGCAGAACCTCGGTCATGCCGGAGAGATCGCCTTCCATGTCCTTTCCGGTAAGCTCCTTAACCACATGATCGGCGCGAAATCTTTTTTTGCATTTCTTGCAATCCACCATGGCGTCGTTAAAACCCTCGGTGTGTCCGGAGGCATCCCATAGCTTAGTGGCCAGGAGGATCGGCCCATCCATCCCGACGATATCGGCCCGCTCCTGCACGAATTTTTTCCACCACATTTTCTTGATATTGCTTTTAAGTTCCGCTCCGTAAGGGCCGTAACTATACGAATTGGCCAGCCCGCCGTATATTTCGCAGGCCGGGAATATAAACCCCTTTCTTTTAGAGAAAGCCACGATCTTCTGCATTAACTCTTCTTTGTTGTTTGGCATATTGTTTTTGTTAAAAATAATAATTAATTTTTATCTAGTTTCCGGCAAACTTCTAAAATATTGCCGACCACTCCATTAATATTCTCTCTAATCTCACTATTCCAATAACGCTTGACAACTAATCCTAATTTTTCTAAATATTTTTGTCGTTTATCGTCGTATATTATTTCTTCTTCCGTAGAATGTGTATCCCCGTCTAGCTCAACTATAAATTTTAATTTTGGACAATAAAAATCTACGATATATTTTCCAATTCCATGCTGTCTCCTGAATTTATAACCAAGTTCTTGGTGTCGCAATTTACTCCATAATCTTTTTTCGGCTATAATAGGCTGCTTCCTTAACGTCTGCCTGGTTCGTTTTTGCGGTTGTCGGTTGAATATCTCTGACATGATTTTGTCATCCTTTTAAGACCCCCTCCCGTCCTCCCCCTCCACGAGGGGGAGGGACTATCTTAAAATGGTTTACAGGAAATTTATGTTCTGGCTTTTTTTCATAACAACCTAGTACGTTTTTACTAATACTCATTAGTACGTCCCCTCCCCTTTCGGAGGGGATGGTTAGGGTGGGGTGATTCGGTCCGAACGCGGAATAAAAAAACCTCGTTCCAATACTATAAAATTTATAGTACTAGAACGAGGTAATTTCCCCGCGGTTCCATCTAGCTTGTCTCGCCGTAGCCCTGAGTCTGCCGAAGGGCGAAGGCGGATTTTCCCGCCATTCACTCAAAACTATGCCTAGACCTCCTTAATTAACCGATTTCCGTTATTAAACGGACAGGGTGCCAATCTCCCTAAAATCGGTCTGCTTGATTGTCAATGATTATATTATACATGATTTTTAAAAATTGTCAATCAATAAAAACAAAAATAAAAAGACCCTTTAAAATTCCAGAGGAACGTAAAGGGTCAAAGAATCCGAGAAATCAAGGTTTAAAGGTTCAAGGGATTAAGGAGCAGGTGGCGGGAGAACACCAGGGCGTTCTCAACCCAAAATCCATGATCAAGCGGACGGGCATAATAGACCCAACTGTTGCCGTTCCAGTATGCGCCAACTGCGCGCATCACGCCCAACGAGTTACGAATGAAAAAAATATTCGCGCAGCCGTTGACGAGAGGACCGCTCTGTTTACCATCCGGCTGTTTTTTAAGCGCCCCCCAAAGTTCGGTAAGAGTGGTTTCGGCCTTGTCTTCGCCACCAAGCTCGTCGATAATTTGAAAGCTCTTTGACGGCTCCCGCAGCCTTCCATAGCGAAGTTCGCTTCCGCCAAATGGTTCCTCGATTTTGCTGAAAAATTCTCTTTTAAAATCCTCGCTCTGATAAGTCACGATGAAGTTATGGCGAGCCACGAACGAATTTGGGCTTGGCGCAATCATAAGCCTGCCGACTGTTTCGAGAATTGACTCAAATGGTTTTGGCCGGTTCTTGATGGCCTCGACGCAGACGGCGATCGCCTGTTTGGTGTTTTGGATTACCCACTGAGCATCATCCGTCGGCAAAGATCTGAACGCCGACTGATGCTCAACTAACCTGGCCACTAAGACGGAAATCTGTTGTTCGGTCATGATTTTTCTCCTTTTCTTTGACCGTTTTTACAGCATAATGCTCGCGCAAAAACCACCACGGCCTTTCCACAGCGGAAAAAAGTCAGAAAAAACCTCTTTCCGCTGTGGCAAACCTTTAATATTAGTTATAAAAATAACTATTTGTGTTGATTTTATACTCTATATTAAAACAAGCTTTTTGTCAAGCTCAAGAGGTAATGTGTACACACATTTGGCGGTTTTCCAAAACTATGGGAAAATCAGCAAATATGTGTACAAAATTGCCAGAATCTCCTTTAGAGGAGCGTTTAAGATGGGTTTTGCCCATTATCAATAAAGAGGTTAGATTAATTG
>JAZDLN010000034.1:0-4100 GCA_043801965.1 Candidatus Falkowiibacteriota bacterium
TTTAATTAATTTTTTATCTTAAATTCATTGCTAGTTAATATATAAACCAATAAAATTCCGGCTATTATATATTTTTATATATAAATCATAATTCTTAGAAAGATCCCCAGTGTTTTTCAAGGATGACATTCTTACAATTGAAGAAGTCGCCAAGGTCCTCAAGGTCAACAAGAGGACTGTTTATCGTTGGATAGAAGCCGGTGATCTAAAGGCGGCCCGGATCGGTCGGAAAACCTACCGGGTATTCGAGAGTGACGTCAGGAAGTTCATCCGCAAGTACATAAAATAACATGATGACCATAAAAATAAAATTAAAGATATTTTCCGTTTTGATTCTCTTTGCCATGCTTATTGTCCCGTCGAACGGGATTACGGCCGCTATGCAAAGCGAAAGCTATATTATTTACGAGAACGCCATGCATACCTTTGACGGCCCGGTAATCTCGGGCGTAAGCGAATCGGTCGCCGGGAATATCGCTACCGTAACCTGGAACACCAACATAGCGGCAGACTCTTTCGTTATCTATGACACTGACAGCGGTTTCGCTTCGGCCAAAGAGCAGGGGACGAGCGTTAAAAGCGCGACCGCGCACAGCGTGGACGTTACCGGGCTTGAATATTCCACGACCTATTACTACAGGGTCAGATCGGAGCGGATCAACGGCGGCATTACCACTGATAATACCGCGCGCAGTTTCACGACCGGATCGGCGCCAGCCGAGCCTGAACCCGATGAACCGGTCTCGGGCGGGGGCGGCGGGATACTCATCATCGACAAGACCGATAAAATCCCGCCGGTAATTTCCAGCGTAGACGTTGATACTGTGTCGGAAGATTCGGCCCGGATCACCTGGCGGACGGACGAAGAGGCGACAAGCTTTGTTGAATATGGTCCTGACACAACCTACGGCAATACTTATGGGCATTGGGAGGAGGTTGCGGAACATGCCGTAATCCTTATCAATCTCACGCCCGGACAGCGCTATAATTTCCGCGCTTTATCGAGTGATACGTGGGGGAACGCCGGTTATTCTGAAAATTTTATCTTTACCACTACGGAAGGACTTGTAGAAGAGGCGACCTCAACCCCCGAGGAAGCAGAAGAGCCAGAGCCGGAGCCGGAGACCGAAGATGCGTCAGCGCGGATATTGGAATTTTTCGGCCGGCTTTTTCCCGAAATATCATTGAATGAATTGGGGCAGGACCCTTTGACCACGATAGATTCGTTCGATAAGCTATCGGGGCTTTTGCCCATACCGGTTATGTCCGGATCCCCGGATATCGACGTCAGCGCGACCCAAACCACTATCGGCTGGCAAACCGATATTACGGCCAATTCTCTGGTGGCCTTCGCGCCTGAAGACAGATATAACCCCGGGGCGGCGGAGCCCTATCTCCAGATAACCGGCGACTCCGAAGAACAGACCAGGGAGCATGAGGTTACTTTATATAATCTGGCGCCCGACACCCTTTACCATTTTCAGCTGAGAAGCAAGGCAAATTTCGGTCCCACGGCCAGATCGCGGGATTATACTTTCCGTACATCGATCGAAGAGCTTGAGATCACGAGCTATTTTACGCAGATAGTGGATAACGAGACGGCGGTATTCAAATGGACGACCAACAAGGAATCGGATTCGGCTATCAAGTTTTCCCCTTATCGGGGCAATGTCCTTTCCATAGACCAATCGAAAACCATCAAAGACACCGCGGTATCGGTCATACACGAGATAGAAATCAATGAATTTGAGGCAGGTACTTTTTATGAAGTGCAGATAATCAGCATCGATGCCAATGGAAATATGGCTTCCGAAACAGTGGACCGTTTTTCCACCTCAGAAGACGATTTGCCCCCGATCGTTTCGCACATCAAAGCGGATTCAACCGTATTCGTTGACCGGAGCAATAAGACCCAGGCTATAATCTCCTGGCTGACCAACGAGCCGTCGACTTCACGGGTGTATTTTCAGGAAGGGGTGCACGGCGGCGACGCTACTTTAAGCGAAACCACCGACCTCAACAACAACTACACGAAGGAACATGTAGTCGTAATCACGAAATTCAAACCGGGATTAGTCTACAGTTTTAAGGTCGAATCCATTGATTCCGGGGGAAATACCGTTATTTCCAAGCCGCACACTTTCATGACCGCCAAAAAGAAAGAATCAATCATCCAGATAATTTTGAATATTTTAGAAAATACTTTCGGCTGGATAAATAAGATAATTTAGAAAAAAAACAGATTCAATCATTAATTTATATCCTAAACGCATAATTAGTTAAGTCCATGGCAAAGCGCGCTAACACAACTTGGCGACTGATAGTGATATCGATCCTCATTGGAGCGGTTTTAGTGGCGGCCAAGATCACTGATACCCGGGCGCAGATCACGTCTCTTCTTAATTTTACCGGCAAAGTTACCGGCGTCGACGGTTCTGAATTATCGGACGGTAATTATGACATGAATTTCAGTATTTACGAAGAACCCGTCGGGGGTGCCGCCGTTTGGACGGAAGATCTAACCGCCACGACCTGCTTCAACGGCGTTGTTTCCGGCGTAACCGTTACCGCTACCGGCATTATCTACGATTATACCGGAGAGACCGCTACCGGCACTTTGCGCGTAGGGCAGTACCTTGCCAACGCCTCCACATCCGAAGGCGCTTTGATCGTCAATTATGACCAGAGCGCCAACACGGTAACGGTAGCGAGCGGCTCTCCAGAATGGAGCGTTGACGCGCCGATAAATAACCGTCCCTATGTCGAAGGCGGGATTATTAACGTTAATTTGGGCGCGGTTTCCGATATATCCGGAGTGAATTTCAATCGGACGCTTTATCTGGAGCTTGCTTTTAACGGTGAAACCATGCAGCCCCGCAAGATATTAACGCCGTCAGCGTCAGCTTTTACCTCCGGTAGGGTAGGGGATAAGACGGAGGCGGAATTAGCCGGTTTGGCCGATAACGAAACCGTCACAGGGGAGTGGAGTTTTAATAATATCCTGACAATAGCCACTTCTTCCGATTTGGCGGCTCTGACCATTACCCAGGACGGAGGCGGCAATATCGCCGAATTCAAGCGAGGCACTACCACGGCCTTCGCGGTTTTAAATGACGGCCGTTTTCAGATAGGCGATTATTACCTTCCTGCCAGCCGAACCGGGTCCGCGGCCGGTTATGTCCTTAAAATAGACGTTGGCGGCAACATGTACTGGGCGCCTGATCTATCCGGTTCCGGTCCCGGCGGCGCCGATTTTCTGTGGGCGACATCGACCGATGGCAGTTTGCTGTTCCCGTTCGATACGGCTTTGATCACAGTGATCGGCAACAACGCCACTACCACCCTGGCCGGGCAGATATTCGAGGTCAACGGTTCATCCTTGTTCGATATGGTAAATATAAGCAATCAGCAGGAATTAAGATTTTACGATGCGGACAGCTCTAATTATACGGCTCTCCGGGCCACCGGCACTTTATCCGGCAATTTTCTGCTGACTTTGCCGAATGGAGTGGGTACAGCGGGACAAACCCTGGTAACGGACGGCAGTGGCAATTTATCTTGGGGCTCGCCCACAAGCTTCGTTTATGTGAATCCTGGTCTTTCCGGGCAGATCCCTTATTACGAGAGCGGCGGCAGCCAGCTTTCCGCCACTTCTTCATTATTCTTAAATAGCGCGGGCCGGGTTGGAATAGGCACGAGTTCCCCGGGGTATGGCTTAACTTTAGCCGGCGACCTTATGCTTACTGGCGGTATTTACGATAATTCCTACTCAGCCGGCGCGGCTGGCGCGATCATTATGTCCACCGGATCGGGCGTAAATTGGGTATCCACATCAACGTTCATTATGGATTCCGATTTTGCGGCCAACGGACTCATGGTTCGCTCCGGTTCCGGGATATATACCTCTACTTCCACCCTGTCCCTGGGCTCGGGCGGCACTGGCGTGAACAACTGGACCAATCTCTCCATTCCGTACGTGTCCGGCTCGGCCATGGCCGGTTTGAATATCGGCACTCCGGACTATGTCCTCGCGGTCAACGGTTCGGGCACGGGCTATACCTGGGTCTCGGCCTCTTCTACCGGCGCCTGGAGGGACGACG
>JAZDLN010000001.1:0-9149 GCA_043801965.1 Candidatus Falkowiibacteriota bacterium
GGCACCACGACCCCGCAGTCAAGACTTTCGGTCGCGGGCGATCTAAAGATCGCGACCAGTTCCGGTTATCTAAACTTCGGCGCCGACTACACGACCAGCACCTCCTCCTACGGTTTCCGTGATTACGGCGGCACGATGCAGTACAAGAATTTAAGCGGGCAGTGGGTAAATATCGGCTCGGCCGGATCAAGCGGAGCGCTTGGGTCGCTTTCCGACGTTAGCATCGGTTCGGCCGCTTACGGCGACGTGCTTATGTATACCGGCACAACCTGGGCGGATACCGCCACAGGTTCCTTGGGATTGATCGCGGACAATGATTTTACTGCCAACGGATTAATGGTCCGGACTGCTGCCGGAACTTATACAAGCCGCAATGCCACCGGCACCCTGAACGAAATTTATGTCGTGAATCCTGACGGCGCAGCCGGTGATATCACTTTCAGCCTGCCGGACGTTGTTTACCTCGGCGCTTCCGGCCAGATCGGACGCGACGCGGATAATTTACTAAACTTTTCTACTGATAATCAGATCACTTTCCGGACTAATGGGATTAATAACATGATCCTTAATTCTTCGGGCTATTTAGGCATCGGCACCACGACCCCGCAGTCAAGACTTTCGGTCGCGGGCGATCTAAAGATCGCGACCAGTTCCGGTTATCTAAACTTCGGCGCCGACTACACGACCAGCACCTCCTCCTACGGTTTCCGTGATTACGGCGGCACGTTGCAATACAAGAACTCCGGCGGGCAGTGGGTAAATATCGGTTCGGCCGGGTCAAGCGGATCATTGGGTTCGTTATCGGATGTTTCGATCAGCGGCGAAGCGGCCGGTCAAATGCTATATTACACCGGCTCAACTTGGGCGAATTCCGGCCTTATTACCTTGGACGCCTCTAATAATTTTGTCGGCTTTGGCACCACTAGCCCGGGTTATCTTGTCGATATCAGTACCTCTTCAACCGACTATTTAGCCAGGATCTACAATACCTCGACCGCCGCTTCCTCTTCCGGCCTTTCGATCCGCGTGGACGGTACCGGCAACCTCCTTAACTTGAACCACAACGGTTCGGACGTCGTTACTATCTCCGGCGCGGCCACGGTATTCAGTAATCCGGTGCAGTTCGGCTCGGCCGGCGACGTGTCCATAGCCTATGACCTTATAATGGCCAACGATATGGCCGGAAATATTATCTTTGACGGTCCCGGCTATATCAAGACAGACAGCTCCTGGGAGAATTTAGATCTGACTTTGTCCGCCGCCAATACGGGCGATATCGTGCTGGACGACACCACCGTAATTACCGGTACCACCACGATCCAAGTGACGACATCCGCGAATAACCTGAAGGTTTTCACTATCGCTACTTCGACCAGCGGCACGATTTTCAGCGTGGACGCTGACGGCGATTACTTTTATGACGGCAGCGGATCTTCGCCTTCGGCCGACTACGCGGAATATTTCTATACGATCGATACTGATCTCGTGTCCGGTGAAGCCGTATGCGTCGATGTCACCAATAATAACGCGGTTAAGCGTTGCGATCGCGCGGCTGACGGCAATTTAATGGGTATAGTTTCCACCAGACCGGCGATCGTCGGCAACTCCCGGCCGGAAACGCAAAACAACGATAACTATAAGATAATCGCCATGCTCGGACAGATCCCGGCTAAAGTTTCCGCGGAAAACGGCGAGATCCGCCCCGGCGATTCTCTTACCTCCGCCTCGGGAACTCCAGGTTATATCATGCGCGCCGAAGCCGGAGATCCGACGGTCGGCGTCGCTTTGGAAAGTTTTAACGGAGGTAGGGGCACGATAAATGTATTAATTTCCCGCCGTAACAAGAGCCTGACCGTGGAGATGGTCGAGGATAAGATAACCGATCGGATCGCGGCCATGGAAATAGAGGATGAGGTCATGATCATGCTGGAGACCGCTTTGGATAACTATAATTTCGCCAGCGCCACGCTCGTGATCGTAAGCGACGAGATCGACCGTTTTGACGAAAGTCTTGATTCCAGATTGACGGTTGAGTTTGACGCCGTATCCGGGAATTTAACGGCTATCGCCGCCGGCATTGACGCGCTCACTAACCGGATAATCCTAGCGGAGAATAATCTGGCGGATTTGGACACGAGAATAAGCCTGCTGGAAGCCGGCATCAACAATAATTCCGAAGATTCAGATAATTTAGCGCAAGTAATGGAAATTACAGCTAGCGGCAACGTCAGGCTCGGTCCCGGTATCCAAGGGGGACAGGGATTGGCAACGACCTCAGAGCCTGACGTTGCCATAGTAGAAATAGTTACCTCCACCAGTTCCGCGAAAACGGCTTTCGTGGTCAACCAGGTCGGAGAAGGGGATGTAGCGGATTTTCGCGCGAACGGAGTTTCGATCGTCAATATCGCCGATACCGGCCGGGTATCGATTGTGGGCGAGATGCTCGTTGACGGGCGGATAATGATCTGCTCGGGCGGAGCCTGCGGATCAACTCTGGATACAGCTGTAGACGAGACTATGGGCGATATGGGCGTAGAGGGCAAGGTCGTGGCCGGGGCGTTCGAAGGTTATTGCGATGACGGTTACGCCTGGGTGCCGGGATCCGCTAAATACGGCACTATGCCTGGATTCTGCTTAGAGATAAATGAGCACCCCTCCGGCCTACCAGCCACCTCAGAAGAAGAGGACGGTGCCGCTAATCCGGCCTGGGTTAATGTTTCTCAGGGAGAGGCGGCGCTGGCCTGCGAAGCGATTGCCGACGGCTATCATTTGATCACGGAAAACGAATGGCTAACCATTACCGAGAATGTAATCAGGAACATTGATAATGATTGCGATAAAGAAGCGGAAGGTTTGCAATTGGCTTTTAAACACGAAATAAACGAAGATGTTGCGAATGAAACGAATTACGGTGCGGCATGCGAAGCGACAACAAGTTCATTTATCCTTTCGAACGGAAATGAAATTTTCGGTTTAGCCGGCGGAGCGGCCGAGTGGACCGATCAGACGATCCCGAGCGCCGCTTTAATGAAACCGGAGAGCCTATCCTGGCAGGAATATTACGCGATAGACGATTTCAGAGGCAATAATATCACGCCGCCTTATTACTATAACCACGGCGATAACGGCATCGGACGGATTATGACCGGTACGGCCACTTCGACCGATTCGTATATCCGCGGCTTTGTCCGCGGCGCGTCGGCCCTTTTCGATCTTGACATGTCCTTCGCTCCGACGGCGGCCACATCGACGATCGGATTCAGGTGCGCGAAATAAATATCGTAAAAACCGAATAAAAAATCCCCACGCTTAAACGATGATTATTTTATTTTCGTTTTAAGACCCCGGGGATCAGTGTACGCTCCGGGGTCTTTTATAAGTAAGAAGTATTTAGCAATTTGTGATTAGTATCCGGTATCTTGTATTTAGTATTTAGCGATTTAATAATATATGGAAAAGGAAAAGATTACATCATTTACTAAATTGATATCGTGGCAGGAAGGGCATAAACTCGTGCTGATGGTTTACAAAATAACCAAAGAATTTCCTAAAGAAGAGATGTATTGCCTGATTAGCCAAATGAGAAGGTGCGCAATATCCATTACTTCCAATATTGCAGAAGGATTCAGCCGCAAATCAAAAAAGGAAAAAACACAATTTTATCACACTTCATTAGGATCAATAACTGAATTACAGAACCAATTATTGGTCGCGCGCGATGTTAAATATCTATCTGAAAAGGATTTTGATAAAATAGCGAAGCAAACGGTTATTACGGCAAAATTATTGAATGGCTTGATTAAAAGCGCTCAGTCGAAATATGTTTGAACGTTTTTTAAGTATTTGCTAGATACAAAATACTAAATACTAAATACTAATGATCAATGGACAAAAATACTCCGCAACCGAATAATTTCTGGCACAAATTCTACCGGGTTTACCTGAAAATCTGGCGGGTACTTTTGTCGCTGGTTTTAATCGCGTCCGCGGCCGGAATTTATTTTTTCTTTTTTTCCGGCGCGGAAACGGTAAAAGCCGGCTGGTGGCCTCTGGCCCGTTGGGCCAACGGCCCAGAGGGAACGACCCCTGGTTATAGAATTTAATATGTTTAAAGTATATTTATTAAAAAGTCAAAAAGATAATAAATATTACATAGGTCAAACACAGGATATTGATAAAAGATTAGAGATGCATAATTCCGGATGTGTAAAATCAACCAAAAGCAGAATTCCGTTTATTCTGATAGGATTTGAAGAATTTAAAACAAGAGACGAATCCCGATACAGGGAATATGAATTAAAAACAAAACCACATAAAAAGAAGAAATTTATTGAAAAATTAGAATATGAAAATATTGAAAAATAGGAAATTAAATTTTATTGTCGGCACGGTTTTATTTGTTTTGTTGTTAATATTTTTTTGGTTTTATAATAATGGGTCACGGGAAGTTTCTGCCGCTTGGTGGAACGACTCCTGGCTTTACCGCCAGGCGATTCCGGTCGTGAATAATACCTCCGCGCAAACGAATGTCTATATTTCCGTCACCCTGGATACATTGACCGCTTCCACCTCCATGCAATCCGATTGCGGGGATTTCCGCTTTACCCGCGAAGACGGTTCGCTCCTGCCGTATTATATCGTTTCCGGCTGCCGGAGTGCCGCTAATGTCATCCATATTAATTTTGATTCTTTCCCAGTTGGCGCGCAGACTGTCTATTTTTATTACGGCAACCCCTCGGCTGAAAACGGTTTTTCCGTGGCTGATTTTTCCACCGTGGCTTCAAGCTATGCGATCGGCGCGACACAAGCAGTTGAAATCGGCCCGGGGCCGGTAGGGTATTGGAGTTTTGATGAGGGTTATGGCGCGACGGCGCATGATGAATCCGGGCAAGGCAATGACGGCGCGATCACCGGGGCGGTTTGGAAAGATGAGAGCGAGTGCATTTCGGGCAAGTGTTTGTGGTTTAATGGCTTGAACTCAACAAGAATTGAGACAGAAACATATAAGACAATGTCAGAATTAACTCAGTGCGTTTGGTTAAAAGCCAATTCATTAACTAACGCTGATTCTGACGATCCAATTCACCTGATTTCACATTCCTGGGTTTTGGGGTTCGCGAATACCGGTATATTACGATTTTATGTGAGGACGAGCGGGGCATATCCCAGTGTTTACAGCACTGAGGCGTTAGCGGTAAATAAATGGTATTATGTTTGCGGTATATTTAACGGAGTGGGGAGCGTGCCGAAGATTTATATCAACGGGATTGATTCCAGCAATACATCAACTGACGACGCGGGTAGCGGCACCATAGAAGATAACACAGATCAATCTTTGTATATTGGTGCGAATTATAATAATTTAGAAGATGGTAATTTCAACGGCTTCATTGACGAAGTCAAAATCTACCCCTACGCCCGCACCGCTGACCAGATCAAGCAGGACTACAACGCCGGGCTGGCGGGCGTTAAATCCAATTCCGGCGTGGCGGCGAGTTTTGGCGGGGTAAGCGACAAGTGGCTGACAGATGGGTTGGTGGGGTATTGGAAGTTTGATGAAGCGGTGGGTATATATGATGACGATGACGGCTTTGAGGATGCGATAGACTCAAGCGGAAACGGCAATACGGGCGACGCGTATGGGCACGCGTCTACAACGAACGGTAAATTCGGAAATGGCGCTGAATTTGACGGTAATACCGACGGAATAAGCGTGGCTGACACGAACAATACCCTGGATATGGCCGAAGATCTAAGTGTCGCTTTTTGGATAAATCCGGATGCCTCCGCCACAAATGAGTTGATAGACAAGGCAAATGGCGGAAACGGAAATTATCAAATCTATCAGAGTAATTTAAATTTGGTAGTTAGAATAAACGGTTTAGGTTCGTTTTTGACGGCAACGAACTTCCTTACATTAGGAACCTGGTCGCATGCATTAATTACTTATAGCAGGTCGGAAAGCAAAGTTAGAATATATAAAGACGGAAGTCTTTTTGCTTCGGGCAACAACACGAATGCCGCGACTTTGAATGATGAAAATTTGCAGATAGGCGCTTATGCCAACGGTACATATTCATTCGATGGCCAAATGGATGAAATAAGAATCTATAACAGGGCGCTTGCGCCGGATGAAGCCCGGAAACTCTATGAATGGGCGCCGGGGCCGGTGGCGCATTGGAAATTTGATGAGATGGAAGGGGCGACGGCTTTTGACAGCGTGGCGAGTTCGAGCAGTATAGTCGGGGGCAATGATGTTCAGGTCAGCGGGGCGGCTTGGGCGCAGGGAAAATATGGCGGGGCTTTAAGCTTTAACGGCGCTGACGATTACGCGGAAATTCCGACACTTGATTTTAGCGGCTCGGATAAGCTTTCAATCGCCTTTTGGCTAAAGACCGATGTTCTGGAAACGAACAATAAGATGATTTTTGAATATAGCGCTGATCCGAGCAACGATTTCTATATCAACATGAACGAATATATAGACGGTTCGGTCGCGTTTTGCGATAACACAAACGCAAGCAACTGGAATTGCGTTTACGCGGCCGGGACATATGCTGATGGAGCATGGCATCATTTTGAAATAGTGAGCGACCGGAGTCTGGGCTCAAGCCAGGCGAAAATTTATGTTGACGGAGTTGATGATACCGTCCAGTCCGGTTCGGAGACTTACGACCTTTCCGGTAATTATGGAAGTCCTATTGATTGGGCTTCAGCTTCTTTTTTAATGTCTATAGGAGGCACAACTGAATTTGTTAACGGTTCACTTGACGATGTCCGCATCTACAACTACGCCCGGACGCAAAAGCAGATTCTGGAGGATATGAACGCCGGCGGGCCGGCTGTGAAAAGTCCGGTTTTGCATTTGAGTTTTGACGAAGGTTATGGCGGGACGGCGCATGATTCGTCGATTTTTGGTAATGACGGCTTGCTCTATCCCGGATCGGGCGGAGACAATACCTCAAGCTCGTCGATGTGGACAAAGGACGGGAAAGTCGGGGGGGCGATGGAGTTTGACGGGACGGATGATTATACGAATATTTCAGACAGTCGCAGTTTGTACTCCAGTGGTGACGTTTCAATCTCTTTGTGGTTTAAGCTTAACCAGGAATTCAATTCAAGCTCCCCCAATGGATTTATTCCTTTCAGTTTATCCGATGCGCTTTCAACCAACGACCTTACTTTTTATATGAACAATGGCACCGGCAAGCTTTCGTTTCAAACATACGATTCTGCCTTGCGTGACTTGTATACTAATAAAAATCAATGGGCGGCCGGCACCTGGTTTAATATTATAGCGACGCTGGAAGACAGTAAAATAAAAAAACTTTTTATCAATGGAGAAGAAGAGATTGCGGCCGCGGTCAGCGCGGACAGGGGAACAACCTTAGCGACAGTCGCCTATATCGGCAGAAGCTATCAGGGCTATTATTTTGACGGCCTCATTGACGAAGTTAAAATCTGGAACTACGCCTTATCGGCCGAAGAAGTAAAAAGCGTTTATAATCAGAATTCATCTTTAGTTGTCAATTCTGAAACAGACGCTAATAATAACGGCACGAGCACGACCGGGGCGGCGACCGAATACTGCGTGCCGGGGGATACAAGTCTTTGTGATGGGCCGGTTTTGGAGATGAAGTTTGATGAATTAAGCGGAACAACCACTTATGATACGAGCGGTAACGGGAACAATGGAGCGGTTAATGGAGCGACTTGGGATATTGGTAAATATGGCGGAGCTTTAAAATTCGACGGAGATGATCATGTAGTTATCGATGATAATTCTAATCAGGATACAGGAGGGCAGTTAACGGTATCCCACTGGTTTAAAGCGGATGCCGGGATGATTGGAAAAGGCATGGTTATGCATGATAATTCGGATTACAAATACATGACCTACATGACATCAACCAGCAGCGTCATAACTTTTTATGTCAAAACAGCGGCAGGAACAATAAACATCGGCTATGATTGCGGTCCCGATAATTGCTTTGCGGACGGGAAGTGGCATCATTTTTCCGGCACTTTCAACCGTACACTAAGCACGAACAGGGCAAAAGTTTATATTGATGGGATTTTAGAGACCGAAGGAGTGGGCTATGATTCGGATATAAGTTCAGGAGATGAAGGTATATATATTGGACGCTGGGGATCTGCGTATTATTCTGGTTATATCGACGACGTCCGCATCTACAACTACGCCCGCACCCCCGCCCAGGTCGCCTGGGATTATAACCGGGGTAAGCCGGTGGGGCATTGGCGTTTTGACGAATGCGAGGGGTCGACAATACACGACTATGCCGGAACGAACCACGGCGTCTTGAATCTGGGCGCGACGGGCGTAATCGCGACCGGGACTTGCGCATCATCGTCGGATTCGTTTTGGTATAATGGACGGAGTGGGAAATATAACGCGGGGGGGAGTTTTGATGGGGGGGATGATTATGCGGATATGGGTGATATTGAGGGAATTGATGGCATTCAGGAAATTACTGTTTCGGTCTGGGTAAAAGCCTCAACTCCCTTTAGCGGAGAAACACACTTTGTGGATAAAAGCTACTGCGACGGCAGCGCTAATGCCGGGTTGTTTGAGCTATTTTCTTTATCCGAAGGGCGGGCCAGGTTTGCGATTTATGATAATGACGGCAGTCCTTTGTATGTTGACAGCGGACCAAGCAACACCAGGGTTGACGATGGAAGCTGGCATCATGTCCTTGGAATGTGGGACAGTGAAAGGGAAGACAGTATAATTTTTATTGACGGAAAAGAAGAAAATAGCTTTTGGTATTCCGGTATTACTGTTTCAAGTAATCCTTCGAATTATAACTTACAGATCGGAGGACGTTGCAACGGTAATCCTTATTACTTTCCCGGCCAGATCGACGAGGTAAAAATATGGAACTACGCCCTAACCCCGAACCAAATCAGTCAGGAATACAATGGTGGTGCCGTTAGATTTGGGGAGTAGACTACCCCCCCTGCCCCTAATTTACTTTCCTCACCCCCTAACCCCCTAATATAGTAAATAGATATTGAAAGCAGTGGGCACTTTAAGAATTATTTGGTAAAATTTCATCGATCATATCTGGATTGAACACCCTACCCCCTGCACTTCATGTGCCTAACAGAGTCTTTCTGTCCAGATAATG
>JAZDLN010000033.1:0-72769 GCA_043801965.1 Candidatus Falkowiibacteriota bacterium
GAATATCTTTTAAACTCTAGGCCCAGAAAAAGACTTGGCTGGAAAACACCTTATGAGGTATTCTATAAAAAGACAGGTGTTGCACTTCAGAGTTGAATGTACCGCAAGAACACTTGACATGATTTTAAATTCGTGTTAAAATCATAAATTAATATATTGCATATATCGAACCTTAAAAACGCCAACCAGAGAAATCCGAAAGGGGGTAATGGATGATAGTAGCGAGAAGCATGCCGGAGGAAAGGATTGATGATCGCGCCATAGAATATTACAGTCGGAGAGCCGAGTATTACGATTTAGCCGCTGAAGCTTTCCACTGCATTTCGCCGCAAACGATTTTCGGATTCATCCCCGAGGAATATAAGCTTCCCGGGCAGAAACTATTGGATATCGGCTGCGGCACGGGATTATCTTCCGAACCGTTTTTCCGGGCGGGTTTTTCCGTGTACGGCGTCGACGGCGCGCCTGGCATGCTGGAGCAATTCCGCGCCAAAGGCTTCGCCCGCCAGCTCGATCTTATCGATCTTAACCGGGAAAGATGCCCCTATGGCAACGGTTTTTTCGATCAGGCGGTCGCCTGCGGCGTAATGTGTTTCTTTCCGGATCCTTCTTTCATAATCTCCGAGGCGTCCAGGGTCATTAAACGCGGAGGACTCTTCAGTTTTTCCTATAAGCCGTTTGATACGGATAAGCGCCCCAACCTTATCGCCTCCAGTCCGGTCGCTTACCGCCATGCTCCGGGGGACGTAAAAAGTCTGCTCATCCGATCAGGATTTTCCCTGATTAAAAGCAAGTTCTATCCGGCCTTCAGATCCTGCCGGGGATATACCGTGTATCACGCCGTTACTGTGGCGCAAAAAAAGTGATTTAACCAAACAACCGCTGGTCCAGGACCCGCGGTTTTTATTGTCCCTTATTTATCCCTTGGCTACCACGAGTCCCCAAACTTCCCCGGCCCCGGCGTCTTTAAGTACCCGGGCGCATTCGTTAAGCGTCGACCCGGTAGTGACGACATCGTCGATTAGTATCACGTTCCTTCCTTCTAAAGGATTGCCCGTCCAGGCGAAACAATCCCTGATATTGGCAAGGCGCTCGATTTCGGTAAGTTTGGCCTGGGGTTTTTTATGCCTGGCGCGCACCAACCCGCCCCGGAGGTCAAGGCCGAATTTATCAGCGAGTGAGCGCGCCAGGAAGAAAGCCTGGTTGAAGCCGCGCCAGCGTTCCCGTTTTTTATGGAGCGGCACCGGCATGATCGTCGTTCGGGAAAGATCAAGGAGGACCCCGGGAACGTCTTTCAGCCGGTCTAAATCCCGCTTGCCAAGGCCGGGCCCAAGATGGATGCCGGACAGGCGGCTTCGGGTAAGGAGATCGCGTAAAAACAAGGACAGGTATAAGCCGAGGATAGCCGCGAGGTCGCGGGCAAAATGATATTTGAGGCTTTTGATCATTTTAGCGAGGATCTTATTCTCGTAATCGCCGGCTATCCAGACGCCTTCCAGGCGGTAAGCCGGCGCGCAGCCGGAACAGAATCGCCCGTACCGGTCCGGACGTTTGCAGCCCAGGCAATACTGCCCCTCTTTAAAATTAAGCCGGGAAAAGCATCGGCCGCATAACCATTCGCCTTCATGTCCGCAGGCAAGGCATTCGATCGGAAATATCAGGTCTAAAATAAAATCACGCGTTTTTTTGGCGTGATCATGGGATATGTTCAGAAGATTTTTTATGTCATCTTTCAGTTTGTTGTGATTTTCCATATGCAAGACACGAGGAAAGCAACGGATTTTTATTTTAAATTTATCTGGTGCAGTTTTCCCGTTTTCTCATCCGTAAAATACAGATAATAGCCGTTATCAGAAATTATGACGTTGGATATGTTGTAGGTGCCGTCAGGCACGGCCAGGAGCTTTTTTTGGCCGGTTACGGGGTCGATCTTGTATAAATTATCTTTGGTCTCAAGCCCTAATTCCGGGATCAGCCCCGCGCCTTCGGAAAGTTTTTCCGGCACGGCGCAGTAAAGACCATCGCTGGCGCCGAAAGCGCATTTATGGGCCCAGGTCTCTACGTTTAATTTTCTCCGGCCCGAACCTATGCTTTCGCCCTCAGCGTTCACGACCCAAAGGCCGGGTTTTAAATTATCTTCGGTCGAATAAACGCTGTAAAGCAGGCGCTCTCCCCCGGGCGACCAAAGCGGTTCAAAACCCCGGCCCTCGACCACGGTGGATTTGAAATTTTCGTCATTCAGGCCCACGAAGAAAACTTCCTGACGATCGAAACCCACGCCCTTGGCGTATGTGGCGATGATCTGGTTATTAGGGGACCAGTCCGGATAAACCGAACCGGCATTTTTCCCCAGATCCTCGATTATGCGCGAACCCGAACCGTCTTTATTGGCTACGGCAAGCCAGCGATTATCCGGATCAAGGCCGATGCTCTTCATGACGATCTTATCGCCGGACGGCGAGAAGTCGAAATTTTCCCAATGCTGCGGAAGGGTTATCTGCTTGTCCGCGGAAAAATCATAAAGAATATTGGCGCCATCGGGATATTCAAGGATGGCCGTATTTTTGTCCGATGCCCAGGTAATATTCCTAACTTCATGGAATTTTTTGTCGGACAAAGGGGTAAGTTCCCCGTCTTTGCCCAAGCGATAGAATTTTTCGCTTTTCGGGTCGTAAAACTGCAGATCAGAACCGTTAGACCCCAGAGTGGGCGCCAATCCTCCGGTTTGTCCCAAGTCTTTAACGGCCGTCAACCCCCCTCTCGCTACCGGGCTGGCCGCGGCCCCCGGCAAGCTTGTCCGGTCGGTCCCCGGTTCGGTATAAATTATTTCTCCGGTACCGGAGGCGGTATCCGGAAACCCGGCACCGGTACCGGTCGCGGTTCCGCCTGGTTCCGGTTCGACCGTTACGGGCAAAGAAGATTTAAAAAACATGGCAAACAACAAATAGCCCAGTAAAACCGTAATTAATAAAAAGCCCAAAGCCAATAATATTTTTTTATACTTTGATAAAAATTCCATAGTTTTTAAAAGGTTTTGTTTTAAATCCCGATTTATGTTATAATTAACATGCGATTAACTTTTATTTTTTGTCGCGTCTGACTATATTGATATTATATATTATAATAGGAAATATTACAAAGTTTGTTTAATCTTATCCGAGCGGTAAACAAAAGTATGGGTTTATCAAAAATATTGGCTGGCGCCAAAGGTTATATAGGCATTGATATCGGCAGTACCAGCGTTAAGATAGTAGAGCTCACTAAAGAGGGCGGCATAGCCAGGCTGGCCACTTACGGCTTTAGCGAAAACAGCCAGGTGCTTCAACAGGGCGATTTGCAGAAAGACGTAAAAAATACGGCGGCTATCATAAACAATATCTGCAACCAGGCCAGAGTGGTCAACCGTAACGCCGTCGCGTCACTGCCCACTTTTTCGGTTTTTACGTCGATAATAAATTTAAGCGGAGTGGCCAAAAAAGATATCCCTTCGGCTACGCACTGGGAAGCTAAAAAAGTGATTCCGCTGCCGCTTGAGGAAATGATGCTGGACTGGAAAGTTATTGACGACGCGGATCAAAAAGACAAAAAAGACACCAAAGTCCTCTTGACCGGCGCCCCTCAGCCGTTAGTAAAAAAGTATATCAGTATTTTTAAAGAAGCGCACATCAATCTACTGAGCCTGGAGCCGGAAACTTTTTCCCTGATCAGGTCCTTATTGGGCAATGATCGTTCCACGATCATGCTGGTCGAGATCGGCGCTTCGACAACCGATGTTTCGATCGTCGATAACGGCATACCGATGCTTAATCGCAGTATCGACGTCGGGGGATTAACCATTACCAAGGCTATCGGTAGCCATCTGAACATTGGCCTTGAGAGAGCCGAACAATTCAAATACGACATGGGGATAAGTTCGATCGAATCGCAAACCGAGGTTATCCCCAAGACGATTGTCGAAACGATCTCTCCTATCGTGAATGAGATGAAATACGCGATTGGCCTTTTTTCAAGCAAAAACAACAAGAAAACCGAAAAGATAATATTATCGGGCGGTTCGGCCTTGCTTCCTAATCTGGCCAATTACCTGACCAAGGTCCTGGATATTAAAGTCATCGTCGGCGATCCATGGTCCCGGATCTCTTATCCGGTCGACCTGAAGCCTCTCTTAAACGAAATCGGCCCCCGTATGTCCGTAGCTATCGGTTTAGCTTTAAGGGAGATAGAATGAGACCTAAAATTCTTAAGCCTAAAGCCTAGCGCCTAAAGCCTAAAATATGTCCAATGATATAAATTTTATTTCGGGCGGAAAAATGCGTCGGATCGACGATAGCGGCCAAAACGGTAAAAACGGCGGAAGAGAGGTGGTCTGGACCAAGCCTGACCCGATTTCTCCGTCGGCCGGTAACACGCCGGGCGCGGCGGGGGCGACCGGTGACGGACGCGCGGCCGCGAATTACCCGCCGGTGGATAATACCGCCCAAAAAAACCAACCCGCGGAGGGTAAAGGTTTTTTTAGCCGGATAAATAAAATTTTCCCCTCTTCGGACAACGGCTCAAAGGACACCCGGATAAATTTCAAGAAAGACAAAGAGCAGTTAGCCGAATACCGGGAGGTTATCGCGGAGGAAAAGAACAAAAGAATATCGGAAGAGCCGGTAGCGGCGAAGACCAAGCACGCCGAAGGCCTCTTTACCACTCCGCAAAAACTGACCGTTACCGTCAAAAAACCGAAAATAACGAATTTACGCGATTTCATGGATCTCGCCTTGTCTTTCGGGAGGGACAGGCTCAAGACACCGAGTATACTTAAAACAAACCTGATCAAAGACGAGGTAACCACTTTTTTCGACTGGAGAAAGAATCTCCGCGTCTTGCTCATTAACCTGACTTATACGGGCTTGGCGATAAGCGTGATCTATATCGGACTGGCTTATTGGGAGAGCCGTGTCAGCGAGTACAGCCTGACCGTGATCAACCAGATAGAAGAGATCATCCCCCAGATTAAAAGAGCGGAAAATGAGGCCGAAAAAATAGACGCCTTCCAGAAAAAAGTCGATATAGTCAGCGATCTTTTCGCCAAACATATCTATTGGACTAATTTTTTCCGGTTTTTGGAAAAAAATACGCTTTCCGAGGCTTATTATATCGGGGAGTTCAGCGGTGATACCAAGGGGGAGTATACCTTTGACACGGAAGTAAGCGATTACCCGAGCGTGGCCGACCAGATTACGATATTGGAAGCGAGTGAATTCGTTACCGGCTTGACCGTCAAAAGCGCGCGGCAGGAGATGTCAAAAAAGGAGACTCCGGCCAAAAAAAATGAAGCCGAAAACACCGGAAGCGCGACCGATAAAGAAATGAAAGTGAATTTCTCGTTAATGATAAAGGTAAAGCCGGATATTTTCTATAAATAGCCTATGCCTGAAGCCAAAAAAAATCCGACCCCCGCGGAGAAGGCGGCAGTCGGGAAAGAGCAAATTACCAGACTCAATCTTTTTTTCCTGGATTATTTCAGATTGATCACCCTGGCGGCGATGCTGTTGTTTTTCGCGATCGGCTTTTTTTATCTGCTTAAACCGAAATATGACACGATACGCCTGAACATAGCCGAGTCTTACGAGAATAAGCAGGCGGAATACGAACAGCTTGAGAACTACCACCGGAACCTGATCCAATACGCCAATACTTACAAAAACATAAGCCAGGCCGATAAAGACCGGATCAACGCGATGGTGCCGGACGGCGATTCGTATAAGGAGCTTTATTATCTCATGAACGATATCGTGTCCCGGCATTACATGATCCTTAAGGGCCTGGAAATTAAACCGGAAGACGCGCCCGTGGCCGTCGATAAGGAGGTCGCGGGAAAAACCAATAAAGAAGCGAACGCGGCCAGACGGGGAAAGATAGAGGTTTCCATGGATATCATCGGCGTTAATTATGACGGACTCAAAAAATTATTAGCCGCCATTGAAAATAACCTGAGACTCATGGACGTAAATAAGATAGATTTCGATCCGGGCGCCAGAACCGTTAATCTGGAAGTCGCGTTGTATTACCTCAAACCGGCCGGTAATTAATTAGCCTAGTATTTAATATGAATAATGACATCGAATCAAAACCCAGGCGAACGCATATTTATGTCATCGGGGGGATGATTATAATTTTGGTATTAGCGGCCATATTCAGGCTGGTTTTATTTCCCTCCGCCTTAAATAAAGGGAAGCCCATATCCCCCCTGGGGCTCGATAATATTAACGTTCAGTCAAAAAGCATCAAGAAAAAAACCTTTAATGCCGATATCGTCCAGCTGGAAAAATATCATGATTTGCGGGAATCCGGGCTTTATGTAAGAACCATCGAAGAAATAAAATTCGGCAGAGAGGACATATTCTCGGAATAGGATATAATTCTAAATTTTATCGGTAAAGGCGCCCAAAGTATGATCAATCAAGACAAGCTATTAAAAGATCTCCAGGACAGGGGAATGATAAAATACGACCAGCTGAACCTGATACTTGAAGAGGCCAAAGAAAGCAAAAGGGGGGTGGAGGAAATTTTGGAAAAAATAGTGAATATCGAGGACTTGACCCAGGCTAAGTCCAGGTTTTATAATCTGGCCTATCAGAACATTACCGAATTGATCATCAATAACAAGGTTTTGAACATCATTCCAAGCGAAGTCGCGCAAAATTATAAGATCATCTGCTTCGGAGAGAAAGACAAGAAGATAAAAGTCGGCATAATCGACCCGGATAATTTTAAAGCCATCGAGGCGGTTGATTTTTTGGCGAAAGAGAACGATCTTCAGGCGGAATTTTTTTTGATATCGAAAAACAGCTTCGAGGCGGCTTTTAAACAATATAAATCACTGACCAAAGAACTGGACAGCGCCCTAAAGACCCGCGCTAAAGCCGAAGAGGACCAGCTGATAGCCATAGAAGAAAGAAACAAGCCGCAAACAGGGGAAGAGGTAACGAAGAGCGCGCCGGTGGCGAAGATAGTATCAGTGATCATCCGGCACGCGGTTGAGGGCAAATCATCGGATATCCATATCGAGCCTTTAAGAAACGAAACCCGGGTGCGTTACCGCATAGACGGCGTCCTGCACACCTCCCTCGTCCTTCCCAAGGCTATCCATAACGCTTTGGTGGCCCGCATCAAGGTATTGTCTAATTTAAAATTAGACGAGACCAGGATCCCCCAGGACGGCCGTATTCGGATGATAGTCAATGAAAGGGAAATAGATTTCCGCGTTTCCATACTCCCCTTGGTGGGATTCGAAAAAGTGGTGATGAGGATATTGGATACGACCAAGGGCGCTCCCAAGCTCGAGGGTCTCGGCTTTCAGGGGCGGCAGCTTCAGCTTCTCCAGAAAAACATAAAAAAAACCGAAGGCATACTTCTGATCACCGGCCCTACCGGGAGCGGAAAATCGACCACCTTGTTTTCGCTTTTGGATATGCTTAACAAAGAAGGCATTAATATCTCAACCCTGGAAGATCCGGTGGAATATAAGATGGAAGGCGTGAACCAGTCGCAGATCGCTCCCCAGCTGGGATATAATTTCGCGAGCGGACTACGGTCTTTTTTGCGCCAGGATCCGGATATTATCATGGTGGGCGAGATCCGCGACGAAGAAACCGCCGAATTGTCGGTGCATGCCGCCCTAACCGGCCATTACGTCCTTTCCACCCTGCACACGGTTGATTGCTCCGGAGTGATAACCCGCCTCGTCGATATGGGTATCGAACCGTTCCTGATCGGCTCTACTTTAAATACGGTCATAGCCCAAAGGCTCGCCCGGAAGATCTGCGAGTTTTGCCGGGAGGAAACGAAAATACCGCCGGATTATCTCGCAACCATTAAAACCGAATTTACCCAGATCGGAGACGAGTATCTCAAAGGGCTCATAAAGGATTTCGATATAAATAAACTTAAATTCTTCAAAGGGAAGGGGTGCCCGCGTTGCGCCAATACGGGCTATTCCGGGCGCGTCGCTATCGCCGAGGTGCTTGACGTCAATAAGCAGATAAAAGACATGATAATAAGCGGTAAAAAATATATCGACGTGGATACTATCAGGCAAACGCAGCCGTTCGTAACGGTCAGACAGGATGGTTTTTTAAAGGTCGTACAGGGAAAGACAACCATTGAAGAAGTGCTCCGGGTAATGTCTGATTAGGTTTTAGCTTATAGCTTTTAGCTTTTAGGGGGCTATGTTTCCTAAAACCTAAAAGCTAACACCTAAAAGCTATACACATGGAAGTAGCATCGATTTTTATCGGTAAAATTTTAGCCGAGGCCGCTAATCGTGGAGCCATGAGCCTTCATATATCGATCGGCAGCCAGCCCCGCGTCCGGGTCGATAATGAACTCATGATCCTGGAAAGCGAAAACATCATCGATCAGGAGATCATGAACGGCATCATCAATTTCGTCTTGAGCGAAGAGGATGTCGCCAGGCTTAACGCGGACAGGGAAATAGTCACCGTCAAGGAATTTTCCGGCAATTTGCGTTTTCGGATCAATGCTTTTTACCAGAAGGATCTGCCGTCCTTGTCTTTCCACTTTATCCCCGGCGCGATCTTAAACCTGAAGGAATTGGGACTACCGGAAACGGTCAGCTCTTTAACCGAACTCGAATCCGGCTTATTCATAATATCGGGGCCTTTCGGGTCCGGTAAGACCACCACCGCCGCGGCATTTCTTGAGGAGATCAATAAAAACAGCAATAAATACGTGATTACCCTGGAGAATCCGATAGAATATCTTTTCGTGAACAAAGGGAGCGTTATCGACCAGCGCCAGATCGGCCGGGACGTCCATACGATAATAGACGGCCTGGATTACTGCATGAACGAAGACGTGGACGTCCTGTACGTGGCTGAGATCAAAAAAGATTTTAACGCCGCGATCCCGTTGATCTTAAGCCTCGCCGCCGGCAATTCCTTGGTTCTGTTCGAGATAAACGCCGACAATTCGATCAGCGCCATCGAAAAGATACTGACGGCCGCCGCCGGCACGTCATCCCGGGAAGCGGCCCGATACAACCTGGCCGACGTGCTTGCCGGCGTGGTTGTCCAGAAATTATTGCCCCAGAGGGGCGGCGGCTTGGTTCTCGCCACCGAGGTTTTACTGGTAAATTCGGCCGTCCGTTCGCTGATCCGGGAAGGCAAGCTTTTCCAGATCGAAAGCATCATCCAGAATTCAAGAAGAGAGGGGATGGCCAGCATGAGCAAATCGGTCGAAGACCTTGCCCAATCCGGAAAGATAAACAGGGAAAATATCTACTAACGCGTTTTAAAAAGCCTAACAACGGTAATTATGTCTAGATTTAAATACCAAGCCACTAATCCCCAAAACCGAAAGATAAGCGGCCTGGTCGAGGCCAGGAACGAGAATGAAGCCACCGAGATCCTTAAAGACAAGAATTACGAGATAATTTCGATCGAGGAAAAGCGGTCCAATTTCGGCGGGGGGATAAACAACTTTTTTACCAAGATCGCCGCCAAGGATCTGGTGGTATTCTCAAGGCAATTCGCGGTGCTTATTTCGGCCAACGTCGCCTTGGTGCAATCTTTAAAGCTTTTAGTCGAGCAGACCAGCAATGAAAAGATGAAAATGGCCATATCGGAAATCGCCGATGAGGTGGACGGAGGCACTAAATTGTCAGATTCCCTGGGCCAGCGTTCTCATATCTTCTCGAATTTTTTCGTTAACGTGGTAAGGTCGGGCGAATCCTCCGGCAAGCTTGACGAGGTTCTTAATTATCTGGCCGACGAGCTCGAAAAAGATTACGACATGACGAGCAAGATCAAGGGAGCCATGATCTATCCCGCCTTCGTATTTTGCGGTCTGGGCGGCGTGGGAGCGGTCATGATGATATTCGTGGTGCCGAAGCTGACGGCCATGATGGCCGAAACGGGCGGAGTTTTGCCGCTGCCGACCCGGATCTTAATGGGTTTTTCCGACGCTATGGTGAATTATTGGTATGTTTTCCTGGCCTTGCTGATCGGATCGGTGCTCGGATATAAGCAACTGGTAAGACTGCCGGCCGGTCGGAAGATAGTCGATACTCTTTTGCTGCGCGCGCCGATCTTCGGAAAATTATTCCAGAGGATTTATCTCGTGCGGTTCACCCGCTCGTTCCAGACCCTGATCGTCGGCGGCGTGGCCATCGGCAAAGCCCTTGATATAACGTCGGAGGTGGTAAGTAACGCCGTTTATAAAGAACTCATCAGTGAAACCAAGAAAGAGGTGGAGGACGGCAATTCCATATCAAGCGTTTTTGTCCACAGCGACCAGGTCCCCTCGATGGTGTCGCAAATGCTTAAGATCGGGGAGAAAACCGGAAGACTGGACATGGTCCTGGAACGGATCACGGATTTTTATACCCGGGAAGTTAACAATATCATCGCCAACCTCATGACCCTGATGGAGCCTATAATAATGGTCACGATGGGCGTCGGGGTCGGAATAATGGTAGCGGCCATCATCATGCCGATGTACCAGATGGCAACAAATATGTAACTTTGTTTGATTTGTGGTATAATAATTTTAGGACGCCAGTTTATTTGTATTATAATTTCATTACAAATACACAAATCAGAACACAAATTCACAAATATGTCCGTTTTTTATGAATTTATTCAGTAAAGTTGTATTTGTGCATTTGTGATAAAATTTGTGTATTTGTAATCATAATATTATGGATAATAATTTAAAAAAATTACAACTCAAGTTAAAGGCGGCCGCGTTCATGCTGCTCGCGGTCGTGATCGGCGGTTTTCTCGTTTTAAGCCTTTTTTACCGGGAGAAAGCGGCGTTGGCCCTGCAGGGTAATTACGACAAGGACGCGTCCACCCAGAATCAGCTGACATTGACCGAGTGGAATTACCTGGATGAGGATTTTTTGAAAAAAGAAGGGGATACCTGGGCCGGACCGGGAGCGCTCAACATGGGAGATCACGCCATTACCGGACTTAACACGAACTTGTCCGGTCCCGCCGCGACGGACGCGGCCAATGTCGCTTACGTCAACCAGGCGATCGCGGCCGGTCCGACTTCCGGCGGAGGGGAAATATACACGGTCTGGGGCAATAATACCTGCGGCGGCGGCTCGACCCTGCTTTACGGCGGTATCGCTTTAAGCGCGCCTTATAATACCCCGGGAGGCGGCAGTAATCCGGTCTGCATGGAAGGCGGCGATCCGGGGGCGGGTTTTACGGCGATCTATGCCGACAAGATGTACCCGGTCGTAACCGGCGCTGACGCCAACCTGCCCACGAGCTCGATCGATCCGGGAAGCACTATCGCCGGCGACCGGATCATCCGTTGCGCGGTCTGCCATTATCCGGCCGGAACCTGCTATACGAATTACGGCTCCTGGGACTGCAACGGCGGCAACGGCGGATTTTCGCCCGTTTACGACGGCTACGTGCTGGGCAGTTACAGTACGAGCGCCGGGACCTACGTGAATTCGACTAAAAGGGCCTGCGTCAACCGGGTATTTAGCGGGGCGGCGGCCGGAGGGAATATGGGGGCGATGTGGTTCGGCACGCGCATCGATAATAATTACGGTCTCGCGAGCTACACCACCGGCGCTTTCGTGAAGTGTTCGGTCTGCTGTAATTGATTTCGAGTGAATATTATCGCGTAAGCCCGGAAATAATTTCCGTGTTAGCGCGATTAATTACCGCTTCCTGGGTTTTAAATCTATTTTATGCCTAAAAATAAAGTGAATTCAATATTCTTGGTTTGGTTGATGATTTTTATAATGTCCGGTATTTTAACGCTGGGCGTAGTGGCGCTTAGGCCGGTTTTGGCCGTATTCGGCGATTACGACCGCGCCGAGGCTTCATTATCGATCGACGACTGGAATTTCCTTAATGATGATTTTGTTCTAAGGGACGGGGATACGATGGCCGGGGACCTGAACATGAACAATGTCGGAATAAGCAACCTGGCCGTTATACCGGCGGACGAGACCAGCGCGGCCAGTGCCGGTTACGTTAATTCAAGGATAAACTCTTCGGCGGGCGGAACCACTTACATAAATTGGGGCCGGGGGGATTGCGCGGCCGGCGACACCGTCCTCTACGGCGGTTTCGGTTTCGGCGCGACCTATAGCGTCATGTCGGGCGGGGACAACGATATCTGCGTCCAGCTGCCGGCCGACGCGGAATTCGCGCATACCGGAGCAATAGCCGATAGGATGTATCCGTCGATGTCCGGAGGATCTCCCTGGATGCCGGCCGGATATGATCCGGCCAGATCTTTCGTCAGGTGCGCGGTCTGCTACCGGAACCAGAGCGCCTGCTATACCGGTTACGGGACGCATAACTGCAATAAGGGAAATTTTACCGATAAGGCTTACGACGGTTATGTCGCTGCCGGCATAAACGAGAGCCATACGCTTTCGCGGGAAAGGAACTGCGTGAACCGCAATTTCGACAACACCGGCGGAGCCGCCACTACCTGGGGGGCGGCCTGGTACGGTTCCCGGATAGAAAATAATTTCGGACAGGCCGGCTACGACAATCTTGTTTTTATCAGGTGCGCCGTCTGCTGCAACTAGTTTTTACGTCATAGCGCTCGTTCGCGTTTACGGTAATCCAATGTTACTACAACTAGCGATCGTTCCGCGGATTTAACGCGGATTTAAACGCCGATAGGACGCGGAACGACTATAAATGTTCGTATGAACAAAAAAGCCATAATCATAATAGTATTATTAGCAATCGCGGCGGTAGCGGGCGGGTACTTTTTGGCGAGATCAAGAAGCGGCGGCGGTTTTTGGGGTCCGGGCGAGGAGCCTAAAGATATTGCCGGACTGGAGCGATCCGTTTTCGAGGGCGAGCTCGCCGGCATAAGCGGCGCGGCCATAAACTTAAAAGTCGCCAAAGAAACAGGCGCTATACCCCTGCCGGACAAGGATGAGGAATTTGAAATATTTAAAATAGCGGTCGGCAAAAACGCGGAGATCGTCAAGCAGACGGACGCGGTAAAATCCAAAGAACGGTTTATCGCGGAGCAGGATAAATTTAAAGTAGAATTCTCGGTAATGACCAAAGAAGGAAAAAGCACGGCCTGGCTCGAGGCGCCCGACTGGCAGGTATCCGAAAATATCGCTTTAAACGGCCTTAAAAACGGCGATAAATTAAGAGTTTACGCCTACCGGGACAAGGATAATGATTTTCACGCGCGTAAAATCATCGCCTTAAGGGCGGAAAATCCCGTAGAGGAATCCGGCGGCGGGCAAACGCCCGGCGCGCGCGTAGAGATCTCGGGCGTTATCGAAGAAGCGCGAAGCGGCGCGATCAGGATAAAAGAGATCGGACCGACCGGCCCCACGGGCCAAAGCCTGGAAATCGCGATCACCGGAGAAACCAAGATCATAAAAAAAACCGCGAAAACCGCCGCGCAGTTTAAAAAAGAACAGGCGGAATTCAGCGCGAAAATAGCCGCCGGAGGGGCGAGGGGAGAAGAGGTGTCTAACCTGGAGGCGCCCGACTGGTACGTTATAGCGGAAGCCGGTGTTAATAATCTTACCATAGGCCAGGAGGTAAATATCTACGGCGTAAAGGATAATAATAAAAACAATCAAATATTAGCTGAAAAAATAGAATTTACGGCAAAATAAAAGCAATTACTATTATTAATTCAGCCACTGATATTTTTTGTCATTTGTGGAAAAATATGGTATAATTGTGGATAAGTGCGTAATAGATTATATGGGTGCGTCGATCCCATTATCAACAAATATTATAAACCCGTACTCGTTAATTTAATTTCTAGAATTAAGTTTGCGAGCGCGAACAATAGATCGGAGGTGAAATATGAGAAATAACAAAGGTTTTACATTAATCGAATTATTGGTCGTAATCGCGATCATCGGCTTACTCTCATCTTTAGCGGTGGTGTCTTTGAATAATGCCCGGCAGAAAGCCCGGGACGCCCGCATAAAGAGCGACCTTAAGCAGGTCAGTACCGCCCTGGAGTTAGCTTACAGCGAAGACGAAGAATACCCGGTGGCTGATGGTGCTTGCGGTGGTGGAACAGGCCGGATAATGGTACCGAATCTTATAGGCACCGCAGATCCCATGTGTTGCGGCAATGGCAACCCGATTATATCTTTAACGGGTGAAAGCGTGTTGCAGGCTCTGCCTTGCCACCCGGTTTCCGGTTCAAGCTATTATTTTGAAGGTACGGCCGCCGGCGACAGCTACTGCATTGCCGGAGAGTTGTATAACGGTGATTTTTTTGCCTGCTCTAACGGCTCCTGCTTCGATAACGGAGCTAATAACTGCACGGAACTATAATCCGAGATCATATAAGAATAATAATACCTTGCGGCTTTACCGCGGGGTATTATTTTTGGTATAATATATGTAGTTGTCATGTAAATAATTTTTTGTTATTCATGATAATAATGTAAAAATGTAAAATTGTTTAAATATATTATAAAAACATGGAAATAAAAAGACAAATGGACCCGAAAAAGAAGAAAATCATCCAAGTCGCCGCCGGCGTCCTGGTTTTTCTCTTGGTGGCCGTTTTTACGGGTTTTATAGTGAATTACGCGCAAAAGAGCGCCCGCGATACGCAGAGATTGTCCGATATAGCGGGTTTGCGGTTCGATCTCGAACTCTTTTATCATAAATACGATAAATTCCCCCTGGCGGTTCTAAAGGCGAAAAAAGAGGATAAAGTAGACTGTTCGGATAATCTGTGCCTGGAATACGTTCCGACCGATCCTTTAAGCGGCGCGGCCTACGTTTATACGCCCTGCGCCGATCCGGAGAACGTTAATTGCGGCGAGAATATCGGCCGCCCCCTAAGCTATATGCTGATCTATGCCTTGGAGACCGACAGCATCGGTCTTTTTCCGGGCAACCACTTTGCCTCCCCCAAGGGCGTTTGCGCCGATCCGAGCTGTTTATCGGTCAGATAAATAAGTGAAATAGGTAAAATACGATAAATAAAAAAGCCGTTTTTTATTTTACTTATTTCACTTATTTTGTTTTCTTTAGCTTATGAAAGCGCGTTTAAATAAAATTTTAGACTTATTCTCCGAAACGCTTATTCTGGGCGTCGTTTTCCTGGTGCCGATATTTTTTTCGCCGCCTTTTTTCATCACGGCCAATACTTTTGAATTAAACAAGATCGTATTGTTTAAAATCCTGACCCTGTGCCTCCTGGCCGTTACCGCGCTTAAGGCCGCCACGGACCGAAATTTTCGGGTTTCAGGCAAAAAACGGCTTTTCTCCTTTTCTTGGAATTGGCTGGTTATCGGTGGTTTTTTCCTGGCTTTGGCCTTAGCCACGGTTTTTTCGATCGACCCGCAAAAAAGTTTTTTCGGTTCTTACGATCGCCAGCAGGGACTCTCCGCGCAGATTTATTATCTGCTGTTTTTCGTAGCCCTGGTGCTTAACGTTTTTTCTTTTAAACAGATAAAACGGATATTGTCGGCCATAGTCTTATCATCCGCGGTGGTCTGCGGCTACGGCTTATCCCAGCAATTAGGATATGATTTCATGTCCTGGAGCGAATCCATCGAAGAGACCAACCGGGTAACCTCGACTTTCGGCCAGCCGAATTTTTTGGGAATTTTTCTTCTCTTGGCCATGCCGGCAACTGTCCTGGCCGCCGTTTACGCCCGGAAGAGGGTAATCGGTTTTTTGTGCGCGGGAGTTTTGGGCCTGGAGTTATTGAATCTGCTTTATATCTATAGCTTAAGTATCTGGTTGAGTTTATTTTCAAGCATGGCCGCGACCGGATTTTTTTATGTTTTCGTTAATCGGAAAAATATCTTTTCCGTTTTGAGGGGCCGTTTTAAGAAAGCGATCTTACCGGCCGCGGTCCTGATACTCTTGGCGGCGGGGGTTTTTTACGGCCTGCATGATTCCTGGTTTTTAAGCACCAAGATAAAGCAGGTTTTAAGCCTTGAGGGCAGTGCCGGCACCCGGCTGATCTATTGGCGGGCGGCCTGGGACGCTAGTAAGCAAAAGCCGTTTTTGGGCTTTGGTCCGGAGACGCAGGCAGACGTACTGACCGGTTATTACGATAAGGATTGGGGGATTTACGCCTATGTCAACGTCCGGCCGGATCGGGCCCATAATATTATCTTAGACACCCTCTTAACCGGCGGCTGGTTGGGATTGGCCGGATTTTCAGTCCTGCTTTTTTCGTTGTATCGCTTTTTATACCGGGGCATCCGATCGGGCCGGAACGGATCGTTCTTCTATCTGCTGTTTTTGGCCATTACTTCTTATCTTGTATCGCTTTTTTTGAATTTTTCCTTTGTCACCGCCGGCATATATTTTTGGCTGTATTTCAGCTTGATATTCCTGTCCGCAACGAATTTGCCGGAAGCGGAAGAAGTAAGGGAAGAATCGGAAGAAAGGCCGAGAAATAAGACGGTAGCTATTTTTAAAGCAGCCGTGTCGGCCGGAGTCGTGCTCTTGTGCATATTTATGGTTAACCGCCAGATAAAAGTCGTGGTGGCGGATCATTATTATTTCGGTCTGGATATGGCCGCCCGGAATAACGATTATTTTACGGCATTAACGCTATATGATTATATAGACGAGCTGGAAACATCGACTTATTTCGGCGAGAAATCCGCCGCTCTCGTAAGCGGCCTGATCATGGGCTCGAAAGAGGCGGGCTTAAGGAGGGGAGGAGATGACGCGATCAGGAAGATATTACCGGAAATAAAGTCGGAAAGCTATACCGCCGGTCTTCTTAAGGCGAAATTATCCGCCGGTTTAGCCGCTCCTTACCAGGCGGAATTCTATGAACGGTCAGAGGCCGAGTACCGACGCGCTATAAACCATAGTCCCCGCACGCCCGGCAATTATACCGAACTGGCCGGTCTTTACCGTATCTGGGGGAAGAACGAGGAAGCGATCGTGAATTATAATATCGCTTTAAGCCTTTTGCCGGATATCTCCGATCCGCGCCTAGATTATCTGCATCAGGAAGCGATCGGCCGGGAGATATGGCGCGATCACGGCGGTATGGGCGATATACTTATGGCCGAAGCCGATTACGCCGGTGCTCTCGACCACTATCTTTCGGCCGGTTATTTTTACAGGAAAGAACCCATGGTTTATTATAAAATTTTACAGGCTTATTACCGCTTGGGCGATCTGGACAGCGCTTTAACCTACGGCAGGCGCGGCTATAAGGAATATCCGGGGAATTACCTTTGGCCGCATACGCTCGGCCAGCTTTATTATGAGACCGGAGATTTTTTAAACGCCCAGCGTTTTACGGAAGAAGCGCGCCGGATGGCGCCCAACGATTGGGCGGTTAACGAACTTATCGGGAAAATAAACGGGAAATTGAATGCCAACCGGACAATATCCGACAATTAGGGGAATTCTTAAGAAAAGTTCTATTCTGGTTAAGATAGTAAAGAAAATCAGGATTTTTCGGCATTTTCGTTGGTCCGACTGGAAAGACGGCTTTAAGATCAGATTATTCTGGCAGGTTGAGCCGTACACGACGGTCGGTTACGACCGGTTAAACAACGCTTTTAAGCTGGCGGTCCGCGTCGAAAAGGAAAAGATCCCCGGCGACCTCGTGGAATGCGGCACGTGGAAGGGCGGATGCGCCGCCGCCATGGCTTACGCGGCCGGAAGGGGGAAGGATAGGAAGGTCTGGCTTTTTGATTCGTTCGAAGGCTTGCCCGAGCCCGGGGAAGCGGACGGCCCCCTGGCCAAGGAGTTTGCGGCCGACCGGAATACCGGTAAGCTAAAACCGATCAACGAATGCGTGGCGTCCGTCAGGGACGCGGAAGAGATATTTTTCGACAAGCTTAAAATAAGCAGGGATAGCGTAAAGATCGTTAAGGGCTGGCTGCAGGATACGCTGCCGGCGGCGTCCGCGCATATCGGACCGATCGCGATTCTCCGCCTGGACGTCGATTGGCACGAATCAACGAAGATCTGCCTTGAGTATCTTTACGACAAAGTGGCGCCGGGCGGATACGTGATATTCGACGATTACGGGCATTGGCCCGGCTGCCGCCTGGCCGTCGATGAATTTTTCGAAAAGCGCGGGCTAAAGCCGGATTTGAAGGTTATCGATTATACGGGCCGGTACATGAAAAAAAATTGATCCGCTCCCGGGATAATGAAGAGAATATATGCCTATAAAAAATACGCGATCCGACTGGAACGAATTCGCCCGCTTGAACGCTCAATGGGCGGTTTTGACCGATCCGGAAAGGAAATATCGGCCCTGGAAAGAAGAAGATTTTTTTTCGACCGGAGAGGCCAGAGTCGGGGAGATAATGAACATGATCGCGGCCGAGGGCCTAAAACTTAATTCCGGCCGGGCGCTTGATTTCGGCTGCGGCGTCGGCCGTCTGACCCGGGCCCTTTCTCCGTATTTCCGGTCGGTTAAGGGCGTCGATATTTCCCCGGAGATGATAAAACGCGCCGAAAAAAATCTGGCCGATCTAGCTAATATCGAATTAGCGGTTATCGGACCGGAATGGCGCGCCGAAGACAGAGATGATAATTTCGATCTGATATTATCCGATCTGACCTTACAGCACCTGCCCGATCTTCGGGCCGTGCGCTATTATCTGAATTTATTCGCCCGGATCCTAGGGCCGGGCGGAGCGTTGTTTTTCCAGCTGCCGTCAGTGCCGGGATATTCTTTGTTTAAAACCGCCATGCTGGAATCGCGGGGCGGGCTGTATTATTTTTTGACGGCGCTCGGATTTTCCCGAAGATTTTGTTTTAAAAAATTGCGCTTGTCGCCCCGGATGCGCATGAATTGGCTGTCCGCCGCCGCGGTCCGGGGCTCATTGCCGGATAATATCGTTTTATCGCGCGTTTACGGTGAAAACAGCATTAATACGGCTTATTTAGCCGTTCGTCGACGATAGTATGCTTAAAAATATTTTAAAAAAGATAAAACCGTTGATCGTCGGGGATTATTCGCCCGATGTCGCTTTCCGCTACCTGCCGGTCAGGGATATTCTAAAAAAAGAAGGCTTGATGGAGGCGCGGATACTGGAGGTCGGCTCCGGCGACCTCGGCATAACCCCCTATATCCGGCGGGAGGTCGTCGGTTTGGATATTGCCTTCGACCGCCCCGGCCCTTATCTTAAGGCCCTGGAATACGCCGGTTCCGGGTTTCCTTTTCCGAACGATAGTTTTGATCTGGTTTTAAGCGTGGACAGCCTCGAACATGTCCCGGCCGATCAACGCCCGAAGATGATAAGCGAAATGATCAGGGCGGCCGGGAAGGCCGTCGTGGTCGTGGCGCCCTGCGGTCCGTCCGCGGCCGCGTCTGACCGGGAATTGGCCCGATACTTTAAATCTATCCACGGAAAGAGCGATAAATTTTTCGATGACCATATCTATAACGGCCTGCCGGAAAAAGACGCTGTCGTAAAAATGCTCGAAGATGGCGCCGCGCGGATAAACAAGAAGATAACGATACAAACCCGCCCCCTTTTAAATATCCGCCTCAGGAGATTTTACATGAAACGCGCGATTGATCCCGGTATATTGCCCAGTATAATATATTATAGCTTTTTGTTGCTTTTGCCTTTAAAAAATCGGCTGAATTTCGGACGATGCTACCGAGAGTTATTTTATGTAAAAATATTATAACCATTTTTTTGTTATCAGCGTAAATCCGCGCAGTAATCCGCGCCTGCCAGCGGGCAGGCAATATCCGCGGAAGACAATGGATTTCGGTAAATCATGAAATAATCACGGAAGGAAAAAAAATATTATTTTATATTGATATATATGTGCAACGCTAATTGCGTCATATTCGGCGTAAAAAATTTAAATGAATCCGAGATAGGCGGGAAAAAGGTGATCGAGGTCGGAGCTTTGGACGTAAACGGCAGCCTCAGGCCCATAGTGGAAAAATTAAACCCCGCGGAATATATCGGAGTGGACATAGAGCGCGGCTCGGGCGTCGACCGGATCTGCCGGGCGGAAGACCTGGTCAAAGAATTCGGACCGGAAAGTTTTGACGCGGTTATTACCAACGAGCTTTTGGAACACGTCAAAGACTGGCGGGCCGCCATAGCCAATATAAAAAATATCTGCCGCCCCGGCGGGGTTATTCTTATTACCACCCGGTCCGGCGGCTTTCCTTATCACGCTTATCCGCACGATTATTGGCGTTATGAGCCGGAAGACATGAAAAAAATTTTTGCTGACTGCGAGATCATCGCCCTGGAAAGGGATCCTGAGGCGCCGGGGGTATTTGTTAAAATCAGGAAACCGGATGATTTCGTCGCCAACAGTCTTGACGATATCGACCTCTACTCGATGGTGTCCGGCCGGAGAAAAAAAACAGTCGAACCGGGAGATTTTTATCGCCCGCGTTATTGTCAGACGATAATAAAAGAAAAATTTAAAAATATTTTAAAGTATTTGCTTAAATAATGCTCTTCAACTCCATACAATTTTTGATATTTTTCGGCGCCGTGTACGGTTTATACCTCTTGGTCCATAAATTTTTTTCGCACAAAGCGGAAAACCGGCTCTTACTGGCCGCCAGCTACGTATTTTACGCGGCCTGGGATTGGCGTTTTTTATCCTTGATTTTTACGTCCGCGTTGATTAATTTTTATTGTGGAGGGAAAATTTTTTCCGGGCAGGACGAGCGGATAAAAAAGCGGTATTTAATTTATGCCGTATCCGCCAACCTGCTGATTCTGGGTTTTTTCAAATATTTCGATTTTTTCGCGGCCAATCTATCGGCGCCGCTCTCCGCGCTCGGTCTTGATCCGGGCATCGGCGCGCTCGGCATTATCCTGCCGCTCGGTATTTCGTTCTATACTTTTCAGGCCATGACCTACGCGGTCGATATTTATCGCGGAGAAATAAAACCAACCGGCAATTTTTTCGATTTCGCGCTTTTTGTCTCTTTCTTTCCTTTGGTCCTCGCCGGCCCCATCGAGCGGGCCAAGAACCTGTTGCCGCAGATTACCGCCCAGAGAACTTTAAGCCGGGATAAGTTTTACGAGGGATGTTTTTTGATATTTTGGGGACTCGTCCAAAAGACGGTGATCGCCGACAATCTCGGCGCCAGACTGGTCGATCCGGTTTTTAACGGCGGCGGCGCAACGGGTATCCATGTGCTGATCGCGGTTTACGCATTTGCCATCCAGATCTATTGCGATTTCGCCGGTTATTCCAATATCGCCCGGGGGCTGGCTAAATGCCTGGGCATAGAACTTACGGTAAATTTTAACCTGCCTTATTTCGCCGCCAATCCGAAGGACTTCTGGCGCCGTTGGCACATAAGTCTCTCGTCCTGGTTTAAGGATTACGTTTATATACCCCTGGGAGGGAACAGGCGCTCCCGGGCGCGGACAACAGTCAATCTTCTTATTACTATGGTGCTATGCGGTTTTTGGCACGGCGCGGCCTGGACTTTTTTAGTTTGGGGGGCTTTTCACGGGATATTACTGGCGGTTTACAGGCTTTTTTCTTCTATTTCCGGAAAATTACCGGCTTTAGGCAATCTCTTGGCGTCAAAGTTTTTTTACGCCGTCCGGGTGTTTTTGTTCTTTAACGTTATTTGCCTGGGCTGGGTTATTTTCCGCGCGTCCTCCCTTAAAGAGGCCTGGGAACTGGGAAGAAAATTATTTATCGGTTGGGATTTATTCCTGACCCCGCATCTGGCGATCAGTCTTTATTATTTCGCGTTCTTTTCGGCCTGTCTTTTTGTCGTTGAATTTTTCCAGTACCGCTGCCATGATCTTTTGTATTTTTACCGCGCGCGTCCGGCCGTCAGGATAATATTTTATCTTGTCTGTTTTTATTTGATTATTATATATGGATGGAGTGAAACCCAAGAATTCATTTATTTCCAGTTTTAAAGGCCTGCCCCTGGTTCTGGCCGCCAGCCTGGTTTTGTTTTTTATGAGCGGATCCGCATTGGCTCGGACGGATTTTATCTGGCATTTTTTTTACTTAAATAGCCGCCCCGCCACCGACCACTTCCTGCGCAAAGCGGCCGAATTGCGCCTGATAAGCCGCGAAAAATCCGGACAGCGCGTTTTTCTGGTCGGTTCCAGCGTCGCTTATGAAGGCTATGACGAAGCTTACCTTAATTTCCGCTCGTCCGGAACAGAGTTTTATAATTTCGGATCCGGAGGGGTCACCCCCATAGAATTATTTCTCCTGAGAAATGAATATATCGCGAAGCGGCCCGATACGGTCGTATTCCCGGTTTACATCGGGGATTTTTACGGTAAAGCGAATTACGCGAGCCTGAAATATTTTTTTAAATTCGAGATCCTGTCCCGGATAATATCGATCGTCGGGTGGAGGGACCTGTGCGATCACCGGGGGGAGATGATCGATTCGATGATCGGCCGGATCTTGCCTTTTTACCGTTATAATAAATCGATCATCCGCTCGATCGAGGCCGCCGTGAGAGACCGCGTCCTGGAGATTCGCCGCGACGCCCCGGAGGTCGCGAAAAAAACCGGGCAGATGTCAGCCGATTTTTTCGAGGAACTCGCGGCCCTCGAACCGAAATTTAAAACGACGGAGCACGCGGCACTGCGCAAAAAATTGTTTCTGGAGTTCGCGCGCGATCTTAAAATTTCCGGCGTGAACCTGGTCCTCGTAAGCGCGCCCATGAATTCCCGCCTGGCCGAGATCAGCGCCCCGGGGCTGGAGGAGGAAATGGACGATTGGCTGCGAACCGCGGCCGCGGAATACGGTTTTAGGTATATCGGAAAATCGGAATTACCGGCTTTTATTGATGGCGAATTCGTCGATTTTACCCACTTGAACGAAAAGGGGAGAGAGAAGAATTCCGCTTTTTTACTTGATTATCTGGATAAGGCGGGATATTTTGAATAAACTTGTATTTTATATATGAATAAATGCGTTGTTTGCGGAGTGCAAAATAATAATAAAGCGATTTTCCGGGAAGACGGCATCGATATATTGCGCTGCCTGAATTGCGGCCATGTTTATTCTTCTTGCGACGCCCCGGAGGACGGTGCCGGTTATTTCGGCGCCGATATCGGCCTCCAGGATCATTTCTGGTGGCGCGAAGCGCATGAACGGATGTACCGGGATTTCGGCCGCCGTTTTCTCACGGGCAGAAGCGGGCGTTTACTCGACGTCGGCTGCGGCCTCGGGTATTTCGTGAAATTCGTTACCGAGCGGCCGGGATGGAAAGCGTATGGTTCCGAAATATCCGTTCCAGCGGCGGATTTCGCGCGAAAAGAATTGGGACTGGCCAATATAATCGCCGGAGAAGTCCAAAGCGCCGGGTTTGAAAAAAAATCATTCGACATAATCACGCTTTGGGACGTGATCGAGCACGTTCCCGATCCCCATCCTCTTCTTAAATTTCTTAATTCGATCCTGAAAGACGACGGCGTTTTATTCATGCATACGCCGAACATAAAAATCCAATTGCCGAAAGCCCGGATAAAAAAATGGCTTAGAGGCGAGACGCCGGGAGCGCATTATCTTGAAGCCAAAGATCATGTCAATATTTATTCCGCCGGGACACTAAGCGCGATTTTGACCGCGAACGGCTATAAGGATATAAAATTCATCCATCTTCATCCGATCCAGAGTATCTCCGGAAGCCGGAGCGGTTTTTTAAGGGTCATAAAGAACGGTTGGTTTTACGCGGCGAAGCTGATCGGGTTTTTTACGGGAAATAGGGTTAATATGGATAATTTGTTCGTGGCGGCAAGAAAGTTTTAGTATCTTGTATTTAGTATTTAGTATTTAGCAGGTCGGCAAAATACTAAATACAAGATACTAAATACTGAGAAAAAAATATGTCATATATTATTTTAATTTTGATTTTTATTTTCGGTACCATGATCGGTTCTTTTTTAAATTGCCTGATTTGGCGCCTCCATAAGAAAGAAACGATTTTAGGCCGGTCTTATTGTCCTCATTGCCGGCAAAAGATCGCCTGGTACGACAATATCCCGATTTTAAGTTTTATGGTATTGCGCGGCCGCTGTCGTCATTGCCGCCAATCTATTTCCTGGCAATACCCAGTCGTTGAATTGATAACCGGCATTTTGTTCGTCATGTCTTTTAATGTAAATTTTCAATTTTCAGCTTACAGTCAATATTCAATATCGGACGTTTTGTCTTTGATAAAATTTTGGTTTATATTGAGCGTCATGATCATAGTGTTCATTTATGATTTAAGATGGTATTTGATCCTGGACATCGTAACTTTACCGGCTTGCGCTTTTGTTTTTTTGATCAATTTAGCGCTGGGAATGAACTGGCAGAATTTGCTTATTTCTGGTATAATAGGAGGTGGCTTCTTCCTTCTCCAATTTGCGGTTTCCAGGGGGCGCTGGATCGGCGGCGGAGATATCCGTTTGGGTCTTTTGATGGGGCTTTCGCTCGGCTGGCCGGGAATCATAACCTCCCTGACCCTAGCCTACTTTATCGGCGCTTTTATCGGTCTGGGACTTATCGCGGCTGGAAAGAAGAAACTCGGTTCAAAGGTGCCGATGGGCGTGTTTTTGTCCGTCGCGGCCATAATCACTCTGTTTTGGGGAGAGGGAATAGTGGAATGGTATCTGGAAACGTTTTTATTTTAAAAGTATATGGTATTTAGCGGCCGGTCACTGCTGTTTTGCTAAATACTTAATACTAAATACTTGATACTACTTGATGAAAATCCATAAAAATTCTAAATTTTTCAATTGCGGCGGTTACACCCTGGTCGAACTTCTGGTTACAGCTTCGATCATGGCTTTGATGTCCGCCATGGCGGTGGCGAATTATAAAGATTACGGCCATTCCCGGAAATTGCAGATGGCCGCGCAGGTTCTGGCGAGCGATATCCGGATGGCGGCAAGCTATTCCTTGTCCCAAAAAAAATTCACCACCCTTCCGCCGCGGGGAGGATGGGGGATATATGCCCGCCGGCAAAATCCGAATAATATTTTCTATATTCTGTTCGCGGATTCGGTCGTCCCCGCGGATCACCGTTACGACGGCGCTGAATTTTTCCGCCAAATTGACCTTGGGGACGGAGTATTGATAGACAATATAATATTTTACAATGGCCTGGGAGCGGGCTCAAACGTGAATTCCGCCACGATAACGTTCGAACCGCCCCATCCGGTCGTCTGGATCTGCGATCAGTCCGGAGCGTGCAACGCCGCTAATCGCGGCAGCGAACTCGAAATCGTTTTATCCTTGGGTTCCGACACCAGAACCGTAAAAGTTAACGCCTCGGGCATGGTTGATATAAATTAGGGCGGAGGCGGAAGACGGCCCTGTGTCAAAAATATAAATATGCTAGCGAATGATTTGATTAAAAACAAAAGCGGCATGAGCATCGCCGAAGCGGTCATGGCGATCTTTGTCATAACGATCGGCCTTTTGGGCGTGTCTTCCCTGGCGATCCAGAATATCCAGATCAAGGGCGTAAACCGCAATTATCTGATCGCTTCGATGCTGGCCCAGGAAGGGATAGAATTGACCCGCAACATCCGCGATCAGAACTGGCTTAATATCCAAAACGACCCCACTGACCCTTCTTTGGCCTGGGACGACTGGATAACGGACGGTTCGGTCCCGCCCAATATGACGACCTTCGCGATCGACCATACCAACACTTCCGCCAACCCGCCGGATCAGACCGTCAATAGTATCGCCGACGCCGGCGCCTTGCTTTACGTTAATGATACCAACCATTTTTATACCTATAATCCGGCCGGAGCGACCGCGAGCATTTTTCGCCGTCTGGTCTCGGTCCTTGATTATGGCGACTATTTGATCGTAACCGTCAATGTGGCGTGGCCCAAGGGGGACTACGTGGTGGAAACGTACCTCTATAATTGGAGATAAATTTAAGATCATAGCTTGACTGATATTATGCTTAAAATCATAAATCTTAAAAATCAAGGAGGTTTGACCCTTATCGAGATCGTCGTGGCGACCGCTTTGTTTTCCATGGTGTCTTACGCCGCCGTGGCCACTTTTCAGGGCGTCATGAAAAGCCAGCGTTCCACGGTAATCTCCCAGAACGTGCAGGAATCCATGCGGTACGCCCTGGAGATCATGGGCAAGGAGATGCGGATGGCGCAAAAAAGAATATCGGGCGATTGTATACTGTCCAACAATAACCGCATTTATGACACGAATGACGTTTCCGGCGTCGGCGATTCTTTGAGCTTCATCAACAGCCGGAAGGCCTGCGTCACCTATTCCCTGGTCGGAGGACGATTAAGGATAAATCGTTTCGGCGAACCGTCTTCGTATTATATAACTCCGGATGACATCGTGATAAACGATCTGTCTTTCCGGGTGGTGGACGAGGGAGCGAACACAGTGCCGCCATCGGTCCATCCCCGCGTGACCATTACCCTGGAAGCGTCCATGGCCGGCGGCGCCGGCGTGCCCGCGGAGAATGTCCGGCTGGAGACCACTATTTCGGCCAGAAGCTACCAGTAGTTTCAGTATTTAGTATCTAGTATTAAGTATTAAGCCTACGATTATCATGCCTGCGGCCGCTTGATACTTAATACTATATACTATAGTATTGCGCATTATTGCGGGGAATTTAGGCTATGAATAAATCCATAATAAATAAAATTCGCGCGGATAAACGGGGGGCGACCGGCCTGATGCTGGCGCTTGTGATATTGACGGCGATTTTGTCGATCACTCTGGCGGCCAACGAGATCGTCAGGCACGGCGTATCGTTTTCCTGGCACCAGCTGCATTCCACCAAGGCTTATTACGCCTCCGAAGCCGGGATCGAGCAGATCCTTTTCGGCATCCGCAAGGAATACTTAAGATTCGACCAATGCGCCGGCACCGGCGACTGCGTGCAGTTTTCCGGCGCTGACATCGCCACTATCCCATCGACCGACAATATCGATTGCGACAATACCTGCCCGAACGCCGGTGCCGTTAAAACCCTGTCCAACGGCGCTTCTTTTTACCTGGCTTACGCGAGCTCCACCTCGGCATATATAGCCACGAACACCGTCGTCTCTTTCGGAAGCTTTGACAGCTCCAACGACATAAATCGAGCGGTGCAGATAGTCTATTTAAAGCATTTCTGCGTCGGTCCGGAATGCGCCGCCACCGCCGACCGGTCCTGCCTTGATATCCGCACCAAGGCCTTGGCTGAAGGGCAACCGGTGCCTGATGATGGATATTACTGGATAAATCCTTTGGGTACTTTGGAATTCGAAGTTTATTGCGATATGTCCGGCGGCGGTTGGATAGAATTGGCCCCTTATAACGGCGTCCACGGCCACGGCCTTTATATGTGCAGTTATGACGCCGCGCAAAGCGCCACGGAATGCGGACTGCCCCTCGGCCCCGCTTCGCCGCACCCGGAAACCACCTGGGTGTATAATTCCAATACTACCATCGGCCAGACGATCGCGCCGGGACACGATACCAACGACTGCCAGAATAATTTTACCTGGCAATACGAATCCGGACCGGGAAATATCCTTACGGATGAAGCCGTGTACCAGATATCGCAGATTATAACCGAAAAAAATTTCGATATTCATTCCGTTTCCTGCGACGACGATAATCGGGCGGCTGACCAAGGGCATTGGAACGGCTTCTTTGATCGCGGCGGCGCTGGCCCTTATTATAGCGATTGCTCGAGCGGAAACATGGCTTATTGCGACAGCATTGTCGGAAATATCTTCGATACCTGGCCCTTGCCGATCGACGTCTGCTGTTCAATAAACGAAGGCGGAGGCGGCAACAACGACCCCGGGGGAGGGGTTTTTATGGGATTCAGCCGGCCGGATCTGAGAGTGAGGTAATATGATGCGAATCTACGAATTATATGCGAATCTACAAACATACGAATTAAGTTTTATTAATAATATACCCAGGAAGATGGAAAAAATAGTATATAAAGAATTATCTTATAGAATAAATGGATTATGTTTTAAGATTCATGATGTTTTGGGAAGAAATTGCAAAGAAAAACAATATTGTGATCTGTTTGAAATATTATTACAGAAGGAAAAAATAGAATATGAAAGGGAAAAGAATTTAGACATCATTTTAGAAGAACAAAAAATCAGGGGCAATAGGGTTGATTTTTTTATCGCCAGAACTATTTTATTTGACGCCAAAGCGAAAAATTTTATAACCAAAGATGATTATCGCCAAATGAAAAGATATTTACAAGCAACAAATTTAAAGTTGGGAATTATAGTGAATTTTCATGATGTTTCTATTAGACCGAAAAGAGTTCTGAATTCTGCCGGTAAAGAGTGAGGTCGTTCGCATGTTCGTAGAATTCGCATAATTCGTAGATTTGCATTATATATGGATAAACAAGAGGCAAAGAAAAGAATAGAAAAGTTAAGGCGCGAGATCGACCGCCAGCGGTATCTTTATCATGTCCTGGATAAACCGGAGATGAGCGAAGCTGCCTTAGACAGCCTTAAGAACGAGCTTTTTAATCTGGAAATGGAGCATCCGGACCTGATTACCCCCGATTCGCCGACCCAGCGGGTGGGAGGGAGAGCCCTGGATAAATTCGGAAAAATTACGCACGAGACGCCGATGATATCGCTTTTTGACGCTTTTTCCCCTGAGGACATGGTCGATTGGGAAAAACGGCTGCGGAAACTTACCGCCCGGAAACTCGATTATTACGCCGAACTTAAACTGGACGGATTGGCCGTGTCTTTAAGATACGAGAACGGCCTATTCGTCCGGGGCGCTACCAGGGGAGACGGCCGGACCGGAGAGGACGTGACCGGGAACCTTAAAACGATCGAAAGCATACCGTTAAAGCTGCGCCTTCCGGACGAAAACGAGCTTAAAGGGATCGGCCTTAAGGCCGGACAGGCAAAAGCGGTATTGCGCGGCATCCAGAACGGAATATTAGAGATCCGGGGCGAGGTTATCATGACCAAAAAAGTATTCAGGGAGCTTAACCGGAAATACGAGAAAGAGGGCAAGCCGGTATTGGCCAATCCCCGGAACGGGGCGGCCGGTTCGATCCGGCAATTAGATCCCGCGCTCTCGGCGGAAAGGAAATTGTCTTTTTACGCTTATGAATTATCAACCGAACTCGGCCTGGACAGGCACGAGCAAAAAGGAAAGATCGCCGGATTATTCGGCTTAAGGATATTAAATGAGAATAAATATTGCCCCGACCTTTCCGCGGTGGAAGCATTCCACGATCACTGGGAAAAACACCGGGAAAGCCTGCCCTTCGAGGTCGACGGGATCGTGGTCAAGGTTAACGACCTGTCCTTGTGGCCGGTTTTAGGCACGGTCGGCAAGGGCCCGCGCTTTATGATGGCCTATAAATTCGCGGCCGAGCAGGTAACGACCAATGTTAAAGACGTCGTCTGGCAGGTGGGACGCACCGGCGCCATGACGCCGGTGGGGGTTCTCGAACCCGTACGCGTCGGCGGAGTGACGGTAAGCCATGCCACGCTCCACAACCTGGACGAGATCAGGCGGCTGGACCTTAAAATCGGGGATACGGTCATTATCGAGCGGGCCGGAGACGTTATTCCGAAAGTGATTCAGGCGCTGCCTGAATTGCGTACGGGTAAAGAGAAAGAGATCGTCGCGCCTGAAACCTGCCCGATTTGCCGGTCAGAGGTAGCGCGTGTTCCCGGAGAAGTGGCCTATCGTTGCGTTAACCCGGAGTGCTATACCGTGAATTTACGCCGTCTCGCGCATTGGACCTCGAAGGGAGCCGTTGATATCGACGGACTGGGCCCTAAAATAATCGAGCAATTGGTCAAAGCGGGATTAATATCCGATATCGCCGATTTTTACGACCTGAAGGAAGGCGATCTAAAGCCCCTGGAAAGATTCGCCGATAAATCGGCGGAAAACCTGATCAAGGCGATTGGCGCGAAAAAAGAGATAGATCTGGCGCGGTTCATTTACGGTTTGGGCATCAGGCACGTGGGGGAGGAGATGGCGATCGCGCTGGCGCGGGAAATCGGATATCGGATATCGGATATTAAAGATATTGGTTCGGTCGTTAATGTTTTGCGGAAGATGACGTCCGATGAACTGGAAAATATTGAAGATGTGGGGCCGATCGTGGCCAGGAGCATATACGACTGGTTCCATGACCAGAAGAATGTTAAAGTACTGGAAAAATTGGACAAGAGGGGGGTCGTGATCAAAAAACAGAAAACAGAAAACAGAAAACAGGCGAAATTTGAAGGCAAGACGTTTGTTTTAACCGGTACCCTGGCGGGTTTGACAAGGGACGAAGCAAAGGCTAAAATAAGAGAAATAGGGGGTTCGGTTTCATCTTCGGTCAGCAAAAACACGGATTTCTTGGTGGCCGGAGAGAACCCGGGATCGAAGTACGATAAGGCGAAGAAGCTCGGGGTTAGGATATTGGACGAGAGTGAATTTATTAAGATTACAAATTCACAAATTTAATCACAAATAACACAAATTATGACCGGTGTTTATAATAAGGTTATATATAAGGAATTAAGTTATGAGATCGTCGGAATTTTATATGATGTGTATAATGAATTAGGATTCGGATATTCAGAAAAAATATACGAGAAAGCTATAGCTAAAGAATTAGTGGCTAAAGAAAGAAATTTTCAAAGACAAGCGCCATTTATTATTGCGTATAAAGGGGAATGTGTGGGCAAATATTAACTTGATTTTGTGATTGACAACAAAATAGTTCTTGAATTAAAACGTGGAAATTATTTTTCTAAGAAGAACATAGAACAAATAAAAGGATATTTAGCGGCAACCAATCTGCAATTAGCCATGCTGGCTCAATTTACCGCAAGCGGCGTTAAAATATTTAGAGCCTTTAATCCAAAAAATAAAAATTTAAAATAGTATTTGTGAATTTGTGTTTTTATTTGTGAATTTGTAATGATATGCTTAATAAAAAAGACATACAACATATAGCCGATCTGGCTCGCTTGGATTTAACTGAAGAAGAATTAGAAAAATACGGGGGACAGCTTACCCGGATCTTGGGATATATCGATCAATTGCAAGAAGTAAATACCGACGGGGTTGAGCCGGCCGCGGCCGCGACGGGCGAAAACGTCTGGCGGGAAGACGAAGTCACGGAATGGGACGAGAGAGAAGTAAAAGAAGCTTTAGGAGAGGCGCCGGAGCTGGAAGCAGGGCAGGTTAAGGTAAAAAGAGTTTTGTGATTACAAATTCACAAATTAAATCACAAATGCACGAATATTTATAAAACATGTTGATCGGGTATTTGTGAATTCGTGATAAGATTTGTGTATTTGTAATGAAATCAATGAAGTTAAATGAACTAACAATCAAAGAAGCCGGCGAAAAACTGCAAAGCAAAGAGATCACTTCGGTCGAATTGACGCGGGCCTGTTTGGCGCGGATAAAAGCGGTTGACGATAAAGTGAAAGCCTGCCTGGCGGTCTGTGAAGAAGAGGCGATCATATCGGCCGAAGAAGCCGATCGGCGGATCGCGCGGGGGGAATCAGGCGCTCTTTTAGGGATTCCGTATCTGGCCAAAGACAATATTATGACCCGGGGCGTTAAAACCACGGCCGCTTCGAAAATTCTGGCCGATTATACGGCGCCTTTTGACGCTACTGTAATAGAAAAACTTAAAAAAGCCGGGGCCGTTCTCCTGGGAAAGACCAATCTTGACGAATTCGCCCATGGCGCGTCGACGGAGAATAGCGCCTTCGGTCCGACTCATAACCCCTGGGACCTTGACCGTGTGCCGGGGGGTTCTTCCGGCGGTTCGGCGGCGGCGGTAGCGGCGGACATGTGCCTTTTCGCTTTAGGCACCGATACGGGCGGGTCAATTCGCCATCCGGCCGCTTTTTGCGGCGTGGCCGGTTTAAAGCCTTCTTACGGACGCGTCTCCCGGTTCGGTCTGATCGCCATGACCTCATCGACCGACGTACCGGGACCTCTCGCTAAAACCGCGGAAGACGCGGAATTGGTTTTCAAGGTGATCGCCGGCCGGGATAAAAAAGATCCCACCACGGTTGATCCGGGGAAAGCGCGGGCAAAATCAATATCATCGCTTTCGGGCTTAAAGATCGGATTGCCTAAGGAATATTTTATCGAGGGTCTTGAGAAAGACGTAAAAGACGTTATCGAGGGAGCTAAAAAGAGATTCGCCGAATTGGGAGCGGAATTGGTCGAGGTCGGATTGCCGCACACAAAATACGCCGTGCCCGTTTATTATATAATCACGCCCTCGGAAGTAAGCTCTAATTTGGCCAGATTCGACGGCATCCGGTATGGATTTTCCGTTTCCGAAGCTACGGACCTGCGGGGGATATACGCGCAAAGCCGGGGCAGGGGGTTCGGACCGGAAGCGAAAAGGCGGGTTATGCTCGGCACTTACGCCTTGTCGGCCGGTTATTTCGACGCTTACTACCTTAAGGCGCAAAAGGTGCGGACCAAGATCAGGGAGGAGCTTGACCTGGCCCTTGATACCGTCGATTGCCTTTTAACTCCGGCCACGCCCCACGTCGCCTTTAAGATCGGCGCGCAATCGGATGATCCTTTGAAGATGTACCTGGAAGATATTTTTATGGCCGGACCTTCGCTCGCCGGATTACCGGCTTTAGCGCTGCCGGCCGGGCAAGCGCGGGGATTGCCGGTAGGTCTGCAGTTGATCGGCCGGCGGTTCGACGAGGAATCCATTCTTGATATCGGACGGATTTATGAAGAAGCGGCGGGACGGACGATAGAGAAAGAATTGGATCTATAGCAAGGCTTAATAAAAAGTTAAAAATCAAAATGCAAAACAAAGCGCAGGGAGTTAAATATAGATTTTTCAAAAAATTATATAATAAATGATTAATTAATAATTTTCACGTAAAAACTATGTGGTTCCATAAAAAGAAGGATCAAAAAAAAGAAAACCGCAAATTTATCGCGGCCGTGGTTATTTTAATCCTGCTGATGGCGGTCTTATACGCCGCGCTGGTTTTAAACGGCCGGCAAGCGGCGCCAAGTAGTCAGTTGCCCGATGTTCCGGCGATTCCGGATGATGCCGCTATTATAACCGAGGCTAACCGGCAGGCGATTAAAGACGCCGAGCGGGCGGAATTCTTTAAAATCAGACCGATTGATTCGACCGATCATATTCAGGGAGAAGAGGGCGCGCCAGTGGAGATAATCGTTTACAGCGACTTTGAATGCGAATTCTGCGCCAATTTCAGCGATACGCTAAAGAAAGCCGAAGAAGAGTACGGCGAAAAGCTGGTGGTCGCTTACCGGCATTATCCTTTAAGGCTTAACCCTAATTCGGAAGCGGCCGCTATCGCCTCGGAGTGCGCGGCCGAACAGGGGAAGTTCTGGGAAATGCACGACAAGCTTTTTATGGATAATAAGAACAACAACATGGGTCCGGATCAATTCAAACAGGACGCGGCCGCGATTCAGCTCGACCGGGTCAAGTTCAACCAATGCCTTGATATGGAAAAATACAAGGATAAGATCTGGGCGCAATTCGCCGAAGGCAAGGATGCCGGAGTCGCGGGCACACCCAATAGTTTCATAAACGGAGAACCTGTTCCTGGCGACGTGCCGTTCGAAGATTTTACGGATAGCGCCGGGGTCGGAAGAAAGGGAATGAAATCGATAATCGAAAGACATTTGCTTTAGTATAAGGTATCAAGTGTAAAGTATAAAGGGCATTGCTTTTTTGCTCTGTTATTGTATAATACAAGATATTGACTGAAAGGAAGGTATTTACCTAAAATACCACAAAAGGGAGAGTTCACCTAGCGGCCTATGGTACCTGCTTGGAAAGCAGGCGGGTTAACGCCCACGAGAGTTCGCCGGGCCATCCGACCCGGCGCCCAGTCGGATGACTGGGCGAATCCCACTCGTTTGCTTATGCATTATGTTTATATATTACTTTTAAGGGACGAGTTGTTATATAAAGGAAGCACGGGCAATCTTAGAAGAAGATTAAAGGAGCATGAATCAGGAAAGGTGGAATCAACAAAGAATAAAAAGCCTATTCAGTTGATTCATTACGAATGTTATAAATTAAAAAGTGATGCCAAAAGAAGAGAAAAATATTTAAAAACCACTGAAGGTAGATATTTTTTGAAGCAACAAATAAAAGATTTTTTAAAAACAATTAACATGTAAGCAAAGACTTACGGAAGGGTCGCCTAGTGGCCGATGGCGCGCGCTTGGAAAGCGCGTATACCGCAAGGTATCGAGGGTTCGAATCCCTCTCCTTCCGCCAATTTAGTAGGGTGAGAATTTTACCCCGCATATCTCGAAGGGATTGTGCGGGGCTCTCACTCTCCGCTCGCGCGTAAAATACCCATTTTTGGGTATTTTTTATTGACAATTTTTAAAAAGTATGCTATTTTTTATATAATCTTGCATAAAAACAATCGATCTTTATATTTAAATTTTAAAAAACAGGAGGGAATAATGGAATTAGCGACGATTTTCAGCGTCATAGCCGCGCTCCTGCACGGTACGTCTTATTTCCTCTATAACCTGCAGGCTAAATCGGGAAAATCCACGCCCAATATCGCCAGCTGGGGCATCTGGGTGTTTTTAGCGGCATTAAACGCGTTTTCATTCCGGGAAATGAGCGGCCAGACGGTATTGGCCCTGCAGTTTTTTACCGGTTCGGTCGCCTGCGCGCTGACGTTCCTGTATGTTTTAAGTATCGGAAAATTCTCCCGGCCCAAACCCAGGGAAGTGGCAGCGCTGGCGCTCGGACTTCTTTCTGTCGCGGTGTGGTGGATATTCAGGAGCGCCTCCGGAGCGAATATGATCGTTCTTCTCGCTCTCGTCATTTCATTTATTCCGACCTGGGAAGGAGTGTGGAGCGATCCGTTCAAGGAAACCCCTTTAACCTGGGTGCTTTGGACCGCGGCTTATGGCTTTACGATAGTGGCTATCATCATCATGCGCGGCCAATTACTAAGCTTTTTCACTCCGGCCGCGTGCCTCATAATGCACGGCGCCGTCGCGATATTGTCGACCGAAAAAAGAAAAAAACGGTTTCGGCTTAAGCCGGGGCCCGCGGAGGCTTAATGGATAAAATCAGCCGAAATAAGCGGAGAATAGTCGTAATCCCCCGGGAAGAAGCCGTTTTTTGGATGGACGGGGACGGTAACTGGCAAAACGAGCACGGCCGGTTCGAAAAGCTCCGGGTCATCGAGTATTTCCACGCTTCCATCAGGCATGATTTCTGCGGCTTTTACGTCGAGCAGGAGAACGGGGATATCCTGGAAAGGGTTTACTTCCCCTACGAAGATACGGCTCTATTCGTTTTTATGGCCGCGGACGGGATACTAACGCTGAACACCGGGGAAAAAATCAGCCTCGATCCGGCCAACCTGTTCACGGAGAACGATAATCTGTATATCCGCGTTAACGGCTTAAAGGCGAAGTTCGCGAAGCGCGGCCTGGAGGAAATATCGAAGCTCATCGATTATGAGCGGATGACTATCCGTCTGAACGGACGGGAATATTATTTCGGACCGCCGAAGAAACGCGGCTGGTCCGGAGTATTCAAAGATCTTTGGAAAAAAATCTGGCAATAACCGTTTAGGCGGTTATTTTTTTTATGAAAAAAATCTTTATTTTGACAAACTTCGTAAAGACTGATAAAATTAAGTATATAAAAATTATCCCTAATAAAAATGCCAAAAATATATAAAAAATTCATTCAAAATAAGCCATATTTTTATCTTAGCGAACATGTAAGGATTAATGGAAAAAATAAAAAAATTCAGGTTTATTTGGGTAAAAATATCCCTAAAGACCTGGCCCCGTCTTTTGCCGGGCTGGCCCGGAAGGAAAAAGGCCTAAGCCGGAAACATATCGGCGATATGTTCATTTTAGACAAGATATTCGACAAGGAAAATATTTCCCGGATCGAAGATCTGAGAATAGAAATGAAATACAGAATGCTTGGTTTGTCTGAAGCGAAAAAGGAGCGGTTATGGACCCGGTACGCGGTTCAGTTCATTTTTGAATCGAACGCCATAGAGGGAAGCAGGCTGAGCCGGGACGAGATCGATTCGATAATAAGGAATAAATACGTCAAAAAGACAATTGCACGCCGGGAAATCAGGGAGGTAAAGAATTCAATCGCGGTTTTTAACTCGGTCAGGGAGGGGCGGATAAAGCTGAATCAGCGCCAGATAATCTATCTGCACCAGGCGCTGGTCAAAGGTTCGGACGTAAAGACCGGTTATAAGAAGGTCGATATTGTCGTCAACAACAAACCGACCGTCCCGGCCGGCCGGGTCAGGCCGGAGATGGGCAATCTTCTGGGTTGGTGGAAAACCGGCAAAAAGAGCGGCCGGCACCCTTTGGAGATGGCCGCCGATTTCCATCAGAGATTCGAAAATATCCATCCTTTCGAAGACGGCAACGGACGGATCGGACGTCTGCTTTTCGATCTTATTCTTTTCCGATACGGTTATCCGCCGATCCTGTTCTTATACCGGAATCGGCAGGCGTATTTTAACGCTTTAAGCCAAGCGGACGAGGGGAGGCGTGATAAATTATACCGGCACGTGATCAAGGTTTATCTAGCCAGTATCAACTGGCTTTTGCGTGAGATGGATTAATATTTCGGAAACCGGATTTTCTGCCGGAGCGTTTTTGAAGCTCTTGAAATAACTCGACTGATTGTGGTATAATAATTAAGATTTTAAAGCTCTTACCCCTTAACACCCCTCCCCGTCCCTCCCCTAATTAGGGGAGGGTGCCGAGCTTGCGAGGCGGGAGGGGTGTGTGTTTAGGCGAGGGGATTTACTAATTTATGAAAATTTTACTCGCCACCGGGATTTATCCGCCGGATATCGGCGGTCCGGCCACCTACGTTAAAACCCTTAAAGAAGAACTGCCTAAACGCGGCATCGCGTTTAAAGTTTTAACTTACGGCGAAACCGAGCCCGGAGATGAAAAAGAGGGGATTTACCGGATAAGCCGGAAGCAGAACGTGATATTTAGGTATTTTGCGTATTTTCGGCAAATGCTTGAACTTCTCGGCCAAACGGACCTGGTTTACGCGCAGGATCCGGTCAGCGTCGGCTTGCCGGTTGTTCTCGCTTGTCTTTTTAAAAGAAAAAAATATATTTTAAAGATCGTCGGGGATTACGCCTGGGAGCAGGGCCGGCAGAGGGCCGGGGTAAAAGACGATCTGGACGAGTTTCAGAATCGGCAATATGGATGGAGGGTGGAGCTGTGGCGGTTTATAGAGGGATTTGTGGCGAAAAACGCCGCTTTTATAATAACCCCGAGCGAATACCTGAAAAATATCGTACAAAAATGGGGGATACATGAAAGTAAAATCAAAGTCATATATAACGCGGTCAAAGAAGTTAAAACGGCGGCGTCCAGAGATGAATTAAGGCGTAAATTTCAATTAGACGGCTACGTCATGCTTTCAGCAGGGCGGCTCGTTCCCTGGAAAGGGTTTGAATTATTGATGGATCTAATGCCGGAATTTTTAAAAATAGCCACGGATTTTAAATTAGTGGTCATAGGCGAAGGGCCTGATAAAGAAAAATTGGCCGCCAAAATCAAAAAGCTGGATTTAGAAAAAAGCGTCATTATGACGGGCGCGGTGCCGCAAAATACGCTTTGGGAATATATGGCGGCGGCGGATATATTTGTTTTGAACACCGGCTACGAAGGCCTGCCGCATATCACGATCGAGGCGATGCAATCGGGGCTCCCCGTAATTACGACCAGAAGCGGCGGTAATCCGGAAGTGATCAAAGACGGCGACACTGGCGTTTTGGCTGATTATAATGATCGGGCCGGGATAAAAAAAGCGATTTTAAAATTATACGAGGAACGTAGTTACGCGCAAAAACTGTCTCTGCGGGCAAAAGAAGATATTAGGGACAGGTTCGGGCGGGAGAGGATGATTGCCGGGGTTTTGGAGATTTTTAAATCGGGGATAAAAGTCTAGAATCCGCTATTATATAATTTTACAATGATTATTGTAAGAAATTACAATAAAATAATTTTTACTTGGAAAATGATCCGGACGGCAATATAATAAACATAAATTTAAAATTAACCTAAACTCCCCACGGTTTCTGCCGCAGAGATAATTTACAACCTTTGGGTTAAGAGAAAATTCAGTTATTCGAAAAATTTGAATAACTGCTGATGACAGGAAAAACCACCAGAGGCAGATACGCCTCAGGCGGAGATTGTCGATTTATATTGTTTTATGAAACTACTTATCTGTACGCAAAAAGTAGATATAAACGATGACGTTCTGGGGTTTTTTCATTCCTGGATTAGAGAATTCGCGAAGCATTATGAAAAAGTGACGGTTATTTGTTTGTATAAAGGCGAGTATGATCTGCCGGAAAACGTTAAGGTTTTGAGTTTGGGGAAAGAGAGGAAGAAAAATTTTCAATCCCGTATAGGACCCGTGGTCCCGACGGGACTTTACGGGTTTTCAATTTTTCCGCCCGAGGCGGATCCGCCTTTGGCGGACAATTTTCAATCAATAATCAATTTTCAATTTTTTAATAAAATTGCCTATATTTTAAAATTTTATAAATATATTTTTTCCGAGAAGGGTAATTATGACAAAGTTTTTGTGCATATGAATTCGGAATACGCGGTTTTGGGCGGAGGGTTGTGGAGATTGTGGAATAAAAAAATCGGTCTTTGGTACGTACATAAGGCGATTCCGTGGCAGCTTCGAATCGCGGAAAAATTCGTGGATGTTATCTTTACGGCGTCGAAAGAGAGTTGTAATTTAAAATCTAATAAAATCAGGGTGATAGGACATGGTATAGATTTGGAGAAATTCCAAATAACAAACCCCAAATTCCAAACCTTGCCTACTGGCAGGCAGGTAAATTCGAAATTTGTTATTGTCTATGTCGGCCGCATTTCAAGAATTAAGAACCAGGAATTATTGATTCGAGCTATAGATATTCTTCGCAATGACGATTTGTCAGTGAAACTTATTGGTGGGACGGTTTACGACCAAGATAAAGATTATCTGGATAAGCTGAAAAAATTAGTAAAAGAGAAAAAATTAGACGATGTGATTGAATTTGTCGGGGCGGTGCCGAATAAGGATATCGGCGGATATTACGGCGAAGCGGATCTGGCGCTTAATTTATGCCCGACCGGCGGAGTCGATAAGGCGGTTTTAGAGGCGATGGCCGCGGGCGTGCCGGTAATAGTTTTCAATAAGACTTTCGCGGATGTTTTGGGGGACTATAAAGAGGAGATGATTTTGCGCGCAGAGAACGCGGAAGAGCTGGCCGGGAAGATTAAAAATATTATGGGGTGGGGAGTGGAGAAGAGAGAAAGCGCAGGCAAGGATTTGAGGGGGGTAGTAAAAGAGAACTACGGACTGGAAAGTTTAATCGGGAAAATAAAAAACTTATTGAAAATGATATTGCTTTTGATATAGTCAAATCAGGCAAGGGTAATTTGATTATTTTAAAGACCCCCCAGAAAATGATTACACCTTTAGAGAATAAAATACTTAATGTTATAATTAAAGACGAATCCGTTTACCGGAAACAGATAGCGGATAAGCTGGAACTGAGCGAAGATACGGTCAAAGAGTATCTGTCTAAATTAATAAAGAAGGGTAGGTTGAGAAGGGTCGGACCGGTCCGGGGCGGGTATTGGGAAATTACAAAATAAGTGAAGAGCTATGAAGATGAAATATATTATAAGTGCTCACATTCCGACCGAAAAAGCTTATGGCCATGAAGACGTTAAGATGTGTGAAATCATGAGTAAGGCGGGCATAAACGTCGAATTGATATCTCCCAGATCAGCGAATTCTGTTAAGAACAATATATTCGAGTTTTACGGTTTAGAAGAAAATTTTTCAGTTAAATATCTTACAACGTTTAATTATTTTAGCATATTCAGGAATTTCGAACGTTTTGGCTTTTATGTTAATTGGTTTTGCTTTTTTTTGCGGTTGGTTTTTTTAAAAACAGACGCGGACGCGGTGATTTTTACCCGGATGCCGGAGATCGCTTGGCTGTACAAAAAAAAGAAACACAAAGTTATATACGAATGCCATGAATGGTTCGGACGAAGCGAAAAATTGGCATTATACTTGCTTCGGAACTGCGATCACATTATTACAACGAACAGATTCATAAAGCAAAAATTTGCGGATGCGGGTTTTGCCGGAAAAAAAATTTTAGTAGCGACTAACGGCGTAGATCTGGAAAAATTCCGTTTTGAATTATTTAAAGAAGAGGCTGCAGATGAATTGAATTTAGATACGAAATTAAATAGTTTGTTTAAATCCAAAACAATTTTACTTTATGCCGGCAGTTTTAAAACCATGAATGTTGACAAGGGTATCAATGAAATCCTGCGGGCCATGAAAATCTTAGATAATAATAATTTATTTTTCTTGGCAATTGGGGGAAACGAACCGGATTTAAAATATTACCGGGATATGGCTGAAAAGCTGGGGGTGGAAAAACAATGTTCGTTTATCGGCAGACGGAATCAGACGGAGCTGGCGCTATGGCAAAAAGCGGCCGATATCCTTTTAGCCCCCTTTCCGGATAAGGCTCACTATCGTTATTTTATGACGCCGTTAAAGTTATTTGAATATATGGCCGCTAAGCGACCGATTGTCGCCTCGGATTTACCAAGTATCAGGGAAATTATGAACGACAAGAATTGTCTGTTTTGCCACCCGGGCGACGCAGAGGACTTGGCCGCTAAAATTAAAAAATTGCTGCAAGACAAAGATTTTGGCAAAAAATTAGCGGAACAAGCCTTTGAAGACGTAAAAAATTACAGCTGGGAGCGGCGCGTAGAAAAAATTTTGAATTTTATCATAGCATAACAATATGAAAAAATTATCCATAATCCTGCCTGTATATAACGAGGAGGGGAATCTGGTAAAATTATTTTCAGAATTATCAGCCGTAGCGGAAAAGATTTTATCCGAATACGAAATCATAGCGGTAAATGACGGCTCTAAAGACGGCAGTCTCAAGGTTCTGGCGGATTTGGCCCGGAAAAACCAGCATATTAAAGTAGTAGATTTCACGAAAAATTTCGGTCAAACCGCTGCAATCTCGGCTGGTATTGATCTGGCGGAAGGGGATATACTGGTCCTCATTGACAGCGACCTTGAAAACGACCCGAACGATATGCCAGTTTTGATACGGATGATAGAAGAAGGCTATGACGTGGTTTCGGGTTGGCGGAAAGGTCGCTGGCGGGGCAATCTTTTTACCCGGAAATTGCCTTCGGTTACCGCCAACCAGATAATTTCGTCGCTTTCCGGAGTGAAATTGCACGATTACGGCTGTACCCTTAAAGCTTACCGGGCTTCGCTTGTAAAGAATATCAGATTTTATGGGGAGATGCACCGTTTTATCCCGATTTTCATTTCCTGGAACGGCGGCAAAGTTGGAGAAATCGCAGTTAATTATCGCGCACGCGAGTACGGACGGAGCAAGTACGGGTTATTCCGCACTTTCTCGGTAATCCTTGATCTTCTACTGATAAAATTCCTGGAAAAATATATGACTCGGCCGATTCATTTTTTTGGCGGACTCGGATTCGTTTCTTTTTTTCTGGGTCTACTGAGTGCGGCCGCGGCCGTCATCTTGAAGGTAACCGGTCTACGGTCTTTCGTGGCCACTCCTTTGCCGGTTTTTTCTGCCCTGCTTTTGATCGTTGGGATTCAGTTAATCGCGCTTGGAGTAGTTTCGGAAATCTTAATGCGCACTTATTATGAATCACAGAATAAGCCGGCATATAGTATTAAAGGGAGAATAAATTTATCTTAAGATTAAATCGTTATCAAATAAAACTATGTTTTATGATTTCAAATGATTTTTTCGTCATAATGCCCGCTCATAACGAAGAAAGGCGTATTAGTGAAGCCTTACAGCAGGTGTCTGTTTACGCGAATAATATTATTGTTGTGAATGACGGCTCTACCGACAATACATCTGAAATAGTAAGGAATATCAATCCTGAAATTATCATATTAGGCCATAAAATAAATTTGGGTAAGGGTGCAGCCATGAAAACCGGCGGCGAGGAAGCGATAAAGAGGGGCGCGAAAGCATTGATCTTTATAGATGCCGACGGCCAGCATTCAGCCGAAGATATGGTTAAATTGGCTGATAAGCTAATGGACGAAAAATTAGATATCGTGTTCGGAGAGCGAAAGTTCAATAGCCACATGCCTTTAATCAGGAAGCTTGGAAATCTTTTATTGACCCGCTTGATTAGGTTATTTACCGACGTTAATTTGAGTGATACCCAGTGTGGACTCAGGACCATGACTGTCGATGCCTATAAAAAAATTATTTGGAAAGAAAAAAATTATTCCGTTGAGACGGAAATGATAATAAATACCGGGAAATGCAAATTAAAATACGGCCGAATTGGAATCCAAACAATATATAAAGACAGCCGTAAGGGGATAAGTGTTTTTGATGGTTTTATTATATTAATAAATCTGTTTAAATGGAAATTGAGGTCATCTTTTAAGTAAAGCTATGCTAACAAAAATCGGGCAATTTTTAAAAAGAAACGCATTGCTTATTTTTATTGTAGTAATGGGGATCACATACAGATCGTATGGAATATATTTTGATTTTCCGGCCGGAATAAACGCGATTTGGGATGAAACATACGGTATGGCCTACTTGATCGATTTGTTTCATTATAAAAATATTTTTTTAGCTAAAGGCTCATACCCTATTTTCCTGCCGATTATTTACGCGCCCGTGTTGGCACTTAGACTTCTTTATTTAATGTTAATTAATGATTTGAATTCAGTTAAAGATTTATATGATTTTTTGATCGTAAACGGAATGGGACACGTATACATAGTCGGTCGGTGGTTTGCGATTTTTTTTGGAGCGGTAACTATCCTGCTGGTTTATAAGACGGCCAAATTTATTTTTAAAAATCGAGTCAGCGGCTACTTAGCCGCTGCCGCTTATGCTGTCAGCCCGGCTTTAGTGGCGATGGCGCATTGGGGAAAGGTGCATACGGCCATGGTTTTTTTTATCTTACTTTCCCAGTACTTCGCCTTAATATACGAAGAGAATAAAAAAATAAAATTTTTTTATTTATCCGTTTTGGCATCGGCCTTATCAATCGGCGTGCACCAACTTGGGGTTACATCGATCATATTTCCTCTTGCCGCGTTAGCGTTTAATTGGCGAAAATTGAATATTAAAATCATAGGCAAGTCGTTTATGATAGCACTGTTTGCCATATTGTTTTTTTATTTGCCCAACATAAAAGGATTAGAGAATATGTTTGTTCGAGACACTGGCAGGATTGCTGATAATGGTTTTTTGGGGATGTACCCAACTCATGGTTTTGAACGCTTTACTTATATATGGCACGATTCCTTTTCCGTAGAATCTATTTTTGTTATTTTATTTATTGTAATTATGCTATTTCAAGGCCGAATGCTTTGGAAAAATATGCTTACGCGTTATATCTTGATCGGTTTGGCGTTCAATTATTTTTTGATGTCTACTGTTTTTGCCGCCCCCTCTGTTATTCGAATGATGTTGACTTTTCTTACTTTGGTAATAATTTTATCCGCAGGCTATTTCGCCTCATTTATTTATCGTCTTAGTATAAACAAAAAAATTATACTGTTTATTTTTTTCATAATGCTTTTACCCGATATTTATTTTTCTTATAAATGGAATAGAATGCTCGACGCGTATACCAGAAATGAGACGGTCGAGTGGCTTAAGGAGAATCTAAAATCGGATGAAAACGTCTATTCTTTCGATCTTTATATTGATGCGCCTTTTTCATATGAAGCGGCTAAATGGCAGATAGAGAAAAACGGTCTGACAGATTCAAAAAAAGTAAACTATATCCTTGCGCACAAAGAAGAGTACCGGGAAAAAGGAGTTAATTTAATGTACGATATGGGATTTAAAAGGCTTGAAGAGTTAGCTGGAGAGAACACAAAGTATTTGGTTTTTGCATATTGGGAATCCGGGGAGAGAGAGAAAAGATACGATATTCCGACAAAAGAAGGTATTAATAAAGTAATCGGCGAAGTGGAAAAGCATCATGAATTAAGGTTGGCTAAAACGTTTTATCCTACCGATAATAAGTCCTTGATTCAAAGCGGTGTTGATGATTATCTGAATAATCCTATAAATCTTTTACCTTTAATTTATTTAGATAAATGCGGGCCCACGGTTGAGGTGTATGAGGTTATTAATTAGTAATATAAATTATGTGCGGAATCGCCGGCTTTTTCGGCCAGGGAGATAAAAACGATCTCGAAAGAATGACTCGGACTATGAATTACCGTGGCCCGAATGATGAAGGTTTTTTTATGGGCGACAATGTCGGTTTAGGGCAAAGACGGTTATCGATTATTGATCTTAGTCCGGGCGGGCATCAACCTTTGGCTAACGAGGATGAGTCGCTTTGGATTATTCTGAACGGTGAGATCTATAATTATCTGGAATTGAAAAAAAGTCTTTCTGACAGTCATCGGTTCAGGGGAAATTCCGATACGGAGATAATTCTCCATCTTTACGAGGAGGTCGGTTTGAAAGTTTTTGAAAAATTGAACGGGATGTTCGCGCTTGCCATTTATGACAGCCGGGAAAGCAGAGTAATCTTGGCCCGCGACCGATTGGGCAAGAAACCGCTTTACTGGGGCATATTCGACAACACTCTGATTTTCGGTTCGGAACCTAAGGCTTTGCTGGGGCATTCGGCCTGCAAAAAAGAATTGGACCTGGAATCTTTGAATAAATATCTGCAGTTCGGTTATATCCCTACTCCGTATTCGATTTATAAGAATATCCGCAAACTGGAACCGGCCAGTTACCTGGTTTATAGCGGCAAAAACGTCGAGAAAAATATTTTTTGGGAAATCAGCTTCGGGGCGGAGGGCACGGAGCGCGTGAAACACGACGAACAGGATGTAATAGCTGAACTGGATAATAGGCTAGACAGCGCAGTAAGGGATAGGCTCATGAGCGATGTTCCCCTGGGGATATTCTTAAGCGGTGGGATCGATTCGAGTACGATAGCCTACTACGCCCAAAAAAATTCTGATCAAAAGATTAAAACTTTTTCTATCGGATTCAAGGAAGCCAGCTTTGATGAATCGCAGTATGCCCGGCGGGCCGCGGAGCATTTAGGTACGGATCATTACGAAAAGATCCTCGGGGCCGATGATTGTCTTGGTCTGATTTTGCGGATTGCCGGACTTTTGGACGAGCCTATGGCCGATCCTTCGATCATTCCGACTTTTTTGTTATCGGAATTCACGCGCGAACGCGTAACAGTGGCTTTGGGCGGCGACGGCGGGGACGAACTTTTCTGCGGCTATGATACGTTCGTCGCGCACCGGTTCGCAGAAATTTACAGCCGGATACCGCTAGTATTTAGAAAAGCGCTAATCGAGCCGTTAGTCAAAAGCCTGCCGACCTCATTTTCCAATCTCAGTCTGGATTTCAAGGCTAAGAGTTTTATTAAAGGTTTTTACGGCGAAGCTAAATATCGCGACGCGCGCTGGATGGGCGCTTTCAATCGCGCCGAGCGCTCCCTTTTACTAAATCCGGATATTTTGGCCGGTCTGGAAACGGTTAACGAGTTTGCTGATATTGATCATTATCTTGTCGGTAAAGAGGATGATTATTATAACAGCTTGATCAAGCTTTATCTCCGGATGTACATGATGGACCAGGTGTTAGTTAAGGTGGACCGGGCCAGCATGTACAACGGTCTGGAGGTGCGCGCGCCGTTTTTGGATTACCAGTTGGTCGATTACGTCAATTCTTTGCCGCTTAATTTAAAGCTGCGCGGCTTTAAAACCAAGTATATACTAAAAAAACTAATGGAAGACAAATTGCCGCGCGCGATTGTTTACCGTAAAAAGAAGGGCTTCGGCCTACCGGTCGCCGCCTGGATATCCGGCCCGCTTAAATCATTGGTTCTCAATCTGTTTAGCGAAGAGAAGATCAAGAATCAGGGGCTATTCAACTATAAATACGTCAATAAAATATTAAACAATCATTTTTCACGAAAGTGCGATAATCGATTGAAGATTTGGAATTTGATGGTATTCCAGCTTTGGTATGAAAAATGGCTGTGATTGCGGTTTGTGCCGCTGTTAAATAATTTTTTATGAAAATACTTTTAATTTATCCTCCCTCGATCAATAAAATACAGACTCCCGTTCCGGAAGCTGTAAACAGTGTTGTCGGTTTTTATCCTCCCTTGGGCTTGCTTTGTGTTGCCGGTTATGTCCGGGCTCATAGCGATTTCGGGGTAAAAGTATTGGATGCCCAAGTCGAACGGTTGGATTATGACGGTATTGCGGAGATTTTAGCGAAAGAACGTCCTGATGTTGTCGGAATCCAGACAATGACGCACACTCTCGTGGACGCCTTAAAAACCGCCGAGGTTACAAAAAGGATAGATTCAAAATGCCATGTATGTCTGGGCGGTAACCATGTGGAAATATACCCCTTAGAAACTATACAATTGCCAAATGTTGATTCGGCAGTGATTGGGGAGGGGGAAATTAAATTTCTTAAACTTTGCCAGGCGCTTGCAGCCGATAAGAGTCTTGAGGGGATTCCGGGCGTGATAGCCAGGAATAACGGAAAGATTATAAATAATGGTCCGGGGATCCATATCGATAATATTGATGATTTGAATTTTCCAGCCCGCGATTTAGTCCCCTTTAAAAAGTACCAAGGCATAATGGATGCTGGAAAAATCATTACCACGCTTATCTCAAGTCGTGGTTGCCCCAATCAATGTGCGTTTTGTTCCGAGGTCGGAACCAGATTCCGGTGGCGTAACGCGAAAAGTATAGCGGACGAGATCGAAGAATGCCAATCTTTGGGTATTAATGTTTTTTTCTTCTTTGATGATACCTTTAACGCTTACCCGAAACACGCGGTTGACGTATGTCAGGAAATCATAAACCGGAAATTAAAAATAGAATTTGATGTGCGGGCAAGAGTAAATAATATAAATGAAGAGTTGTTAATGGCGTTGAAAGCTGCCGGATGCCGGCGGATTCAATTTGGAGTTGAATCCGGATGCCAGAAGGTTTTACGGGAGCTAAAGAAAAATATTACGCTTGAACAGGTGTCTCAGGCTTTCGCTATGGCTAAAAAATACCGGTTCGTCACTTACGCTGATTTTATGATCGGTAATCCTGGAGAGGGGCGGGAAGAACTGATGCAGACTTTTGCATTCGCCAAAGAAATTGACCCGGATTATGTTCAATATTCGGTCTTTACCCCGTACCCAAACACCGCGCTTTATCGGCGGGGCATCAAAGAGGGTTTATTCGGTGATTTTTGGCTGGAATACGCTAAGAATCCGACTAACAATTTTATGCCACGGTTATGGGAGGAATATTTTACCAAAGAAGAATTGAATTATTGGATTTCTTTCGCTTATAAAGATTTTTATCTGCGGCCCAAGTATATTTTAAAGAGTTTGTTTAAAATAGAGTCTTTCCGTGATTTATTAAATAAGATCAATGCTGCCATTAAGCTTATTTTTATTAAAGGCTTAAAAAATAGCAAAAAATAATTAGAGCCTTGGTTAGCTACAAAAATATGTATAATGATTTGAAAAAATTAAACCTTGGTTCCGGAGAGGATAAAAAAGAAGGATATGTAAATATGGACTGGAATGAATTAACAAAACCGGACATTAAACATGACCTGAGTGAACCGCCTTATCCTTTTACTGACGGCTATTTCGATATGATCGAGGCCAACCATATCCTTGAGCACCTAGATAATCCGTTCGTGATTATGAAAGAACTACACCGTCTTTTGAAGCCGGGCGGTCGGCTGATTGTCCGCGTGCCACATTTCAGCCGTGGCATGACCCACGCTGAACATAAACACGGTTTTGATGTTACTTTCCCGTTGTATTTTGAGAAAAAAACCGCGGAGTCTGGGTTTTCCGGATATTTTGGTGTTAATTATAAACTGGTTAAACTGGAACTGCATTGGATGAAGTTTTTTAAGGCGCTCGAAGGAATGGGTTATGGAAAACTGACTATGAGCATATTACGTTTTCTAAATATTATAATTTCTTCATTGGCCAACCTAAGCCCTAATTTTTGCAGCCGTATTTGGTGTTTCTGGGTGGGAGGATTTGAGGAGGTCGAATTCATTTTTACTAAGTAATACTCCCGCTTGACAACCCTCTTGACTTTTTTTGGGGGGGGTAATATACTTATGTGAAGCCACGAAGGCTTTTTTTGTTCTTTTAATTCATAACAAAAGGAGGTGTGTGGGTTAGGAATATTTTACGGTATGGAGTTTTGTGGTTTTCAACAAAGTATGCAAAGAAATGGAGGTAAGAGTGAGGGGAATTCGTATTTTGGCGGCAGCATTTTTAGCATTAGTTTTTATTTTTGCCGGCAACGTATCGGCCGATGACGTTATCGTAGTGCAAAAATTTTACGCCGGTTCAGGCGATGGCAGGGTGTATAGAGTATATGAGTCATCATGGCAAGCCGCTCACGATGCCAGCTCTGGCAACGGCTGTCCTTATAATGAGAGTAATTCCGCATCGCCATTTTCATACAATGCCGCTTCTGGGTACTATGTGGGAAGATCGTTTTATCCGTTTGATACGTATATTATCCCCGACGATGCCTCAATTGTGTCCTCATCAATTTATGTTTTTGTACCTGGTATAAACAATGACAAAAACGATTCGGTGGATGTCGTGCAGTCAACGTCGGCCAGCACATCTTCTTTGTCTAACTCGGATTATACCCAAACCGGAATAGTAAGCGGCGGCTCCTTAGCTATGACCGCAATGACAGCGGGGCAATATAACGAGTGGGCGCTTAATGAAACCGGCTTGGGCTGGATAAATAAAACCGGATATAGCAAACTGGCCATGCGCTGTGAAAGCGACCGCACCAATACAGCGCCGACCTTCGGCACCCAGCCTGGCATAACCGTTTATTGGTCGGAGCAGAACGGAACGGACCAGGATCCGTATCTTCTAGTTACTTACGTTTGCGATGAGAATGACGTGCCGGAAAGCGATGACATTATTTCTGTTACCAGCGCTTATCAAGCGGATTACAATGGCGATAGTTACATTGATTCGCAGGATATAATCGATTTAAAGAACGATCAAAACAAGGCCCTTGATATATGGATAAAATACATCTGGAATCCTGCGGCCGGTTTTTAGCCCTCAAAATATAGTTCCAAAACAATTCTACACGACCGGACTTTTTAGTCCGGTTTTTAGTTAGAATAGTGCTTTTTTTTACATAATATTATATAATAAAAGCATGATAGATAAATTTATTTACAAGATAAAAGCAAATTGGCACATCGTTATATTGGCGGCTATTTTCGGATTTTTAATCGTTTTTCCAACGATTTACACCATCCATTCGATCGGTTGGGAAAATTTTAGAGGAATTTACCCGGTATTCAATAAAGACGAGGTTCACTATTTGGCTATGACCAAAGAGGTTGCGGACGGATACTCTGGTTTAGGCAACACATTTATCGCGGAATATAAAGTAAGTCCTGGCATCCAATCATCTTTGGCCGAAATCATTTTGGCTAGTTGTTCGAAATTATTTCACGTTTCCGTTTCTTTGCTTTTCGTTATCAATGATTTTTTATCGCCATTTATCGGATTTATCCTGCTTTATATTTTTTTTCGCCGTACAGTCGGCCACGACAGGTTGGCTGTTTTTTTTACGGCCCTGTTTTACCTTTTTTTTCTTTATACTTTCGGCCGCCCAATCAATCCGCAATTCAGCTTTATATTCCTGGCTATCGGCCTCATATTAATCGGGGAAATTTTTAACGAAAATACGGCGCCCCCACGAAGGATCAAATATGCTCTGGGTTTGGGCGGAATTATTGGAATCCTGGTTTATATTTATCCGTATTTTTGGACAGCGCTAGTAGTTTTATTTGTCGTTAATCTGCTTTTAGGCTGGTTTTTATTTCGCAGGATAAACAAATTGAAACCAGCCCTTTTTATGTTGCCGGTTTTTGCTATTCTGTCCGTTCCGTATATCATAAATAGCTTAAAAGCCGCCACTCACCCGTTTTACGCGGAAACGATCTTGCGTTTCGGTCTCCTTGATACCCATTGGCCGGCCTGCTACGTAAATGCCGCCGTCGCTATCTTTACCCTGTTCATTTTATTTCTTTCAAAAAGATGTTTGCGCCGAAGCGATCTGTTTTTCGCCGCGTCTTTTCCGTTAAGCGCTCTGATTCTCAATTGGCAAAACGTCATCTCTGGGAAATACTTGCAGTTTTCCAGTCATTATTATCAGGTTACGATCCTGTCCGTCGTGATTTGTTTAGCGATAATATTGAGCCGGATTATCCCGAAAATGAAAAAGAGGGAAGAGAGGCGTGATTATAAAATATTCGTAATTTTAGGATTAACGATTTTGCTTTTTGTTTTTATTGCTTATAGACAAAGAGGGGAGATCGTTAAAGGTTTTTACAATCCTTTTCCGGCCGGGCAGGTTGCGGAACTCCAGGAATTAGCGACGGTTTTCGACTGGCTTAATGAAAATACGGCGCCGGATTCGGTGGTAATGACCAACGATGACGATTTGGCTGGCTATCTGTCCGTTTATACATTGAATAATAATTATAACTTCGGTTATGCCGGTTATTATCTTATATCCGATGACGAAATCGAAGACCGGTGGATCCGACAGAATATTTTCAAGGATAACGCCGTTGACAGTGAATACATATTTAATAACAACCGGGGTATCTGGCTTAATAAATTTATCGATAATTACCAGAACAGGACGGTCAGGGAAAAAATATTTACTAAATTGACGGGCAAAAACGCAAAAAGCATAGAATATGTTCCTGGTTTTTATATCGACCGGGTGGAGAAAAAATATGAAGAAGTAAAAAAGCAAGAATTGCTGTCGGCGTTGAAAAAATATAAACTGGATTATATTATTCTGGATAAAGGTAATGGCAAATATGCGGCTATTGACGGGGAGCTGTCAAAATATGACGAGGTGGACAGAATTGCGGAGATCGGCGAGAGAGTTATTTATCAGATCAAATAACCAATAAAAAACAACCATCGCGAAAAGTTGATTATGGTTGTTTTTTTATAATGTTGTTTCGGTTTAATTTTTTGGGGCGTGACTCAGTCTTTTTAAAATAAATTTCAATATTTTCATCTTGTCCAGTTCTTCATTGTTACTTAAAGGAGATTGTCGGAATATTTTCCAGGTATTGCCATATCTTAAGTTCGCGTGACAAACCTCAAGCCAGCGGCCGGAGATTATTTTAATAAATGATTTTATTTCATAAACTTCGTTTTTACGGTTAGCATCGTCGAGTCTTATTAACCACTTTTCTTTTCTGGTGAGGTAATCTTCCAGGGTATATTCCGGGGGTTTAGATAAAACACAGTGCAGAAACAATTCTTTTTCGCTCGGTTCCAGACCGAGTTTTTTCAGTTCTCTAACCCGGATTTGGTTAGCGTTTTTTCCCTGCGTGTCGGCGTGCTTGTTGCTGATATTGTCCCTAGTTATCCGGTAGAGAAGTAGAATCTCATTAAGGTTGGCGAATACTGTTATGGGCGAGATTCTGGTCCAAAACTCATAGTCTTCTGCATGAATAAAATCAGGGTTGAAACACAGCTTATGCTCCCTGAACAAGGAAGCACGGAAAATTACGCTTGGATGAGCCATCTGCGTATTAAAAAGAAAACCGGCCTTGATGTCGTCAGATTTTGTATAATATCTGTTTACGCCGGTCGATTCGCCGAAAGTTTTGACCCAGGTGCCGCAAACGCCGATCTTTGGGTTTTTATCCATGAAGGCGACTTGTTTTTCGAGGCGTTTGGGCAGACTTATATCGTCAGCGTCCATGCGTGCGATATATTCGCCCTGGGCCAGACTTATGCCTTTATTGAGAGTAGCGATCAGACGCAGGTTGGTTTCGTTTATTACCAGTCTTATTCTTTTGTCTTTATATGACTCTATTATTTCGCGGCTCAAGTCGGTCGATCCGTCGTCAATTATCAGAAGTTCAAAGTCTTTGAAGGTTTGTCCAAGAATACTATCTATAGCTTCATTTAGATATTTGGCCGCATTGTAAACCGGCATCAGTACCGTGACTTTGGGCATAAAATTATATTTTTATCTTTCGTTTTAAATAAGTGAGGGCGCGCTTGGGTTCGCGGGCGGCTAGTCTTACCTGGTCCCTTAAAACCACGATTTTTTTTCTGAATTTTATAATAGTAAATCTTCGGTTCTGCTTCTCCTGTTCCGCGAACACCCGTACGATCAGGCGGTCCCAGGTTTCTTTAGTGATGCCGCCGAAGATGTTGCCCTGGTTGTAATGATGAAAATAATTAGACCAGTCGGTGTTGCGGTTTACGAGTCCCTTGGATTCGGCCAGGTTCCAGATATCAGTACCGGGGTAGGGGGTCAGGATACTCCAGATAGTATGGTCCGGGTTTATTTCCTGCATTGCTTTAAGGCTTAAAAGGATATCTTCTTCGGTTTCCTCCGGGAAACCAGCCATAAAATATAGAGTCGTTTCAACCCCGGCCCGGCGGGCCGCGTTGACCGCGTTTTTAACTTTATCGGTGCTGAGGTTTTTTTTGATCATCTTCTGGATTTTGGGGCTGCCGCTTTCGAGGCCGAGATAAATATGCCGGCAACCCGCCTTTTTCATTTTTTTGAGCAGGGGATAATCGAGGGTATCGCCGCGGGTATCGCAGTGCCAGCTGATTTTAAAATCAAGGGCCGATACTAAACCGCAGAATTCTTCCACGTATTTTTTATTGAGAGTGAAAGTGTCATCGTGGAAGGAAAAATTTGAAATTCCCAATTTATCGTGTCGGTCCTTTATTTCCGCGACAACGTTGGCGGCCGAACGGAAGCGCACCGCACGGGTCCAGAGAAGTTTCGAAGCGCAATAATTGCACTCGAAGGGGCAGCCGCGCGAACTAATTATGCCCTTGCAGGAACTAAGTTGTTTCTCGAGGTTATGCACAAGATGAAAGGCGGGAAAGGGGAGGGCGTCGAGGTTTTTTATGAACGGCCGGGCCGGGTTGTCTGTTATTTTATCGTCCTTTTTGTAGCTTATGCCGGCAATGCTGTCGAGCAGCTTGTTCTGTTTTAATGCGCCGGCCAGTTCAACGATCGTTTCTTCAGCCTCGCCCCGGACAACGATATCAAATCCGCCCTTGGCGATCGGTTCTTCCGGTAGCAGGGTCGGATGCACTCCGCCGGCGATTAGGGTAACGCCCGGCAGAGCTTTTTTGAGTTTCTTCGCCAGTATGTATCCGGCGGTCGAATTGGCGGTCATTAAAGAAATACCGATTAACTCAGGTTTGAATTCAAGGCCCGTTTTTACGATATCGTCAAATACGTAATGTTCCGGATTAAGGTTCCTGTGGTAAGATTCTTCATCGACGGTTATTTTTTCCTCACCGCCGGTTATTTTCTTGAAAAAAGTTTCCCCGTTTAATATTAAAATTTGGTCGCCGGTTTTTTCGAGAACGGCGCCGATATAAGCCAGACCAAGATAAACCCGGCTGCTCGATATATTCTGAAAACCGTACCAGGGGGGTTGTATTAAGAGTATTTTCATTTTTATAGCTTAACCCAATTATCCAAAACTAATTCCGTATTGTTATACTGGCCTATCGCAAACCATTTTTTTGGCGCAATAATAATTTTTTGCGGATTCGAGTTGAGCCATGCTCCCCACCAGCTAAACGAACTGTTCGCAATAATATTATGTTTGCAACGGCTCATCAGGATAAGATCGACATAATTTTTAGAGGCATCATGATCGATATATTCGCAGTTTTTTACTTTTAAATTATCCTTGACCCATTGAATATCATCGGAAAATATAAAAAAACGAGGATTATGAATAATTTTTGTTATATGGTTTATCGCCTGATGATAATAGTCAAGCGAACAAGTGCCGTATTTTTGGTTGGTTTTTTGGTTCTGCACGTAATCTCCCCGCCTGATATGCAAAGAAACGGAATTATGTTCCGCGATTTCTTTTTCGATACGCGCGTCGTCGGGACCCAGGGGCTCTTTTAACGTAAATTCCCACAATAGAATATCGCGAATATCCTTAAAATAATTTTCGTTTTGCCAGTATCCGTCCAGGTACGCTTTATTGCCAAGAGCAAGCACGTCCGGTATAAATCGGGAGTGCGGTTTTTCGAATACAAACCTTTTGTATTTTGACGGGATAAACCTGTTTAATCGGCGCATTATCGATTGATAGGTATTGTTTTTTATAAAAAGACCCAGATCGCGTTCCGTGGCAATTGCTTCTTTTATATTAAAATAATGCAAACTGTAATTATGCAGTTTGTATGTCTCGTAAGCGGAAATATCGAGAAGTAATTTTGTGTTGCGGATTTGGGCTAAACGGCGGCCGGCCGCGTATTGGAATAGCTGGTTCCCCAGGCCGCCTAAAATTTTCACTATAATCATTTTTTTTGAATTAAATAAGGCCCCATTACCAAATATTTTAATCCCGAATCTTCAAAAGTATGCATCGCGTCTTTGGGCCCCTCAACGTTGGGTTCCCCGTGCAAATTAAAAGAAGTGTTAAGAATACCACCGATGCCTGTCAGTTTCCTGAATTCTTCTATTATTTCATGATAGGCCGGACTTAATTCCTTATTGACGAGCTGCGGCCGGCTGGTTTTATCGTAAGGATGAAGAGCGGCGATAAGTTCTTTGCTCGCTTTTTCCGCGGTATCATAAGTGATGACCATGTAACGGCCGTTGGTTCGTTTGGGGTTATAAATATATTCATCGGCGTATTCTTCGGCGATCGAGGTCGCGAAAGGCATCCAGAAATCCCGATTTTTTATCATCTCGTTAATGATCCGAATGTTTTCATAACTGGCTGGATTGGAGAGGATAGACCGGTTGCCAAGCGCTCTGGCTCCAAATTCCATTTTACCGTCGAATCTGGCAACCACTTCGTTTTTGGCCAGTAATTCAGCGATCAGTTTATTAAGTTTTTCTGGCTTGGAAATGGTATGTTTTATAAAATAACCGTTTTGATCAAGGAAGTTTTTTATTTCCCGTTCGCCGTATTCCGTGCCCAGATAATAGGTTTTGACCGGTTCAATTTTGCAGTTGTAATTGTTATTACGGCAGAATTTTTGATAGCCGTAAAGACATCCGCCCAAAACAAGTGATTCGTCTCCGGCGCTTGGTGTTACCGAAAATTGTTCGACCTCCGGCATTTCGGCGATTTTTTGATTCATTTTGACGTTCATGAATACCCCGCCGGCGACAGCGATTTTTTTTATGCCGGTTTTAACAACCCAGCGCTTGACCCATTCATAGGTTATGTCTTCGGTAAATTTTTGGATAGCGCCCGCGATATTATCAAATCTTTCATAAGTCAGGTTGTCCCTTAAATAATATTTTATTAGTTGCATCGGAATTTTTTTGCACTCGAATTCGTCTTTGTTGTTCAGGTCAAGTATATTTTTAAAAATCGGCAGAAGGGTTTCGGCGTATTTTTCCTTGGCGTATGGTGCCATCCCCATTACCTTAAATTCATGTTCGTCCGGTTTCATGCCCATAAAAGCCGTCACCTCCCGATACAAATAGCCGAGTGAATGAATACGGTTAATTTTAGAAATGGTTTTAATTTCGTTTTTTTCGAATATGTTCACGGTGGCGCATAAGCCGTCTCCCTCGCCGTCAAGCGTAAAAACCAGGGTTTTTTCTTTTGGATCTTCCAAGAAGAGAGGAGTGGAGTATGCGTGGCACAGATGATGGTCCAAGTGAACTATATTATTTTTTTCCACCTCAAGAAATTTGCTGAAATATTCTTCCATCTCAAATTTGTCATTGTTGTCAATATTTTCCGTGCTTGAAATTAATTGCTCTTTAGCGCGTTTATAAAAATAGCCTGGAAATAATTTAAATTTAAGAATATTTTTCAGGGAAATGTCCTTTTCAGTTTTGGAGTAAGCGGTATTGTATGCAGATGATTTGAATCCGCGTTTTTTAAGATATTGATAACCAAGTGGTAATTCCTGGGTCATTACATAATAATCTATTTCTGAAGTAAATTTGTCTTTTATGTATCGTAAAGACAACTCGGGAAATCCGGTTGAATTTTTTATCCGGTTGAACCTTTCTTCACTGACGGCGAAGGTTATTTTTCCGTCTTGCATTAAAGCCACTGAAGCGTTGTGACCGTAATGAATTGAAATTATGTTGGAGTTTTTCATTTTTTTAAGTTATTTAACGTTTTATAAAGTTTTTTAAGAATAAATATATATTATTAGGCAAGATTCGTTTTAGAAATTTGATTAATAATATTTTTAGAACGGACGGACTTTTCAGTAAATATCTAATAATAAACGGAATCATCGGTAACTGAGCGATAAATCCCCGGATGGTAAAAATTTTATTAAGCGAAATATAGTTTAAAAGCGTTTCCTTATAGCTAAAAAGCAGTTTTTGCGTATTTTCCAGAGTGAATAAAGGGGTCGGTTGATCAATTAACCAGAAGTCATCATTGATTGTGCCGCCCGCCTTAGCTATTTCGTAAATCTCGGTTCCGGGATACACGGTCAGAATAGCTATGTCTTCGGGGTAATAAACATATTTTATTTTTTGCAGCTTTTGCACAAAGCGGCCTGTTTCTCTGATGGTTTTCAAGGTTTCTCCCGGTAAGCCGACGATTAAAAAAGCCAGAACGCCGATTTTAGAATTAGCGAACAGCTTAAAGGCGTTTATGGCATCTTCTTGTGTAATGCCTTTGTGGCATTTTTTCAGTATTTCGTTATTTCCGCTTTCTAGACCCAGTAATACTTTTGTAAAATTCGCCTTCTCGAGTTTTTTGACCAGTTCCGCGCTAAGCGGCTTCATGCGCCCGCTGCAGGTAAAATTAAATTTTATTTTTCTTTTGATAATCTCGTCGCAAAAATCGATTACTCGTTGATTTTCGACAAAAAATGTGTCGTCATGTATCCAGATTGATTTTATATTGGGAAATTTTTGCCCGATATATTCTATTTCCGCGATAATATTCGCTATTGATCTTTTTCTGACCTGCCTTTGTGAGATTTTATCAAGACAGCAGAAGCTGCAATTAAAAGGGCACCCGCGAGTTGTGATTAATGAAGCTGTAACGTTTTTTTGTGTTATAAAGGCTTCGTGCCTAGGGAACGGAAGCTCATCCAGGTTTTCTATTAGTTTTCTGTCAGAAGTTTTTATTATTTTATGTTCATCCGCAAAGGCGATTCCCGCTACAGTGTTTAATATTGGTTTTTCTTTATTTAATTCATCAATTAATTCTGACGCGGTAATTTCGCCCTCGCCCAAAACCGCGATAATGTACGGATATTTTTTTAGAATTTTTTCGAACAGCACGGTCGTATGTATGCCGCCGATCAGAATTTTTATTTCGGGATAATTTTGGTGGATATATTCGATAATTTTAAAGCTGCTTAGCCGGTTCGGGGTTAGAATCTGCAGTCCCACAAAGTCAGGTTTATGCGATTTTATCGCCCCAAGAGTTTTTTCGAAACAAAACGAGTAATTGTGATTATTGAGAAACAGACTTTTTACCTCATGGCTGGATTTTTCCAGATAAGAATGTAAATAAGCAAGTCCAAGCGGGTAATGCGATCCTTCGTCAGAGGTTTTCGCGCCCTCTTTTTTGTTAAAGCCGGCGGTTACCAAAGAAACATCCTCAAAGCTAGTACTAATTAGTAATATTTTACTCATAACTTTTTTGTTTCAATAAGATTTTTTATTTGGAGAGCGCGATGCTTATAAAGGTGGCGTCCCATTACGGCTAAGTAGGCCTTATTTTTCCAGCGCTCTACATCAATGTTTCCTTTCAGGAAATTATTTACTATAACGGCAAAATGCTCGGCATTTTTCGCCTGCAACATTTCATCTTCGCGAAAGATTTCTCTAAGGCCCGGGTTTTGGTCGGCGATACAAAAAGCGCGGCAAGCCGGAGCTTTAAAATATCTTTCCGTAACTTCAGCCATCATCCAGCCGGCCGGAGAAGTAACCAGCGGTATTAAACCGGCACTGGAATAAAGCTGACGCTCTTCATCTGTGTTGATTTTTCCTTCGTAGTGCTTGTAGGGCCATTGGCCGTAACCGAATGTATGCAGTATGTTTTCGAAGGGGCGCAAGTAAAGATCGAAAGCCTGTGCTTTCTCCGGCCAGTAGCCGCCTACATAAGCCATTTTTATATGACTGAATTTTTCAGGATTGGGTTCCGGATAATAATAATATGGATCTGCGGCTAATTTTATAAACTCGAATTTAAGACCATCTTCCTGCCAGCCTTTATACCATTCCCAAGCCGCCTGGCCAGCAAAACTGCACACTAAATTCGGTTCCGTTTTAAATAATTTACTACAAGTTTTTTCGTAGCCACCGTAAAAAAGGGGATCGCCAAAATTATTAAGAGGATTTTGTCTTGAGAATTCTTCGTGTTTTCGGGGATGGATATTAACAATGGCGAAAGAATCACAATTTTTTAATATTTTTATTTCTTTATTTCCCCAGTAAGTATAATTATAGATATTTGTGCATACTATAGGATCTTTATATTGTTTTATCTCGCTAACAAGATTTCTTTCCCAGATCAGCTTGGCCGGACCGCAGGCCTCGGTCCATCCCCGGGCATAACCCAGGGTTAGTAGGGTGGAAGCTCTTAATATTTCCTGATTAAAGTTGTCGCGAATGACTATTAAAAGCACTCTGCCTTTTTCTAGACCTGGTTTAGCGGGAAACCATTCTTGGGTTATATTTGGCCTGGTTTTTTTGATTTTATATTTTATACTGTCAGGAACGGTTTTTTTTATTGATGAAATTAACGATTTAAGCATATTTAGTATAATTCGGCATCTCCGGGAAATATTTCCCATTCCTTGATATTATAAAGATAATCGAATTTATTGTCCAATATTTTAAGAGAGAAATAGCGCGGCTGTTCATGGGTCGTAAAACCCGCTTGGATTAAATATTTAAATAAATTGGTATGGGGCAGGGCCCAGGTATAAATAACGCTCAGGCCGCAGGAAAACAGCGTTTCAATACCCTTAATGGGCAATTCGCCCCCGACATCATAGAAATCGACGATATCACCTACCGAATTACCAGAAATAGGATCCCGGAAGATTTTGATAACGGCGGTTTTTCCGTCGTCTTCCTTCGGAAATTCATATTCATAATCCGGGTGTTTTCTGTAGCGCCAATTCAGATAATCTTCACTTTTAACAAATGAGATAAATTTTTTTTTCGTGTCATTCGAATCTTTCAGGGGTTTGTAATTTTTTTTCTCCAGGACAAGGTTGTCAATTTTGGCGATCGGCTTTAGGTTTAGTTTTGAATTACATGCGCGCATACCCTTTTCATTGGGTAAGACCATTAAAATTTGCAGGTCATTAAAGGAAGAAAAAGCGGTTTCTGCCATTTTTTCGAATACCCCCTGGCCGCGGAAATTAGGAGTAACCAGTAAGTCGATCAGCTGTCCTGCGATTATGTTGTTACTGAGAGTTTTTTTCTGCAAACCGAACATCCCGATAATTTTATTCTGTGTTTCAGCCACAACTAACGCCGTGGGTAGATATGAATGGAAAAATTGCCATTGAAAATAATTTTCGTCTTTTTTGCGGGCATACTGGGAATTCATCAGGGGTATCAACCGGTCTATGTCCGATTCGGCGGCCTGTCTGTATATAATATTATCAGTCATACGCTAGTAGGGATAAATCGATTCATAATATTTTATAGTCTGGATAATGCCATTGTTTAAGGATGTAAATTTAAAATCCGGGAAAACTTTTTTGAATTTAGTATCGTCCATAACTTTTTTCAGAGCACCGTCTGGTTTATTGCTGTCGTATATTATTTGTCCGCCGTAATTGAAATGTTTAGTAATTATGCCGATTAACTCTTTTATGCTCAGTCCGAAATTTTGGGCGATATTGACCGGTTCGGATAACCCGACCATATTGGGGTTATTGAGGATTTCCGCCAGGATGCGACCAAAGTCCTTGGCGTAAAGCCATTCCCTGATCGCCGCTCCGGTGCCCCAGATATCGATTGAACATTGTCCGGTTTTTTCCGCCTTGACGAACTTCGAGACCAGAGCGTTCAGTGCGTGCGCTTTGTCGGGATCGGTCGAATCGAAGGGGCCATACATATTGGGTACGATTAGATTAATCGATCGCAAGCCGTATTGCATATTATAGCAGTCCGCTACGGCCAACATTGCTCTTCGGGCGCTGCCATAGGAAAGTACCGTGCGGTGAGTCTGGCCGCTCCAGAGCTCATCCTCCTTATAAGTTTCCGCGTGTGCAGGGTAAGCGCAGTTGGCAATAGGATTTATGATCGTGGTATCCGGACAGTTTTTAGCAGCCGCCTCATAAATAGACAAGACAATCTTAAGGTTGTCGGTAATAACGTCAGCCGCTTGTTGAGTCACGTAATTAAGGCTGCCGACATGGGCGGCGCAATTTATTATATAGTCCGGTTTTTCTTTTTGGAATAATTTTTCGCATTGCTCCAGCGATCTTAGGTCGTATCCGTTAGAGCGGGCAGCGATACTGAATTGGATTTTATTTTCCCGGAAGGCTTCGGAAACATTCCGGCCGACAAAACCGGTCGCTCCAAGAAGTAATATTTTTTTCATATTTTTACCAGCCATTTTTTATGGCGTTAATTATATAATCAATATTTTCATCCGACAGGGTTTCGTGAATGGGAATATGGATCTGGGTTTTATCGAACCTCCTTTGTTCAATTAAACTTTGATCCCAGCCGCCAAATATAGAATTATGATCAATACCGAGATGGACGACCGAGGCGGGTACGCCCTTTTTTTGTAGCGCTGAAATGAAATCAACGCGATTTTCCACGTGCATGCCGAAGAGCCAGTGAGCACTGGCGCGGTCGTTTTCTGAGTTAAATAATTTTAGTCCGGATACGGTTTTCAGTTTATCGCGGTATATTTCCGCTATCCGCCTTCTTTTTTCTAGGCGCTCCTCAAAATTTTCCAGATTAGCCAAGCCCAAGGCGGCCGCGTAATCGTTAAGATGGTATTTGTAGCCAAGTTCTTTTATATCATATTCCCGTTCGCCGAGAAGGGAGGGGATAGCGTTAACACGGTCAATGCCGAACCATCTTTTTGTTTTTGCCCCCTTGGCCTTTGTTTTGTTTAAACAGCAAATAGCCCCGCCATCGCCGGTGGTCAGATGCTTGATCGCCTGGAAAGAGAAGCAAGTAAAATCAGAAATCGTGCCGATGGGACGATTTTTATAAACAGCGCCCAGGGCGTGGGCCGCGTCTTCAATGACTGATAGTTTATATTTTTTGGCGATTTTTAGAATTTCATCCATATCGCAAGGGTAGCCGCCCCAATGCACCGCCATAATCGCCCTTGTTTTTTCCGTTATTTTTTTTTCTATATCTGCCGGATTGATATTGCCGGTTTCATACTGTATGTCGGCAAAAATCGGAACCGCCCCCTCCATTAAGACGGCTAAACCGGAAGCGACGAAAGTCTGTGCCGGTAGTATAACCTCGTCCCCTGGCTTTATGCCAGATAGGATCACGGCCAGGTGCAAGGCGCTCGTACCACTGTTGACCACTACCGGGTTAGACAGTTTCAGTTTTTCGTTAAGTTTGTCTTCAAACTCTTTGACAATTTTACCCTCGCTTAAAAACGTGGAAGCAAGGACTGCGCCAATATTATCGGCGGCATCAGGGTGGATATAGGTATTGAAAAATGGTATGGTCATATCGATGCTCTTTTAAATATTTTTTGAGCAAATTTTTTAACAGGTATGATCAGCTGACTGTCCCGTCGGATAAGATTTTTTTTCAGAAGAAAGCCGTAAAAGCGCCGGACATAGGGATTCAGTTTCATTTTTATAAAACTATAATCGTCGTAAAAAGCCTTTGATTGCCCAACTTTCAGTTGGGCATAGCATTTTTTACAAAAGACAGTCGTATATTTCCCCAAAGATTTCATGAATTTTTTGTAATTATCCGCGTGTCCGCAGGCCGGACATTCTATTTGTAACACATAAAAATTAGCATTATTATATTTTTCTTCCAGTTTTTTCGATTCAATTAGTTTTCCATCCAGAATGTATTTTAGGTTATTGCGGTAGCTTCCGACTTCTTCCATGATTTTATTAAATTTTTCATCCGGGATTCTCGACATATTGATTGCCGGGAAATTATCTCGGATATGTTCAAGCTTATCTTTTATCAGTCCCCGTTTAAGCGCATAACGGTAATCGGGAGAATCGGGGACTGCTTTTATGAATCCCAGGCTGACGTTATAATATCGATGCGATTTCCACCACTCAATTGATTCATTGGCAGTATCGATGGTTTCTTCCGGATCGCCGAGGATGATATTGCCCGAACAGAGGACGCCGACTTCCCGCGCCAGGCGGAAGGCGTTTTCGATTTCCGTTTTCGTGGTCATCTTTTTCATGCTTGTAAGTATCGGATCGCTCATGCTTTCCACTCCGAATGCCATATAGCTCAAATTAGATTCCTTAAGCTTTAATAGCATTTCTTTTGTAATATTGTTTACCCTGAATTGAGCGTCCCATTTGATACTATAAGGCTTTATCCGGTCGGCGAATTCGTACAGTCTTTTAAGATCGGCCGAGAAAAGCTCATCGGAAAAGCTCAGATAATTCGTTTGGTAAGTATTTATCAGGTAATCAATTTCTTTAAAAATATTATCTAGCGAGCGTTGGCGATATATTTTTCCCAAGGGGTGATAGCAAAAGGTGCAGGAAAAGGGGCAGGAACGGGAGCCGATAATAGGGGAGTAGCGCACATTGTCGTAATTTTCCAGGACAGGGCTTTGTCCGGAATATTGCATTAGCTTGATCCACTCATCATAACCCAAGCTTTCATAATCAGGAAACGTCAACTCATCCAAACTTTTTATAGCGGGCCGTTCTGGCGTTTTTATGATACGACCGCCTTTTTTGTAAACGATCCCTTTGATGGCGCTATGATCGGTTTTTTTATTAAGCGACCGCGCCAGTTCTGCGGCCGTTATTTCCCCTTCGCCGATGACGCCAAAATCAATATTAAGGTGGTTTATAGCCAATTCGGGGTCGGCGGTTATTATCGGCCCTCCGGCTACGGTTGTTATTTCCGCTTTAATCTTTTTAACGGTTCTGAAAACATCGTTAACCAACTGCCAATGGCCGGTCATGCCGCCGGACATTACGACCCCGATATTATTATCCGCAATTTCTTTTTTTAATATTTCTTTCGTACTTAAGTTTTCATTATAATGGGACAGATTCAGACAGCGAACAGAAAAGCCGGCCCGCTTGAGATGCGATGATATATAAGCCAGCCCGAAAGGAAAGGAATAGAATTCTCCCGGTTTGGAAAATCTTGGAACGACTATTAAAAAATTCATGGATAATTAAAATTATGCGTTAGTTTTTAGGAAAAATATCGTAAGATGTGGCCGCTTCATAGTTGAGCGGAGTTTTCGAACATACCATTATACGTGATCCGTGCTCTTTTTCGTTTCCCCTCGCGTAGAACAGTATATTTTTCCAGTTTATTTTTCCTGTTTTTTGCAGATTCAAGATATCGGTCATAAAGTCATGATTTTTCCAGCGCTCTACCATAACCACCTGCTTATTAGCGGAGTTGAAGAGATTGGCCAGGGCGGTTAAATGGGTGTCGCCTTTGTGTATGTGCATGATTACCGCCATGGTATAAGCGATATCGGCAGACGGGAAAGACGAATCGGTAGTGGCATCACCCACGAATATGTTAGCCCTTAGATCGGGGAAAAGTTCATGTAGAAAAGCGATCTGTTCCGGCGAACGATCAAAGCCGCTAAGCCGTATATCGGGGGCAATTACGCTGATATTTTTCAGATGCAAGCCGCTGCCGCAGCCCATTTCCAAAACAGAATCGGGTTTCAACTGAAGAATCGTTTCATAAAGAAGGCACCAGAGCGGGTGAAGCGGTTTTATATTCGTATCCGCCTGTATTAGCCCAGCATCGTTAAAAACGTAATCTTTGGATTTTAACGTTATTGTAAATAATTTTCCGGTTTCCTTTATTTCACCCCGGAAATGCAGATTGTAAAGAGACCAGTCGAACATATCCCAACCATCTTTGCCCGTATCCCGGTTAATAATTTTTTTCAGGCTTTTTAGAAGATGATACTTAAAAATGTAGAAGTTGGGATAATTTTCTTTGGGCCGGCTCAAAAAACTTATTATTTTTTTTGTACATAATTTTTATTTGATTTTTTTGTTAAACATAAATATATAAAGAAGAAAAACGCTTTCGCATAACTGTACGCCGATAAAGGTATAAGCCATGCCATATAAACCGAAAAGGGGGAGCAGAATAACAAACAAGATAATTTTCGAAATATTAGTTATCAATGAAAGAAAATAGAGTAATTTTTGATAACCCTGGGACATCAGCGCAGTATTAAACAGCCCCAAGGGTACCAACGCTAATGTAATTGCCATTATTCTGGTTAAAGAGACTGATTCAAGATATTGGGGAAATAATATTTTATAGATCCAGGGAGAAACAAAAAAATAAAAAATTGATATAGCCGATGTAAGTCCGGTTAGCTTGGCTATTTTAAGCGGTAGTGTTTTTTTAAGGTTGGTGAAGCTGTTTTCGGAAAATTTCGGAAAAGCCAGGGAGGCTAGGTTTTTCAGGACGAAAGATTTTAACTGGTCCAGCGGAACGAGCGCAAAGGTGTAAATGGCGAGCTCCCCCGCTCCGACGTAATGGAAAATTATAATTTTGTCTATGTTTTCCGTTATAGTTGAAAACACTCCCATAAAACTCAAGTGTTTGCCATAGGTTATATTTTCAGGGTCGTAGTTTTGATTCGGTCGGTATTTTTTGATTGTATATCGCAGAATAAAATAATTGAACGAGATACGACTTGCGAAATACACGAAAATTATCGCCAGTATATTGTCGGTCAGGTAAATAGTCGCTATCGTAACGGACGCTACGAATAATTGGGAGATTATTGATATTATTGTAGCGACTCCAAATTTTTTCCGTCCGGACAAAAATGAAGCATATAGAGCAAAAGCCGTATAAAAGGGGATAAAGGCCGCAATAATCAACAGGCTAATGGCGATTGCGTTGTTATGGTTAAAAAAATAATAGATTGCCATCGAAACGCCGATTAAACTGCCGATCGCACCCCACTTTATTTTGGTTTTGATCGCAGGCAGTAAAATTCCCTCGTTGCCCTTGGCCACGGCCATGGTTACGGCCGTATGCATACCGGCCAGGCAGGGGATGGCCAGTATGCCGATAAAAGATAATATAAATTTGTAAAGACCGAAAGTTTCTGGCGGCAAAAAATTCGCAAAAGCGATTGACGTTAGCCCAGAAGCTAGGATGGAGGCAAACTGTCCGATTGTCAGCCAAAAATTTCCTTTTGCCAGATAGACCATGTCTGTGTGCGTCCATTTTTCCGTCCACCTGAGAAATCCTATAGTTTTATTTTTAGTTTTTGTCAGCATGTATTACCAGCGGTTGATTTTTTCAACTACCGCCTTTTTTATTTTCAGATAGGAATTTGTCGCCTTTTTCTCTACTTCCGGCGAAACTAAACGCAGGATCTCTTTGCCGAGGATCCGGTATTGTCCACCCACCTTATTGGCCTTAATAAGCCCTTTTTTAAGCAACCGCTTAATCGTGCTGTTGCTTATTTTCAGGAGTTCCTGGGTCTCTTCGGTAGTATAAACGGCATTGGATTTTATTTCTTGAGTCATATAAATAAGTATATCACATAGTATCAAAAGGGGTCAACAAGTATCAAGATGTTTATGTTTTGATATGTTTTTTATTGTACATTGTTTTACACCCACCTTTTTAGCCGGTTAGAAATTTTTTCGACAAAAGTTCCGGATAGCATTGATTCGGGAAATAGAGTAACGGCCCTTTTGCTATTTTCCGTGAAAAGCGGCATTTTTTCAATTAAGTCACAAAGCATGGGAAACAAATTATATTTATCGAGTATAAGATTTTTCGCCTTTTTTATTTCTGCAACTGATCGTTCGTAAAGTCCGCCTTCGATCGTGCGGTCGATAATTTTTATCGCTTCCGCTGGTTTCGATATGTTTATCGGGGCCAGAGAGCCCTTTGAGAAATAATGGAAAATGTTCGGGCAGCCATAATATATCGGATAAGCGCCCGCAAGAAAACAATCAGAAAGTTTTTCTGTCCAATAATCATTTTGGGCGCTATTTTCAAGGACAATGTGGTATTTGTAGGGTGCAATAACATCCCATTTATCTGCAAAGGTGTTAAGATTTCGGCCGTAGATATCGATTTTACCCACAAAATGCTTTTTTAATATTTTTATAAATTTAATTCTTTGTTTAAGCCCACGCGTATAAGCCTTATCAGATGATATCGCAGAAATTAATTTCGTTTTTTCGATGTTGTCCGCCGCTTTAAGGTCATCGTAACTTTTTTGCGTATAATTTTGATTTTTGTCTCCGGGTTCGTATTTCCAGCCCACCATCCAAGGTAGAGCCTGTTGGCTATTGATCGTATTGGAACGATTAAGGTAATGCGATGTTATTATTGTGTTAAATTGATTAACAAACGTTCGTTTATACTTCTTTTTACCGGGTGGCTCAGACGTTATCAGAATGGTATTTTTTGGTGGGCAATCAGCCGTTTCAATTTTTCTAAGACCGTCAATAATTACCCAATAATCACATTGTCCAATGGCGTCATCATTGATGAAAAAACGGCAGTTCCCCCAGACACCTTTCGATTCAGGGGTTTGCCGAATTAAGGGCCAATGAGGAAAGTTGGTCGTGATTTTAATACGTAACATTATGTTGCAGATTTAAGATATCGTTTTAACGGAGACATCCGAAATCGGAGAGTCCGTATTATGTTATTTTTTGAATAAAATCTGGTATCGATTTCCCTGTTTACCGTGCGGTCTAAATCGCCATCGACAAATGGATGTTTGGTAATTGTGGTAGAGACGTTAAAAACGTGGTTTTTAATTTTTTTATGCATATTGCGATCGGTTACGAAAAGCGCATCACTGCCCACCCGGACAGATTTAATATAGCCGTACGGTTTTAAGATATTCGTAATCCCTTTTTCCTGCTTTCTGGTTTTTATTTCGATAAGCAGCGCGCGCGGTTTGACTTTGTTGAAATCCATACCTAGAAGCGCCTCAGTTTCGTGACCCTCGATATCGAGAGACATGATGTCGACGGATTTTACATCGTGTTCGTCAAACAGGCTTTGGAGTGTTTTTTGTTTAACGGTCATTTCCTTGAAGTCTGACTTTTTTTTGTCGTGATTTTTGAGCTCCTGTTCGTTTAGCGGATTGAGCGTTGATAAGCTGCACATGGTATCGGCGTATAGGGTTACTTTGTTTTTATTTTTATCGGACGCCGCGCAATGGCATACGATACTATTGGGCCGATTTTTTTTTATAAGTTCGACGTAGTCGTCGTGCGGCTCGACTAACAGGCCGCGCCAGCCCATTTTTTCAAAAATTAAAGTATTGCTGAGGTGCTTACCATCCACACAGCCGACCTCGACAAAATAACCGTCTTTTTGATCTTTGAACAATTGGTATAAAATATAATCTTGACCGTATTGGCTATAGAAATGCATAAAAGTCTTTAGTTATTTTATAAAATTTTTTATATCTTCGTTACTGTTTATTATTACATCTCTTATTTTTTCATACTTAGGTGTATCTAAGATAACATCAAGAATCAATTTAGCAATATTTTCTGGCATGATCAGATGTTTGTCGCCATGTTTTTGTCTGGCGATTTCAAGTAATTTTTCCGGAAAAGCTTTCACTAAGCCTGTTTCCACGAACGAGGGAAAAATATTATAAATTTTAATGCCGAATTTGTTCATTTCCGCGCCAATACTTCGGGAAAGCCCCCAGAGCCCGTATTTTGCCGTGACGTAAGGGAGCATGCGCGGCGGGGGAGTTTCGTCCAATACGGTTGAGGTAATGAAGTTGATAATAAGACCGCCGTTTTTGTTTTTTTTCATTATCGGTATTACCTCTTTGTATAATCTAAAAGCTCCCAATATCGTTAAATCAATTTCTTTTTGAAAATCGGCTTCATCAAAAAAATCAAATTGTTTTAAATTAAGCTTATTGGCAGCAGCGTTTATGATAATGTCCAGCTTTTCGTCACTGGCGATAATATCGGCTATAGCGGACTTTACGCTCTCCGCCTCCAATAAGTTGAAGTAAATATTCTTGTATCCCTTTCCGGAATTATGGATTCCACGGTTATTTTTAATTCCGCCCGCATAAACCTCAATATTGTTTTCTGAGAGTAGTTTCGATATCGCCGAACCGATTCCGCCGGTTCCGCCGATTATTAATGCGTTTTTTTTCGGCATATTTTTATAAGACGATAACTTTGGCTTCGCCATCTATGGCAGTATGGCCATTTTTTATTATTTTGGTTTTCAGGGTTATCATATTAGAATTCTCGTTTTTTTGAATTACCTCGGCTGTGGCAGTTAACTTTTCTTCGTAAAATATGGGTTGGCGGAAATTCATGGTTTGACTTAAATAAAGAGCATTTTCTCCGGGACAGCGCATGCCGACTAAGGCGGAAAAAAGGCTTCCGGCCAAAAGGCCGTAAACGATATTGTCTTCGAATTTACTTTGTGCGCCGAAGTCCGCGTCCAGGTGCAGTTTATTAAAATCACCGGAAAGCCGCGCGAAATCACGCCCATCTTGTCGGGTAAATTTCCTTTCGAGAGAAAAAATATCGCCTATGCTTATATCTTCAAATTTCATAAGATTATTATTCGAGTTTTACGCTGTGACGCCCCAGGGCCGCTTTTATGTCTTTAAAACTTCTGACGGACACAACTTCGTCCATGGAGAATTTTATGTTGTAAGCGTTTTCCAGTTCAGAAACCATCATCAGACCATTGAACGAATCCCAGCTTCCGATTGTTTCGGGGGAGGTATCATCGGTTATATCATTTTCGCTTATTTCGAGAATTTTGGCTATGAGTTTTTTCAGATTTTGCATAATTATTTTTTGATTATTAATTTAATAAAACCCGGACATAGAAACGATTTTGTAATGTCGTATTGGTACAGTTCGCCACCGCTATTTTTCTTTTTGATCAAAACGAAACCGCTATTTCGAAAAAAGTCTTTGGCCGGCAGGTTTTTGGCGGTCGGGATATATTCGCCAATAATGGTTTTTGCGCCCGCTTCGCCAGCAATTTTAACCAGATAAGCCAAAATCGCATTCTCTACGCGGCGGCCGATAATACGACAGCTTAGCAGGAACGAATCTATACTCAATGATTCCGTCTTTCTTCCGACTATCACAACCCCCGTAATACCGTTATCGCCAAACTTATCTTTGACGCTTATGGCCGCGATAAGGTAATTTTCAGTCGCCATTCGGGCGATATCCTCTTCGGAATAACGTCTGGTGGTAAGATTGAATTGGTTGGTTTTTTGGGTCAACTGCGCAATTCTTGGGATATTATTCTCGTCGACTCCTTCGATCGAAACCTCCATCTCCAGACCGGTCAAATAATCGTCAATATTGGAAACTGAGCCCATGAATTTATTTCTCTCTCTTTGGCCGGCGTACATTTCTCCTCTTTTCATGTCTTCTTCGGTAATGTTCCAAACGTTAAAATCGTTTATCTCCATTAACGTTTTCAGGTAAAGGGCCGAATCGTCCGGCATATCCACTACCAGCGCTTCCGGATGAAGACTCTTAACCAGATCACGGTTCAGTTTGTCATCATCCAGAAAAACCAGAGAGTCGATTCCTATGTTAATTTCTTCGGCGATTGCTTTTAAGTTGGTGGCCTTGTCATTCCAGTTTACCCGCATTGAGGCGAAATGTTTTTCTTTGAGCACCATATAGGGATGCTCGCTAAAAACTTTTGCTACGTCTTCCGGATTGTTTTTGCTGTTTATTGCCAGTATTATTCCCCGCCGGAAAAGTGATAGTATATATTTTTGCATTTCCCAGAACGGCCGTCCCTCCGGATAAGGTCCGAGTTTGATCCCGCCCATCCCGTCCTCTCCTATTACCCCCCCCCAGAGAGTGTTATCAAGATCCAGAACCAGGCATTTCCTGTTTACCCCGAGCATCGCCTTGATATACGCCATGTATTCGTCGCATAAACGCGGAATATATTTCCAGCTGAATTTGACGTCAGCAAGATAATACATTTTATGATCGATGGCGTTTTCTTTGCCGATATGACCAGTAAATGCGTCAAAATCAAAGAGGTATATTTGGTTATTATTCTTAGCGAATTCCTGCAGGGTGTCATTGATGAACCGAATCGATTCACGCCAGCCGAATTTCTGTTTATTGTCAGCGATCCCCAGAGGAGAATGATACGGCACCTCAAAATTATGCACCAAAATTTTAGCGGAAGAATTTTTTCGCAAGGCGTTAAGCAGGGACAAAATTTCTTTGGTTTTTTCTTCGGCTAATTCTTTACGGCCACGATCATCCGCCATGTAGGGCGAAAAGAATAATTCACCCATCAGAATTTTCGTATCGATGAAAAGTATGACGAGATCGGACGCAAAAGAATAAAGCCCGCTTTCTCGATTGAGGATTTCCTGGGCATACTGATTATAATCTGATACGTATATTTCCGGCATAACGCCCGATTCACAGCATTTTACAAAAAGTGTTTCTGGCAACCCCTTGGCGGTAAAAGAGGAAAGAAGGGCGATTTTTATTTTTTTATCCGCTTGGCATTGTTCTTTAGAAATTTTCTCCAGTATGTTTTTATGTAAAATTAAAAAGTCGCTTAAATTGCGGGGTTGGCGTGATTTAATATATTCATTTAAGTTTTTCATTGTTTTCGGCCCGTATGCGCAATATTATTATAATTATAACAAACTTGAGAACTAGTTCAACTTATTATCCGGCCAATGCGCCAGAATGTATTCTGTCTTAAATATCCGGCCCTCGTCATTCAGGTGGTATGGCTCGTGGAAAAAATCCGCATTTTCATAAAAATAATCTTTTGGACTGCCAATTGTTTTGACGCCATTATCGGAGTAAAATTTTTCGATCGCTTCTAAGGCTTCCTTATTAAGTTTTCCCTTATTCCCATTTTTATCAAGCGCGTCATATTTGTAATAAACCGCGGGAAACACCGCATACGTTTTTATCTGATTTTCTTTGGTCCATTCGATAAAATCTTTTAATCCTTGTGTGCCAGCGTAGCCGTTGAATTTATCAATGAAATTATTAGGAATATTATAATGTTGTATGCCGTCCGACCCCCACTCTTTGTTGGTTGTCGGCTCCAGGATTTCGTCGCCCCAGTCGTTCAATTTCGGTTGTCTGACGGTTTTTTTAATATTTTCGAATTTGATATTTTTGTGCAGATCATCAGCGCCCACTATTAGTATATTCATTTTTTGTAAAAAATTAAGACCGTAGTAATAATCAGGGTCGTATGTCAGTATGTATCTTTCTTTTTCCGTTTGAGCGGCAAACATTTTTTTGTCGTTATATCTGTAGATATAAAATGATGGTTCGAGCAGTATTGTGTCACCAGGTTGCGCGATTTTTTTAACCAAGTGGAAAGAATAAAGCTCCAAGCCAGCAAAAAGCGAATAATTAACCGCTGGAATCCCGGTTCTTTTTTCTATTAATTCGGCGGATATGCCATCTAGAGAGGTCGAAGCGCCGACTATGATTATTTTATTTTTTCCTTTTTCGGCGGCGATGCTGTTTTTGGTTTTTATGGTTGAATCCAGGGCGTTCATCCAATGAGGCGTACTTTTAAATTTATTTACCAGCAGAGCATATCCAGCCAACAAGACAAGAAAGAAAAATATGAACAATATCAGACTGACAAAAAATTTTTTTCGTTCCATTTTTTTTAGAAATCAAAATAAATGAATTTTGCGCCGCCAAAAACACCGAATAATAATATGGCAAATATTAAAGCATAATACAGTGACCAGCGAAAAAATATATTCAGGTTATCTATGATGCGATGTATGTTTTTTCGTACATGAATCCACTGTATCATTTCAATTAATACTACGGAGAGTAGGATGATCAGCAAATTTTTTCTGCCCGCCACATTTATTGCGATATCGTTCCAAGCGGCTATATCCCAGTTTTTAAATAGATTCGTTATTATATAATGCGCGTCCCCCGGAGTGTTCGCTCGAAAAAAAACCCAACCCACGGTAACAATCGTAAAGGTAATTCCGGTTTGCAACCAGACAAACATTTTATCCCACCATTTTCTCGTTGCGTAATAAAGAATAATGAAAAAGGCATAATACAATCCAAACAGAACAAAGGTCCAATCGGCGCCGTGCCACAACCCCAATAGCGCCTCTCCCAGAATTATTGACACAATAAAAGACAGCCAATGTTTCTTTTTTGTATCCAAGTTTTTTAGGGCCTTGAATTTCGAGATATAAAAATAAAGCGGGTTAAATATATAATCCTGGAACCAAGTGGATAGTGATATGTGCCAGCGGCGCCAAAAATCAGCAACCGATCTGGCTGCATAGGGCCGACGGAAGTTTTTCATCAAGTCATATCCCATAACTCTGGCCGCACCGATAGCAATATCCGAATATCCGGAGAAATCGCAATAAATTTGAAATCCAAAAAAAATGGTAGCGAGAACCAGGTGGGGTCCGTCGAATTGTTCAGGATCGCCGTAAATTTTGTTGACAAAAATA
>JAZDLN010000039.1:0-46564 GCA_043801965.1 Candidatus Falkowiibacteriota bacterium
CGCGTAAAGCTACGGAGGACAAGGTTTATGAATATTGTCCTTAAAATCAACGGGGAAGAAAAGACCAATTTAGTCGACTGGGAAAGTTTTGCGATCGAGGACAATATCAACGAACAGCCGAATTTATGCAATTTTACAGTCAAGGTATTCGAGGGGCAGGATTATAAGCCGGAAATAAGCGATCTCGTGGAGGTGTTTGACGGTATTGCCAAAATATTCGCCGGCAAGATTATCCGGGTGGGAAATTCGGCCGAGGGCGACGTGGTTTATTACGAGATCGAAACGAAAGATTATACCCTGGACCTGGACCGGATTTTGGTGATTGACCGTTTTGAGGACAAGACCGTCAACGAGATTATTTTCTATATTGTCGATAATTATCTGGCCGGGACCGGCATTACCTATAATCACGTCAATTGCGATCTGGAAATCAAGGCCGTGGCGTTCAATAACCTGAGTATCAGCAAATGCCTGTCCGAGTTATGCGAGTTATTCAATTACAGCTGGTATATCGATTACGGCCGGGATATCCATTTTTTCGCCAAAAACGACGAACCGGCCCCGTTTAATATTGCGGACGGCTCTGACAACTATATTCGGGATAGTTTAAGCATCGAGAACGATTTAAGCCAGCTCCGGAACGTGGTCATTATCGAGGGCGGGGAGATTACGTCGGACAATGAGCGCACTAAGCCGCATACCGGGGACGGCAACCAGAAGAGTTTTGCCACGGATTATAAGTTTTCCAAAAAACCGCGGGTTTTGGTCAACGGCATAGAAGTAACGGTCGGCACGGAATTCTTAGACAGCGACGAAGATTTTGACTGTTTGTGGAGCTATAACGAGAAATATATTAGGTTTGTAATTCCGCCGGCGAGTGGCGCCGTCATCGAGGTCAGCGGCTATTACCTGATCCCGATCATGGCACAGGTGGAGGATAATGCCAGCATTTCCAAATACGGCCGCTTCGAATTTAAGAAAATCGACAAAAGCATAAAAGCCACCGAAGAAGCCAGGCAATACGGCGAAGCCCAGCTGACGGCTTACGCAGGCACGATCCGGGAGGGAGGATTCAGGACCTACGAGAGCGGTTTAAGTTCCGGTCAGACGATCGGCATCGATCTGACCGGCCGGGGCATTAACGAGAGTTTCCTGATCATGCGGGTCAGCCTCAAGATGTTCACGGCTACCGAGGGGGAATGGACAGTTGAGCTGGCCACGCTCAAAACCTTGGGCATGATCGCGTTTTTACAGAGTTTATTGGTGGGTGAAAATAAAAAGGTCAGTTTGGACGAGAATGCGGTTTTAAAAAAGTATTATTTGGATTACCAGACGGCTCAGGTTGATGAAGAGATCAGCCTGGCCTCGGAAAAACAGGACTACCAGACAGCCGGAGTGGAAGAATCAATCGAAAAGGATCCGTTCGGGGCTGGAGTGAGGCCGGTATTCGTCCTGGCGCCGTATGTTCCGGCCGGACACACGGACCCGGAGAGAGAGTTTTGTTTAGACACCAGTGAATTAAGTTGAATATATGATTATAAAAAAACACACCAAAGAAAACGCGCGGGCGGTCGGGGATATTACGGCCCGGTTTTACGACCAGTCGAAACTGACCGGAAAAGACCGGGCGGTAAACAGAATCATCCAAAAATTAAGGCCGCTTTTCCCCGGGATCATGAAGCTTTATATTCTGGGCGATCTGGTGCAGGAACAGCGCCGGTTTAATGTTATCTGCAATAACGGGTTTAACGCCCTGATCAAGCGGTTAGTCGGGGATATAACCTATACCGGCCACCTGAATAAGGCCCTGCTCGGGACCGGGTCCGGCGCGGCTTCAGCCAGTGATACGGAGCTTATCGCCGAAGCTTACCGCAATGATATGGCCAGCGGCACGGACAACGCCAATGCTGTCATTCTGACCGCCTTTTTTACGGAAACGGAATGCTCCGGCACTTATACGGAATTCGGCAATGTCATTGACGGCGATGAGAACCCGAATACCGGCAGGCTCTGGTCGCACCTGACCGGCTTAAACTGGGCGAAAGACAACAACACGGTGCTGGTCATCAGCCAGAAATATACTTTTATAAGCGTATGACCCTCCTCCGCTAAAGCTACGGAGGGCAGGTTCTAAAGATATGATTTTGACGATAAAAATTGAAGTCCAGGATAAAATCGAGGCCTATAACGTGCTTAGCCGCTTAAGTTTTGAGCATCGGGTGCTGGAAGCGGAGCTGGACGGGCATAAAGAGGTTTTTGATGCCGGCAATAAGCCTGCTTATTTCATGAGGGATAATAATAAGAATATAGCTAATTTCAGAAATTATGAGCCTGGATAATAAAAAGGGCAAAGACAAATTATTCGCTTTTGAGATCAATAACATCATGAACGCTTTGCGGCAGATGAAGCAGAATATTATCGATCTTAACGGCGGAGTTTTGCCGGGTCTTACCGGTATTTTTGCGGACCCCCTGGAAAACGAGAGCAAAACCGACACTTTAAAGGATTATGTGGACAGCCAGGCGGACGCGGGGCAAAAAGACGTAAACGTGGGCAACGGGGCGCAATTCGCGGCCGGTGACGCGGTTATTCTTTATGACGGGGCCGGTACTTTCGAAACCGCGGTTATTGCCAGCGTATCTTCAAATGTCCTGACTATGACAGTCAATTTGTCCAATACTTATCCGGAAGGGTCAAGAATCGGACGGTATTTGGGTCTGATCGATACGGCAAACCATAAATTCGTCCGGTCATCCGGCGCTGATTTAGGCAACGGCAGTGACGGCGCTTTCGTAAGTTCCGGGAGCGTTACCTGGTCAAGCGAGAAGAATTTCACTTCGGTCCTGATCCAGAGCGGACACACGGTTACTATCAGCGGCAATTTTCCGGTTAAATGCCAGGGAAGCTTTATTATAGAAGCAGGCGGTAAATTGTCGGCTAAGGGTCAGGGTTATAGCGGGGGCGGCGGGAGCTGGACCCAGTCTTACCAGGGAGCAAGTTATCCCGGAAGCGGTAGCGCCAGCACAAGCCCCAACGGAGGCGGAGGCGGAGGCGGTTCCCATAGCGGCAATGCCTGTGGCGCGGGCGGAGGCGGAGGTTATGGGAGCGGTGGCGGAGGCGGGTCTTATTACGCAAGTAGTGCTGTCAGCGGTCAGGGCGGCGGGGTATATAATAATCCGGCCTTGTCAGATACTTTCACGATCGCTTATCTTAAAGGTTCGGGTGGCGGAGGCGGTTCCAGCAACTGGACAACCCGGCAGGGATCAAGCGGAGGCAGTGGCGGAGGCATTATCCGGTTGCATTGCCAGAATTTGCTGGTTGAAGGCGAGATTGATTGCGATGGCAATGTCGGAGGCAATGGCGCGGAAACTCCGCCAAGCGGTTATTATACCTGCGGTGGCGGTGGAGGTGGCGGCGGAACTATATTTATATGTTGCGCCCAGCTGGCAATGGCCGGAACTAATTTAATACACGCCAATGGCGGTGCCGGCAGTTACGGCAAGGACGGAAGCGGCAATCCGGTCTATCCCGGCGGAGGCGGCGGCAATGGCCGGATCAGGATCGAGGCCGCTAAAATCACTGGCTCGACCAGCCCGGCTTATGGTTCCGGCTATGTGAACGACACCGGCTTCTGCAAGTATGGCTGGTATTTTACGAATAAAATCAACACGCTTAATCCGGTTATTACCGTCAATTGTTACGTTAAGCAGGAGATAAACTTTAAGGTTAATATTGCGGCCGTGTCCGTGTCCGGGCAACCTGATATTGAAGTGGCGGATTCGGACGGACTGGAAGCGGGTGACGTGGTGTTGGTTTTGGAAAGCGATAAAATGGAGATTAAGGAGATTGAGGTTATAGACGGCGATATTCTTACTTTTACCGAGGATTTACTGAATACTTATACAGTAGCCGGTCAGGTTCTGCGGATTGATGCTTTCGGATTGGTCAGTTTAGCCCCGGCCGGAGAAGGCGCCGATATATTGGCGATGGTTTTGCAGAGCGCCCATGACCTGGGCGGCGATATTTGGTATTTGACTTTTACGAAAACCATTAAAGAGGTCAACGCCGATAACAGCGGGGTTAGTTTGACCGGCGTCTTGATGTTAAAAGGCGCCCGTAATGACGGGGAGGATGTTAATGTGCGCGAGATTAATTGGGGATATTTTTAAATTTATATTTAATTCAATCAAATCTATGGATTACACAAAAGAGCTTTTATTGTCGGTGGCGACGATATTCGTCAGCACCGGCGTGGCCGTGATACAAGGCAATATCTGGCAGGGATCGGTATTGCTTTTGATTGGCGTAGCGGTCTTTATCGGCCGCGGGTTTTACAAAAAATATATCGACAAATAATAATTCGCATGTCCCGTCCCGAGCCTTCGGGATAGCGCGGCCAAGCGAAGCGAATAACAATGGACAAGTTAGACATGATCCTTGATAAGATCAGGGATCTTAAAGACGATAATACGGCCGAGCATCAGGGCATAATAAAACGGCTTGATGCCACTAACGGCAATGTTACTAAAAACACCTCATTCCGGATCGAGGTTTCGACCACTATCCGGAATTTGAAGTGGTTTTTGGGCATAGTTGGTGTCGGCAATATCGTCAACTTAATTTACTTATTTTTCAAGCACTAATATGCATACGCCTAAATTCATCATGATCCACCACAGCGCCGTATCGTTCAATAAAAATCCGGATCAGTTCGAAGCGAACAATAATTACCACAGGGAGAAGTGGAATTTTAAAAGCAGTCTTGGCTTTTATCTCGGCTATAATTACGAGATCGCCAAAAACGGCCGTTTGCGCCAGGCGCGCAAGGACGGGGAGCAAACAGCGGCCTGTTATCAGGCGGACATGAACAACGGCCAGTGCATTCATATTTGTTTAGACGGTAATTTCGACGAAGAAAAGCCGGAACCAGCGCAAATCTTCGCTTTACGCGACCAGCTCAAAAAGCTGGCTCAGGAATACGGCATCGCCAAGGAGAATATCGTGTTCCACCGCGATTACGCGCCTAAAACCTGCCCGGGCAAGAACATGGACATTGGTTTTGTCCGCAGTCTGGCGGACATGGTTAAAATCGAACCGGTCAAAACTGGGGGAAGCGATAAGGAAAAACTGATCAGCCTTTTGGAGGAAGTCCTGGAATTGGCCAAGGGGCTATAAAATAACGTGCAACCCTCGGGCATAACCAGGCTCTTGCCAAATCTCAGGAATTACGTTAACCTCCCCCCGATATAATTAAATCGGGAATATATGGCTATAAAGTTTATTTATGACGATGGCGGCCGGAAGGAGGCCGGGTACAATGGCGAAACCGGCGACTGCGTGGTCCGGGCGATCGCCATTGCCGCGCAAAAACCGTACCAAGAGGTTTATGACGATCTGGGTTTGGCGGCCAAAGAGTATTCGGCATCGCATCGCGGCCGGGTGGCGCGAAGTATCCGGCGCAAAGGATCAAGCCCGAGAGGCGGGGTATTCAAAGAGGTTTACTCCGGATATCTCGAAAAGCTGGGCTGGCAATGGACGCCCTGCATGGCTATCGGGAGCGGCTGTAAAGTCCATCTTAAAAAAGAGGAATTGCCGGCCGGAGAACTGATCGTCAGCGTGTCCAGGCACTTGGTCGCGGTCATTGACGGAGTCATCTTTGACCTTTCCGACTGTTCGCGCGGCGGCACGCGGTGCGTGTACGGATACTGGCGCCTGCCCGCTTAATAGCGATTATTATGGAAAATATTACACCAGAACAATTTAACGCTTACGAAAAGGTCAGGCGGTCCGGCGTGACCAATATGTTTGATGTCCACGTTGTTTCGGATCTGTCCGGACTGGGCCGAGACACTATTTTATTAATCATGGAAAATTATGGCGCACTCAAAAAGAAATTTGACGGCGGATATCAGGAGCGGCACGAGCTTGATTGAGATCATCAGGGAGAATATCGATACGCACGCGGATATGTTCGCCGGGGCGTATTACAAGAGCAGGCAAAGAACGAGAAAGGAAATTATAAAGATCGTCATTGCTGATTTGAATGGCGAGCTTGAGAAATTATGAAAGACGATAAAGAAAATAAAATATTACTCGGGACCGGGATTTTAAACTGGGACAGGGGAGAACGGGTCAGTGACCGCTACGGCACGGTCAAATTATTCGCTTTTTTGGGGCAGGAAGACACGTGCGCGTTCAATACGGAGTTACAAGGGCAAAATGGCCAGCTAGTGGCCAAGGTGCTTAAAACGAGGCATTCAGACCATATCGGCGACTTATTCCGCGGTGTTTTCCCGGAAACGCCTGAGGTGGGAGAAGAAATCGTGCTTGGCCGGGGAGAATTGTTTTTTGAGCGCGATGCCGTCGGGCTTAGGCCGGATGACGGCCGGGAATCGCTATGGCTCGATATCCGGAAGCTTTACCGGGCGCATCTGCAGACGGTTGAATTATTTTTTATTTATGACTAAATCAAATATTAGAATCAGACCCGCGAGGTTTAAAGAGGTTATCGGCACCGGCGGGATCGGCACGGTGTATGCGAGCCTTAACCGGCTCAAGGCGGCCCTGGGGGAGCCGCACGACGCGACCGCGGAAGGGGAGTGGGAGAGCCGGGATCATAAGGTCCGGGTGGAGTGGGCGTTTGTAATCAATAACGACAGGCGGCTGGTGTTTACGATTTATGACTACAAGTGCAGAGAGCCGTTAGACGGGATTAAAAGGTGGAATTTGGGCGGGAGGAAAAGGGATCAGCGGATTATGGATTATCTGGAGAAAGCGGGTCTTACGGTTGAATTTGGATAAATTTTAGGCATATTGTTATCGCATTAGGCAGGAGATTATCTGAAATCCTGCCTTTTTGCGTGTTTGACAAAACGAAATTAAAATCAGCATAATTCGATTGAATTTTTGAAATTTTTTTTATTGACTTAAATTATTAAAGCTGGTAAATTAAATATAGGTTAAATCAACGAATATTTATTTTTATTCTCGGTTTAACTAAAATTTTTATGGCAAGAAAAATTAATTATGACAATTGGTCAAGGGAGGAGTTGGTAAAAGAACTCCGCCGTATTAAAGAAACAAAATACGGCTTGGTTTGGCACAGGGATATACCGGAAGAAAAAATCGATATCCTCATCAATCCTGACGCGCGAACACCGAACGAAATGTTTCCGAACGAAATGGCGGGCAAACCATTTCCGATTTTGAGAGAAATAAAAGGTAAAGAAGAAAATGGCGATAATAGTAAGCCCGTAAATTTATTGATTGAGGGCGACAATTATCACGCGCTTGCTGTTTTAAATTTTACACATCATGAAGTAATCGATTTTATTTATATAGATCCGCCTTATAATCGTGGCGGAAAAGGGGGTAATGATTTTCGTTACAACGATAAATTCATTGATAGCGAAGACCCTTTTCGACACAGCAAGTGGCTCTCTTTTTTAGAAAAACGGTTGAAGCTTGCTAAAAATTTATTAAAGCCGACCGGAGTAATTTTTATAAGCATTGACAATGTCGAACAAGCCCCTTTAAGGCTTTTGTGTGATGAAATTTTTAGTGAGAAAAATTTTGTCGGTGTTTTAATATGGAGAAAAAAAGAAGGTGGCGGCCAAGCTGATTCTTATTTCGTTACAGAGCATGAATATATTCTTGTATATGCCAAATCGGAAAAATTTAAATGGAAAAACGAAGAAATTCCGGTTAGTGAATCAGAGTTTAATAAGAAAGATGAAGGGGGTAAGTTTACCGCCGTAAAATTGGCGAAATGGGGTAACACAGCGAGAAGAGAAGATAGACCTAAAATGTATTTTCCAATTAAGGCGCCAAATGGAAAAAATATTTATCCTATTGCGCCAGATGGAGGCGATGGACGTTGGCGCGTCGGTAAGAAGCGCATGGATATGTTGATTGAGAAAGATCTAATTTTTTGGCAGGAGAAAAATGACCGATGGATACCATATGAAAAAATCTATTACGATGGAGAGGATATTAAAAAAATCAAAGAGCGAAGCATTTTGTATGATTTGGCCACGACAGCAGATGGAACAAACGAACTAACAGAAATTTTTGGTAAGAAAGATATTTTTGAAAACCCAAAACCAACCGAATTAGTCAAATTCTTTTTAAAGTATGGCGCAGAAAACGATGCCGTTGTTTTGGATTTTTTTGCCGGCTCAGGTACTACTGGTCATGCTGTATTGGGACTTAATCAAGAGGATAAAGGAATTCGCCAATTTATTCTTTGTACGAACAACGAAAATGATATTTGTACAGACGTGTGTTATCCCCGGGTAAAAAAAATTATAAAAGGGTATAAAAATTCTAAAGGCGAAAATGTTGCCGGACTCGGTGGAAATTTAAAATACTATAAAACAGATTTTGTGGAAGCTGGGCCGACGGATAGAAATAAGCGGAAACTCGTCAGCGAATCAACGGAGATGCTTTGTATCCGCGAGAATACTTTCGAGTTGGTGCAAGATGAAAGTGATTTTAAGATTTTTAAAAACAATAAAAAATATCTCGGCATTGTTTTTTACGAGGAAGCCATTGAGGACTTCAAGAAAGCGATCAAAAAAATCAAAGGGCATTTTAATACCTATGTTTTTTCACTCGGTGACGACCCGCACGAAAAACAATTCGCTGATGTTAAAAGCAAGGTTACGCTTTGCGCTATTCCGGAAGTGATTTTAAAAGTATATCGGGAGATTTTTAAATAAATATATGTGGATTGAATTCAAAAATTACCAGGAAAAAGCCATCGTAAAGTTGAAGCAGGAAGTCAACGATCTTTTGGACGTGGAGGGAAATAAAATTTGCATTTTTAAATCGCCGACCGGCTCTGGCAAAACTCTGATGATGGCCGAATTTTTTAAGCGTCTGATCGATTCGCGTATTGACGGCAAGAAGTTTTCGTTTGTCTGGATTGCCGTCAATAAACTGCACGATCAAAGCCGCAACAGCTTGAAAAAGTATTATGATCAGTTTGGAGTTGGCCTTAAATGTTCGTATTTTGACGACCTGGATGATAGAAAAATCAGCGAAAACGAAATTTTATTTTTAAACTGGGCGAGTATTAACAAGAAGGGTAACATTTATGTCCGTGAAAACGAACGGGACAATAATCTTTCCAATATTGTCGCCCGCACGAAAGACGAGGGCAGAATTATTATACTTATTATTGACGAAAGTCACCGTAACGCCGAAACAGATAAGTCCAAAGAATTGATTGATGACATTGGGCCCAAAGTAACAATTGAAGTTTCGGCTACGCCGCAACTTAAAGGTGTTTTTCGCGGCGTAGAAGTAGAATTGAAAGACGTAAAAGACGAAGGCATGATCAAAAAAGAGATCGCTATTAACCCCGGGTTTGAAAATTTTAAATTAGATAAAAAAATTGCAGATAAAACAGCCGATCAAATTGTAATTGAAACGGGACTAAAGAAGCGGGCAGAACTTGCTAAATTATACGAAGCAGAGGGCGCAAATATTAACCCGCTTATGTTGATTCAGATTCCCGATGCCCATAAAGGATTAATAGATAAAAAGGACGCAGTTGTGCAATTGCTCGGCAAATATGGTATTACAACCGATAACGGACGATTAGCGATCTATCTTTCAGACAAAGATAATAAAATTAATCTTCCAAATATTGAAAAGAATGAAAATGAAGTAGAAGTAATGATTTTCAAACAAGCCATAGCGGTCGGCTGGGATTGTCCGCGCGCCGCGATTTTAGTTTTATTTCGTGAGTGGAAAAGCATGGTATTTTCCGTACAAACTATCGGCCGTATTATGCGCATGCCTGAACACCAGCACTACAAAAATCAGGAGTTGAATCTCGGCTATGTTTATACCAGTCTAAGCGATATCGGCATTGCCGAAGATATCGCCAAAGAATATATCACGGTTTTGAGGGCAAGCGGCGTAAAGATTATGGAAATATCGATTTGACATCCTGCCACTCTAAGCGTTTTCGCGAGGAAACCCGCTTGTCGTCGGATTTTGTGCCGATTTTTTTTCAAGCGGCGGATGAGCTAAAACTAAAAGACCGGATTTCGCTGAAGCATAGTATCGTGGACACAAAATTGATCGCTAGCGGAAAAATTTACGATGTAGATAAAGAAACAAAAAGCATCGAGAAAAAGGGCACGCTGGATATTCCAAAAAATGAAGTTGAATTGCAAAACGCTTTTGATTATTTTTCGCGAGAAAATCTTGCGCCATTCGCCCCGGAGCTTCGCTCTATAAAACGCATAAATGATTCCTTATATCGTTTCTTCGACAGATCATTCAAGATGGGCGTTGATGATTGGCCAAAAGTCCAAGCGATCGTTTTAGCGGAAGAAAATCGCCAGGCCGTAATCGATGTTATTAATCGAGCTAAAGAATTTTATCAGGAAAAAGTCGGTAAAGGCAAACATGAATTAATCCGAGGCGAAGAAGCGTGGAACGTTCCGGAAACGATCAATTATAACTTGAAGTTTGAAAAGAAAGATTATCCGAGGTCGGTAATCCGGCCGTATTATGCGCGTATAAATAGCAAACAGCCGTCTTTATTGGAAAATTATACAGAGGATAGTGTCAACGAAGAGTTGTTCATTGGATATTTGGAAAAAGCCAAGAAAGTAAAATGGTGGTTTAAAAACGGCAAACAGGATGCGTTATATTTTGCGGTACCTTATACGGAGAACGGACAGGAAAAACCATTTTATGTCGATTTTATTATTATGATGAAAGACGGCCAGATAGGATTATTCGACACGAAAGGGGGGATTTACGCCAAAACAGCTAAGGAACGCGCCGAAGGATTGGCCGCGTATATAGCCGCCGAAAATAAAAAAGGAAAAAAATTATTCGGCGGGATAGTTATAAAAGACCAGAACAGCTGGCGTTATCACGACAGTAAAAAATATTTTTACGATCCAGATAATTTGAAAGATTGGAAATTTTTGGATTTATAATATGTATTACTTTGCCTATGGGTCTAACATGAATCGTGGACAAATGAAAAAGCGCTGTCCGAGCGCAAAGTTTTTATTTCGCGCTTATTTAGAAAATTATAAGCTGGTATTTGACGGATATTCTAAAAATTGGAAAGGGGCCGTAGCTAATATTGTTCCAGAAGATGGGAGCAAAATTTGGGGAGGACTGTTTGAAATCAACGATGATAATTTGGCGGCGTTGGATTGTTATGAGGGTTACCATTCAAAAGCGTACGACCGTAAAGAGCTTGACACAAAGGATGATAATAACAAAATTTATGAAGCCAAAGTTTATTTTCGGCTAGGTGAAAAACCAGGAGATCCATCCGAAGAGTATTTAAAGGTGATTATTCGGGGAGCGGGTGATTGTGGGTTACCCGAGGAGTATCAAGAGAAACTGAAAAAAATGCCCACAGCGTTAAAGTAATAATACATGCCTATGTACACACGCAGTATATATTTAAATAAAATCAATAATCATCTGATTATTCTTGCATCAAGCATTAAGACAAAAAATCAACTATTTCTTACGGATGATAATAAATGGAGCGAAAATTTTTTTAAAGATTTATTGAATAAAATTTGTGGATGCAATCTTAATAATTTGAACATTAAGGAAAAAAATTATCCCGGCATTGATCTTGGTGATACTGCAAGTCGTTTATGTATACAAGTTACCGCCAGTAATACCTCAAAAAAAATACAAGACACATTGGATGTTTCTAAGAAATATAAAAGACATGAGGAGTATGACAGTATTGTCATTTTGGTAGTCGGTTATAAAAAGAAATATACAAAAAAATTTGTTTCTGATTTTGCAAGCTTTAATCCGGATAGCGATATATGGGATATACGAACCGTGTTGGATAAGATAGAACCACTAGATGCGGATCGGATGAGAGAGATTGTTGAATACCTTGATTCAGAATTAGAAACTATTATAAAAATCAACCCCATTGACCTATTAGATGAAGATATTTTGATGATAATAAATTTAATATTTGATTATTTGCAAAAGAACATAAACGACAAACCTCAAGATTCGCAAAGGAAATATAAACTACAAAAAAGAGATGACGGATTTATCACTAAAAAAAATAATTTAAATAAAGTTAGTGATACGCTTTTTAATAATGAAATCCGCCCAAGTTTACAATACGACAAAAAAATAGAATCATTTCTTGGTAATCCCATAAACGCCGAATGTCAAAGAAAATATTTTGTTATAACTGAGCTATTGCAAAAAAAATATACAGAAAATTCAGAGCAATTTGATAACATGGGTGATCTATTCGGATTTGTCTTTAATGAGGTAATCAATTATAAAAACAGGAAAGAGGTGGACGATTGCAAGCTATTAATTTTATTGCATAATATGTATTTCAATTGTGACATAGGCAATAATCCAAATTAGTGTGTTGAAGCCAAACAAATATACAAACCTCAATCTTTCGTTAATCGCAATCAGTTGCGAAGTTTTAAAGTTATTTCAAAAAAATAAAACGAGCACCTACTTGGAATTGTTGAATAAAATTATACAAAAAAAGGGAGTTGAATCCAAAAATATTTTTTTACCGGCTCTTGTTTTTTTATTTCTTCTTGGCAAAGTTGAATATCATCAAAAAAGTGATGTAATCGAATATAAAAATGAAAATTAATAAAATATATTCCAACAATAAATTAATGGATCCGATTCCGTTTAATCCCGGTTTTAATGTTGTTTATGGCGACGTAGAGAATAAACAAGGTGGCAAGAATGAGCATAGTATTGGTAAAACATCGCTTGTGCATCTTATTGACTTTCTTTTGCTTAAAAAAATTACAAAAAAACATTTTTTATATAAATATAAGGATAAGTTTAAAGACTGGGTTTTTTATATTGAGATTCGACTAGATGAAAATCGATTTTTGACAATAAAAAGACCGGTTGACACGCCGACCCTTATCTCATTTAAGGAGCATTCTGTCGGCGATCAAGATTTTTCATCAATGGAAGAGTGGGATCAAAAAGATACTAAGTTAATGGCAAAGAAGGGGAGTGATTCTCTTTTTGTGTTAGAAAAATATCTTAACTTTACCGTACTTCAAAAATATTCCGTTAGGCACTTCCTGGCCTATGCCCTGAGAACGCAGTATGATTATGAAGATATCTTTAAGATGAGACAATTTGAGGGGCTTGATATTGACTGGAAGCCGCAATTATTTGGTCTATTGGGATATAAAGACGATGATGTTATTGATAAATATCGCGTGCAGTATGAGATTAAAAATTACAAGAATTTATTAAAAACTACACTGGGAAATAAAAAAAACAACACGGGAGATGCGTATAATTTAAAAGCGGCTATTGCAGAAAAAGAAAACGAAAAAAGAGTAATTGTACACGAGATCGATAAGTTTAATTTTTACCTTAAAGAAAAAAAACTTAACAAAAAACTTATTGAAGAAACTGAGTTAAAGATAAGCAGGCTAAATTCAGAGCGATATAGGCTTGATTTTGAGATTCAACGAATACAAGAATCTTTAAAAAATAATATTACCTTCGATATTAATGAGGTGGAGGAAGTTTTTAAGCAAGCAAAAATATTTTTTCCTAATGAGCTTAAAAAAAATTATGAGGATTTGTTGAATTTTAATATAAGATTATCGGCTGAGCGCTCTAAATATTTAAGGGAAGATCTTAAGGCAAATATTGAATGTATTGAAAAAATCAACAGAGAGTTAAAAAATATAAATCAAGAAAAAGATTACGTTTTGGCGTTCCTGCGCAATACTGATACATTTTCAAAATACAAATCCCTGCAAAACGATGTGTTCAAAATTGATGAGCAGATAAATCAATTTAAATTAAAATTAGAATCCCTTGGTACCGCGGAAAATTACGAGAAAAAAATCGGGACGCTTAGAGATGAGTCCAGAGAAATTGCTATAAAAATTAAGGAGATTATAGATGGTGGCAGTAAAACATTCGATTTGGTCAATAGCATTTTTAAGGACATATTTAAAAAGACAATGGATCATACCGCCCTGTTAATCGTAAAACCAAACCAAGAGGGTAATCCAGATTTTGAACCTATCACGCTTAATGATAAAGATAAAGATCAATTAACTGGACAGGGGGATGGTTATACCGCAACAAAAGTTCAATGTTCGGCTTTTGTTCTGGCTATTTTGGCGGCTTATAGCAAAGAACATTTTTTTAGATTTGCTTATCATGATGGATTAGTTGAGAGTTGGGGTGACCGCCCCAAGATAAATTTTTTTAAAGAAATAAAGGAAATATGCGCAAAGTATGACATCCAGTATACCATTAGTGTTATAAAAAGTGATGTACCAGATAATTTTAAATTTGAAGAAGGAGATATTGTTACAACATTGACGCACGAAAAACCACTTTTTGGTTTTGATTTTTAGCAAAAGCGATAAAATTAGAATTCTATGGCGCAATACTTATCGATAGGATGGTTTAAGGCTATCGGAATAGTTCCGGCCCTTTTTATAATGGGCTTATTTTTATGCAAGTTAAACGTTATTAGCTGGCTTGGGAAAACAACAATTTTTATTTCGATCGGCATTGGTGTTATCTATGGTTTACTGGGAGTTGTGGGAATTTTAAAAAATATGGACATTATTGAAATAAAAACCACCACGGTATCGCTGGATGATTTTTTAAATTTATTTAGAAAAAATAAAAAATAAAATTATGGACAGCGGGCAAGCTGGAGGATATATATTTGAATCTGTCGTTGCCAAACTTATAAAAAAGTCTGGCTATGTCAGGGTTCAAAAAGGACAACTTAATGGCCGAGGTGCCTCTCATCAAATAGACGTCATAGGCGCTTTAAGTATTCCCACCCCCTTTGTATATCCCATTAGATTATTGTGTGAGGCAAAACATTATACCGCCAGCAAGGTTGAGCTTAGTGATATTAGAAATTATATCGGGGTAATTAAAGATATATCAGAAAATTATTTTGTCAGAAGTGCCAAAGATCGTGGCAAAAAAAGATATACTGACGTTGGTTGTTATTTTAGTATTGGACCCTATAGAATTAGCGCCCAAAATTACGCCTGGGCGCATAATATTTTCATGGTTTCCTTTTCTAAAATAGATACGATGAATACTGTTTCCGACGACATCAATCATTTTGTCGCAGATACAAATAACATCCAGGGTGGAATAAAAGAGATGATTCGAGAGTTTTGGAGATCGAAAGGCAGGAAGTATTTACAAAACGAACTATTGTTAGTCGGCGTATTAAATAATTCCTATCCGGTTATCATTAAAGCGAGATCGAGCATTTTGCCAAAACTCCAGGGTTACACGTCGGAGAATGATATCATTGTTGCTAACAAAACTAGCAGGCACGGTAATGCCGAAGACACGGAAACAAGTTTTGATATTTGGTTGGGCGATGATTTAAACGAAACCGTGGAATTAACAATTCCCAACGTAATAGCGCGGAGGTTAATTCATGAAATTGATAGAAGCGCAGCCGGAGATAAAATTTTTGAAATCGACATCCCAGTCATTAAAAAGGCTCGTAATTTCTTAAGAAGGAGAATGATTAAATTAGACGTCAGATTACAGGAGAAAAAAGAGTATTTAGAAGCTTTAGAGATAAGCGTTGTAAATTAAATTGCCAAACATAGACTGACTTCGTCTGCAAGAGAGAGCCGTGAACGATCGGTTTACCGGTGGATTTATGTAAAAAGTTATATAATAATGATAATATCTCCGCGGAGTATTATCGTCGAAAAATATGCCTATTTTTCAAATCAACAATGGTAAGTTAAACCTCATCAAAGAATTAACGATAAAGCTCGAAAGAGATCTGCAAGAGTTAACTGAAAAAAATCTTGAGACAATTTTAGGGTTAAAATTCGTCAGTTCCGAATTTAGTTTGCATAATTTCAGAATTGATACGTTGGCTTTTGACGAGGAGGCCAACTCCTTTATTATAATTGAATACAAGAGAGACAAAAATTTCAGCGTCGTTGATCAGGGTTTTTCCTATCTGTCCTTGATGCTTAATAATAAGGCCGATTTCATTCTTGAATATAACGAAAAGTCCGGCAAGAGTTTAAAAAGAGATGATGTTGATTGGTCCCAGTCCAGGGTTTTGTTTATCTCGCAGTCATTTACCAATTATCAGCAGAACGCCATTAATTTCAAAGATTTACCGATCGAATTGTGGGAGGTCAATAAATTCGATAACAATACAATTTTATACAAGCAGTTGAAATCACCGGACAATAGCGAATCTATAAATAAAATATCAAAAGATAAAACGATTCAAAAGGTCAGTAAGGAGGTCAAGGTTTATACCGTCGAAGACCACACGAGCAGGATTAATAAAAAGATTGTTGATTTATTTGACGCCCTCAGGGAGAGGGTTTATTCCCTTGATGACGGCATTGAAGAAAGACCGAAGAAACATTATATCGCATATAGAACTCAATCCGCCTTTTTGTACTTATGTCTTCAACAAGCCCAAATTAAATTGCATTTGATTATACCGATTAATAAGTTGAATGACCCAAGGAAAATAGCCCGGGATGTTACCAGGATAGGGCATTACGGCGGGGGAGTGACCGAGGTTAATTTGAGCAAGGAGGAGGATCTGAATTATGTATTTGGCTTGATTGAGCAATCATACAAAAGCATTTAATTAAAATAAAATAAACGATATGAGATTATTTTTACCAGACGAAATTTGGAAAAATAAAAGAGGATTCCCATTTAAAAAACCGGTTACATATTTAAGGGTCGGATATCATACCGGCCAAGATTTTTTAACCAATTCAGTGGGCAAAGTCCCAGTATTTGCACCCTGCGATGGTAATTTAACGACCTATCAATTTTCAAGATCGGCTGGCTGGTGGGGAACATTTAGTTTTGAGCACGCAGGCCAAGTATATAGCTTAAAAATACTGCACATGTTTAAAGAAATGAAAGTCGGGAAATATAGCGAAGGTGATATTTTAGGTTATTGCGGGGCTACCGGTTTTTCGACTTCCCAAAAATACGGTGATATATATACGGGGCAATCCGAGGAAGAGCAAAATTCAGATAAAGCAGTGCCACATCTCCACGTCGAACTGCACAAAGGAGAATTTAAGCATGACACAAACAATGTAAAGGCATTAGCTGATTTGCGCATAATCGACCCAATAATAAATTTTGAAAATTGGGTCAATAGTAAGCCCACAAATAATACTATGATTTTTTACAAAGAACCAGGTAAGTCGTCGGTGTATATAAAGGGAGCCGATGATGTTTATTATCCGATTATTTCCGGAAAACATTTTATAACTTTATTCGGCGACTGGAAAGATAACACGATAAAAGAAATTGAGAACATTAACCCAAAATCTGATAGTTATTTTGGTTTGTTTAAGGCCAATAATGAGGGCGATTATGATGTTGTTTAAAGGCAATTTATATTATGAAAAATAAATTGAAAAATGGAAGATAAGGACATACCACAATCAGTTGGTGAGAAAGGATTAGAGCCAATATATTTTCCTAGAAAAGATGATGTTTGCAGGAGGTTGGATGAATTTTATGCAACATTTGGTGTGCGAAAGGGTGTTCCGCCATCTTCAATGTTTCTTGGCGCCTTGCATGGGATGCACAGAGATAACAGAAAAAATAATCCCGACTGGATGGCGCAGGTGGCTCACTCCTTACGAGAAATATTTTATGAGTTGGGACTAGATTGGATAGCGGCCTTTAAAAACTATGGTTCTACTTATGATGAAAAAATTGGCGTGCAGAAAGTGGGCGAATATAGAAATTTTATTCGAGAAATCGCCCATCACAATTTTAATGAAGCAAAGAAAAGTCCATTAATTGGCGGCAGTAAAGATGATCTTGCAGAAATTACTTCGGAAAAATTTGAATCTGTAATCTTACAGTTTGGTGATATTATTTTTGCCGTTTTAAGAAAACAGATTGATGCACATCGCGAGATTGACGCAATTTGCAAAATGAGTCCAGTCGAGGCGAGCATTGACCAAGTGAGGGAATTGGTTAATATTAATCCTGATGCACGTCAATATTTTTATGCTAAAGCCGATGAACGCTGGCTGGAGTGGCTTTGGAGTAATGGATTTTTGGATGTTATTAAAAGAAAAGCAAAGGATTCTGTGCAACGTGGATATGGTCCGGAAACGGAGTATCTGGTGAAGGCCGCGAAGTTAGCGACCACAAAAGCCGTTGATATAATTTTGTCTGTTGTTATTTCAAAAGAAAATTTTAATTTGGAAATTATCGATCAGTTTCAGCATATTTGCAGCGGTCTGCCCGCAGATCAATTGGCCCGTGTGATTAAAAAAATTCGAGATGAAAAATGGATATCGCTGATGGCGCCATTTCATAGGTGGGGGTTTCAGTATGAAAAAATGTTTAAGGTCTTGGCGGAAGCCAAGGATTTTGAAAACACGCTCATCCTGGCCGAAGCGGTGCTCGCTATTCGCACAAAAAAAGATAAAAAACAAAACAGGCGCGGTTTCTCTGAAAACAGCCCATTTTATTTAAATGATTTAACGCAAACAAAAGTATTGAATTATTTAATTGGGGCGGATGAAAAAAATTCGGAAAAAGCCCTGGCTATATTAACCAGCGTTCTTAGTCAAATCATACTTTTAGACAGCGAAGAAGACAAAAGCGGGGTATTTAAAATTTATGACCGCTTTTCTTTTTACGATGTGGACTTTTTTACATTGGAATTTGAAGAAGACAAAAGGCTTTCGTATAGAGGAGATATTAAAAATTTAGCGGCCGTCATAAAACAATTAGCGCTTAGAACTATCCAGAAACAATGTGATAACGCTGATTTTATTAGTGGGATATTTAAAAAATATTTTGCGTCATTGCCGGATTGCCGAGCAATGTGGCGTTTGCAATTATACATATTAAGTTTATGCCCCGAAACATTTAAGAACGAGCTTAAACAAGCATTTTTTCGTTTGTTTAAGACAGAACATTATCATGAAATTTTATCCGGTACGGAATATGAAAATACCCTGCGTATAGGATTTACGGTATTAACCGAGGACGAGAAACGTGAGTATGTAAAAAAAGTAATAGAATATTTTACGAAAAAATCGAAGGACCCGAAAGAGGAAAAATATTTAAAAAGGCATGGTTCTAATATTTTTTCAATGATTATAGATCAATTGACTGCGGATGAAAAAATTAAAATAAAAAAAGAGGGATTTGCGCTTGATGCGGAGTATAAACCGGAGCCAAGCATAGGAAAGATTAGGGCTGGCATAGTAACGCCGCAAGGGCCTTTAACGCTTGAGGAATTCGGGAAATTACCAATAGCTGAGATTGCTCATAAATTACGGTCCGATTGGAAGCCGGAAAATTTAAGCAAACAAAACAAAGGCGATGATTTTTTTCGCCCCGTTAGTGCCGAAGGAGTTAACGGTTTGTTAAGGGGTGATATGCCCAAGAGATTTCAGGAGTATATAAATAGTGCCAATTCATTTTTTGAACGAGAGACATTGGACGCGCATTATACCTATTCGTTTCTTCGTAGCATCCAGGAAACTCTTCGGGAAAATAAAGCGAAGGCGGATAATTGGGATAACTTTTTTGAGTTGTGTGGTGTGGTAATAAAGTCGGGGAAAATAAAGCCATTTGATCAGGATCAGGGAGGAAGGAACGCATACGATAGCTGGCTGGCCGGCTGGGACGCCGCTCATTCCGCCATGAACGATGCCGTAAAAGAATTAATAGACGAAAAAGGCGGCAGTATAAAGATAGATTTTTTGAAATATCGTAGTTCACTTTTGGAAATTTTGGATTATTTACTTAGTTATCCGGATCCAACGCCCGAAGACGAAAAAATCGAAAGCGCTAAATCAACAACTAAACCAGCGGGAGAATCTGACTATGTGGTTAGCGACCCGTTTTCGATGGCCGTCAATTCTGTACGCGGCCGGGCTTATGAATCTTTGGTTTTGTTTTTGTACCAAGATGGTAAAAATTTTACCAAGGACGATAGCATAAAAATATCTTCTGACGTGAAGGAATTGTACGAAAAGGTATTAAAAAAAGAAAACACCCGCGCTATTATGTTTATGTTCGGCCACTATCTCCCGTCGTTTTATTTTCGTGATAAAGCGTGGGCTCGCGGACTTTTGCCGCAAATTTTTTCCACAGAACCAGAAAAAAAATATTTTTATGTAGCCGCTTGGGAAGGTTATTTGTCGAATAATCTGTACGAAGAATTATTTTTTGATTCCTATATTAAAAAATTATACGAGAGTGGATTAAACTTGGCTGAAACAGATTATCCCAACCAAAAACATTTTAGAGAACCAGAAGAGGGTATGGCCACCCATTTGGCGTTGGCTTTCATGTACTATAAAGATTTCGGATTTCGCGATCCGTTATTTGTTGCTTTTTGGAAAAAAAATGATCCTGAACAACACGCTGAATTTATAAGCTTTCTTGGACGCATGTTTGTGTCGGGGAGTAATCAGGATGCCGATGAGTTGCTGAAAAAAGATCCTTTAAGCAAAAGGCGGCTTAAGGACCTGTGGGACAAAATGCTTAAAGATATCCGAGATGCGGAAACGCTTACCAAGTTTGGTTTCTGGATTAATCTTAAGAAAGATATTTTTAGTCCTGTCGTGCTTGCAGAATATGTGCGTAAGACCTTGGAAAAAACCAACGGAGGGCTTGAATGGGAATATGGATTACAAGAAGCTATCATTGAATTAACGAATAAGGCCCCCGAGGATACTCTTGAAATACTACGCTTATATTGGTTAGATGGTACGGTTTACGGTAAAAGTAATCAGTCTCCTTTTCATGTTGCCGAAGAGTGGGTCGAGGCTTTCAGAATTTTACACAATAATCCGAAAACAAAACGCGGCGTATATAATCTTATAGATAGTCTTATCCGTGACGGAGGGGATGTGTTTTGGGTATTAGAAGAAATTATAAAAACTTAAGTATATGCGAAAAAAATATTATAACGATAATTATAAAGAAGAGTTGAGCAGATTTATCATTGGAATAGTAATTCTTTATTTTTTGTATTTAGCGTGGCAGTATTATGCTAATCGAACGAATTTTTGGCGTTGGCTGATATATGGAATATTAGTATTGCTGTCTTTGCTTGCGGCCGTTATAACTGTAGCGAAATTGAAAGAGAAAATGCGACTGAAAAAAATTGATAAGCTCGTGCAGAAAGTGCGAGACGCAAAACAGGAAGAACATATCAAGAATTTTATCGATCGTTTCGGTTTTGAGGGTAACAAACACAACAGCTGGAGTTTCAGGAATCATTATTTTGATTGGGACCGTATCAGCGACCTGGAGGCATTTTTGATAAAAAATGGAATTAAATTAAGGACAGACGAACGACACAGGGATATTTTTATTTTGTTACGCCATTATATTCAGGAGAAAGAAGAGGGACTAACCAACGAAAGCATTAAGAGCGAACCGCAAAAATTTAAAAAGTTAAGCGGTGCTGATTTTGAAAAATTAATTTACCGTCTTTTTACGGCCATGGGTTATGCTGTACAATGGATCGGCAGATCCGGTGACCAAGGAGGGGATTTGATTGCGAATAAAGACGGAAAGAGATTATTGATTCAGGCTAAATGTTATCGCGATTGGTCAACCGGAAACGAGGCCGTACAGCAGGTAGTGGGCGCTATGAAATTTCATAACTGCAATCAGACTGCGGTGGTCACCACGTCATTTTTTACACCACAGGCGGTGGCTTTAGCTAAATCGAATAATACAACACTGATCTCTAAAGAAAATTTACAAAAATTATTGCTTAAGCATCTCGGGGAAAATTGGGGGTAATCGCTTATTTATCTATTATAGTAAGTAATGGTTAATATTAGGATGTTTAGCTCAGGGAGATTTTCTTATCGTCGAACAAAAATTTAAATATGGAATTACCATCTATAAAATTTAATCTTTTCAAAAAATTGGAATATTATCAAATTTTAAAACAATTTGATAAAAGGTTTGATGCGCAATTAGAACTTTTAAAAAAAAGCAAATGGGATAACGATAGTAGTCGATATAAAGACAACTACCCAACATGGGAGATAGAGAAGAAAATACTATTTTGGACATATATCAGGCATAAACATTGGGGTCGCCCCATAGTCAAGGGTCATGCGAGAGATATGTTTATTTCGACTGAGGAATTAAAAAGAACGGCGGGCATCGAAAGGATCTTTGAAAATTTAGAGCAGGAAGGATTCGGCAAAAGGGCAGAAAAAGAATCAAGGGATGGGAGAAAAGAACCAGGATGCATCATAACACAAGATGGATTGGAGTTCGGGGAATTGCTTTGGTTTTTATGTTATCCCAAAAAATACCATTTAGCCGCCAACGCCAAAGAATCAAAAAATTATGCAAATATATTTCGAGCTGAATATCAGCTCGATTATTCGCGATGGGGCAATGCTATATTTTGGTTCCAATATATTTCTTTGTATTGTTTTATGGTGATAGCCGTGGCTCTGTTTATATTAGAATTTTTGGAAATCGCCGGATTATTAGATGATTTGAAAAATTTAGTTATCATTTTGCTATGGGGTAATTTTCGAAAAATTATAGCACTCATAGTAATAATGCCCTTTTTGTTTTTTTGCACGAGCCTGATAATAGACCTATTGTATAGATTTTATGTGCATCGATGGAAATATAAATTATATATAAATTTTTCGCAGAAACCAAGAGAAGGGATTAGTACTATCAGGGAGACGAATCAATTAATACCAAAGGGGAGTTGGAAGTTGATTTCAAAATTTTTTCAATGGATAGTTAATACAATTTTTATCACCATAATTGCCGGGGTTCTAAGCAGCTATATTTATGTCAATTGGGTCGATTATGAAGATACAAAAAAATTTACGAAAAACCTTCAAAGTGAATTAAGGTTTGATATTAACTTGGCGGAAAGTTATAATTCGTCGTCTACAGAGGCTCAACTTCCTATGTACAAAGCTCAGTTTGAAAGCGGGATTCATGATTCTTTGTGGTTTTTATATCAAGATAAATTTTCCGAGGAAACAAAAAAATTTGTAGATAATTTTTATTTTGGAATTTCTGCTTTTGGGGAGGATTTGGATAGATTATGGTTAGCGGATACGCAGCATAATACCTATCAAGTCAATGGATTGTTCAACAATTTGGCAAATAAACAAAACAAAATCATAACACACGGTAAGAAAACAATAGAATTATTAAATGCGGATTTGGCTAAAATAAAATTTTGTTTGTTTCGTAAGATTTGTTTTTAAAATTATGCATATATCACCCTTGTTTTTAGTAATTTTTTTATTTCTCTTCACCGCCTGCACCCAACCCCAGCCGCAAACCGGGAGCGGATCGCCTTTTATCAACGCTTACAAAAAAACCGAAGATATCCGACAAACGGCCGAAGAGCATAAAGACGCGGTTGATCAAATTTTAAACGAAGAAACCATAAAAGAAGAAGCGGGGGATCAGGCCAGCGAACCCGCGGTAGTAGAAAATAAAACCGAACCCGCTCTGGCCGATACCGCGGAGGAGAGCGAGGCGCCGGTATATTATCCGGTCGTCAAAGTCGTGGACGGCGATACAATCGACGTAAATATCGATGGCAAGACCGAACGGATCCGGTTTATCGGGCTCAATACGCCGGAAACAGTCGATCCAAGAAAGCCGGTTGAATGTTTCGGCAAAGAAGCGTCAATAAGAGCCGGGGAGTTGCTTTCCGGGCAGGAGGTCCGTTTAAAGACCGATCCGACCCAGGGAGACCGGGATAAATACGATCGGCTTTTGCGTTATGTTTATCTTAAAGACGGGACGGACATCGCCCTGAAACTGATCAGCGATGGATATGGTTACGAATACGCCTACGACCTGCCATATAAAAATCAGGATCAATATAATAAAGCGGAAGCCGATGCCCGCGAAAACGAACGCGGACTTTGGGCCCCGGGAGTGTGCATAGAAAAAACCGAAGAGCCGGAACCGGCGGCCGCGCCGACCGCGCCGGTGGCCGGATCGGGGGAGTTCACGATCACGAATATATTTTATGACGGCGTAGAAGGCAGAACAGAGCCGGATGAATACGTGGAGATAAAAAATACCGGCGGACCGGCTAATCTCAAGGGTTATACGCTTTCGGACGAATCCGGCAAAACTTTCACTTTCCCGGATTTTACCTTGGCTGGCGGCCAATCGGTCAAAGTATTTACCGGCTGTGGCACCGATACCGCCAGCGCCCTTTATTGGTGCTTTACCAGCTCGGCGATCTGGAATAATTCCGGGGATACGGCCACGCTCAAAGCGCCGGGCGGGGGAGTGGGGGATAGTTATAGTTATTAAATATGGAGATAAAAAATTATGACTTTTGAACAGCCAAAACAAGAAAAAGAGCAGACGCCGGAAGAAATTCGGAGGGTTATGGAAATCGCCTTAAAAGAAGGACGTCACGTCGATCTCGTCATTGTCAATTCCGATTGCGCTAAGTTCACTCCCGATCTGATCGTGGAGGAACTTGATAATGAATACGCCATGATGACCTACATCGCCGAAGACGGGGACGTGGGCGAATTGATCCCGCTCAAGCTGGCCCGCATCAAAAAGGCCGAATTGAGAGATGATCAAAAAGATATTGCCGAAAATGAATAAAATTATATGGGCAAAATAAACAAAATCTGGCATCTGGTCAATAAAATGCCGAAAAACGCGACGCTGGAACAAAAAATCAAGTGGCACGAAGGCCATGCGAAAAACTGTCAGTGTCGGGATTCGAAGGCGCATCTCGCGAAGTTAAAGCAGAAATAATATGTTACCGATCAATGAAAAAATCAAAAAACTAATCGAAAAAAACGCCATGGCGCTTTCTACCGTCGGAGAGGACGGCAATCCGCATTGTATCGCCATCGCCTTGGTTCAGGTTGTTTCCAGCAGCCAGTTATTAATAACCGATAATTATCTGATCATCACTCCGGAAAATATCAAAAGGAACAAGAACGTGGCCATAGCGGTCTGGGAGAGGAACTGGGAGGAAGATTGTGTGGGGTATGAATTAAAAGGCGAGGCTGAGTATTTTACGGAAGGGGAATGGGTCGAGAGAATAAAACGGATACCGGAAAATAACGGCGAGCCATGCAAAGGAGCGTTATTAGTTACGGTCAATAATATAAAAAGATTAGCTTAAACAGATATTACCCCTTTTATTGACTTTTTGTTTAAAATATAGTAAAGTTTAGCATAATCAAAAACAACAAATCCGAGGAAGATTCCGGAGGATTTGTTTTCGTATTCGCACCTTAAAAATTCATTAACGGAGGATAAGATATGGAAGGATTGGTTTTAAGAGGGGTTGATTTCGGGACGGTTTTTACCGCTTCCGGAACGCTTAATTTTTTCGGTGAAGGCTGGCCATATCATCGCTGGTATAAAATGCTGTTTAGAAAACGATTTGATTTTAGGGGTGCGTCGTTTATATCTAAGACCACCACGTTTCCCGCTCGCGCCGGAAACATGCCGCTGGATCGCAATCTGCAACCCACAAGCCTGTTTCCTGACTGTGTCAGGGTTTATTTCCGGAAGGGCGCTGTTTTGAATTCAGTAGGACTTTCCGGACCGGGGGCGGTCGAGTTGCTTAAAAGAAAAAAATGGCAGGCCAGACCAAAACCGTTTATGATTTCGTTCATGAGCCTTGGGAGCGCTTTAGAACAAAAAATTGAGGAAGCGGATAAATTCGTCGGGTTGTTGCTGAAAGCAAAACCGGAATTCAGAGCGCCATTCGGAATTCAGGTGAATGTTTCATGCCCAAATACCGGACATCCTACGAAAGAACTGATAAACGATTCGCTTTCGATTCTTGAGGCTTTCAGACCCTTGTCCGTTCCCCTGGATCTTAAAATCGGCGTCGCGGACGCGCTTAGCGCCGGGGTTTCTTTTATAAAAGAGATCGAAAATTCCGGCCGATGCGATTGTTTGACATGTTCCAATACGATACCCTGGGGCAAGTTGCCGGAGCAGATCAATTGGCGCAAAATATTCGGAAGCGATATTTCTCCTTTGGCGCACCTGGGCGGAGGCGGGCTTTCCGGCCAAGAGCTCAAACCAATCGTGGTAAACTGGCTCAAAGCCGTCCGCCGGGCGGGCATATCAATGCCGGTGAAAGCGGGCGGAGGCATATTAAACAGCCAGGATGCCCGCGATTATATCAAAGCCGGCGCTTCAGCGTTGGAAATCGGATGCGTGGCGATTTTGCGGCCATGGAATGTCCAAAGCATTATCCGAACTAGTAATATTATTTTGGGTAAATGGTAATTTAACCAATAAAGGAAAAAGAGAGGTGAGAGATGAAAAAATATGTTTTCCGGATGCCTGATAACTGGCACGCGCATTTGCGCATGCAGGAATTATTGCTCGCCGTATATCATCATTTCAATATTTACGGTCGGGTATTATGCATGGGCAATACCTCGCCCCTGATCGAAACGGCGAATGACGCGATCCATTATCGGGATGATATCATGGACCGGCCGGTTTCGTTCGAGCCGGTAATGTGCATTATGCTTACCCAGGATACGACACCGGCCATGATTCTTAAGGCGGCCGAAATGGGAATAAAATTCGTTAAATTTATCCCGGTCGGCACCTCGACTGGCGCCGTTAAGGGCCTCAGGATCGACGATTTCAGGGAATTGTATAATATTTTTCCGGTTATCGCCGAAACGGGGATGCACCTGCTTCTGCATGCCGAATTCATGTCCGAGCGCAGCGGCCGGGAAATTCCCCTGATAGAACGGGAAGAAAAAGCCATCGGGGCTGTTTCGATCTACCATGGCCGGTTTCCCGGCATGAAGATCACGATCGAGCACGCGTCCACCGCCAATATGATCGAATTCGTTCAGTCGTGCGATAGCGCCAATGTGAGAGCCACTTTGACGCCCCATCACGCTATTTTGACCTATTCAGACGTATTCGATCAGAATGGACGGATGATCGATCCTTTCAATTATTGTCTGCCGGTGCTCAAAAGAGTACCGGACAAGCGGGCTGTAGTCCGGGCAATGACCAGCGGCGATGAACGTTTTTTCGCCGGTACTGACGCCGCTCCGCATTGGGCGGAACAAAAAAACGGCCAGAAACCGCCGGCCGGAATTTTCTTTGGATCATCCGAGTACCTTAGGTATCTGGAAGTTTTTGAAAAAGAAAATGTAATAGAAAGGTTCGAGGATTTTACCTCTCGATTTGGCGCGGAGTATTACGGTTATCCCCAAAATGCAAAAATTATTACCGTTGTGCAGGAAGAATGGAAACAGCCGACTGGCGAGTACGGCGTAAATTTTTGCCTGGGGGGACAGCCGCTTAGGTGGAAAATAGACAAAGAATAAACCGGAGATAGAAAGATTTTTCAGCACTTAACCGAAATCAAAGAATAAGGAGGAAACGACATGAGCAATGAGATTAGGAAATCAAACTTGTTTCTGCCGCTTGACGTACCGACGTTGGTCGAGGGCGGTGAACGCCTCGTGAAATTAGCGCGCTTTTATGACGTGGTTAAAGTCGGCCTTGAACTTATGAGCAATGTCGGCCAGCCCGCGGCTATAAACTTGCCGAAGGTATTCGGATGCCGGGTATTCGCGGATACGAAATATTACGACATTCCGAATACGGTCAAAGGCGCGGCCAAGGCCACCACTTCCCACGGCGTAGCCTACTTCAATGTCATGGCCGAAGGTATGAGAGCCATGATGGAGGCGGCCATGGAGGGTGCGCAGGAAAGGGCGCAGGCATGGGGCATTCCCAGACCGAAGATTATCGCCGTAACCATCCCGACGAGCCAAAAGTATGAAGACCTGCTTCACAAGGGAATGGTTCCGGAAGGAATGGAGAAGCCCAAGACCCCCGAAGAGCAACAGGCCTTTATCACCCATATCGTGATGATGCTGGCCGAAGAAGCTGTGGCCGCCGGGGTTGATTGCCTTTTGTCTTCGCCCATTGAAGCGCCGGAAATGATCAGGCGCTGGCCCGACAAAGAGGTCATTACCCCGGGTATTCGCAACCCCGATTCGCCGCCGGATGACCAAAGCCGGACAATGTCGCCGTATGAAGCCAGAAAACAAGGCATCACCGGATTCGTCATCGGCCGGCTTATCTCCAAGCCACCCGCAGGCAAAACCATGGAAGATATGGCCAGATTGGTCCGCGAAGATATCAAACGGGCCGAGGCCGAACTGGGAGGTGTGTAATGGAGAAAATATATACCGATGTCGCCGACATGATTTTTGAAAGAGGAGCGTTCAAGTTCGGGGCATTTAAATTAAAGCTCCATGAAAAGAACCCAGATGCGCCGCTTTCCCCCTTTTATCTGAATTTGCGTACGAAAGATAATCCGACAAACAGAGGCCCCCTCACCGGTGATGACTGTGACATGATCGCAACCGCGCTTCGGGGAAGTATCAGACAAAACAGCCTGGATTTTCAGGCCCTAGCTGGTATCCCTTATGCGGGCGATCCGATTATCGAGGCCATCGAAAGAATCATCCCGGAACCCAGGGACTTTAGAATCATTAAGCTTTCCAAAGAAGTGACAGAAGGAAAGCGCAGGATCGTGCCGTTGCCGGGTTTTGATTATCGCCAAGGCGAAAACGTCCTCGTAATCGATGATCTGGTAACGAAAGCGGATTCGAAAATCGAAGCTATCAAAGCGATTGAGTCGGAGGGTTCGGTCGTTAAGAACCTGGTTGTGTTAGTCGATCGCCAGCAAGGCGGACAGGCGCAACTCCAGGAGGCCGGATACAACCTGATCTCATGTTTTACGATCAGGCAACTTCTTGATTACTACAAGACCGCTGGAAAAATCAGCGGTCAAAAATATCTGGAGTGCATTGATTATATCGAAAATAATTGATGCTTTCCGAAAAAAATCCAGAGGGACGATGCGCTCAAGCGTTATCATCCCTCTTTTTATTTTCAAACGAATAAAACCGATCGCCTTTTTCAAATATCACATGATCCAATACCTCAATGCCGAGCAGTTGCCCGGCATTTTTTAATCGTTTAGTGAGTTCAAGATCTGATTCAGAGGGGGAGACGTCGCCCGAGGGATGGTTATGGAGGACGATAATCGCGCAGGCCCGGCTCATGATCGCCGGCCGGAAAACCTCGCGGGGATGGACTATGCTCGCGTTCAGGGTGCCGAGGCTGACCAATTCTGTTTTGACCACGTCGTTCCGGGCGCTCAGGTAGATCGCGATAAAATGCTCTTTGTACGGATCAGTAACCAGCTTCCTGGCTAGCCGGACCGCTTCCGCGGGAGCGATTAATCGATCGCGCGGCGCGACCAAAAAAACCGTCCGATTCTTTCGGGCGGTTTTTAAAATTTGGCCGGATGAACAAGGACGTTTCAAACGCGATGGGGGAGTAGCCGGTTTTTTCTTTCGCCTGTTCATACAACCAACAATTTATCACAATAACCGACCCAAGCCAAGCGAAAAAATGACTGATATTAAATAAAAAACGGCTTACTTGATTGACAAAGGCGCAAAAAAGTGGTATGATACCGGATTAAACATTAAAATGCCCATAAAAATTCATCTCAAACCGAATAGTCTTGGTTTTCGCAAGACCCTCGAAAGAGGGTCTTTCGGCTTTTTATGGGCAGGAAAAACTTTATCTTTTCTTTATATTTTTTTTATAACTATTTTATATTTTTTTTATAAAAATTTTATCTTTGCCATTTCTTCATCAAACTTGACTTATTTCGGCACCCGACGTTATTATACACCCCCAATGGGTGTTTTAATATGCGAAAAGACGGCCAAAAGTCCGCCTTTTCTGTCCCGATTACGGAAGCGCATTCCGTAAAGGGGCTTTAATTAATTTAGCACGAAAAACGAAAATTATCTACACATAATTTTCGCTTTTCGGCCAAAAGGTGTTATGAGTCAAAACAAAGAACTCTACGACCAATTTTTGGATTGGTTGCGGATCGGTCATTCCCCGGAGACCGTACAATCCTATCGCTGGGGACTCAAGATCTTCATCGATTGGTGCGACGGCACCGAAAAGGAAATCCTGGAGATGAAGGAAATGGATTTCGTCGAGTACGGGCTTTACCTGGTCGACGACAGGAAACTTAAAAAAAGCACGCAGTCCAGCTACCTGTGCGGCGTCAGGGGATTATGGCGCTGGTTGCATCGCCAGGGCAAAGTCGAAACCAACGATGACATCATTCCGGTGCCGAAAGACAACGACAAGGAGCATTATCCGTTCGTCCTGCCGCAGGAAGTAAAACTGATGTCGTCTTATTTCGATGAGTTTTTCCCGGATCAACTGCGGGACAAAACCATTATTTCGTTTTTAAACGCCACTGGCCTGCGTATCGGCGAAATGTTGGCGATCGACGTGAGCCAGATCAATCTCGAGGAGAAGAAAGCCGTGGTCCGGACATTCAAGCGCCGGAACCACAAACGGGAAGTATACTGGGATAACGACACGAACGATTTGCTGGCCAAATGGATCGATGCCAGAGAAAGGCTGTCGATTAAGGCTACTTACAAAAGCAACGCGCTCTTCATTAACCTCTCTACCACCAACCCGGGCAAAAGGCTTTATAAAGGAAGCGTGCAGAGGATGATCCGGCGGGTAAGGAAAGAAGTGGGCATTGAGCGCTGTATAACGGCTCATTCCTTCCGGCACGGATTCGGCAAGAAAGCGGTCGAACATAACGTCCACCCCCGGTATCTGCAGAAAATGCTCGGGCACGCCAAGCTCAATACCACCATGTTTTATATGGGCGTAGCGGACGGGGAGCTCGAAAAAGTCTATCGGAGCCAGATGGAGCAGAGCATAACCCAGAGTTAATCAATACCGCCCCGCCGTTTTTCCGTCCTTTAAAAACCGGCCGCGGAAAGCGGCGGGGCCGAACTTTGACTTAGGGACTTGACATTTACCGCCGGTATGGTAAAGTAAAATCAATAAAACAATAAAATATAGTTTTTCATAATCTTACTGAACTGAGCTTTTCGAGCTCCGCAATGGAGCAAGCGTTAAACTAAAGCACCCTTCTTTGTAAATATATGCAAAAAATCCTCCAAAGATTCCGGAGGATTTTTTGTTTTTGCCGCGTTTGACAAAACAGAGCCAAAATCATTTTCTTTCCTCTATGGTTTTGAAAATTTTTATGTTGACGCGAAGCGGTTATATTTGGTAAAATTAAAATACTGTTAAAAATATTGAGGGAAAATAAATTTTTGAAAATATGAAAGACGAAAATCAAAACAATTCAATAATAATTTATGAAGGCGATGACGGGCAATCTCATGTAGAGGTTAGATTTGAAGGTGAAACCGCCTGGCTTTCACAGTCACAGCTTGTAGATTTGTACCAATCGAGCAAAGCCAATGTCAGCGAACATATTAAGAATATATTTTCTGACCGAGAATTGGACGAGAATGTGGTTGTTCGGAATTTCCGAACAACCACTAAACACGGCGCAATAGCGGGAAAAACCCAGACAGTAGAGGTAAAATTGTACAATCTTGATATGATCATTTCGCTGGGCTATAGAATTAAATCACGAATTGCCACAAAGTTTCGTGTCTGGGCGACCGCGCGACTAAAGGAATACATTATCAAGGGTTTTACGATTGATTCGGATCGACTGAAAAATCTTGGCGGCGGGAATTACTGGAAAGAATTACTTGACGAGATTCGGGATATCCGCAGCAGCGAAAAAGTGCTGTATCGCCAGGTGCTGGACTTGTATGCAACCGCCATTGATTATGATCCGCAAGCCAGCGAGTCTTTCCGGTTTTTTAAAACTGTCCAAAACAAGCTTCATTTCGCGGCTCATGGACATACGGCGGCAGAGGTTATCTATTTGCGGGTAGATTCAGACAAGGCATTCGCAGGGCTGACGAATTTTAAAGGCAGGCAGCCCACTCAGGCCGAAGCGATGATTGCTAAAAATTTTCTGGCATTAAGCGAACTTAAGGTTTTGAATAATCTTGTTTCGGCCTATTTTGATTTGGCGGAAATTAATGCGCTGGAGCAAAAGCCCATGAGGATGAAAGATTATATTCGTGAGCTGGATAATATTTTGAAATCGACCGGAAGAAAACTTTTGCGTGATGCCGGCAAGGTCAGTCACGAGAAAGCCACGAAAAAAGCCAGTCTGGAATATCGCAAATACAAAGCCAAGAATCTGAGCGAGGTCGAGAAATCTTATCTGGAAGCGATAAAGACGGTGGAGAAAAAGATTAAAAATAAAGCAAGAAGTAATTCTTTTAAACCTAAAAAATAAGATGTACGCTAAATTCATGAATAAAAATATTTTTTTAATAATTTTATTATTCCTCCTCACCGCCTGCACCCAGGCCCAGCCGCAGGGTGGGAGCGGGTCGCCGTTTATAGATGCCTACAAAAAGACCGAGGATATAAAAGAGACAGCCGAGGAGCATAAAGACGCGGTCGAGCAGGTCTTGGACGAAGAAACTAAGAAAGAAGAAGCGGGGGAGCAGGCTGGTAAATCAGGGATAGAACAATAAAGCCTAAGGGCTGGTTAACCCGGGATTCAAGAAAGAAAGAGCGGAAGAAGCCTGGTTTGAGGCGCGCGAGACGTTCCCCGCAGTGGAGCAAGCGTTAAACTAAAGCACCCTTCTTTGTAAATATATGCAAAAAATCCTCCAAAGATTCCGGAGGATTTTTTGTTTGTCGGAATGACAATCCGGGAACTATTGGCAGGTACCCCAAATCTTTGACACTTTTTCCATGTATTCCTACAATAAGAATATATGAAAAAATCGTTTAAGATCTCCTTGGAAACCAAGGAGCAGATCCTCAAAAGGGTCAAAGAAGGCAATCAGCCTGTTTCGCAGATTGCCGAAGAACATGGCATCAGCCCCAACACCATTTACGGCTGGTTGTCCCATAAGGTCAAAGGCCAGCCCAGTTGGAAGGAATTCTCCAAACTAGAGAAAGACAAGAAGGAGCTTTTAGCCCTGGTCGGAGAATTGACCATCAAGCTGTCGCAGGCCCAAAAAAAGAATTAGCCGTGAGCAAGGAAAACAAATCGCAGCGGGCCAGGCTGCTCGGGGTTTCCCGGCAATTGCTCTACTACCGGCATAAAAAACCATCGAAGGACTGGGAACTGAAAACGAAAATTGAAGAAGTTTTGCGGGAGCATCCGGCCTATGGGCATAAACGGCTGGCAATTCATCTAAAAATCAACAAAAAAAGAGTTCTTCGGGCAATGAAGATATTCGGAATAAAGCCTTACCGGAAGCGGGGCAGGAAGTTCAAATATGTCAAAGAAAACCGTGATTTGGAGTTCCCGAATCTGCTTCTAACCAATTTTCCGTATCGTCCCAATCAGATCTGGGCCAGCGATTTCACGCATATCGCTTACCGGGGAAAATGGATCTATTTGGCTACCATCATTGACCTCTATACCCGGAAGATAGTCGGTTTCTCGGTTCTGACCAACCACGGTGCGCCACTGATCATCAATGCCTTGTTCTCGGCGGTCCATAACCATCATTCACCGGAAATACTCCATTCCGACCATGGCAGCGAATACGCTTCCAATGATTACTCAAACATCTGCCGGAGCCTCGGCATCAGGCAGTCTATGAGCCAGCCGGGGTGTCCCTGGGAAAACGGCTATCAGGAATCGTTTTATGATAAATTTAAAATTGACCTAGGAGATCCGGAAAGATTTGATAGTTTGGGCGAACTGGTATATGCTATTTACAAAACAATTCATTATCACAACCATTTCCGGATACATTCAAAACTAAAAATGCCGCCTATTATATATAGCCGGCAATATCAATTGGAGCATGGAAAATGTGTCTAAAGAAATGGGTACCCTCCAATAAGAAATTTAAGAAATATTGTTGATTTTGAAAAGTTAGAATCAGAAAATATTGATTTGGAAAATTTTCTTATTGAAACTATCGAAAAGGTTGACAAAATTGAAGATCAAGAAAGAAGAAAAAGGATAATAAACATTATAAAATTAGTTGAAGGTGGTGTGATTTATGAAGATATTTCAAAGATATACAATATAAGTCGACAAAGGATAAGTCAATTAGTTAATCAATTCGCAGATGAATACCGAATAATCAGGGAAATAAATTCAATAAATATTTGTGATATATGCAAGAAAAAGGGGAAAAATACATATATTCGTAGCGACGGTAGGCATTGGTGTGACAAATGCATTAAAAAAGAAAGAAGAAAAAAGAAAAAAAGGTGGTCCAGGGATTATGATAAATGTGTAGATTGCGGAACTACGGAGAAAAAACATGTTTCACGTGGTCGCTGTGTCGATTGCTCTAGAAAATTTTTATATCATTATAATCTAAAAAGAAAAAAATCTATAAAAAAAGCAGGAGAAAAATGGAGAAAAGCAAACCCCGACAAAATAAGGGCGATAAACAAAAAAGCAGCAAAAAAGCTATTAGAAAAAGTATATGGAGGCAATAGAGAAAGGGCTCTAATAAGAGATGGATATAAATGTTTTAATTGCAGAGTATCGAAAGACGAAACGACTCTTTGTACTACGAGGCTTGATCAAGCCGGTGATTATGTTTTAGATAATTTAGTAACTCTTTGCAGAAAATGTCACTTTGGTTTTGTTAGGGGTTTATTAAAATTAAAATATAATATTAAAAAATCAGACAAAATTCAATAGTATGACAAGAAGAAGAAAAAGAGATAAAGATCTAGAAGCTATAGTGAGCACGTTTTCTGCAATGGTCGTTCTATCGCTTGTTTATGTATGGAATAATTACCGAACCCAATTATATATATTCGGTGCTGTCGTAGTAATTATAGCTGCTACCGGAATTTATTTTATTTATAAATTAAAAAAGAAAAGGTTCGACAACTTTTACTCTGGTAAAGATTTATTATCCAGACTTAGAAGTATGCATCCTGCTGAGTTTGAAGAATATATTACCGACTTGTATCGTCGGTTAGGTTATAAAACTGAAAAAGTCGGTAGGTCGCATGATCATGGCATAGATGTTATTGCAGATAAAGACGGTATTAGACACTACATTCAATGTAAAAAATATATAACTTCAAAAGTCGGAGAACCCGAAATTAGGAATTTTGTCGGATCTTTAACGGGCAAGCTAGCAAGGGGAAAGGGAATGTTTATTACTACAAATATTTTTACGGAAGAAGCTGAGCAATGGGCAAAAGACCAGCCGATAGAGTTAATCGATGGAAATGAGTTAATTAGATTAATTAAAATTGCTAGCAAAGAACAAGGAGATTTGTTGGTTAAAGAGGTGGAGTCGGAGCAGAGCGGAATTATAACGGCAGCAATCAACGAGACTTCTACCGTCTCTAATGAAGAAAATATTTGTTCGCTTTGCGGCGGGAAGTTGATATTGCGAACTGCCAGAAAAGGACCAAATGCCGGTCATCAATTTTATGGCTGTTCTAATTACCCGCGGTGCAAATTTATAAAAAATTAATCTATATTTTAATCTATATTCTTCCCCCAAGGGCGATGACGGATAATTAAGCGCAATATTATATTTTTAATCACGGCTCTAGGTAAGTTTATGTTTTTTACTAGTGGGAGCACAAAATTTTGTGCTCCCACGGATATAAAACTTTGTACTACGTAAAAAAAACAGTCCCGAAGCTTCGGGGCTATTTTCTTTTTGGATTTAAGGATATTTAAAATTTAATCTATATTTTAATCTATATTAAACCTCAATACCTGCGAGTTGCCCTCCCCGAACCTCCCTCACCCCGGCTCACTTTTTCGGCGCGGCTCAGTGTCGCCGACCCTCCCCAAAACCTTCCCCACCCGCTCGCTCACGCTCGCACCCTCCCCAAGTCTGGGGAGGGTTTTTACGTTGATGACGTCCGTGCCCCTCCCCAGACTTGGGGAGGGGTTTGGGGTGGGGGAAAGTGCGAGGGAGCCGTTTTTTTGTGGCGCTTGCCTTTCGTTTTTTGTTCGTGTATAATGTAAATAGGTATCCACATAATAAATTATTTCAAAATAAATATATGGACACGACGAAAATAGCTATATTCAAGGGTAAAAAGATCAGGAAAGTCTTTCATGACGGCGAATGGTGGTTTTCGGTAGTTGATGTATGCGGCGTATTAACCGACAGCGTAGATGCCGGCGCATATTGGAGGAAACTAAAGCAAAGGTTATCGGAAGAGGCTAATGAAGTCGTGACATTTTGTCACGGTTTGAAATTAATGGCCGAAGACGGCAAAATGCGTGAGACGGATTGCGCTGATACCGAAGGCATATTCCGCATTATCCAGTCCATACCCTCGCCCAAGGCCGAACCCTTGAAGCGCTGGCTGGCTAGAGTAGGCAAAGAGAGAATTGATGAGATAGAAAATCCGGAATTGGCGCAGGAACGCATGAAAGAAATATACGAACAAAAAGGCTACCCTAAAGATTGGATAGATAAGAGACTTAGGGGCATGGCGATCCGGCAAGGCCTGACCGACGAATGGAAAAAGCGGGGAATTGAAACGGAGAATAATTACGCGATTTTGACGGCGGAAATTTCCAAGGCCGCTTTCGGCATGACTCCGGACGAATATAGGCGGTTCAAGAATATCCCGGAGACATCAAAAGCTAATTTGCGGGACAACATGACCGATCTGGAGCTGATCTTTACCATGCTTGGCGAACGGGTAACGACCGAGATTTCGGAGAAGGAAAGGCCGGCCGGCATGCCCGCCAACAAGAAAGTCGCCAAGCGCGGCGGCGGCGTAGCGGGCAAGGCTAGGGAAGCGACGGAAAAAGAACTTAAGCGCAGCGTGATTTCCGAAGATAATTATCTGGATTTGAAAAAGAAGACAAAGAAGATAAAAGATCGATAGCGTCGCAACACCTCGTCGATTTTGTTTATTAATATTTTTAAAGTTCGGATGAAACATGCGCGCGCTATATCCGAGTATTGTCCCCCTTACCAAGGGGGACAGCCCCGCCCTTCATGGATGGGCGGGGCAGGGGGTATAGTTGTTCGTAACCCCTCCCCAAAACTTTCCCCACTCGCTCGCTCACGCTCGCACCCTCCCCAAGTCTGGGGAGGGTTTTTACGTTGATGACGTCCGTGCCCCTCCCCAGACTTGGGGAGGGGGTTGGGGTGAGGGAAGTGCGGCAGAGCCGTTTTTTAGTGGCGCTTGCCTTTCGTTTTTTGTTCGTGTATAATGTAAATAGGTATCCACATAAAATAATCAACAAAAAATATGGACGGCAAAAACGATCAGATTATAATTTATAATACCGAGGACGGGCAGACGAAAGTTGAGGTTAAAATGCAGGATGAAACCGTTTGGCTTAGCCAAAAACAAATGGCTGAATTATTCAATAAAGACGTGAAAACAGTTAACGAGCATATAGGCAATATTTATGACGAGGCCGAACTTAGCAAAAATTCAACTATCCGGAAATTCCGGATAGTTCAAAAAGAAGGCAATCGCAGCGTTTCCAGGGACATAGAATTTTATAATCTAGATGTTATTATTTCCGTCGGTTACCGGGTAAAATCGCACCGCGGCACGCAGTTCCGGATTTGGGCGACGCAGAAATTGCGCGACTACATCATTAAAGGTTTTGCCATGGACGATGAAAGATTGTCCGCGGGCAGGATAAAAAAATCATTTTTTGAGGAATGGGAGGAGCGGATCAGGCGCATCCGGACATCGGAAGCGAATTTTTACCAGAAGGTCAGAGATGTTTTCGCCACCAGCGCCGATTATGATCCGAAACTGGATTACGATCCTTGCTACTTTATGCTATAATATAGGAGATAATTGACGGTTAGCTAAAAATGTAAACATAAAATTAAGATTTTAGGCTCGGTATTTAAATATAGATTGCAAAATATTATTATGAAAAAAACAACAAACAAAATAAATATACGTTCATCTGCCGCAGAGTATCTAACCTTTGTATCTGCAACCGGAAATAACGAACAAGCAGTTGAAATGCGTTATGAAGATGAAAATATTTGGCTCACGCAAAAAATGATGGCTGAGCTTTATGGCGTTTCTGTTCAGGCGATAGATCAGCACACCAAAACACTTATTAAAGTTGGTGAGCTTGATGAGGCAACTATCAAGCAGTACTTGATAGTTCAAAATGAGGGGAAACGAGTGGTGCAAAGAAAGGTGGATCACTATAATCTCCAAGCAATTATTTCCGTTGGCTTCAAGATTGAAAATGAGCGAGCCGTACAATTTCGCAAATGGGCGCGCCAAATCGTAAAAGACTACACTATTCAAGGTTGGACGATGGATGTCGATAGGCTCAAACAGGCGCACCGATTTGATAAAGAGTTTTTTAAGCGTCAATTGCAGAAAATCCGTGAAATTCGCCTCAGTGAACGCATGTTTTATCAAAAAGTCACCGACATTTATTCTACAAGTGTTGATTACGACCCTTCTTCTAGAGTAACAATAAGCTTCTTCAAAAAAGTGCAAAACAAACTTCATTATGCAGTGCATAGACATACCGCGCCAGAGTTGGTCGTAAAGCGGGCAAATGCTACTAAGGATCACATGGGGCTTGAAACCTGGGAAAATGCACCAAAGGGTAAAATCCAAAAATATGATGTCTCTATAGCCAAAAATTACCTCACTCCAAAAGAGATGGAGTTTTTGGAAAGGCTTGTTTCTATGTATTTAGATTACGCCGAGCTTCAAGCAGAGCGCAATATACCAATGACAATGGAAGACTGGGTCAAACGCTTGGATAAATTTATCGAGTTTAATGGTGCTGAATTATTGCTTGGCGCTGGTAAAATCAGTCATCAAGAAGCCATGATTCACGCTGAAACTCAATTTGAAAAATATCGCATCGTTCAAGATAAAATATTTGAAAGTGATTTTGATCAATTTATGAAGTTAGAAGAAGCGAGTGAATTTAAAAAAAATAAAAAGCATTAATAATTATGCCAATATCATTAAATAAAAATTTTGAAAGCATCAAAAAAGTTGATAAAAACGGAGTCCGTTTTGGGGTATTTGAATTGGCAGAAAGCGGAAGAAGTGATCGCTGGCGGCGGTAATAAATTTAATATAAACTTAAAATTAAGATTTTAGGCACGGTATTTTAAAATTATGACCTGGTTTACTTTAAGCCTGATGTCCGTGTTCGCTCTGGCCGCGGCCGAATTGACCCAGCAGCATTTGCTTAACGTTAAAAACGCTTTTAACGCCAGGGCAAGAGCCGTTTTTACGTTTTTATTCCAGTCGCTTTTAACACTGCCGATAATATTTTTATTTTCCTTGCAGGGCGAACTTCTTGATATTTTCCATCGCGATACCATTTTTAAACTATTGGCTGTTTCCGCGGTGGGATCCGTGGCCATGGTCCTTTATTTAAAAAGTTTCAAAGTCAAAAACATAAGCATTTCCACGATTTTCGTGTCAGGGTCAACGATCGTCTCGACCACGCTCGGGATCATATTTTTGAACGAAGGCGCTTATTTGTCTAAATTTGCGGGCATATCTTTGATCCTTTCGGCTATTATAATACTGAATATCAGAAACGCCTCCCTGGAGAAAAACCATTATTTCGGATTACTGGCCGGAGCCTTGTTCGGCGTAGCCTATACGCTAGATAAAAGCATACTTTTAAAAATTCATCCGCTGGTATATATATTTTGGGCTTTTTTTCTGGTGGCGCTTTTCGGCTTTATTTTAAACCCCAAAAGCGTTATAGATTCGGCCAGGGGAAAAAGCGGGAGAGACTATAAGCCGATAATATTTTCCGGCTTCGGTTATTTCCTGTATAATTTTTTCACCTTTTCCGCGTACCGCCTGGGAGGAGAGGTCGGCAAGATAGACGCCATTAACAATACGCAGGTATTCATAATAATATTATTCGAGTTTTTTATACTTAAGCATACGCAGTCCATAGTATTAAAATTGGCCACCGCGTTAATAGCGGCCATTGGCGTGTTTATGCTGAGGATAGAATAATCTATCCTGTAACGTATTAGTATGCCAAAAACTAAAATAATAAAATACCAGAAAGATTTTGTTAAAATTTTTAAGAGTGAGAAAGAAAAGCTAAAAAAGATTTTGAATAAAGATACGCGGATTGAGCACTTCGGTAGCACGGCGATTCCTGGAACCGTCGGGAAAGGAATTATCGATATAATGGCTATTTTCAAAAACGAGAAAGATAGAAATGATGCCGTTTCTTCAATGAAAAAGACGGGTTACCATGTAGGGGATAGAAAGACAAGCAGAGGGAACCGTATATTTTTCAGCAGTACGCCGAAAGAAAGCCGGCCAAAGGACAAACATATCCATTTGGTGATCAAGGGCACCAAAGAGCATGTCGAACCTATCTTATTCAGAGATTTCTTATTGAAAAATAAAGAATACATCGACCAGTATAATCTGTTAAAAGACCGACTTTCAAAACAATATAGCAGAGAAGAATACACGCAAAGCAAAACTGATTTTGTAAAAGATATTATAAAAAAAGCCAAAAAAACAGCAGACAAGACGTCGGGCCGGGAAACTAATAAGAATATAACAATAAAAATATAGAATATGTCAAAGCATAAATTAACATTGCGGTATTTCGCGAAGAATATCTCAATCGTCATCGGCCTCGTTCTGGTCTGGCGGGGAATCTGGTACGTATTGGACGGTTTTGATAAGTGGATCTTCGGTGGCAGCCACACCTGGACGGCGCTTTTTGGGGTTATCGCCGGACTCCTTATTCTGTATCTGCCGGACAAGGACCTCAAAGAAATCGAAAAACTATAAACATACCTTTAAATTTATGGCCAAATACAAATGCACGATCTGCGATTATATCTACGATGAAGCTATCGGGGATCCGGAGCACGGCGTAACGCCGGGCACTAAATTCGACGATATTCCGGACAGCTGGACCTGCCCGTTGTGCGGCGCCGGCAAGGACAAATTCGTGTTAACGCAATAAACTTTTTTAATACCTTACGGTAAAGCCGGTCGTCCACGGTTGCATATTGCGGACGAAGACAGTTGCGTTTTTTTGAAATTACAGATTTAAAAAATATCAAAAGCGGATTTACCGGTTTAATCACTGTAGTTTGTCATTCCCGCGCAGGCGGGAATCCAGGGATTGGCGAGATAAACTATGCTTTGCGCAAATGATTTTGGTGCGGACTAACCCTGGATCCCCGATATCCCGAGGCTTCGGGATTCGGGGATGACAAAGCAAATGTTTAGGAAAAATGGACGAAGTCCGTTAATAATTCCACCGAAGAAATCGGTGTATAGTTTAATTTTATGTTACCAATCGCGCCTTTAATGATCGAACATCGTTTGATCGAAAAAATGATCGGACTCTTGTCCCTTGAGCTTAAGCGCCTTAAGGAGGGAGGACAGATCGACCGCGAATTCAACCGCTCCGCCGCGGATTTTTTCCGCGTTTACGCCGATAAGACCCACCACGGCAAGGAAGAGCATATTCTCTTCCGGGAATTGCGAAAAAAGGAAATAAGCCCGGAACATAGCGCTATCATGGAGGAGCTTATTAGCGAGCACATCGAGGCACGCAGGCGCGTGAGCAGTTTAGTATCGGCCGAAACCGAAGACGAGGCCATTACCAACCTGGAGTTTCTGGTCGAGCTTTATCCGCGGCATATAGCCCGGGAAGACAAAGAATTTTTTATTCCGGTCATGGAATATTTTTCTGAAACTGAAAAGGAAGCTATGCTCCGGGAGGGCGAAGAATTCGATCAGAAAATGATCCACGAGAAATACAAGACCGTAATTGAAGAATTAAGTAAAAATAGCTAATATCAGGTAAAATAATTAAACAGCCTTATTATCTCAGGCTGTTTTTATATTTATTCATCCCGCTAAGCATTGACTTATTTATGATAATGTGTTAATGTTTAGCAATGTTCATTGGTAGTTTGTGTATTTTTTCCGGCTTTTTTCTAAACCCTTACCCAGGAAAGGAAGATGAATGACCGAAACAACGCAAAAGCTAGTGGCCCTCGTCGAAGCGCTTGAGCGCAAAGAAGAAAGTTTATCCCACCACCGTCGCAGTGAGGGCAACCCCGTAACAATGGATAGAATGAGAAAAGAGATAGACGACATCACCGCGGAGATAGAAAAATTGAAGCCGCTTGCCCAGGCCGAGGAGTTCGCGGAAGAGGCCAGGAAATACATCTCGATGGCCAAGCAAATGGTCGATGCCAACAAAAAAGAGATGGCCGACGCCATCCGCGTTTTTCTGGGGCTTCTGCTTGATGTTAAAAAGGATATCGAGCCGGAACTGGACGCGCTTTCCAGGCTCAGGGCCGTAACCGACTACCGGGATTACGAAAATCTCAAAATGGCAGGCTTTAAGGCGCCGGAAGCCTTTCAGATCTTTCTCGCCCGGATCAAGCCCCTCGGGAATGCCTTTGTGCAAAATATGACCTCCGCGGCCAGCACGGTCTCAGCCACCGAAAAGATGGCGCCCGCGGTCGGGAAAGTTGCCAAAAAGGCCAGATAAAGAAATATTCTTGAATAAAAACAATCCTATCCTTCCTAACCAGGAAGGATTTTTTTTGTCCGCAGGTTTTTTTGTATAATACGCCCTAAACGTGCTATAATAAATATTAAGCTTAGAAAATATTTTGATATTAGCTATTTATGGTTGAGGTCAACACAGCCGCTAACACTCGCGTCAGGGGCATCGCCAGGAATACGAGTTATTTTACTTTCGCCCTGATTATCCAAAAAGTGATCAGTTTCGCTTACTTTGCCATCCTGGCCCGCAATTTAGCCCCTGCCGCATTAGGGCAATATTATCTGGCGATATCCTTCACTACGATTTTCGCTATTTTTGTCGACCTAGGGCTGGCCAATGTTTTAGTCAGGGAAACCGCCAAGGATCAGAGCGCGGCCGGACGCCTTATCGGGAGCACCCTGGCCCTAAAGATCCCCCTGGCCCTTCTTACGCTGGCGGTTATCGCTTTGGCCGTAAAAATACTCGGCTACCCCGCTTTAACGGCCGAATTAGTCTATCTGTCCACGATCTGCATGGTTCTCGATTCTTTTAGCCTGACCTTCTTTTCCGCTTTGCGCGGTTTTCATAACTTAAAATACGAAAGCATCGCTTCCGTTATTTTCCAGGCCATAGTCCTCGCTTTCGGCTTGTCCGCGCTTAAGGCCGGCTTCGGACTCAAATGGATCATGAGCGCCCTGGTGCTCGCCAGCCTTTTTAATTTCATCTATTCGTTTTTGCTCGTAAAATATAAATTCCGTTTGTCGATCCGGCCCGTTTTTAATCCCGCGATCCTTAAACCCCTGCTCGCTCTGACGGCGCCTTTCGCCTTTTATGTAGTTTTCCAGCGCTTGTACATGTACCTTGATACCGTAATGCTCTCGAAGATCGCCGGCGACTATCACGTCGGTATATACCAGATCGCCTTTAAGGTCGTGTTCGCCCTGCAGTTCCTGCCGATGGCTTTTATCGCGAGCGTTTACCCCGCTTTTTCGGACTACTGGAAAAATAACCGCGGACAGCTGGCGATAACCTTCGAACGGGCCATGAATTACCTTATAATCATAAGCCTGCCCATCAGTATCGGCATCATCACCCTGGCGGATAAAATAATCCTCGTTTTCAAATCGGAATACGTCGCCGCCGTCCTGCCGCTCCAGATAGCGGTCGCCGCGCTCTTCTTTATTTTCCTTAATTTTCCGGTCGGCGCCCTTTTAAACGCCTGCGACCGCCAGAGGGTCAACACCAGGAACATGGGCCTCGCCCTCGCGGCCAGTATTATTCTTAATTTGATCCTCATCCCGAAGTACCAGGCGACAGGCGCGGCCGCAACCGTTCTTCTGACCAATCTATTCATGTTCCTGCTGGGAATTTTCCTCGTCCCGAAGATCATAGAAACAAAATTCCGCAAGATCGTTATCGTGTTTTTAAAATCCCTGGCCGCGGCCGCGATCATGGGAGCGTTCGTTTATTTTTTTAAGGATGATCTGAATATTTTCATCGCGGTGTTTTCGGCCGGCCTGGTATATTTTATTTTGCTTTTCCTTATGAAAGCGCTTCGGGTTGAAGACCTGAAGAGCGTTATGGGTTCATTTAAGCGCTGATTGGGGGATAGTTATTGGGAAATAGGTCGGGGCAGTAAGTCTGGAAGTAGGGTAATAAGGCATAGGCAATTTCATTTCTAAAATATATGGCTAATGCAATAAAAAGCTATACTGATCTGGACGTTTACCAACGTACCTACAAATTATCCATAGTTGTGTGTACGAAGGCGATAATAAAATTACCAAAAGAAGAAAAATTTGATTTAGTCGATCAGCTAAGACGATCGTCAAAAGCCGTTCCAAGATTGATCGCTGAAGGTTTCGGAAAAAGACACCAGAAAAAGGGCTTTCAAAAATATCTGGATGACGCGATAAGCGAAAACAACGAAACTGTGGTTAGTCTTTGTCATGTCAGAGATATTTACGATAAAAACGTTAACCCAAAATCAATTCAAAAGTTAATCGACGAATACGAAATAGCCGGTAAGCAGATCTATAGATTAAAAAAGGCTTGGGATTCTTTCGTATAACCTTAAGCCCTAATCCCCATACCTACTGCCTGAAACCTATTTTCCTTACCGCTAAAACATATATGAAAACTCTCCTCTTTACCCTCGAATATCCACCCTTCAAGGGCGGCGTCGCCAGCTATTACGGCAATTTAGTCGGGCATTATCCATCGCCGGAAAATATTTCCGTGTTGCACAATAACGAAAATAAGCTTATCGGGCGCTGGTTTCGGCCCCGCTGGCTTAAGGCTCTCCCGCGCCTTTACCGGGAAATAAAGGAAAAAAATATCGGGCACGTCCTGGTCGGCCATCTTCTGCCGCTCGGCATTGCCGCCTATTACGTGACAAAACTGACTAAAACGCCGTACACGGTCTTCGTGCACGGCATGGATATAGTTTACGCCCAAAAAACTTACCGTAAAAAGCGCCTGAGCCGGAAAATCCTTGAAAAAGCCGCGAATATAATCTGCGCCAGCAATTACACGGCTTCTTTGGTCAAGGAATTTATCGGGGATAACGGCCGGATACGCGTGGTTAATCCGGGGGCGGAAAAAGATTTCGCCCGCAACGAAGATTTAATCGCGGCCATAAAGAAAAAACATCGTTTTTTCAATAAGATCGTCATGTACAGCGTCGGCCGTTTAGTGAAACGGAAAGGTTTCGATAAAATCGTGGAATCAATGCCCGAGATCCTTAAGGCCGTACCTAATCTCTATTATTTCATTGCCGGCGATGGACCGGATAAAAAGTATATTTACGGAAAAGCCCGGGGCATACCGAATATAGTGTTCTTAAAAAAACCCGACGACGCGGAAAAATGGGCCTGGTTCGAAGCCTGCGATATATTTGCCATGGTTTCAAGGAATATCGGCGGGGATTTCGAGGGCTTCGGCATAGTTTACCTTGAAGCGAATCTGGCCGGCAAACCGGTTGTGGCCGGCGACTCCGGCGGAGTGCGCGACGCGGTCAAAAACGCTTACTCCGGCCTGTTGGTAAATCCGGAGAACACCGAACGCATAGCGGCCGCCGTCATCCGTCTCGCCCAGGACGAGTCTTTAAGGAAGCAACTGGGAGAGCAGGGGAGGGCGCGCGCCATAAACGAGTTTAACTGGAAAGCGCAAGCGGAAAAAATTTACGATATTATAAACAAAAAATAACTAATGACAATAATATTATTTAAACAAAAAAAATTATGATCTCAATAGTAATTCCTGTTTATAATCAAGCCGATAAACTGGTCGAATGTTTAGAATCGATAAAAAACCAGACATACCAGAATTACGAGGTGGTGGTGATCGATGACCGCTCGACCGATCACCTCGCGCCCGTATTGAGAAAATACAAGAATGAGCTCGGGCTTAAGTTCGATTACTGGTATAACCAGGCCCGCCATTGGGCGCCCTATGCCCGCAACAAAGGCTTTAAAAAAACCAAAGGGGAATTCGTCATGTTCTGCGACGCGGACGCTGTTTTGGCGCCTGACGCGCTCGAAGTAATGTTAAAAACCTTAAAAGAGCATCCGGAGGCCAGTTACGTTTACCCGTCCCATAAATACGGCCATAAATTATTCCGGCTTTGGCCCTTTGACGCGGAAAAACTTAAAAAAATGCCCTATATCCATACGACAACCCTGATCAGGCGGGAGCATTTCCCTAAGGCCGGATGGGACGAGAATATAAGGAAACTTAACGATTGGGATTTTTACCTGTCGATGCTCTCCGAAGGGAGCAAAGGCTTCTGGATAGACCGGGTGCTTTTTACGATCAAACCGGGCGGAGTTTACAGCAACTGGCTGCCGTCAGTGTTTTATAAGCCTTTTCCCTTTCTTCCCAAGGTCAGAAAATATAATAACGCCCTGGCGAACGTAAAAAAGAAGCATAATCTTTAAGTATGAGCTATAAAATATTGGATAAAAAAATTTTCAAAACCGCCCTGTTATTTATAATACTCGGCGAATTATTGTCGCTCTCCGGATTTCTCGTGCCGTCTTTCATGACGATAGTTTTCG
>JAZDLN010000010.1:0-47591 GCA_043801965.1 Candidatus Falkowiibacteriota bacterium
GATCCTTAGGGAATATCCAGTAAATATCCTTATTCGTATCCTGCGCCTCGCGGGTTTCGTCGATGACACCAGCCGTAAAAACCAGTTTCGCGATATAGGCGATGCAGATTTCCGATTGGCCGATGTGCCAATAGCGGTCGCGGATAACCGTCTGGTTATTGCGAGCGCGCTGATCGTCGGCTGTGACCGCTTTTGTCCGCTTAATGTCGATCGTCAGGGGGTCGAAGATCACGAAATAATTCCAGAGCCACTTTATGAATTCCCGGACCGCTTTAAGCTCTTCTTCGGCCAGATGGCTGATCGGCATCTGCGCGTACACGCGCGGACGCCAAGGTTCCAGGGCGAGGTAATAAAGCGTTTCCTCGGGCTGGGTTACGGGAACAACAAAGAAAGGTTTCGGTTTTTTCCCGAAGAGGAAGCGATAGTTTTCGGTATTGTTGACCTCGCAGTGCTGCCAGAGCCAGACAAGTTGTTCGGTCAGGTGCTGATTTTGCCATTGCTCGCGTTTTAAAAGGCTTTCGAGGATGGTGTCCGCCGAATCGATAAAGCAGACGAACATATCCGGATTGAATTTTTTCAGGTATTGGATATTATAGGCCATCCGGGGACCGTCTTTCCAGAGAAAAACCGTATGCAGGTTGATGATTACGATATCATTTTCGGCGAGATCTTTTTCAATTTGCGCCAGTATTTTCTGGAAAACGGCGGCTCGGAGGGAGTCCAGGGTATAGTGCGGGGTATCGAGGACTTTGGCAGAGGTAAGATGGACGCTGTTCACTTCCGCTTCATCGAAGATCATTTCGCCGACATTGTAGATTTTTATTTTTTTGCCGTTGACTTCGGCTAATTTAGCGAGGCGCGAGAGATGCTCTTTGCGGTTGCAGCCGGAAATCCCGGTTGACCAGACGAGGGTGCCGCGTTTTTTGTCCGTCATATCTCCTCCTCCATCATAGCGGCGCCGGAGCTCGTGCCGATGATATCGGCACCGGCATTGATCATCTTAATCGCGTCGGCGAGGGTTTTAATATCGCCGGCCGCTTTAACCGATAGTTTGGGTGCGGCTTTTTTCATGATTTCCACGTGCCGCGCCTTGTCGTCAAGGTTTACCTTTGGACCCATCCCGGTCGAGGTTTTGACCGCGAAAGCGCCTGTGTCCGCGATTAATTTCGCCAGCTCGGCGATCTCCCGATCGTTCCAGTGGCCGGTTTCGATGATCGCTTTGGCCGGCAATATCCGGCTGATTTCCTGGATTTCACGCTTAATGACGTATAGCCGTTTATCACGGAAAGCGCCGAGATTTATCACGGGATCTATCTCGTCCGCGCCGTTACCGATCGCTATGATCGTCTGGTTCATTTTGGCGGCTAATCCGCCCGCGCCCAGGGGAAAGTCCACGACGACCGCTATTTTCTTGTTAAGAAGCTGTCCGCCCGCGAATTGCAATCTACCCAGGTTGACGCAGATTCCGCGGAAGCCGTATTTGACGGTATCCGCGCAGAGTTTCGCGATATCATTCTCCGAGGCGTTCGCTTTGAGGTTAGTGCTGTCAATCGTGGCGGCGACTTGTTTTTTGTCCATGCTTTTTCTCCTTTTCTAAAGACGGAATTTTATAATGGCCTAGTTGTTAACGAGCCGTGATTTTATATTATTTAAACATAAACATAAGAGTTTGTACAGGGAAATGTCAATTTTTTTGTCACCCCCGCGAAGGCGGGGGTCCAGGGTAGATTCGAACAAACATCCGTTTCTGAACGAATAATTTTATATCCACACGCCTTCGGACTTATCCTGGATTCCCGCCTACGCGGGAATGACAAACAAAAAAGCCCGGCTTTAGATGGGCTTATCGGTTTTTTGTTGCGCGAATTGAGGTGGCGTCGCATAGACGTAAGTTACTTTGTAACCCTGGAACGACTGTGGTAGAAATGGTAATAGCGTTTTATCGCTTTGATCGGTTATATGGACCTGAAATTCATATATACTGCAGTCATCAAGGAAAATTCCGACCCCGATCAGGTCGATGCCTTTTTGTTCGACCAAAAAGTCATCCAGTTCCATTGCGGCCTTATTAGCCGCATCTAAGTCTTTCGACATTTTTGCTCCTTTCGCGTAAGTTTTATAAAAGTTCGATTTTTTTGTATTTTATTCGTTTGATTTACCAGATTAGCATGAGTATAGTATTCAGTCAAGTACGGTTTATTTTTGATACTTAAACACATAAACCTCGTCATCGAATCCCAACCAGAAATCCGCTTCGAGCTTGGCTTCATTGAGGATTTTCGGGAAAGCCCACCAGTATTTATTTAAGACGAAATAAGCCGTATCAACGCCGGCGAAATCCATGGCGGCAAGAGCAGTGGCGCGATCCGGGGTTTTATAGACCATATCTAAATAATATCGGTAAAGCGGGCCGCCAGTGGGAACCGGATAAAAAAAGATGTCCCCCGGAAAGTATTTTTTAAAGCCGAATTCCTTTAAGGCCGCCGCCGATACCTGTTGGTTCGCCAATACGACATAATCGCCATTACCGGCGTCTTCGTTTATCCAGCGGACGGCGGAGATATCGCGGCTGCCGGTCGAAAATCCGCGGGAATTGAAATAATTATCCAGGCGGGGATAAGAAAGATACAGAGAGGCCGTAAGCGTTAGCGCGCCGAAGCCGACCCAGGCGTACCGGATAAACCGGTTTTGGCGCCCCACTCCGCTCACCAGATAATGAATCGAGAGGAGGACATAAGGCAGGAGGAAAAAGAGCGCTACCGTCAGGATGCGCCCGGCGTAATCACCGCGTTCGTAGTAGATAAGAAAATCGAACGGCAGCCGGACGGTTAAAAAATAGGAAACGAGAAGCGAGCCGGCCATGGACAGATAAAGCGGGAACACCCGGCATTCGCGCTTATATTTCCGGGAGATCAAAAATCCGGATAAAGCCAGGGCCAGGATCACTATAGCGATATTGGCGCCGTAGAGATAAACGAAGTTCAGCATGAAATTTTCCTCTCCCGGCACGGAGAGCGCCGATAACCCCGGAGTATCCGCTGGCGGTTCCGTTGTTCCGCCAGCCGGGGTTTTTCCCCGGTTAAGAAGGAAAAAGGCCGCGGGCAAAACTGCGGCGTTAAGAAGGAGGATCAGGCGGTTAAGATCCGGTTTTATGCTCTTTATGTCGCTATGATAGACGGTCAGGATAAGGGCGAACATCAGGGCGGGTATGCCGGCGATCGGCTGGGTCGCGAGAGCGGCGAAAGCCAGGAGATAAATTATCGCGAGATCGCGGGAATCGGCGCAGGAGAGGCCGCGGATTATAGCCAGAAGGAGGAAGAGATAAGCCAGGTTTTGCGGAGTAGTGACTATAAAAATAGAAAAAGGGATCACGAGAACCAATAAAACGGTTAAACCGATCCGGGAGGCATCGCTGAACCATTTGCCGAGCAATTTTAATAATTCCCGCGGCAGATAAATAGCGGCTAAAAGCGGTACGAGAAATTTTTGCAGGAGATCGATCGGAATAAAGGAAATCTTGTGGACGATCGTTATAAGGGCGTATTGGCCGAGATAATAGAACGGCTTGGGCGCAACGGCGCCGGTTTTGTCGATCAGGTCCATGGTGGCGCCGTGGATAAAGGGATCAAAACCGAAGCCAAGCTCATAGACTATGGTCGCGACCGCGAATGACAGGAAATAATGGGTCATAAGCAGGAGGGTAATCATGGGTGCGCCGATTTTATCCGCTCGGGCGAGAATTAACATCAGCGCGATCGTGGCTAAGCAAAAGAACGCGAAGAAGAAACCCGGCACAACCTCCCAGGGGGAAATAATGGCCAGATCGGTCTTATTAGTAAAAAGCACGGCAAAACAAGAGCCCGTAAAAAGAGCGTAAAGAAATACTAAAGCGACGGACCCGGTACCCGGAGCCTGTTTTGCCGGCTCTTTTACCGTATGGCCGACATTATTATTTAACCGGCCGCGCCGGTATCCCCAAAAAAACAAAACGGCCGCGCCCCCCAGGGCCAATGCCAGACCAAGGAGAACGCCCAAGGAATTCAAAGCGTAAACACGGTAAACGGCCGCGCCCATCGCCGATATCAGGCAGACGAGAACAAGCAAGTGCGTGAATAATTCTTTTGATAATTCTTTTATTCCTTTAATAAACATTTTAGTTTTATCTAATTTCCAACGCTCAATATATTTTTATTATATAACAAAGAATCGTAGTTGACTATATATTTCCGGCAAGACCATTTAATCATAAGTTAATATACGCTTGTTAACATGCTTTTTAGTTAGATTGCGCTTTCCGGCAGATTAAAGATCTATTTAAAGATGGGATTATCAAACGATAACAAGGAGGGGATCGATGCGACCGGAAGAATGCCGAGTTTTAATAATAAAAGGAAGTGAAGAGATAAGAACATACACCAAAGAGATCCTGGAGATGATCAATTTTAAGGAGCGAAATATCTTCACGTCAAATAATACCGACAAAGCGTTGGAACTGCTGAAAACCGGTTCTATAAATCTAGTCTTATCGGAGTCGGAGAGCGGGATTAAGTTGCTTTCCGGTCTTAAGGAAACGGATTTAAGAGCGGGGATAACTTTCATATTTTATACCGGAGGAGGAGAGGCGTATGCCCGGGGTATTAGTGAAAAATACGGGGCGGACGGATTCATTGCTTTGCCGACGACCTTGAAAAAGTTCAGTTATAATATGATGCGAATACTGAAAAAAATGTAATGGCTCTTTAAACATTATTTACCGAACCGAAGCACCGGGTTCGGTTTTTTCTTGCCTAAAAAATATTTTTTTGTTAATATTAGACTAATGAAACTAAAAACGATAAGAAAATTTTTCACTACCAAAAACGGGCAGGGGATCATCATCGTGGCTTTGGCCGCGCTTCTTTTTGCCGTCGGCGCCGGCAGTTTTAACTACCTGACGCAGGCCGACGATTTCGTCAAGTGGACGTCTCCGGACGAAAACGCCAATTACGTTTTCGCGAAATTGTACGCGGATTCCGGCCGGTTAAGCCTTTTCGAGGAATATAATTTGCGGGTAGGAGATATTATGCACCCCCGGAGCATGCGTTCTTCGGCAGGGGAGATAAAGCCGGTCAGTTTTTGGGGGATAATTTTGATTTACGGAAAAATCGGCAGTCTTTTGGGAACGGAGATTATCCCGTATCTGACGCCGATCGTAGCCGGTATCGGCCTTATTTTCTTTTACTTACTGATCAAAAAGATATTCGGACGGATCAACGCTCTTTTATCGGTTTTTTTGTTAGCTTCATTCCCGCCTTTTATTTACTACAGCGCGCATAGCATGTTTCATAACGTTTTATTCACTGTTTTAACGGTGATCGGGCTGTATTTTACGGTTACGGCGGTATGCTGTCCGGCTGACCCCGGACAAGCGGACAAAAGCGGCTTGGCGGCGGCCGTTAAAAGATTAAAATACGACTATCGTTCCTGGGTCCTCGCGGCTTTGGGGGGAACTTTTATCGGCTTGGCGGCGATTACCAGAACATCGGAAATATTATGGTTGGCGCCTTTATTAACGTTAATGTGGATCATGAACATAAAAAGAACAGGGGTAACCAAATTGGCGATATTCCTCTCATTTATATTTTTTGCCTCCCTTCCGGCGCTTTATTATAACCAGGTTTTTAACGGCGGCTGGTTATACGGCGGTTACGCCGAGATGAACCGGTCGCTCGACACTATCGCCCGGGCCGGGACAGATATCGTCATGGGCGGAGAATTTCTTTGGCGCGATCTCGCCGGTCGGATATTCGATAATATTTTTCATTTCGGCTTTCACCCCCGGCAAAGCTTGATGATGTTTTACCGTTACTTCATTAATATGTTCCCGTGGATTTTCTGGCCGGGTATGCTCGGGCTCTTTTTATTTTTATTTAAATACCTGAAGCGCGAAGCGAGGATGAAGCGTAAGCATAAGACTTATTTATCGGTTTATTTCGTCATTGTCCTTATTTTGATTTTTTATTACGGCAGTTGGAAATTCCACGACAACCCGGACCCGAACCAATTCACCATAGGTAATTCCTATACCCGTTATTGGCTCCCGGTTTATCTCGGATTCTTGCCCTTCGTGAGCCTCGCTATAATGAAATTCGCCCGCGCGATCGGTAATCTTGCCGGCGGCCGGACTTATCGCGGGTTTTATCGCGGCGCTTTGCGCGCGGCCGCGGTTTTCGTGATCGTGGTTCTTTCCCTCCGGTTCGTGCTGTGGGGCTCAGACGAGGGTCTTTTTTACCAGTCACGCCGCCAGGAGACCGCGCGCGGGGAGTTCGGCCGGATAATCGAACTTACCGAAGATAATGCCGTTATTATCACGAGATATCACGATAAGCTTTTATTCCCTGAACGGAAAGTGATTGTCGGTTTATTCGACTCTGCGGAGATGGTGTCGCGCTATTCCCGTCTGGCGCGATTTTTGCCTCTTTATTATTATAACTTTGTTTTACCGGAAAAGGACATCGAATATCTGAACACCCGCCGCCTCGGGGAAGCGGGGCTGAGCATAGAAAAGATCGAAAATATCACCGAAGATTTCGCTTTATATCGTTTGAATCCCAAATAAACGGAAGATAAGATTGTCCGGGCCCGCCTTAAGTGCGGTTTTTTTTATGATTGTGGTATAATATTATATATGGACAAAAAAGATGTTGATAAAAAGATCAAGCGCATCGGGATCGACGCGCGGTTTTATGGTCCGACCGGCAAGGGTTTGGGCCGGTACACGAAGGAGATCGTGGACCGGGTATTGGCGGCGGACGACATTAACGAATACGTGGTTTTTTTGTACAAGGAAAACTTTTCGGAATTTACGGCCGTGGGTCCCCGGATCAGGAAAGTCCTGGTTAAAGCCAGGTGGTATTCTTTCTCCGAGCAGATCATTATGCCCTGGCTGATCCGGCGGGAAAAGCTTGACCTGATGCACTTTCCGCATTTTAACGTGCCGCTTGTCTGTCCGGCTAAATTCGTAGTGACTATCCACGACCTTATACTGACCCGGCATCCCACCCAACGGGCGACAACCTTAAACCCGATATTTTATAAAATAAAGTATTTCGTTTATAAGGTTATAATCAAATCGGCTATCAAGAGGGCCAGGAAGATCATTGCTGTTTCCCAATTCACGAAAAATGACATAATAAACCAGTTTAAAGTTAATGAAAAAAGAATAACGGTAACTTTGGAGGGGATAGCGAGCGAGTTTAAGGATGACTTGAAAAAAAATGACAAAAATGTCCTATTAAGGTATAATATAAAAGAGCCGTATTTGCTGTATGTGGGTAACGCTTACCCGCATAAAAATCTGGAATGGCTGATGGGCGTCTTTACCGCGATCCGGCGGGAAAAGCCGGCTCTGCATTTGGTTTTAGTGGGGAAAGACGATTATTTTTATTCCCGTCTGAAAAAAATAGTCGAAAAAACCGAATCAGGCCACATTCTTTTCCCCGGCTACATCCCCGATTCCGATTTGAGGGCTGTTTACAGGCTTTCTTTAGCATATGTTTTTCCTTCTCTTTATGAAGGATTCGGATTGCCGCCTTTGGAGGCCATGGCGAACGGTTGTCCGGTAATCACGTCCGGTCGCACCAGTATGCCGGAAATACTGGGCGAGGCGGCTATGTATTTCGATCCGGAGAATAAAGAAGAAATGATCCGGCAGGTCGACCGCGTTATGAGCGATCAGGACTTGCGCCTGACGCTTATCAATAAGGGATTCGAGCAAGCTAAAAAATACAGCTGGGATAATTGCGCCAGGCAGACATTGGAAATTTATAATGAAGTTTTTTCATGAATTAAAACTTAATATGTGAATTTGCGCTATTCCATGATCAACCCGATATTCGTCATTCAAAAATAGACATTCGAAAATTCAAAGGTCCCCATGCAAAAAAAACAAACTAATATTATCTATACTGATAAAGGCGATAAACCGTCCCGGTTTTTGGTTAATTTGAATAGTTTCGTAAAAGAAGAACAGGAACGCGAGCGGGCGGCGGAAAAAAAACGGCAGCGAAAAAGCCTGTTCAGGATCTTGCCTGATATAAAAGCCAACATAGGCGGGTTATTCAAGTCGGCGAAAGTAAAAGATTTAAATTTGACCGTGGCGCCTCAGTATACCCGGCCGCAGACGGATATTAGCGCCGACGAGCAGACGTTAACCGGCAATCGGTGGCGCGATATCCTGAAACGGCTGGCTTTTTATCCCTTTTTAAGGATAATTCTGCTTTTGATCATCAATACTGGCAAATATTTTTATTTTCTATGTTTCAAGACCGGCTGGCTGGCCGTTTTTTTATTGCGTTTCGCGTATTTCCTGGGGTTGGCTTTTCTCAGGTTCATGTCGGGAAGCGTACGCGATATCCGTTTCTTTATCAAAGAAGGTTTAGGCCGGTTTTTGGGCGGTTACGGGAAAGCTTCGAAGAAATATGCCGGGACGGAGCCGGAATCGCGCGCTTCCGAAATTACCGGATCGGACGAGCGTGATATTTACCCCGCTGATCGGCTAAATAAAACACGGGCCGCGGAAATATTTTTCCACTCCTGGGACGCGGTCGACCACACGGTCGAAAACCGGAAGCAAGCGGAAAAGATCTCTTTCCTGGGGAAATTCAGCTTTAAACGACGACTGACGGCCGATGTCTCTCCGGCGGAAGAAGAACGCGAAGACGCCGGCGGAGACCCGGATTTTCGCGCCAGATTCAAAAAAGCCTTAAAACCGGTTGCGGTCTTTGCCGCTGTTCTGGCCATAGCGATCCTGCCGATCAAGGCTTTTATGTATTACGGCGATTTACGGACTTTGCAGGGTCAGGTGATGGGTATTTCGGAAGACGCGATCGGCGGCATGACGGCGGCCGCCGAATCGGTATTGCAGAACGATTTTATCCGGGCGGAAGAGAATTTTTCCTATGCCAGCGATAAGTTCACTCAGGCGGAAAGCGAAATCGGCGAGATCGGCAAACTTTTATCCGCTTTGAGCGCCGTTATACCGAACGATGATCTGAAATTGGCGGCTAACGCCGAATTCATGTTAGAGGCCGGTAAAGCGGGAGCAAAAATCGGCATGAGCCTAAGCTCGATCTTTAGCGGTTGGAATGACGGCGGGGAAACGGAAATAAAAGCGATGCTGGACGATCTTTACGCGGAGGCGAAGGAAGTAAAGGATTTGTCACGGGAGCTTTTGGCCGCTACTGCCAGGATCGAGCCGGAATATCTGCCGGCGGAATACCGGGGAAAATTCGTTGAATTACGCTCCCGCGCCCAGGAACTCCAGACAAGCTTCGAAGAATTCATCTCTATCGTCGAATGGTCCCGTATTTTTCTGGGTTTCGAGAAAGACGCCCGCTATCTTCTGGTATTCCAGAATAACTCCGAACTTCGGGGGAGCGGCGGTTTTTTAGGAAGTTACGCGCTGGTCGATTTGCGCGACGGCGCTTTAAAGAATATGCAGGTGCCCGCCGGCGGCAGTTACGACACCGAAGCCGGACTGCGCGAGCGGATCATAGCGCCCGAACCGTTAGCGCTAGTGAATCCGCTTTGGCATTTTTGGGACGCTAACTGGTGGCCGGATTGGCCGACTACGGCCCGAAAACTCATGTGGTTTTACGAGAAAAGCGACGGTCCGACCGTTGACGGAGTGATCGGTTTGACCCCGACAGTCATCGAAAGGATGCTTAAGATAACCGGTCCGATCGACATGACGGAAGAATACGGCCTGGTGATCGATGCCGATAATTTTTGGGAGGTCACGCAAACCTTTTCGGAACAGAAACCCGCGAATCACCCGGAATTCCGGCCTAATCCGTTCCTGGCCGACGCGAGCGCTAAAACTCCCGCGGAGGAATTAGGGCGTCGACCGAAAAAGATCATCGGCGACATGATGAGAAAGATCATGGCCGATTCCGGCGCCTGGCTTAATCGCCGGACCCTGGCCTCTTTGGCCGGCTTATTCGAGGAAAGCATCCGCCAAAAGCATATTTTACTCTACTTTAACGATGACGAGTTGCAGGGGTTAGCGGAGGATATGGGTTGGGACGGCCGGGTCAAGACGACGTCCCGGGATTATCTCCAGGTGGTCAACACCAATATCGCCGGAGGCAAAAGCGATCGCGCGATCAGTGAAACGATCGAACACGAAGCGGCGGTCGGAGAGGACGGATCGGTAATCGATACGGTTACGGTCCGCCGCGTCCATAACGCGTCTAAAGGCGATCGGTTCACCGGGGTGCGCAATAACGACTGGATGCGGGTATACGTTCCCAAGGGAAGCGAATTCATCGAAGCGGAAGGTTTTAGCGCCCCGGAGAGCGAATATTTCGATAAGCCGGAAGAAGACTGGAAGACCGATCCCGATCTGGCGGCGGGCGAAGGACGGGCCGTTGTCGACGTTAAAAGCGGCACGAAAATTTACGACGAACTGGGCAAAACGGTTTTTGCCAACTGGTCCCAGGTCGATCCGGGGGAAACCGCCGTTATCAGGATAAAATACCGTCTGCCTTTCAAAATAGCCGTGCCGGAGGATCAGGGATGGCTAAAGAAGATCGAGCACTATCTTAATCCGGGACGCAAAGAACTCGCGCCTTACGCGCTTTACGCGCAAAAACAGCCCGGTTCGGCCGGAAGCGCTTTTAAGAGCACTTTAATCCTGCCGGATTCTTTCCGTCCCGTCTGGCAGTACCCGGAAAAAACCGCGGTTTCTTCCGCCGGCTGGGAAATAGAGGATGTACTGACCGTAGACAGGTTCTGGGCGGTATTGGTCGAGATGGAAAAATAAAAATCAGGATTTTTTTAAAAATAAATAATTAAAAATAACTTGCTCTGGATTTATCCGTTCCGCTTTCATTTATTTAAACATATAAACATATGCAAAACGACTATTTCGCCAATTATGATTCCGGCACTAGCCTTAACGCGGAGGGACTATTCGAGTCGCTCTGGAGCGAAGTATTGGTTTATGCTTTCTGGCTGGCCGTTTTGCTTTTGGTCCTGTTTTTGGCGAGAAACCTGGTTAAATACCTGATCAAACGAAGCCGGTACTTCGATCATTGCGTTTTTCTGGTCAGGCTTCCGAAGGATAAGCCGGGGGACAAGGAGAAGGAAATAACCGTCCAGGAGCTCAGGGAGGATATAGCCGTGGGCGAGATAATCTTCGCTTCGATCGGCGGCTTGCGGGCCCAGCGCGGGCCGCGGGCCTGGCTTTTCGGCCGTAACGACCATTATTCCTTCGAGATCGTGGCTAACCGGAAAAAAATCGCTTTCTATATGGTAACCCCGAGGGAAATGGCCCGCTACATAGAGCAGCAGGTACACGCGCATTATCCGGATGCCGCGATCGAAGAGGTCGAGGACTATAATATTTTCAACTCCCGGAGCGAAATTGTCGCCGGTTTCTTGCGCACTACCCGCAATCTTATCTTTCCCTTAAGAACTTATAATAAGATGGAGGCCGATCCCATGAACGGGATCATAAACGTCATGTCTAAGCTTAATGAAAATGAAGGTTTGGCGGTCCAATATACGGTGCGGAGCGCCCGTCCCGGATGGCACCGCCGGGTTTTCGAGCTGCGGAAGAAGATAAGCCAGGGCAAGACCATGAGCGAGGCCCTGGGCATCGGCCGGGCCGGAAAAATACTGGGGGGCATCGGCGAGATCGCCAAAGCGGCCAAGCCGCCCTCACCCATGGACAGCCATAAGAACTACCAGCAGCCGCCCCGGCTGACCGCCATGGAAGAGGAAATGCTCAAAGGGATCGAGGAAAAGAACTCCAAGGCCGGACTGGACGTCAATCTGCGCGTCGTCGTGAGCGCGGAGAGCCGCGGCCAGGCTATGCTTTATCTTGAGAATCTGGCGCACGCTTACGGACAATACAGCTATTACGAATACGGCAATAAATTCAACAACCGGATAGTCACCCGGAACGCGAAGAAACTTATCAATGATTTTATCTATCGCCGTTTCGACGAAAAAATAAGCTTCCTTCTTAATACCGAGGAGTTGGCCGGGCTTTACCACCTGCCTTTAAAAACCGCGGAAACCCCCAATATCTTGTGGTTGACCGCCAGACACGCGCCGGCACCGACGAATATCCCGGAAGACGGCATAATACTCGGAGAGAATGTTTATCGCGGACAGGTCCGGGAAATAAAGATCAAGCGCGAGGACAGGCGGCGGCATACTTATATCATCGGAAAATCCGGCGTAGGCAAGTCGGTGCTTTTGGCCAGTATGGCCATCCAGGACGTGATAAACGGAGAAGGGGTGTGCCTGATCGATCCGCACGGCGATCTTATCGACGATGTTCTTAAGCGGATCCCTCCGGAACGGGCCGAAGACGTTATACTCTTCGCGCCGGCGGACACGGAAAGGCCATTGGCCTTAAATCTCCTCGAATTCGATTCGCGTTATCCTGAACAGAAAACCTTCGTGATCAACGAGATGATAAAGATCTTTGATAAGCTTTACGACCTTAAGGCGACCGGCGGCCCGATCTTCGAGCAATATATAAGGAACGCCATGCTTCTGATCATGAGTCATCCGGAATCGGGCTCGACCCTCATGGAAATTCCGAAAGTGCTCGCTGATCCGGATTTTCGCCGCATGAAATTAAGCAAATGCAACGATATCACGGTGGTTGATTTTTGGCGCAAGGAGGCGGAAAAGGCCGGCGGCGACGCCGCCCTGGCCAACGTAGTGCCTTACGTTACTTCGAAGCTCACCCAATTCATATCGAACGACACCATGCGTCCGATCATCGGCCAGCAGAAAAGTTCATTCAACCTGCGCGACGTCATGGATACACGCAAGATCCTTCTGGTCGATCTTTCCAAGGGCCGGGTCGGGGAAATGAACGCCTTCCTTCTGGGCATGATCCTGGTGGGCAAGATCCTGATCGCCGCGTTATCCCGCACGGATATGCAGCGGGGAGAGCGCAAGGATTTTTACCTTTACATAGACGAATTCCAGAATTTTACGACCGATTCGATCTGCTCGATCCTGTCCGAGGCCCGTAAATATAACCTTAATCTTATCATGGCCCACCAATACCTGGGGCAGCTCGTCAAGGGACAGGATTCTTCGATCAAAGACGCTGTTTTCGGCAACGTCGGCACCTGGTTATTGTTCAAAATAGGTTCGGAAGACGCGGAGGTTATGGCCAAGGAATTCAGTCCGGTCTTTAACCAATATGATCTTATCAACATCGAAAAATACACCGCTTACGTTAAACTGCTTATCGAAAACAGCTCATCCCGCCCTTTTTCCATGGGGACCCCCTGGCCCCTTCCGGGCACGGAAAGAAGTGAGATCGCCCAAAAGATAAAGATCCTGTCCCGCCTGAAATACGGACAGGAGCGCGAGCTTATAGAGGCGGAGATCAAGAGAAGGGTAACGGAAAACCTGTAATGCCGTTCAATTTACAAAAAAAAGAAAATAATATAGTATGTAGTATAGAGCGTAAAACGGATTAAATAATTTAATACAAAAATATGCCTAAAACAAACTTAAAAAACAAAGAACAAAACAGCGGCGATATGATCGATGACCTGGAACTGTCGATGGGGGGCAAGGAGGAAGAACCGGAGGATAAAGACGGCCAGGGCAAGAAAGAAGACGGCGTCCTCATGAGCCGGACGAAAATCGCTTTGGCAAAAAAACTTCTCGAGAATATCCGGGAGAACAACGACCAGCTTATCCAGCTTTTGGCCGGGACGATCGGCGAGGAAGACGAAGCTCGCCTGACCATCGGCCAGATGAGCGACGATAACTTCGTCTCCGACCAGGCGGAAGCGGAAGGGAGCCGCGTTATCGAAGGGGTCTTTGACGGCGAGAACATGATCTGTCCCGACGGCAAGCAGTACAGCGTGCCGGCGAATTACGCCTCGAAATCGAAGTTAGTGGAAGGGGATATCCTGAAGCTCACGATCACGCCATCCGGCACTTTCGTTTATAAGCAGATCGGCCCGATCGAACGTTCCCGCGTGATCGGCAAGCTTGAGCAAAACGATACCGGTTCATTCCTGGTAATATCGGAAGGCAAAAAATGGCGCGTGCTGACCGCCAGCGTTACTTATTACAAAGGAAAATCCGGCGACGAAGTGGTCATTCTGGTTCCGAAAGCGGGCCAAAGCCAATGGGCCGCCGTCGACAATATCGTTCGCAGTAAATTTTAATTATCATCGGTTTTATTAATTCGTAAATCTTAAAAGGGATTTTAATTTTGTTGAGTATGTCTACTTTATACAGAAAATACCGTCCGCAGTCATTTAGCGACCTTGTGGGGCAAAACCACGTGAAGATCACCCTCGAACACGAGATAGAATCGAATAAGATCGCGCATGCCTATATATTTTGCGGTCCGCGCGGGGTCGGTAAAACGACGGTGGCGCGGGTACTGGCAAAATCCTTGAACTGCCTTAAACGCAAAGAGGGCGAACACGACCCTTGCGGCGAATGCGATTCCTGCCTCGAGATCACGGCCGGACGCAGCCTTGACATCATCGAGATCGATGCCGCCAGCCACACGGGCGTGGACAACGTGCGCGAAAACGTCATCGCGGTGTCGCGGATCGCGCCGACGCGCTATCGGTATAAGGTTTTTATAATCGACGAAGCGCACATGCTTACCACCCAGGCTTTTAACGCTCTTTTAAAGGTTCTGGAAGAACCCCCGGCGAACGTCGTTTTTATCCTGTGCACGACAGAAGCGCATAAAATACCGGCGACCATAATTTCCCGCTGCCAGCGTTTCGATTTCCGGCGTTTTCCGCTTAGCGATATTACGGCCAGGCTGCAGTTTATCGCTAAAGAGGAAAAGATCAAGATCGACCGGACCATACTCGAAGCGATCGCCCGGCATTCGGAAGGTTATATGCGCGACGCGGTTAGCCTTTTCGGGCAGGTGGTAGCCGTCGGCGGAAGCGAGATCACGGCCGAAGAGGCCGATCTCGTGATACCCAGAAGCGACCTTTCCGAGGTCGTGAAGCTTATCGGATTTTTATCCCAAAAAGACGCCGGCCGGGCGATCGAGCTCGTAAACCGGGCGGTCGACGAAGGCATTGAGCTTAAAAGGCTCTTAACCGATCTGATCGAGATACTGAGGAAGATGATGCTCATGAAAACGAGCCCGGCCTTAGCCGAAAAGATCGGCCTGGAATGCGGCGAAGCGGTCGAGTCGCAAATCGCCGGGATCATCTCCGGGCTGGAACTGGGCCGGATAATCGCTTTTACGGAAAAATTCATGGCCGCCAGGAACGATCTTAAGGGCAGTTTTATAGAACAGCTGCCCCTGGAGATCGCGATCCTTGAATTATGTTCTCCTGACCGGAGCGCGAGACCGCTTTTTTCTCCGGGACAGAAACCGGCCCAACCGGCCGGTACGGACAACCCGGCGGGACCGGCCTCGGATCAGAAAACGCCAGCCGCGCCGGAAGCCGGTTCGGGCAAGCTCAATAAGGAGATAATCGCGGCTAAGTGGAACGAAGTTCTGGCCAAGGTGAAAAAATACAACCATTCCCTGTCTTTCATACTGCGGGTCTGCAAGCCGATCGGATTGAACGGCCGAGAACTCTGCCTGGCCTTTAAATATAAATTCCACAAAGACAGGATAGGGGAGACGAATATCAGGCAAATGGTGGAAAAGGTGCTTTTTGAGGTTTACGGCAGTCCTTTGATCCTTGGCGCCATAGTCGATGAAACGATCGAAGTCGGTGGGGAAGGAAATATCGCTCCGGAAATAACCGCGGTTAAGACGGAGCCGGAAGAAGCGGCGGCCGGCGGCGCTTCGGCGCCAAACGACGGCGCGAAGGAACCGTCCAATAACATGATAGAGAACCTTCTAAAGACTTTCGGGGGAAGGGTTATCAACTAATTCTGGTTTTTCATGCCCAATCACATAAATAAAAAAAAGATCGGCCTGGTTTTGGGAGGAGGGGGAGCAAGGGGGATCGCGCATATCGGCGTCCTTAAGGTTCTCCTGGAAAATAACGTGCGCGTTGATTGCGTCGTCGGCTGCAGCATCGGTTCGATCATCGGGGCTTATTACGCGATACATGGCAACGTCAATGGGCTTGAGGACATGGTTCTTTCCTTTGACAACAAGATGAAGATATTCCGGACGTTCATCGATTTCGGCCGGCCGGGCAAAACTATTTTGCGGGGCCGGAAGATAGGGAATTTCCTGCGGAAGAACCTGGTAAACGGGCGGAAATTCGGCGACTTGCGCACCCGCATGTTCATAGTGGCCACCGACTTTCTGACCGGCAAAGAGAAGGTCTTCAGCCAGAACGATCTTTTGCGGCCGATCATGGCTTCGATCAGCGTGCCCGGGATCTTTCCGCCGGTAAAAATAGGGGGAAGATTTTACATGGACGGGGGCGTGGCCAACCCGACCCCGGTTACTGTCGCGGGCGAAGCCGGTTGCGATATCGCCATAGTCGTAGATTTTATGGCGAAAAAGGAAACCATAAAAGAAGATCCGAGCCTCGTTTCCGTCCTGCTGCACGCTTATGAGCTTATGCGGGCGCAGGCCTTTAGTCATAACGCGGCCGGTTATTTCGGCGACACGATCCTTATCCAGCCGGTTCTCCGGAAGACGATAGACAGCTTTAAATTCGCGGATGTGGGCAAGTTCATCAGGGCCGGGGAAGAGGCCGCGAAAAAAGCCCTGCCGAGCATCTTGCAAAAAATCGAAAAATAGTATATCATATTTATAATAAAATATTGTATTCGGGGATCGGCCGCGAAAAATGCGCTGCGCGCATCTCGCGGCAAGCTAATGGCCCGCCTACGCTAACCTGCCTGCCGGCAGGCAGGAGCTTCGGCGAGGCAGGCCCGCCTACACCAGAGCTTCGGCGAGGCAAGTAGGACATCAGGTTCTTCCCGTCATCCGACGGGACAGGGGTCCTCTGTATCGGGGTTGCCGGCCATACACTAAAAGTTATAAATAATAAAATAAAATATATTCGGGGATCGTCCGCGAAAAATGCGCTGCGCGCATCTCGCGGCAAGCCGATGGTTTTTGAACAAAAATTATACTCGTCATTCAAAATTTGCAATTCGTAATTTAATATATTCGGGGATCGTCTAATGGTAGGACATCAGGTTCTGGTCCTGAGTATCGGGGTTCGAATCCCTGTCCCCGAGCCGCGAAAAATGCGCTGCGCGCATCTCGCGGCAAGCCATCGCAATATGGCGTGCCGTATAATAGCAGTTTAATAGAGAAAAGATTTTTGCGCATTTTGAGCGGCCGCGGGGGACGCGAAGCGTCCTTTACGCGGCCCGAACATGACTTACGCGCTTAATTTGCAACATAGCACAAAACACGTCTTTCGGACGTGTTTTATGTTATAATAGAATCAATATAATCTAAACAAAAGAATATGCACTACGTTTATCTTTTAGAATGCCAAACCGACAGGTCCTGGTATATCGGCCAGACCTCTGATTTAAAGAAAAGGATAAAAGACCACCAAAGCGGCAACGGCTGCCGCACGACCGCGATGAAAAAAGACTGGAAGCTTATTTATTATGAAGCTTACGACGATAAGCGGGATGCGATTGGGCGGGAAAGATTCTTAAAAAGTGGATCTGGTAGAAAATATTTAAAGAAGCAATTGAATAACTATATATCAAAATAGCCCGCTTGAGCGGGCTTTTAAAAATAAATAGCCCTAAATTTTACAACTAAACACCGAGGATGTATAATTATTATAGCGATTTTAAAAAACGACAATGGACAAAGAATCAATAACTACTCAACCAGAAGAAAGCCGATCAGATATAATTTCTGCCATAACATCTCCTCTCGGTTTTTTCGTACTTGCCCTACTTATCGTGGAGGCATTTATTGCAATAGTGCTAGTATTTTCCGATTTAGCTTTAGACAAAAAATATTATGGCATGTGTTTAGGCGTAGGTATTTTTGTGCTTTTGATTATTATTGTTTTTCTTCTTGTTTGGTTTAAGCCTAGACATTTAATGTTTGGCGAAAAAAGTCATTTAGACGCGCTAAAACATCAAAATTCTTGGGGGACTAGTGATGATCCGGAAACAAAATCTAAAGCCGAAGATTCAAAGCTCTCCACACCGGATGCAAGTAATACTTGATTATTATCGGATAACATTGATATATGAATAAAAAATACATAATTACATATGAATTAAAGACTCCTAACTGGAATTACACGGGTTTTTATAATACTTTAAAAAATCTAGGCCACTGGTGGCATTATTTAGACCATACATGGATAATTAAAAATACAACATATACAACGAAACAAATGTATGAATTATTGGCCCCTCATATTTCAGTAAATGACCACATATTAATTGTTCAGATTTTACCAGAAACTAAGTGGGGATATCTCCCTCAAGATGCCTGGAACTGGATAGATACCTAATGTAATAATTCAAGCCATTATTGTTTAAAATTGTTTGAACCTCATCTCGAGCAACACGCAAAAAGACGGATTATGGTCCGTCTTTTATTAACCCGATATTAATATGTACGAATTAAAATATTAAATCTAATTAATTAAGCGTTAAACATATGCAAAAGATCGTGCCGCATTTATGGTTCGAGAAAGACGCCGAAAAGGCGGTCGAGTATTACGCCGGTATTTTTAAGGACGCGAAAATCGGAAAAACGACCTACTACCCGGAGGCGGCGGTAGAAGTATCCGGGAAGCCGGCCGGATCGGTGATGACGGTCGAATTCGAACTGATGGGACAGAAGTTCATCGCCATAAACGGCGGGGAACCGTTTAAGTTCACGGAAGCGGTCTCCTTCGTGGTCAACTGCCGGGATCAGGAAGAAATCGATTATTATTGGGAAAAGCTTACGGCCGGAGGCGATGAAAAATCGCAGGTCTGCGGCTGGCTCAAAGACAAATACGGTTTATCCTGGCAGGTCGTACCGGAGGGAATGGCTGAGATTTTGGGCGGTAGCGATAAAGTCAAAACCGAACGGGTGATGCGGGCGCTTTTAAAGATGGGGAAGATCGATATCGCTCGATTGAAGCAGGCGTGATCACAACAAATAAAAAAACATCCAACCGCGAGAACAGTGCAAGGGGCAAAAATATTGACAAAAAATTAAAATTGTGCAATAATAATATAAATTATTTAGATGTTAGTAATAATTTGCCCTTTTAAAAATATATTCGATAAAATAATCGGTAAATCCCATAATGCAGGAGAAGTATAATGGAAAAACAAACAATTATTATCGTTGACGATTCTGTCGAAAATTTGCGCTTCGCTCATAAGGAATCCTTGGATTTTTTCGTTGAGAGAGGGTTTGATGTTTTTTTAACCGATAATGCACAAGAAGCTTTGAACTTGATTGAGGGGGATTCTGAAAAAAAAGTAATCGGCGTAGTAACTGATTTGCTTTTTCCCAGAGGTCAGCATTTTTCAGCATACGATTCCTTTTTGAGAAAAGTCGAGGAATGCGCCGAAAAAGTGTTTTGTCAAATGATAAAGTCGAAACCCAATTCTGCCGGCGGCGGTTATATCGCACGCCTGAAAAAACAGTTTGAATTGCTGTGCTATGGAGCCGATTCGCTTCCATATGGCGGCGGGATCGCTTTAGCGTGCATAGATCGCTACATTCCCTTTGTTATCGTCACGGATACGCATAGACACGTACTTAGCGGCCAGTCTTTGGACACCGCAACTTTGCTGACACCTTTTTGCGACCTGGGATTTCTTGAACTTGATAATTTGACCGAGTCGCGTTATTCCAGGCACGCTATGTGGGCCGCTGATAAACGCTCCAAGGAAACATGGCTTTTTGCTTTTAAACAGATTTCCGCCCAGTTCGGCGAGGACAAAGTCTTTGGCAAATCCACATGGAGTAAATATTGCGATCCCGCGCTGGTTAGGGAGCCGGAAATAACCAGCGATATGCTTAGAGGGATACAGCCGGGAAAAGTTTCGGCAAAAGTATCAGCCCCGTGGGACGGCGACAGAGCAATCTCTAAAGTCGCTGATGAGAGAGCCTTGAAAATCGTTCGGGAAAATAAGTATGGACTTGGTTCGACTTATACCGAAGAAGAACAGGCAGATTTCATATCCAAGGTGTTAATTAAGATGGGCATGATCGACGATACAATAAGCAAGATCAAGGCTCAGGGTTTCATTTGGATTGCCGGTGAAGGGAAGGTGCGGCTTCCTCCTCATTCCTGGTGGGATATTATATATCGGCCGGACATCGGCATGGTAGTTGCAATATCCAAAGAAACTATTGATCGCGCTAAGTGCCACTACGGTCCAAGCCGCGGCGGTTATGTCGCGGATAACCAATTAAGATTTAAGGTTCTGGTTTGGAAAATCAACGAAGACGTAGATAACTATAATAATATTTATTCCATTACTTATTGGGATTATGGAGATGATTTGGAGCCGCCGGAAATAAAGAGCGTGACCGACAACAAGGTTGTAATAAACCAATTCGTTTGGAGCGGCGAGGACAATACCGAACATAATCAAAAGGATATAGTAGCTACCTTTTAAGTGAATACTAATCTCTAAATAAAAGACCTCTGAGTTTGTAAAAACGAAGAGGTTCTTTTTTTAAAATTATGAATCAAAAAAAGGCGTCGTTATGGGTACGCGCCTTAGGATTACGCTAAAGTTTTTTTTGTTTTTGTTCGAGAAGGCTTTTTTTAAGTTTTTCTATGACCGGCGCCCAGATCTCGTGACCGCCCGGGAAATCAAAAAACGCGTCGATTCTCGCGATGATCTTGTCATGGTTATCGGTTATTTCCGTGTTTTTAATCAAATGCGCGAGAAGCGGAAACGTGTGGTCAAGCGGACCCGAGCACCAATCGAACGCTTCTATGACCGTTTCATGAAAAGGACGTTGTTTTTGTTCTTCTGCCATGACCCTCTCCTTTGCGATGAACTTTTTATTAAAAACAGGTGCTTTGATTATATCAAGCCGGATTTTTTTGTCCAGTATTTTTAAAAATTTTTATGCAAAAATCCGGAAAATTCCGGCTAACCAGGCTTGACATTTTTTAATAAATAGTTTATAGTAATTTTAATATAATTCTATTATCCGGCTCTTAACAAATAAATAATTATCGGAGGAAAAACCATGGACGAGCAGGAACGACAGGAAAGCTTTTCGGTTAATGACGTTGTGGTCTGGAAAAAGGACAAATTAAACTCAGAGCTAAATGAAAAATTTCGCCTATATTTCGGCGAAGGCCCTTTCACTGTTTTGTCGGTACGGCCGGTGCAGATCAATATGTGCTCTTGCGGCGCCCCCTTTGGTTATTGCCGGCATAGCGATAAACGGCAGACGGAAATAGAGGCTTCGGGCCATCATCAACGCCTAACTATCGCTTTTAACGGCGAACCCATCAGAGACAACCGGGGAATCATCGCCTCTGTTAGCGGTAGCTGGTTTAAAAAACAGTAACTGAAAGCAAATTCAAATGAGAGGGGCGATGAGATACTATTAAAAACATTGGCCACCTTAGCAACTAGGTGGTTTTTCTTTTTCCATAAGCAATTTCCAACTTCGCCCTAAATTCCCCAGTGAACAAAACAATACTGCTTTTAAATTTAACGGTTTGACGGATTTCGTGTTTTAGTATATGATAAAAACAGAATTAATCGTTTATATCAGGCTATATCAGGACAATAATATGACGATGACGATAGAACAATTCAATAAAATAGTTACGAAAGATGACCTTAAGGAAGCTATCCGGGAATCAGAAGAAAGATTGAGCCAAAAAATCGATAAAGTGCTGACGGCCGTCGATGGTATTGCCAGGAAGCATCAGGATTTTGACGAAGAATTAACATCGAACCAGGCAGCTCATGACCGGTTGCAGTCGGAAATCATTGAAATCAAGGAACGCATCGAATCAAAAGCCTAATTTTTATTCAGCGATTTTTAGCCGCAACTCGTTTGAGAGTTGCTTTTTTAAAATATGGCCGAGGAAGTTATCCTTCGTTTCGACGAAGCGACATTTGAATACCAGCATAAAAAGCCCTTATTAGACGAGGCTTCTTTCAGCGTGCGCAAAGGATCAAAGACCACGCTCATGGGCCAGAACGGCGCCGGCAAATCGACGCTTTTCTCCCTGATCAAGGGAACGGCCAAACCCAAAAGCGGCCAGATCCATATTACCAACAACGCTTCAGTGGGCATAGCCGAACAGACCGTGAACCGGCAGGATTTCGATCTTAACCTGGAGCAGTATTTCGCCAAAGCCTTCGGCGAAGTTCCGGGCAACCTTAAAAGCCGGATAAGCAAGGCCATGGAAGCCGTTAACCTGACGGTGCCGACCGACCTGCGGGTAGGGGACCTGTCCGGCGGCCAGCAGGCCCGGCTGCTTTTAGCTTTCGCCCTGATCCAGAATCCGGATATCCTTCTCCTGGACGAACCCACGAATAATCTTGACAAAGAAGGCATCGACAACCTTGTCACTTTCCTTGTTATGTATGAAAAAACCGTGATCGTGATTTCCCATGACGCCGACTTCCTGAACTGCTTTACCGACGGCGTGCTTTACCTCGATATTTACACGAAAAAGATAGAAACCTACGTCGGCGATTATTTTTCCGTCGTTGAAGAGATCGAGAACCGGATCGAACGGGAGCGGAAAAAGAACGCCCAGCTCGAAAAGCAGATCAAGGACCGCAAGGAAAAAGCCAACTTTTTCGCCTACAAGGGCGGGAAGATGCGCAAACTCGCCAAGAAGATGCGGGACGAAACCGAAGAGCTTGAAGATAACATGGTCGACGTCAGGCGGGAGGACAAGACGATCCGGGATTTCGTATTTCCGGCGCAGGCGATCGAGGAGACTGGCGGCGGCATAGTCAATATAAAATCAGTCAGGATAATAAGGAACCACGAACCGATCACGGCGGAAATCGATATCACTCTGCGGAAACGGGGGCGCCTGCTGATCTCCGGCCCTAACGGCATCGGCAAATCCACCCTGCTCCGCGAACTGGTGAACGGGCAGAATCCGGGCGTGCGTATCAAAGACGGCGTCAAGACCGGCTATTACAGCCAGGATTTCGCCACCCTCGATTACGGCCAGACGGTCTTCGACTGCCTGGAGGCGGTATTGGCTGAAGGGATCGATTCCCAGGAAATGCGGGCCGTGGCCGCCGGTTTTCTTATTACCGGCGAACTTATGGGGCGCTCTGTCGCCGATCTTTCCGAGGGCCAGAAGGGTCTCCTGTCTTTCGCGCGGCTCGTGCTTATGAAGCCCGGCCTGCTCGTCATGGACGAACCGACCAACCACATAAATTTCCGGCACCTGCCGGTGATCGCCCGCGCCCTCGACCAATACGAAGGCGCCTTGATCCTCGTGAGCCACATGCCGGAATTCGTTAAAGAGATAAAAATAGACCAATACCTTGATCTGGGAAAAATATCGGCTTGAGCTCGGGATAAAGTTAAGTTTTTTTAAATATTTTTTATCGAAAAAAAAGGAGAGAGAACATGGCGACCGCCCTGGTACTGAAAGAAAGGAATATTTTCGAATCAAAGATCGCCGCGGCGATCGAAAAGGGACGATATGATCTCGTCATCGAAGACCGCGGCGGGCTTTGCGCGGTTCACGCCGAGGAAGGCCTGGCTTACGAATATCTGCTCGACCTTTTTTCCGGTTTCGATCCGGTTCCGCTTCCCGAACGGGATGCGAACGGCTGGCGCGCCTTTTTAGCCGCCACCGGCCCGGACGAATTGCTAAAGCTCCTCGGGGACGATTTTTCCGTCGTAATCGACGGGTTCATGCACGTTATCATTCCCGGAGCCGTGGTGGCGCTTGGCCCGCCCATGAATTGGCCGCCTTTGACGCAAAGAGCGATTAATATGCACCGGTTCGCTTTTGAGGATGCCCGAAAATATCAGGAAGGCCTGGAGGAATGGTAAAAACCCGACCCCGAAAGGATTAAGGGATGACCGAAAACGCGAAGACGAAGGCAACCGAGGACGGCTTATTGGTCGATCACAGATGCTTTATCTGCGGAAAGATCGCCGGCCGGATCAGGGTGGGAAGTAAAATCGCGAAAGGCGCCAGGCTTATCTGCGCCGATTGCCAGGGAAAATGGGATCTTTTGAAAAAAAGCGCGGAAATGTTCCGCAAGGAAGCCAGAGAAAGCCGTAATCCTTTCGCCGGCAAAAATCCTTTCGGGGATATTTTCAAAGATTGGGGGAAATAAAATTTTGACGGATAGCGAATGCTTATCCGTTTTTTTTGTTATGCCTACTTGCAAATTCTGGTATTTTTATGTATACTTTTCTTTATTGACGTTAATTCGTCATTCGTAATTCTTAATTCGTAATTCTCATATGACTTCCAGGGAAATTCGCCAAAAATATCTTGATTTTTTCAAAAAACAGGGACACGCCGTTATCCTGTCGGCTTCTTTATTGCCGGAAAACGATCCTTCCACGCTTTTTACGAGCTCGGGCATGCAGCCCCTGGTGCCGTATTTGATGGGCGAAAAGCATCCGGAGGGGACGCGCCTGGCCGATTCCCAGAAATCTTTCCGGGCCGAAGATATCGAGGAAGTAGGGGATAATCGCCATTCCACTTTTTTCGAGATGCTCGGAAACTGGTCTTTGGGGGATTATTTTAAAAAGGAACAGCTGCCCTGGTTTTTTGAATTTTTAACGAAAGAAGTCGGCCTTGATCCGAAAAGGCTTTACGTCTCGGTCTATTCGGGTAACGCGGATATCGGCGTCGAGCGGGATACGGTCTCTGTCGAAATATGGAAAGAAATTTTTAAAAAGTCGGGCATTGAAGCCCGCGACTTCGAAGATGCCGACAAAAAGGGCATGGGAGACGGCCGGATATTCTATTACGGCGACAGGAAGAACTGGTGGTCGCGCTCCGGCGCTCCGGCCAACATGCCGGTCGGGGAGATCGGCGGACCGGATTCGGAGGTCTTTTACGACCTGGGGGCCGAACTTACGCGCCACGAGAAATCAAAATGGAAAGACGAGCCTTGCCACGTGAATTGCGATTGCGGCCGTTTTATCGAGATCGGAAACAGCGTGTTCATCGAATTCGTGAGAACGGAAAAAGGTTTCGAGCCTTTGCCGCAGAAAAACGTTGATTTCGGGGGCGGTCTGGAGAGAATAACCATGGTATCGCAGGGCAGGGACAATATCTTCGAAACCGATCTTTATTCCGGTATTTTAGAAAAGATAACCCAGCTTTCGGGCGGTAAAAAATACCGGGACAACATGAGCTCGTTCGAGGTAATCGCCGATCACCTGAAAGCCGCCTGTTTTATCATGGGAGACGACAAGGGTGTTGCGCCTTCGAACACCGACCAGGGCTATTTAGTGCGCCGGCTGATACGGAGAGCCGTCCGATACGGGAAGCAGATCGGCATAAATAAGGATCACTGGACGAAAGAGGCGGCCGAGATCGTCATAGAGAAGTATCGGGAGACTTATCCGGAATTGGCGCGGAACGAAAAATTCATCATAAATAACCTTGATGAAGAGGAAACTAAATTCGCCAAAACCTTAAATAAAGGATTGAAAGAATTTGAAAAAATGGACTCCGGCAAAGTTACCGGGCATGACGCCTTTAATCTTTTCCAGACTTACGGATTTCCCCTGGAAATGTTTTTCGAGGAATTAGGCAGGAATAACATAAAATACGACAAAGATTCGGTAACTTCGGAATACAGCCGGGAAATGCAGAAGCACCAGGATATGTCCCGTACGGCCGCCGCCGGAAAATTCAAGGGCGGATTGGCGGACCACAGCGAGGAAGTAACGAAGCTGCATACCGCCGCCCACCTTATGCTTGCCTCCCTGCGGCGCGTTCTGGGCGATCACGTACATCAAAAAGGCTCGAATATAACGGCCGAACGTTTGCGTTTCGACTTTTCCCATCCGGAAAAAATGACCGATGAGCAGAAACAAGCGGTAGAAAACCTGGTAAACGAGGCGATTTCAGGCGCTTTTCCCGTAAAATATGAGGAAATGACCCTGGACGAAGCCCGCGTCTACGGCGCGGAAGGGGTATTCGAGTCGAAATACGGTGAAAAAGTCAAGGTTTATACAGTGGGCGAAGGGAATAATATTTTTTCCAAAGAAATTTGCGGCGGGCCCCATGTGGACAACACCGGCTCTTTGGGAAAGTTCAGGATAAAGAAAGAAGAGTCCTCAGGCTCCGGCACGAGAAGGATTAAGGCTGTGTTAGAAAACCAATAAAAAATCACGCAATCTTAAAAATATAATATTTTATTTAATGTCAGCATAAATTATTTTGCCGAACATTTGCTTTATTATTTAGATATTCCTCTTGACATTTTTCGCGCCGCACTATATAATTAATTTCAGTAACCCTATAAAATTAAAGCAAAGATTAAAATATTTACCAAAATAACCGTTAAAATTTTTTAAATTTTGCTAATTTTTAATACTTTATAGAAATAAACATAAATTTTTAATGTCATCGAACAAAGATAAAAAATTTAACCAAAAAGAGGTTATTGATTCCAAGGAATTTCTGGAAATTATCGGCGAAGTAACGGAATTGATGCCGGCGGCCACCTTCCGGGTTATGCTGGAAAACGGGCACGAGATATTGGCCCATCTGTCCGGCAAGATGAGAATGAACCGCATCCGGCTCCTTCCCGGAGACAGGGTCAGGGTCCAGATAAGCCCTTACGATCTTACTAAGGGCAGGATCACTTACAGGCTCTAACGGGCAAATATCCTTTAATAATTTTTAATAAATATTTTTCAAATATTATGAAAGTCAGGGCTTCGGTAAAAAAAATATGCAAAGATTGTAAAACCATACGGCGCAAAGGCCGGGTGGTTGTTATTTGCAAAAACCCGAAGCACAAGCAAAGACAAGGATAATTTTAAACATTTGGCATTTGACGATTGACTTCCGGTCAAAGGTTAAATGTTAAAGGTTAAATGTCAACTTTATGGCGGTAAGAATAGCCGGGGTAACAATTCCAAACGAAAAAAGAGTCGAGATCGCTTTGACTTATATTTTTGGCATTGGCCGCACTCAATCGAATTTAATCCTTAAGTCATCCGGGATCGATAAGAATAAAAGAGTCAAGGAGTTAAGCGAGGAAGAAGTCAATAAGTTAAGGGTAATGATAGAAAAAGAGTACCGCGTCGAAGGAGACCTTAAACGGGAGATCATGGGCAACATCAAGAGGCTTAAAGAGATCGGATCTTACCGGGGGCTTCGGCACGCCCGGAACCTGCCGGTACGCGGACAGCGCACAAAAACGAACAGCCGCACTGTCCGGGGAAATAAGCGCCAGACGGCCGTTTCCGGCAAGAAGATGGCGGCGCAAAAAACCTAGTCTGCTTTTAGTTTTTAGCTTATAACCGTTAGCCTTTGGGCTGATATCTCTAAATAAGATTAAATATGAGTGAAGATAAAAAAGAAGAAAAGAAGGAGGAAGAAAAAAAGACTGAAATAACCCCGTCCGCCGTTAAAGCTGCCGCCAAGAAGCCGGCGGAAGAAAAAGAAAAAAGCCTGAAAGATGAGGCTGAAGATCTGTTGCGCGTCAAGAAAGACGAGCTGGGACTCGAAGAACTGCCGGAAGAGATCAGGAAAAAGCTCGAGAAGAAAAAGATCGAAAACGAGCAAAAATCGAAAAAAGGGAAAAAAGCCAGAAAGAAAAAGAAGCGAGAAGCTAAAAAAATATCGGTCGGCAAGGCTTTTATCAAAGCGACCTACAACAATACGATAGTTACGATAACGGATCCTGCCGGGAACGTAATTTCCTGGGCTTCGGCTGGCATAGCCGGTTTTAAAGGCCCCAAAAAATCGACGCCTTACGCCGCGTCCATAATTACCCGCATCGCCGTAGGCAAGGCGAAAGAAGAATACGGCATGACGGAAGTGGCGGTCGTCGTCAAAGGGGTGGGTACCGGCCGCGAATCGGCTATCAGGGCCTTAAACAGCAACGGGCTTATTATTACGAACATAAAAGACGTTACTCCGATACCGCATAACGGCTGCCGCCCTAAAAAACCGCGGAGAGTATAACCTAACTTGATCGAATAATTTAAAACATACTAATATATGGCTAAAGATCTAAATCCAAAATGCAAACAATGCCGCCGCGCCGGGGAAAAACTGCTCCTGAAGGGCGAGCGTTGCAATACGCCGAAATGCGCTATCGTGAAACGGAATTTTCCTCCCGGTTTTCACGGCTCCAAGGGCAAGAAAAGAATGACCGATTACGGCCTGCAGCTGGCGGAAAAGCAGAAAGCCAAACGGCAGTACAATCTGACGGAAAAGCAATTCACGATATTTTTCGAAAGAGCCCGCCGCCGACAGGGCAATCTCGGCGAGAACTTCCTGAAGCTTCTGGAAATGCGGCTTGATAACGTCATTTACCGGCTGGGCCTCGCCTCTTCACGGAATCAGGCCCGGCAGTTCGTCGGCCACGGCCTTTTCTCGGTCAATGAACGGATGGTCAATATTCCTTCCTACATCGTCCGGGCCGGCGAGGTTATAAAGATAAAAAGCAACAAAAAGGAAGCCAAGGTTTTCAGCGCGTTATCGGAGAAGCTTAAGAATTTTAACGCGCCTGGCTGGTTAAGCCTTAAGAAAGATACGCTGGAAGCCAAGATCATAGAAGCGCCGAAGATGGACATGATCAGGCCGAATTTCAACATTCAAATGATCGTTGAATATTATTCAAGATAATCAACAGGGAGCTATAGGCTTTACAGGCGTCAATAAAGGGGGGTCGCCCTGATTAGCCCAAAAAGCCCTATCGAGCCTTTTTAAAACAATATGCAAAAAATAGCCATACCCAGCTCCGTTAAATACGAAGAGGGGCAGGAAGCCGGCCGCGGAAAGATCATTGTCGAACCTTTTTATCCGGGTTACGGGATTACTTTAGGCAATTCCATCCGGCGCGTTCTGCTTTCGTCTTTAGAGGGTGCGGCGCCGGTCGGTATAAAGATAAAAGGAGCCGACCACGAGTTTGCCGCTATACCGCATCTTAAAGAGGATATCCTGGAATTTATCCTGAATTTAAAAAAATTACGGATTAAGATATATAGCGAAGAACCGGTCAGGCTCGAACTCGACGTGCACGGCAAAAAGGATATTAAAGCTTCGGATATTAAGGCGAACAGCCAGGTTGAAATAGTCAATCCGGAACTGGTTTTGGGCCATATAACCGATATGTCAGGGAGCCTTTACGCGGAAATTTTCGTGGCGCGCGGCATGGGTTACGAGATGATCGAAACCAGGGAAAATAAGGAAAAAGAGATCGGCTATATCGAAATGGATTCCGTTTATACGCCGGTTACGGCCGTGGGCGTTAAGATCGAGAATGTCCGCGTCGGCAAGATGACGAACTGGGAAAAGCTTATTCTTGACATAACCACCGACAACACGATCACCCCTAAGGAAGCATTCAATAATTCCGTCAAGATATTATTGGAACAATTCAACGCTTTGCTGTCTAAAGAAGAAGATAGTGAGGAGAAGGCGGAGGCTGAACCCGAAACTGAAGCTGACGAAGCGGAAGAAATTGAAAATCCCGTAAAAGAAGCGGTAGAAGAGGAAACCGCGGATGACGATGATTCCGCCCCCAAAAGAAAAAGAGGCCGCCCCAAGAAATCAGCCGAGTAATTTTATTAAACTACCATTAATATTAATTTAGAGACATGAGACATCGCAATACAAAAAAAATTCTAAGCCGGGAAAAAGCGCCGCGCGAATTGATGCTTCGGAATCTCGCGTCAAGCATTTTGATATACGAAAAGGTTAAAACCACCAAAGCCAAGGCCAAAGTCGTCCGCACGCTCGTGGAAAGGGCCATTACGACGGCTAAAAAAGGCGATTTGACGGCCCGCCGCAAGCTCATCTCCGTTTTACCGCAGAAAATGGCCGTTAAAAAAGCCATGGAGGTTCTGGGCGAGAGGTATAAGGACAAGCAGGGCGGCTACACCCGGATAGTGAAGATCGGGACCAGGCAAGGGGACGGGGCGGAAATGGTGCGGATCGAATTAGTTTAATTATTTTAAATTATGCCTCCCGCAGTCCATAAGGCGGGATCGCGAAACCAAGAAAAATGGAAAGAAAATTACACAAAATCGATGCTACCAACCAAAGCATAGGGAGAATAGCGACTAAGATCGCCGTTATTTTACGGGGAAAGAACAAGCCGGAATTCGAACCGCATACTGATTGCGGGGATTTGGTCGAGGTAAGCCATATTGATAAGATAAAATTCACCGGCAAGAAGCTCGAACAGAAAGAGTATTACAGCTATTCCGGTTATCCCGGCGGCTTAAAGACCGCTAAGATGAAGAATATCGTTAAAACCGATCCGGGTAATGTCCTTATGAGGGCCGTTCGCGAGATGCTGCCGCCGGTAAAATTCCGGAAGGAAATGCTCAAGCGCCTGACCATAAAATAACCGGAGGAAATTTGATTTTTAGATTTCATTAAGACATAATCAGTTATGACAACTCAACAAACAACAAATAAAACAAAAGTGGAGGAGCCGGTAGTGCTCAAAGGCAAGCATACGAGCGTTGTCAGCCGGAGAAAAACGGCCGTCGCCCGCCTGCGGATATACAAGAAAGGAACCGGTATTTTTATCGTGAACGGACGGAAATTAAGCGATTATTTTTCACAGGATAAAATAAATACGATCAAACAGCCGTTAAAGCTAACCGGCAATCTTAAAGCCTTTAATTTTTCCATAGTGGTAAAAGGCGGCGGCGGCGTCGGACAGGCGGAAGCTATACGGCACGGCATCGCCAAGGCGCTGGTTGAGATGGATGAAACGATCAAGCCGGTGATCAAGCCGAAGGGCTGGTTAACCCGGGATTCGAGAAAGAAAGAGCGGAAGAAGCCTGGTTTGAGGCGCGCGAGACGTTCCCCGCAGTGGAGCAAGAGGTAGAGCCTCGCATCCCAATGGTATAGTATTGCAAGATTAGCATAAAAAAAGGTTATGAAAACTATGTTTCATAGCCTTTTTTAGTGGTTTATCCGGGATATGCGGCAAACTTGTGCATAAACCCGCGATAAAATTGATTAAAAAAGGTAATTAATCAATTTATCGCGGGTTTTTTGTATGAGCAGGGAAAGTTTAAAATTCCATATCAAAAGCGACGATTATTTCGGCACGCTGGCCACTATCCTGGATTTGCTCCGGCAGAATTTAAGTCCGTATACGCAGAAAAGGGAGAAGAAGACGCTTGAGGGTATAGTCGGGGATCTGGGGCATTTGCAGAAAAAATACAAGATCGCTAAGAAGCCTTAACAATTTAATAAAATAATTCATCTCCGGCTTGAGTCCGGGATGACTGGAAAGGGGGTGATGATAAATGGATCACAAGCCCCAAGAGGATACCCAAGGGGATAAGCCGTCAGAGGATTACCCGATGGGCGGCTCTCTTGAACCTTATGATATTTGGCGTGATATGCAGATCCTGGAAAATATCGGGCGCATCGCAGGTCAAATAAAATAAGACACCCACCCGTGAATTCTTTGGGTGGATGTCTTAGGTGTTATGAATTCCTTTTGGAAAAAAGCGCATTTTTTCCGAAAGGCTCAATTACAACCTATCAGCAAATTGCTGAATAGTCAAGTAGTAATTAATTTTAATATTAATCCTATGCGTGGGATTAATGCAGAATAACATGCAAGCAAAAACATTAACCAAGACTGCCGCGGTGCAGTCGGCGGTGGATTTGAGCGGCTTTTTCATGAAAGTCGCCAATACCAAACCGTATTTCAAAGCCGCTTTCGAGGGTTTCGCCGGTTCCGGCAAAACCTACACGTCGGCCCTTATCGCCATCGGCCTGCACCGGAAAATAAAATCGCAGAAGCCGGTGGTCATGTTCGACACGGAAAAAGCGGCCAAGTTCTTAAAAAGAGTTTTCGGCGAAGCCGGTATCGAGCTCTTAGTCAAAGAATCAAGGACGCTCGCCGATCTCAAGGAATCGATGCGGATCATGCGGGAGGAAGAATTGTCCGATATCTTCCTGATCGATTCGATCTCGCATGTCTGGGAGGATACGGTCGAGGCGTTCAAGCGGAAGATGAACCGGACGCATCTGCAGTTCCAGGACTGGGGAATTTTGAAGCCGATGTGGAAAGCGGAATTTTCCGATCCGCTGGTCCGGGATCCGTATCATATTCTCATGTGCGGCCGGGCCGGGTACGAGTACGAAAACGAGATTAATGCCGACACAGGCAAGCGCGAGATCTACAAATCGGGAGTCAAAATGAAAGTCGAGGGAGAAACGGCCTATGAACCGGATATTCTGGTGCTCATGGAACGGTTCGAGGAAATCCTTGGCAAGAATAAGAAAGTTTACCGCCAGGCCACGATCGTCAAAGACCGTTCGACCCTTATCGACGGTAAAACTTTCATCAATCCCGGTTTCGCCAACTTCGAACCGGCCATTGACGACATGCTGGCCAATCCGGAAAGAAGAGAAACGAACGAAACGGATTCAAGCGGCTTATTCAAAACCGAAGAGGATAAGCGGGAGTACATCCGGAACAAGGAGATCGTGCTTGAAAAAATCACCAACGAGCTCTTTAAGGCCTGGCCGAGCAGTGGCGCGGCCGACAAGAAATCCCGGATCGAGATTTCCGAAGTGGTGTTCAAGACCAATAGCTGGGAGGAGATCAAGCGCAAAGGCTTAAGTGAACTGACTGTTGGCCTCGAAACCTTAAAAATCGCCATTCAGGATCATTTCGCCCAGGAATTTCCCGATGTGGCGGCTGACAAAAAAACCGGCGTAAAAAAAACGGTAAGGCATAGAAAGGAGGCGGAAAATGCTTAGCAACATGTCTGTCCCGGGACTCATCTCGGAGAAAATCAGGCTTAAATCAAGAATCCAGTCCCGGAACTATCTCTTGGGAGAATTTCGGCAAATCGTCAAAAGGGAGAATGAGAGGGACAGCTGTCGCATAGCGGAAATTGAAGAGATCCTTAAAACCAAAGCCAACAATAAAAATAATTTTAGGACATTCATTTTGTTCTAAAAAAACAAGGCCTTCGCGGCCTTGTAGGGCGGAATAAGCCGGTTATTTCGCGCTATAAGGCCGTAAAAAGCCCCATGCAAGCAAGATGAAGTATAACATCAATATCAATCAAATTATTCTGGCCAAAACGGATCTCGATATCATCGACGGCGCCATCCTTGATTATCTCTATTATTTATGTTCTTCACGAAGCGAAAAAGTAGAAAAGCACCGCGTCAACGGATTTACCTGGGTTAATTTCAGTTATCTTCTGGAGGAGATGCCGCTCCTCCGGATCAAAGCCAAAAGCCGGATATCGGAGCGGATCAGGAAAATCGCTTTAACCGGCTATATTCTGACCTGGCGGGAGGGCAATAAGCTGTACGTAAAGATGAGCGGCAAGGTTGACGAACTGTTCGTTAAAACGAACGACTTATCCCCGGCGTTCGTTAAAACGAACGGTTCCGTTCTTCAAAACGAACGGTCAGTCCCTGTAACCGTTCGTCAAAACGAACACAATCATTATACTAACGATCATAATACTAAACCCAACGTTAACGTTGATTTTCAAAATGGGGATAACTTTTTAACGGATACCATGCAGGGACAATTAGAGTACCAGCTTCAAAAAATAAAGGAGCTTAAAAATAAAAAGGCCTGGTTGGAAGTAATCCGGCAGATCGGCTTTCAGAAGACAATTGAAATTCTTATTGACGTCGGAGAAAGCGGGACTGCCAAAAACAAGGGAGCCTGCGCCATGGGCTTGGCTAAGAAAGCGGGCTTTAAAAAATTTTTTTAGACCGAACAAAAACCGATAGTATGAATAATTTAAAAACCACTATCCAAAACAATCTATACCTGCGGGTCGATTTTAATTACAGCTTCAAGACACCGGCCGGAATATTAGGAAAACGGACGCGCTTTTTCCTGATCGGGGTCCTGCCGGTATTCATCGTTTACAAAGACGGGAAAAAAGAAAGAGCCGGTCTTAACTGCCACATAGAAGTCGGGCAGGACCCGGCGCTACGCAATCTGCAGGGCCGGAGGGCCGGGGATTTCCTGGGAGACGGAAGATACAAGAAGCCAATCGAGAAAATCGTCGGTAAACTCGAAGTTTCGCTCATGAAGATCGTCCGGTCAAAGAGTTTCAACAGAAAGCCGGTGACGGATATCAATATCATTAATTTAGAATCAAAATGCCAAAAGAAGCGGAAGTAAAAATCGAAGACATCAAGCCGTATCCGAAAAATGCCAAAAAGCACCCGGCTAAGCAGATCCGGCAGATCGCGGACAGTATCAGGGAGTTCGGCTTTAACCAGCCCTTGGTTTTGGACAAGAAAAAAGTGATCATCGTCGGGCATGGGAGATATGAGGCCGCCAAGATGCTTAAATTAAAAGTCGTGCCTTGCATCAGCGTCAATCTCCCGCCCAAGAAAGCCCGGGCCTACCGGCTGGCGGATAATAAGCTAAACGAGAGCGACTGGGATATGGACCTGGTGATCGAAGAGCTCAAGGAACTGGATGCGGATATTCTGGAACTGACCGGCTTTGACCAGGACCTGATCGCCGAGATCGAAGAGGATGAATTCGACGCCGAAACGGAATACCAGAAAATCAAAAACCCGAAAGCGAAACTGGGAGATATTTATGAGCTGGGAGAGCACCGCCTGATGTGCGGTGATTCCGCTAAGCCGGAAGACGTCGAGAAGCTGATGGGAGGCAAAAAGGGGAGGATGATTTTTACGGATCCGCCCTATAATGTCGATTACCGCTCGCCGGGCGGACTGGATTACAGCTCGACCAAATACGGCGGAAGCGGCGGCAAGATATTCAACGACAAGAAAACGGACGAGGAATGCCTGCAGTTTTATACCGAAATACTCAAAAATCTGAACGATTATACGACCGATGACGCGACTATTTACTGGTGGTTTGCCAATAAGAACAACTGGATTAACCGGCAGGCCTTCGAGGGAGCCGGATGGCATATGAGCCAGATTATAATTTGGCTCAAGAATTCGATGGTGTTTTCCCGCGGGCAGGATTATCACCGCCAGTACGAGCCCTGCATGGTCGGCTGGAAAAACAAAAAGAGCCATTATAAAAACAAGAAAATAAATAACCTGAAGGATGTGTTCCATCTCGACTATGAAGATTTCAGCGAACTCATGGACGTCTGGTATGAGAAGCGGGACGTGACCCAGAATTACGTCCATCCCACGCAGAAGCCTTTGCGGCTTCCCGAGCGGGCCTTAAAGAAAAACAGCCAGCGGGGCGATATCGTAATTGATCTGTTCGGCGGGTCCGGATCGACCCTCCTGGCCTGCGGCCAGCTTGAGCGGAAATGCTACTCTATGGAGCTGGACCCGAAATACGTTGATGTCATTATCAAGCGCTGGGAAGAATACACATCGTCAAAATCCCGCCTATGCCAAGGCTCCGGCGGGCAAGCCAAGCAGTTATGATCTTTTATTGCATTAAAAAAGGGGAGGAAATCAGAACCGGCAAAGTATTCAGCCATTGCATGAAAAAGCGTTGCAAATGCTACCGTTTATTCAGAAATAAGGCCAGGCTTGAAAATTATTGCTGGAAAATCGAAAGAATGCGCCAGAGTTACCCAAATTAGTGAAAAAATTTTATGAGCAAATGTAACAAATGTAACACTATAAAAAAGGAGGAATCCGGGGAAACCAGACCCAAGGTTGTTGCCCGCACCGCCAAGAATAAAAAACTGTTGCTTGATGAACTGGAAAAGAGCAAAGGAATTGTGACGATTGCCTGCAAACGGATAGGGATAAATCCCAAAACATATTATCAGTGGCTTAAGTGCGACAAAGAATTTGCTGAAAAGGCTGATGACATAGAGTGGATTCAGCGCGGTTTTGTGGAGGATAAACTGGTCAAGAAAATTGCCAATGATGATATTACCGCTATTATCTTTTACTTGAAGTGCAATCATCCGAAATTCAAGCCCAAGAGCGAGATTGACGTTAACGATTCGCGGGAGCTTGAGCAGATCAGGAGCGATTATGACGGCCTGATAAAAAAGCTAAAAGTCCAAGGAGATGCTAAAAGTAAAACTGCCAACCATACCCCCCGAGGAGCGTGAAGTTTGTCTTTCACTGCTTGCTCATTTCGACATAGAGGGCTACCGGGCAAGCGAAGTGGTAACCGAAGGGCAGTTGGCAATTTTTTGGGCGATCGTATTCCGGCATGGCGAGTATATTCAAATCATCGCCTGCACGCAGTATGGAAAAAGCCTGATCGTGGCTTTGGCCTGCATAATCGTCAGCTGTATCCAGGGCGAATTGATTCCGGTGGTGGCGCCGAAGAAAGAGCAAGCAAAGAAGATAATGCGCTACTACATCGAGCATATCGGGGACAGTCCGATGTTCAGTTCGCTCCTCGAAAAGAAAGACAAGATCGATATGCTTCGGCAGGAAGCGAGCAAAGACCGGATTGTTTTAAGGAACGGTGGCGGACTGTTCGCGTTAAGCGTCGAGGCCCGGAGTGTCGTATCGGGGGTAAAGTCGGTTATGGGCGAGGGCGGGCGGATCGTGATCCAGGACGAAAGCGCCTTGATTCCGGACGCGATCGAGGCCACGGTATTCCGGATGGTGGCGGGCAAGCAGACGATCGGAGGTGAGCGTAGGCAGTCCTGCTATATCAAAATCGGCAATCCGTTCCACAACAACCATTTCCTGAAAAGCTGGAAAGACAAGGATTATTTTAAAATTTACATAGATTGTTACCAGGCCCTGAAAGAGGGGCGGTACCGGCAGGAGTTCCTGGACAAGGCCCTGAAACTTCCCTTAGCTAATATCCTCTACAAGTGCCTGTTCCCGGACGAGGACGAGGTGGATGCCCACGGCTACCGGAAATTAATGGCCGGGAAAGAGCAGGAGGGCATGTATTGCCAGGAAAGGCCGATACTGAGAAAACACGGCCGTAAGCTCGGGGTGGATGTCGCCCGCGGCGGCAACTGGACCGTATTTGTCATTAGGGGCAGAGACGAAAAAACCGGACTGCCCCGGGCCTACATCAAGCGCAAGATGAAGACCCGGAACACGATGAAGATCGTGGACGAGATCAAGGTCATCTGCAAAGAGGAAAAGATAGATTATTTCGATGTTTTCGTGGATGTGGTGGGAGTGGGTGCCGGAGTGGTGGACCGGCTGGAAGAGGACGGCCTTATCGTTAATGCCTGCCGGGCTAATGACAAGCCCTCGGAAGACGGCCGGAATCTGTACGTGAATATCAAGGCGGAAGCGAATTTCAAGGCTAAGAAAATGCTCACGGAACAAAACGGTAAAGTCTGCGGCCCGGAGTTCGCCGAGGTGGATGAGATCAAATGGAAGATAGCGAGCGGCGGGGACGGCAAGATCCAGATGGAATCCAAAGACGACCTTTTGGCCCGGGGAGTGCCCAGCCCCGACTTCTGGGACGCGCTCTGCTTCACTTTTTACGAGCGGACGGAAACAGTTCCGCGGATAATAAGTTTATAGCTTTATGAATATTTTTAAACGCTTATACCAATCGATAATCCACAAAGGCGCGGTGCCGTATTCGTTTTTTGTGAGTTCGGGTATAATGGCCGGCGTGATTACCAAATCGGACGCCCTGGATTTTTACAAGTCCTGGGTTTACGCCTGCGTCGCCCGCAGGAGCATGGGTCTGGCGCAGATCGAGTTTAAATTATACCGGCTGAAAAAAAACGGCGAGGTGGAGGAGCTGATCGAGCATGATTTGCTGGAACTTTTGTACCGGGTCAACCCGGAGATGACCAAGTATAATTTTATCCAGCTTTCCGTCATTTACCGCGATCTTCTGGGAGCCAGCCCCTGGGTATTAACCAAGGTGAACGAAAGCGACAAATATCCGAGCAATATTTATATCGCCCGGCCGGAATATTTCAAGGTTAAAAAGGATAAGGACGGGCAGTTGCAGGGTTACACTTACGAAATCGGCACATTTAAAAAAACTTATTCGCCGGATGAGGTCATATTCTTGAAAAACTACAACCCGAAAAATCCTGATAAAGGCATCGGCGTGATCGAGGCGGTCCGGATGAGCGCCGAGAATGATGACTATATCCTGCAGTCAAACAGCAATCTTCTCAAGAACAACGCCCGGCCGAGCGGTTTCCTGGAACTTCAGGGCAACGCCAACAAAGAAACTATCAAGCGTTTAAAAAAAGAATTTAAGAGCAAATACCAGGGCTATGAGAACGCCTATGATGTCCAGGTCCTTGAAGGCGGGATGAAGTTCAAGCCGGTCAGCCTGCCGCCCAAGGATCTGGATTTCATCGAAAGCCGGAAAATGAACCGGGACGAGATTTTGTCCATCTTCGGAGTGCCGAAGCCGATCTTGGGCGTATTCGAAGACGTTAATCGCGCGAGCGCCACCGCGGCCGAGTATGCTTTTAATAAATGGACGCTTGAGCCTCTGGCCACGGAAATGATCGAACAGCTGAATGAATTCCTGGTGCCGAAATTCGGGGCCGACCTCTGGCTCTCTTTCGAGCCTCTGGCCCGGGACGATCAGGAGATGAGCCTGAAGCAAAAAACCGAAAGTTGGAACAAGTGGCTGACGACCAACGAGATCAGGGAGATGGACGGGTTTAATCCGGTGAACGGCGGGGATTATATTTATATGCCTTTGTCGAATATGCCGTTGATCGGCGGCGAGAAGAAGTCTGAGCAGTTTATTAAAATAAAAGCCGGGAAGAGCAATGGCATTAATTTAAAAACTGAAAAAATTATCAAACGGCGCATCCTGAACCGCAATTTAAAAATCAAGCGCATGGCCGAAAAAGCGGCCGGAAAAATAACCGGCGGCATATTTACAGAGAAGGAAGTTGTTTTAAGGCTGGTTAAGGAGAAAAAACAAACACCAACCGAAGAGCAACGTCAGGCTTTTTATAAGGCGCGCATGGCCGAGGAGGCTAAGCTGGAGGGATTATGGCGAAATAAGTTCATTGATTTTTTCGGGAAACAGCGGGAACGGTTCCTGGCAGGGGTGGCGGAAAACCATAAAAAAGACGTGGCGCAGGATTACGGAGTTAACCGGACAAAAGAGCTGGAAGCGTCGATTGACCTGATTACGCCCCTGATGTACGAAACGGTTATGACCGGCCTCAATGGCGCCGGAGAACTGATCGGCGAAAACGCCATCGTCGATATGGAGTTTATCAAGGCATGGACCGGAAAAGTAAGCGAAGAAATCGGGCGGGAAATTACCGACACTACGATCGAAGCGTTTGCCAAAACCATTAAAGAGGGGGTCGATAACGGCGAGGACACGGAAGAATTGCGCCAGCGGGTGGAAGCGGTGTTTGATTTCGCCACGGATTACCGGGCCGACATGATCGCCCGGACCGAAACCGCCCGGGGAGTAACGGAGGCGCACCGGCAGACCTACGAGCATTACGGCTTTACCGAAGTGGAGTGGCTGTTATCTCCGGATGCCTGCGGGATATGCCAGGCCAAAGCGGGGGAAGACTGGACAGTCAAAAGCATAAAGGGGCAGATTCCGGTGCATCCGAACTGCAAGTGCGACTTTACGCCGGTATAATACAAACAGATATTTAATAGTTTCTTTTTAAAAACCCCATTATCACGATGAATAATGGGGCGATGATGATTACAGGGAGATTATGAGCGTATTAGCACTACCGCGATAATAGTAATACTCTCGGATGCGCTAATGAGCATTGACCAAAACATGGCCACACTACGAACCCTAATTCCCTCAAAAATAAGAGCGGTTTGTATGGCCGCAAAAATGCACCACATGGTAAGTGAAATTCCAGAAACATCCGAGGCTGTAATAGTGGTTAGCACCTGCGGGGCAAGAGCAATAGGGTTCATGAAAATTATAGCGCTGATTATAGTTTTGAATAATTTGCGCTCCAACCAGCCACCAAGCCATTCATTCAAAAAAATGATTATTTTCATCCCAAAATCTCCTTTTTAAAAGATCATATATTGATAGCTTATATTAGTTGTTATTGATTTATAGTATAACTTATATTTATATATTTGTCAAGTTTGAAAAAGTCCAGAAATTTTAATTATCATTTATATGTAATTTCAAAAATATGACTCAAGAAACAAAAAAAGAGCTTAATAAAAAACATCCTGAATCGGACGGGGACAAGATGATCAGGGTCAGAGCCAAGGCAGAGATAAAAATCATCGAGGAAAAGGCTGACGCTGATCAGGGTATTATTGAGGCCTACGTGTCGATTTTCGACAATATCGACCTGGTCGGCGATATCATCAGGCGCGGCGCGTTCGTCGAAAGCCTTAGGAAGAAACTGCCCAAAGGCGTCTGGATGCATAACTGGGAAGAGCCGGTCGCCAAGACGCTCGTGGCCGAGGAAGACGACAAGGGGCTTTTTATCCGGGCGCAGTTCAATCTGGAAACCCAGCGGGGCCGGGAATCGTTCAGCGATATCAAATTCGGGATAATCGACGAGTTCAGTATCGGCTTCAAGATTTTGGATTACGAATGGGACGAAAATGACAACCGGATCATCAAGAAAGTCCGGCTCTATGAATGGTCGCCGGTACTGGCCGGCGCCAATCCGGATACCGAACTTATCAACGTCAAAAAGGCCAGGACTGAAAAGACCGAACCGGAGAAGAAGGAAGCTATCGTCAGTTATGTTGATGTTGATTTCAAAAAAATGCGGGTAAAAATATATTACCGGGACGGCAAGACTGAACGCAAAAAAATCAGTTATAAATATGCAAAATATTTAAAGTCCCTGACAAACAAGGGGGTAAAGGTCGATTCTGACGCGGAGCCGCCGGTTGCCGAAAACAAAGGCGACAAGGTGAAATTGCTCCGTATCAGGCAAGCAATCAAGCAGGTTGATAAAGCCTGCGAGTACGTATTAAGAATAACCAAGTGATTTATGGACCCAAAAGAAAAACCCTCCTACGCTCAAGCTTCGGAGGGCAAGGAACAAAAGACTAACCAGGAAGTCAAGGAAATTACCCTGAAGGAACTCAATGGGCTCATCGCTGACGGCGTCAAGGAAATTGTCGGGGATTTAAAAGACGAGATCCTGCGTGAAACCCAGAAGGGCCTGGCTGATTTAAAGAAGCCGACCGATGAGGAAAAAGTGGAAAAAGCCGCCCAGTTTTTGAAGGACGTTTGCTTCGGCAAGCTGGACGAGAAGGCGATAAACACCAATCCCGGTTCGTTCGGGAATACCATTCCCACGGAACTGGCCGACATTATCCTGACCAAAAAGGATAAGATTTCCCGGATGCGCCAGCTGGCCTACGCGTTCAAGCTTTCCGGCAATTTCCAGTTGCCGGTGGAAGGCACGGGCGTAACCGCTTACTGGGTGGATGACAACGCCAATATTACCGACAGCAATCCGAATATCGACAAAAAAACCCTGACCGACAATTACTTAGCCGCCCGCGTATTGATGCCGCGCAAACTGCTCAACACTTCGGCGTTCAACATCGTCAATTTTATCGGCGAGCTCAGTTCCCGAAAATTGCGGGACGCGGAAGAGACAGCGTTTGTGGCCGGTGACGGTTCCGGGAAGCCTTACGGCGTCCGGGGAGCCGGTTTGCCGGAGATTACCCAGGAGCTGGCCGCCTTTGATTATCCCGATATCGTAAACCTGTATTACGAATTGCCGATGCAGTATCGCCAGAACGCGGTCTTCATGACTTCGGGCGCCGGTATGAAGCTGATCCGGAAACTTACCGACCAGAACAAGATGCCGATCTTCGATGTCCGGGATCAGACGATCTTCAACCGTCCGGTTTTGGAAAGCGCCGATATCCCGGCCAACTTAGGCACGGGTATGGACGAGACGGAAATCATGTTTTTCGATCCGTGGTATTACTGGATCAAGGACGGCGAGGAAATGTTCATCGATACCGACAAGGTGATAAGCAAACTGCAGACCGAAGTGGTCGTGGCCGAGGCGATTGACGGCGTGTTTACCATGCCGGAAGCGGGCCGGAAACTGACCGGTGTGAAATAGGCTTAGTTTATTGTTCCTCTCCCTGCCTGCGCTTGTATTGGTTGCAGGCGGGGAGAAAACAGTAAATTAACATAATTCATTAAGCGTAAATCTATGGCAAACAACAACAACAAAAACAACCAGCCGCCCGCGGGCGGCGAAGGCGGCGAAAATAAAGCCGGTGACAACAAGTCCGGCGCCAGGAAGAAGAACCTGACCAGAGTCAGGTTTAACCGGGCGCATACGCCGTATCTTAAAGGCGAAACAGCCGGTCTTGAACCGGAGCTGGCCAAAAAGCTGATTGAAGCCAAAGTCTGTTCCAAGGTCTAGAGCTTTGATGCCTGGTCCCTGTTCTTTTTTCGGGAGCGAGGATCAGGAATTAAAGATTTATAAGTTATGCGCTTCGCGCACCCGCACTACAAACGCGGGACATGCGAATTATGATCACAGCAGATGAATTTAAAAATTATATCGGCTTAACCGCCAGCGACTACGACGGCGTGATAGAGGTTTTGATATCCGGCGCGATCGGCTGGGCCGAGGCCATGACCAGCAACAAAATAAAGCAAGATACGATTACCGAGTATTTTGACGGCGATGAGATAGACGGCGATATTTATCTGGCCAATAATCTGAACCTGAAAGATCTGGCCGTGGAATATGACAGCGACGGGAGCTGGACGACAGTGCCTGACAGCGATTATGTTTTTTACCAGGATCAGGGAATAGTCCGGCTCAAAAGCGTCCGGTCCGGAGAGCGGAATTACAAAATAAGCTATAAGGCCGGATATGCTGACGCGGACGCGCCGGATAATCTTAAACTGGCAATACTGAAATTAGTCGGCCGGTTATGGAACCAGCGCAAAAGCGACGGCATAAAAACGGAAAGCTTAGGCGATGCCAGCATTTCCTGGGAGGAGCATTTAACGCCCGATGTTGCTTCGATCCTTTCGTCTTATAAAATGATTGCTTTATGAGATTTGCCTTCAATAAAAAATTAGCGGTTTTCCGGCTGATAAGCGCCCTAGATAACAAAAAAGAGAGCTATGAACCTCATGGCGAGATTCAGGGGTCGATTATGTCGATTAAGGCTGAAGATACGCTTTTAAGCGACGGCAACCCGGCCGATATGCTTAAGCTCTATACTGAAAACTATTCAGATATCAAAGAAACCGACAAGCTGGCATGCGACAACGAAACTTATATCGTCAAAGCGATCCGGAAACTGGAACGAGGCGCATTAACAAGAATTGAGGCGATAATCTATAAAACGAATAATTAATATGCCGTTTGAAATACAAATCGAGAATTTAAACGAGATCAGGGAGGCGTTCCGCATGTATCCGGTTATCGCCAACCGCGAAATCCAGTCCGGGCTCCTGGAAGCAGGCAAAGTAATCCTGGCCAACGAAAAAGGCGAATCCCCGGTCGGGGTTACCGCCCAGTTGCGTTTAACGATCGGCCTCAGGTTAAAAAGCGGCAGTGTCATTATTTCCCCGAACAAGCAATACGCCTTGAGCGTCCATCAGGGTACCCGGCCGCATTACGTTTCCGTCAGGGATAAGCGGGCCCCGCTTCGGCTCTGGGCGATCAAGAAAGGCATTAATCCGTACGCGCTCCAGAAAAGCATCATGCGCAAAGGCACCAAGGCGAACCCGTTCGTGGACCGGACCGTGCAAAAATCGGAATGGCCGGTCCGGCGGATATTCGTCGGCGTACTGGAACGCATAATCAAAAGCCTATGAGAAGTGAGATACTAGACGCCATCTATAATAAATTAGACGCGATTGACGATATCGCCCGGGTTTATAAATACAACCAGGGGGAGTTTGACGAGTATCCGGCGGCGGTTATTTTAGGCACGGAAAACGTCAAAGAGCGGATGAGCGTCAAGACGATTTTAAAGCACTATAAATTCAAGGTGCAGGTAATCCAGGAGGTAAACGAGGCGGCCAGAGGGCAGGCAGACGGGGAGAATTTACTGAACAGCCTAAGCGACCAAATCGACGAGGCTTTCGATAACGACGATACGCTGGGCGGGGTATGCGACGATGTGCTGGTGGCCAGTTCTTTTATCTGGGAAGACCGGGAACTTTTGATGCGGGTGCTTGAGATGGAAATAATCTGCAAAAAATTAATTCAGATAACTTAATAATTCAAGCAAAAATATGGCAATAAAAAAATCACAAATCGAGGACAAGTCCGCCTACGCCAAGGCTCCGGTGGACAAGGCCCTGAAGCCGGATGAAGATAAGCAGAAAGTGTCGCCGGAAAAAAGGGAGTATAATTATCCCGAACAAGGGGTTACGGTCCGGGCAATGAGCAAGGCTGAGGCGGATAAACAGTTAAAGAATTTAAAAAATTAAATAAGCCAAAACAGGCCGTGCATGCTTGTCGGCTTGTTTTGGAATAGAACAATATGATGGAATTAATCAAGCGCCGGTTCAATATCGGCATCGGACGGGAAACCAGCCGTGGCGTGGCCGTGGCGCCCAGCTATTGGCTCAAACCCTTGTCCGAGGATATCAACGACAAGATCGAGGTGGCGGTCAGCGAACGGGCCGTCGGGGTAATCGAGGACAGCGAAGATCAGGAGATCAGCAAGAAGATGAGCGGCGGCGGCATTGCCGGCGAGGTCTTTGATGAGAGTTTCGGCCTTATTCTCCTGGCTACGCTGGGGCAGGTCGGAAGTTTAGAAACCGCGGATGCGGGCGTATTTGACCATGTTTTCGCGGTTCTGCAGTCAGCCAAGCACCCGACCCTGACGGTCGAGGTCAAACGGGGGGATAACGGGCAAAAAGCTTATCCCAACGCGGTCATTGAAACCCTGAAATTAGAAGCGGCCGCAGGCCAGTACCTGAAATACGAGATCGCGGTCAGGGGCAAAGCCGGGGTAGCGGCCACGAGCGTGCCCGCTTATACGGCGGAAAATTATTTTTTAGGCCAGCACATCAGCCTGAAGTTGGCCGATGATTTGGCCGGTCTGGACGGCGCAAGCGCGATCGATGTTAAAAAGGTCGAGATCAACATCAATAAGAATATCGAGGATGACGATAAGCTGGGGAGTGTCGAGCCGAACGATTTCCTGAATAAGCAGTTAACGATCGAGGGTTCGGTCGAGATGAATTTCAAGGATACGGTTCTTTTGGATTACGCCCTGAATGGCAACAAGAAAGCATTAAGACTGGAAATAGTCAATGGCGATGTTACGATCGGAGCGAGCAGTCATCCGAAGCTCACGATCGATTTAGCCAAAATTAAATTAAGGGAGCCGCTCGTAAGCGGCGACAATAACGAGATTGCCAAGGTAACGGCCGCTTTCAAGGCTTTTTATTCGGCGAGCGACTCAAAAAGCATTGAAGCCAAATTGACCAACCTGGCCGCAGTCTACTAATTTTATGCCGGTATTAAAAGACATAAGGGAGGTAAAAAACGTTAAACTGCCGAAGTGCGGGATTACCGTCAGGATCAGAGACGGGATTCTGGCCAGCGATATCGAGGCGGTGGAAAAAGAGCCGGGCGAGATCAGGCAGATTCTGGTGCTCTTTACCCGGGTCATCAAAGACTGGGACGCCACGGACGAAAACGGGCAGAAACTGCCGATTACGGTCGAGAACGTCAATCTGTTCAGCCTCGAGGATATTAAGTTTATCCAGGAGAATTTAAGCTTTGTCCGGGATTTTTTAGCCAAAGCCAAGATACAAAGTACGAGATAGCCAAATTCGTCCGATTCGGGCATTGGAGCTACAAAGGCTTCAAATCCCTGATTTGTACGGAGACGGGCTGGACCGAACAGGAGTATCTTGGCCAGCGCTGGGAATTCATCAACGAAATATTTATTTTTATAGTCGAGCGTAATAAGAAAACAAATGGCCGAAAACAAAGAACTGCAAATTATATTAAAAGCCGTCGATAACGCCAGCGCGGAAATGAGAAAAGTGAGCCAGGCATTAAACGGCATGTCGGAGGATGTCAAAACCACCTCCGGTTCTTTCGGTTCCATGGCCAAGGCCGTGGCCATCGGCAATCTGGCTTACAACGCGATTATCGGCACGATCCGGAGCGTGGCCAGCGGGATCAGCGATCTCATAAAGGACAGCATCACCCTTACCGGCCAGCTGGGACAATCCAAGGCGGTAATTTACCAGCTGGGAGAGAATAATAACTGGAGCAAAACGCAGATCGACAGCTTAGTCAAAAGCATCCGGGAAGAAAATAAGGACATGCTCACCGCCATTGAACTGACCAAGACGGCTATCATGACCAATATGAGCGAAACGCAGGCCCTGGAAATCGTGGCCCGCGGGCGGGACGTGGCCGCCGCTTCGAACCGGAATTCCAACGAAGCGATCAAATCCATGATGGAGGCGGTGGTCAAGCTCCGGCCGGAACTTTTAAGCGAATACGGCATCCAGATGAACTTAGTCAAAGTCTATACCGACGCGGCCGCGAGCCTGGGAATAAAAACGAGCGAGCTCACGTACGCGCAGAAATCGCAGGCTATGTATAACGCCATGATCGCGGAGGCGACCAGAATGGAAGGCTCATATACTGAAGCGATGGGCAGCTGGTATAAAATATCCAATTCGGTCAAAGACGGTATTATCGGGTTAAAGCTTATTTTAGGCGATATGCTCGATAATGCCATGAAGCCCGCCATTGAATACGTCTATCAGACGATCAAGAGTTTCCAGGCCTGGGCTTTTACCGATGAAAACGAAATTAACCCCCAGCTCAAAGCCACGGCCGATATTATCGGCCAGACGCTTATGGCCGCTTTTGACGGCCTGAAAAAATCGATTACTTTCGTGATCGATATTTCCGGCAAATTCGCGGATATGGTCAGGGCCGGGATTGAGATCGTGGAGCGGTATCAGGGACTCTTAGTTATATTCCGGACCGCCTGGGAAAATATCGCCTCGGTTTTTCGGGAGAACTTATTGCCGGAACTGCAGAAACTTTGGGAGGCATTACAGCCGTTAATGCCGTTCTTAGAAACATTCGCGCAGATCATTGGCGTGATACTTTTAGGAGCTCTGATCGCGGTCGTCAAAATCATCGAGGTGAGCCTTATCGCCCTGATCCAGGCCTTAACCTGGATTATCGAAGCGGCTAATATCGGTATTGAGAAATTCAAGAATATCTGGGACGCGACCACGACTTCGATTTCGCGGGTGGTCGACTGGATCGACCGCCTGATCGAAAGCATCCGGCGGCTTAACGTCGTACAGGGTGCCAAGAACGCCATCAGCAATATGCTGGGGTTCGGGGGCGGCAAGGCCGGGGGCGGTTTCGTGAGCCCGACCAAGGCGTATCTGGTGGGCGAGGCCGGGCCGGAACTGTTCGTGCCCGGGTCAGCCGGGAGTATTATTCCGAACGGCCGTTTAGGGGGCGGGGGAGCGGTGGTAAATATCAATATTACCGGCAACACGATCATGGACCGCAAAGGCGCGGAACGGATCGGCGACCTTATGATCAGGAAATTAAAAGCCAGCAATTTATTGGGATAGTTCCTCCTGCGCGTAAAGCTACGGAGGACAAGGTTTATGAATATTGTCCTTAAAATCAACGGGGAAGAAAAGAC
>JAZDLN010000029.1:0-68642 GCA_043801965.1 Candidatus Falkowiibacteriota bacterium
TCAATTAATCTAACCTCTTTATTGATAATGGGCAAAACCCATCTTAAACGCTCCTCTAAAGGAGATTCTGGCAATTTTGTACACATATTTGCTGATTTTCCCATAGTTTTGGAAAACCGCCAAATGTGTGTACACATTACCAAAAGCTATTGACACATTCAAGAATATTAGTTATACTTGCATATTCCGTAAATACGGAATATTTTTTTAGAAAGGGGGAATTATAAAAAATTCAGCTCTATAAAAACCTAAAAAACATCAACTCAACACCAATCGCCGAAAGGAGTAAAACCCATGAAGCTAAAAAAATTTTTCACAAGTCTGATCGTTTTGTTTTGCTTAATTTCATTCGTCCCCAAAACCGTCGATGCCGCCGTTGACATTACCACTTTTAGCGGCAATTTCGTCCGCGAATGCGGCCGACCAGCTTCTGAAACGCATGCCTTTTCTGGCGTAGCCGGTCAGGCCGTTGTTAAAATCTGGAACGGCACAAACATTGATTGTACCAATGTCCGTTTTAGAAAGCTTTGCCGGCTTAAAAATTTTTTCCGGAAGGTAACGAGCGCCAGCCTATATATTAACGACAATTTGGTTTTTGGCCCGCGTGATTTTAACCGCCGGAAGGAATATCTCGAAACCACCGTCAACCTCAATGAAGGTAATAATGAAATTACCGGCACTCTCCGCGGGATTCCGGGTGAAAGTATACATGTCGAGATTGTACAGACCGCTGAACATCCGCTTTCCGGCTCTGTCTTTTTACCTGATGATGCCCCGCTTGATATCGTAACCATCGATTACCAGACCGAAGAAGGCTTGGTACCGGTCGAAGTGGCCGCGGGCAGGGTAATTGTCCAATTTGTAACCGGCACGCCCGTTAATATCGCCGAGAATCTGATAATGAATAACGGCGGAACGGTCATCGAAAAAATTCCGGCTTTAGGTTTGTATGTGGCCGAAGTAACTCTGGGAAACGAACTGTTTTTTATCGGCACCATCGTACAAAACCAAGCGGTCGAATCAGCTGATTTTGATTTTGTGTTAAGCAATTCTGAATATTCTTCCACGCCGACAGAGGGTGTTACTAATCGCCCTTACCTCAAACAAATTAAAGCGCCTGAGGCCTGGGGTGCGCTTGCTGGCCAGACACGAAACAGGGACATAACCATAGGGGTTATCGATTCAGGTTTTGTTGGTTTCCCAGGAAATAACCACGGTGACTTCGCGGGACGCTATGAACTAATCGGCGAGGTAAGCGAGCCCAGCGGTGAACATGGAACTATGGTAATGTCTATTATGACTGCCGCCGGTAATACCGATGATTTTTGCGGCAACAATATTTGCGGAAATATCGGTATAGATTGGGAAAATCTAATTAGAATATCGGAAAAACCTATATTGTTAACGTGGCATTTAAAAGAAAAAATAATATCTCAAGTATCAGCTGGCGTTAAAGTTGTTAATATTTCGTCCCAAATAGGCGGGCTTGATCAAAATGACGGATTGTGTGATATCGGAGAAACGAGCTTAGCAATATATTATCTTAACAAGCTATCAGCAAATATCGGAGATATTTGCCAATCATACAATTACGACTTCATCGTCGTTAACGCGGCAGGCAATGATGGTTGTGATCTTGGATATGTCGATAAGCCGGATAATCTCCTAATCGTGGGCGGGTCGAATGGAATAGTCAGGGATTCACGGTCAATGTACGGCGAGGCCATAGACATCGCCGCCCCTTACGAAATCCAGGGATATTACAGTTACGCCAGAGGTGTTACCGAGAACGCCAGCGGCACATCGGTGTCCGCGCCCTTGGTTGCCGGAGCCGCCGGGCTTATCTGGTCTTACGACCGGGATAATTTAACCGCCGCGCAGGTAGTCGAAAGACTTAAGGCAACAGCCCGAGGCCACATTGAAGATTATGGTGGCGCCGGGGTTCTCGATATTTACGGTGCTCTTAATTCAGACGAAGATGATCTGCCAAACGCACTTGATAATTGTCCGGAGGTCACTAACCAGAATCAGGCCGACGCGGACGGGGATGGATACGGCGACGTTTGCGAAGAATCCGGTAAAACTTATACCGTCTGGATCTCAGTGGAAAATTACGGAGGCTGTTCTCCCTGTCTTGGTTCGGTAACGCCGACGGGCGTCGTTACGGTTAATCGCGGCGAAAATCTGACCCTGATCATTGATCAGGGAACATGTTACGGCGTTTCGTACGGTACTGATGAGCTGAACTATTGGCCGCGAGAAGATTATTGGTCATACGGAACGGTATCGTACGAAATTATTTCCATCCCCTCTGACCTTCATGTCAATATTGGACTGCATAATTGTTCGCCCTTTTAAAAAACTAAACCCGCTTCGATTTGAAGCGGATTTTTTAAATCTCATAAAAAATATCTACTACTTTAAACTGCTTCCAAAATAACGATCTCCCGCCAGACCTTCTGGCCCGGACGGCCGTAGATTATCGTGTCCCGGGCCGTGGGTTCGACGGCCGCGTTGGCGCGCGAAGATTCCGGAATCGGATTTAATATTTTAAAACCTTTCATGTCCGGGGTGATGAATTGCGAATTCCTCGTAGCATGGAATACCGGCCAGATCATGACGATCCGGCCGTTGGGCGCGAGGATTTTTTTAAATTCAGACAAAGCCCTGGCATAGAGTTCGGTCAGCTCTTTCTTTGTAATTTCAATGTCGACCGGGCCGCGCTGCGGTCCGAGATAGGGTTCGGTAATGATCGCGTTAACCGATCCTGACTCGATGGCTTGCGACAGCTCCGCGGCATTCTTATGAAAAACCCGTAATCCGTACTCCGGAATTTTAAATTTTTCTTTGATCCAATCCATGTTTTTTTTCGTATCCTCGACCGCTTTAACTGAAATATCCGCTCCGATCATATTTTTATAACCCAAGAGCGCGGCCTCGGTAAGGATCGTGCCGGAACCGCAAAAAGGGTCGAGGATAACCCCGTCTTTCGGAGCGCGCGCCAGGTTGATCATGATCTGCGCCAGCTTCGGAGGGAGCATGCCGGACCGGTCGTCCCGGGCCGGCCGGCCGTAATCGCGGAAAGACAATTCTTTGAACGGCTGGACGGCCAAAGTAAAACCAACGAGTATCTTATCGCCGTTTTGCAATAAAACTATTTCCGCGCCGCCGGCCGTCAATTTATTTTGCTCGACCACCACGCTCGACAAAGTCGTTTCCCGGCTTACCACCCAGCGGCAGACAATACCGCGTTCGCGCAGATACTTTTTTATTTCCATGCCCAAAGGTTTCAAATACATCTTCCTCGATCCGTAAAAAGACAGACCGAAATTGAATTTGCCCTCTCCGGGCTCTAGGCGCGGCGTAATTACGGATAAGAGTTCCCGGGTGCTTATTCCGGACTCTTCGTGAATAACGCCGATCTTGACGGTTCCGCCCAGATTCTTTATAAGCGCGGCGGCATCGATCTTCGCGTCCGTTTCCAGTAAAAAAACCTTGCCGCCGCAGCAGACGCCGGCACCAGCGGCCGTTTCCCTTTTTTCCGCCAATCCGAAAACCGACGCCAGCTCGGCTACGGACAAGGCCGGATTGCTCCCTAAAACAAAAAAATATTTCATAACGCGATAAATTATTTTATTATTTGAGTGGTTTCCGTAATAAAAAATCAACCCGAAATCTTATATAAATAAATCGCCACGTCTTTCTCGTCAGGTTTATCGACCGCGTCCGGCGTCCAGCCTTCAATCGGAAAAACGTAGGTAATTACCCGCGCGCCGGATTTAAGCTCTTGCTTGAGTTTTTCCGAAAGCTTTCCCTCCAGGGCTCGGCGGGAGGCCGGAAAGACGAAAACTGCGCCTGCGTCCGTCAGATCCTCGCCGTAAATATCCCTGAATCTGAAACTAAGATTATTTACGCCCGACAGCGTTCTTTTAAGGAGACATAGAAGATAAAACAGGAATGACAGCTCGACACCGACCACCCGACCCCCGGAATGGCGGGCCATGTAAAAAGCCACGCGGCCATCGCCGGCGCCCAGATCATAAAATATTTCTCCTGATCTTACTGCCGCCAAACGGCAAATCCGCCGCAAATCCTTTTTCCGGGTCGGCACCCAGGGGGCCAGCGAGCCGGATGCGATCGCGGTGGTTCCCAGGATAACTGCCAGAAAAATCACGATAATGGATATAAAAAAATGCCCCATATCATAAATCTACCACAATATGCGTATGCCTTGCAATTTTTTTATTCTTATGCTAAGCTCATAATAACAACTTAAAGGCCTTTTCCGTATCCCGCCTGCGCGGGGTGGTTGCGTCAATACTCGACGCAACCAAAGGTATTCTCAAAACTCCCTAATATTAGAGAATATCTTAGGGATTTTTATTTAGGCCCGATTATTAACTAAACCACTAATTATGTCAAAAACTAAAAAATCGGAAGCCCCCCAATATGAATTGCTTTATATCGTGTCGAACACTTATACGGCCGAGGAGCTAAAACCGATAATGGACAAGGTGAACAAGATCATAACGGATAACGGCGGACAGATCTTAAGGACCGAGGAATGGGGAAATAAGAAGCTGGCCTACCCGATCAAACACCAAAATTACGGGTATTATAACCTGGTCGAATTTACGACCGCGGGGGAAAAAATGCAGAAAATCTCCCACGTTTTTCGAATTACGAGCGAAATATTACGCTACCAGATAGTAGTTAAGGAGATAAAAAAAGAAGCGGCTGATAACAGGGAAAAAGAGAGGGCGCGCGAAAGAGCTGCCAGAGCTAAGGAGGATGAAAAAAAGAAGAATGAGCTTGAAAAAGAAAAAACCAAAACCAGGGTCAATATGCTGGAATTGGATGAAAAACTGGATAAGATACTCGAAACGGACGATTTATTATAGATCGTTACGGTTTTCCGCTTCTTTAAATTAGAAAATAATAATTAATTTTTCCTCGTTCATGGTAACGCGGTAAAAAGAAAAATTATGAATCTAAACAAAGCCATGATTATCGGCAATCTGACCCGGGATCCAGAGGTCAGGAATACCCCTAACGGCGCGGCTGTCGCTTCTTTTTCAGTGGCCACGAACTTCGTGTGGAAAGATCAGAGCGGGCAGAAACAGGAAAGAGCCGAATTCCATAATATTGTAGCCTGGAGAAAATTAGCTGAAATTTGCGGGCAATACCTCCGCAAAGGCTCCAAGATCTATGTCGAAGGACGCTTGCAGACCCGGGACTGGGTCGGCCAGGACGGAGTAAAACGTTATCGGACGGAGATCATCGCCGACAACATGATTATGCTGGATCGCGCCGGCAACACCGGTAATTTCCGGTCCGCCGAAGCGCCGCCCCTGCCGTCGGAAAAATCCGAGCCGATAATCGACGTCAACGAACCGGCTGATTACGGCCAGGCCGATGACGAGATCAAGGTCGAAAACATACCTTTTTAATGATATTATCCTTAATTTATTCCATTAATTTATGTCCAACCAAAATCAAATGACGACGAAAGACAAAGAATGCCATTTTTGCGTCAACAACGTTTCGGATATTGATTACAAAGATATAAATACTATCCGAAAATTCATAAATATCTACAAGAAGATCCTGCCGCGCCATAGAACCGGAACCTGTTCCTGGCACCAGCGCAAGCTGGCTACGGCCATAAAAAGGGCGCGCGTGATGGCTCTATTGCCTTTCGTGAAAAAATAATTTTTGCATGTTCTATGTTAAACATGAATGAAATAAAAGTCGGCAAGGTTATCCAGGTTAACAAAGAACCTTTCGTGATAACCAAAACCGACCATCATAAAATGGGCCGGGGCGGAGCCGTCCTTAAGGTAAAATTGCGCAATCTGGTTACCGGAGCCGTTCTCGAAAAAACCTTTCAGGGTAACGACAAGGCCGAAGAGGCCGATACGGAAAAGAAAAAAGCTAACTTTCTCTACGGCGACGATACCAACGCCAACTTCATGGACAATGAAAGTTACGAGCAGTTTACGCTTTCTCTCGATTCGATCGGCGAAAAAAGACAATACCTTAAAGACGGCGCCGACGTCGAAGTCCTGTATTTCGACGGCAATCCGGTAGCCATCAATCTGCCCATCAAGATGGACTTCAAGGTGGTCTCCGCTCCTCCGGCGGTAAAAGGCAATTCAGCGGGCAACGTGACGAAAGCGGTCGAACTCGAGACCGGCGCCACTATAAACGTGCCTCTTTTTATCAACGAGGGCGATATTATTAGGATCAATACTGATACCGGAGAATACGTGGAAAGAGCCTAGGAAATTTCGGATTGTCGATTTTTCATTGCCTATCTCAAATAAAAAAACCGGCGCATCGATCAGATGGCCGGTTTTTTTATTTAAGCTATTTTATTATTCACGGAACCGAATGGCAGGTCCTTTCGCCCGCGCGACGCGGGGGCGAGGTAAGAGCTTAACTCTCTTCGGTTTCTCTGGCTTTAACTTCATTTAAGATGGCTTTACGGATATCCTTCATAAGTTTCTTGTCGGCGCGCAGGAATCTTTTGGCGTTTTCCCGACCGGTGCCAAGCTTAATCTCCCCGTAAGCGTAAGAATTGCCCGACTTGTTAATGACGCCATAAGCAACGCCGGTGTCAAGAAGATCGCCCGAAACGGAAATCCCTTCGTTGTACATTATGTCGAATTCGCAGGTGCGGAAAGGCGCCGCCACCTTGTTCTTGACGATCTTCGTCTTAACGCGATTGCCGATGATCTTATCTCCCTGCTTGATCTGCGCGCTCCGCCTTACCTCTATCCGGACCGAGGAATAAAATTTAAGAGCGGTACCGCCGGTCGTGGTTTCCGGGTTACCGAAGAAAACACCGATTTTAAGCCTTATTTGGTTTATGAATATTACGACGGTCTTGGTTTTTGAAACAACACCGGTCAGCTTCCGAAGGGCTTGGCTCATAAGGCGCGCCTGAAGGCCCATATGCTGATCGCCCATATCCCCGTCTATTTCTTTTTGCGGCACTAAAGCGGCTACAGAATCGATGACGATCACGTCCACGGCGTTAGAACGCACCAGCGTCTCCACGATCTCGAGGGCTTGCTCACCGGTATCAGGCTGCGAAATAAGAAGATCTTTGACGTTTACGCCGATACGGCCGGCGTAATCGGGGTCAAGCGCGTGTTCCGCGTCGACGAAAGCGGCGATTCCGCCAAGCTTTTGCACTTCTGACACTATGTGCTGGGCCAAGGTTGTTTTGCCGGAGGCTTCGGGACCGAAAATTTCGATGATCCGGCCGCGTGGCACGCCGCCGATCCCGAGCGCGATATCAAGGGAGAGACAGCCGGTGGAAACGGCATCGACGTTAGAGCGTCTGGCCTCGCCGAATTTCATGATAGCGCCATCCCCGAATTTGCTTTTTATCTGCGCCATGGCCTCTTCCGCGGCCAGGATCTTATCATCCGCGCTCTTCTTTTCGTTTTTGATTTTTTCTTTGTTGTCTGACATAAATTTATTATAAAAATGAATTAATAAAATTATATGAATAAACAAAATTAAAAAGAGGCTTGCCTCCCTGCGTGTATTATATCGATAATAATTCAAAAAACGGTCTTAGGGGCGGTCAGTGAGGTTTCGTTATTAACCAATATTTTTTTGACAACATTGTTTTTCCGGCTGTATTTTTTCTGGGCCGTTACCGAAATGGTATTAAGTCCGCTTTTCAGATTTACCTTCTGGATAAAATGTCCGTCCGGACCCGTAAGCACCGGCAGATCATTAATGGTCACCTCGGCTTCAGGCTCGGTATATCCCTCTATGTCTACCGAGGTGCGGCCGGTAAAAAGGTTGGCGGCCGGATTTATTATCTCGAGGCGAGGCGGGGAAATTATCCCCCCGAATTCGCCGCCCAGATAAACCGCGCATACCGATATCGCCGCGACCGCGAAAAGTCCTTTGATAAGTTTTGGCAGGCTCAGGAAGTTAGAGGGGTGCGTTATCCGTTCGGAAAATAATTTACTGTTCTTGGGGCGGTGCTCCGCGATCTCGGGCGCCGCCAGTAGAATAAGCTCGGCCGCCTCCACGCCCAGATATTCCGCGTATTCTTTCAGAAAATTCTTGCCGTAAAGACCCTGGGGCAATTTTTCAAAATGCCCGCTCTCTAAAGCGTCCAAATATAATATATTGATATTCGTGGCTTTGGCCGCGTCCGCTAATTCAAGCTTCTGCTCCCTTCGGGCCGTTTTTAATCTCTGGGAGACTAGCTCTACGTTATCGGAAATTGTGTTAGTTTGAAATTTATCCATAAAACATAATTTTTGACTAAGGCACGAACGCTGGCGCCTGATTACTGTTGAGCCTGAACCATTCGTCCTCGCCCTCGTATCTATAACCTAAAATATTAAACATGACGAATTGGACTATAAGCCAGCTAATAAAAACCACGACCAGTCCGATAACGGCGCCGATCAAAACCTGCTTGCCCTTATTGACCGTATCGCTGTTGCCGCTCGATACCAGGAACATGGCGCCGCCTACGACGAAAGCGCCCAAGGCCAGAGAGCCGGTAATGCCCAATATCCATTTAGCTACGTTTACCGCCAGCCGAAAAAAATCATCGGGTGTGCATTTTCCGTCCCCGGCGCATTTGATATTTTCCATAAGGTTGGCCTCCGCCTCGCCGGCAAAAACCGAAAAAAACAAGAGTGAGAAAAAAAAGAGAGGAAGTATCGTTCGCTTAATATATTTGTTCTTCATGGATCGCGTAATTAAAGCCGTAAAAATAAAAATTTTAGCTATTTATTATTTTTTATTTATGGTTTGCTGGACTTTTTGCGCTCCTAATTTCAAAGCGTCTTCAAGGGTGTTTTTTCCGGTAACCACGTCATCAATCATTTCCCGCATGATCGTTTCGGCCGCGTCCGCGTTTATTCCCCTATACCAGCTTTCCGCGGTCAGTGTCTGTCCCACGAACACGCCTATTTCCTTGTCCTCCTTCATTTCATCGACCAGGGCCCGCAGCGCCGGAGGTTTTTTCGCCTGAGCCAGGTATGATTTTGCCTGTTCCGCCTTGGTAATAAATTGGACAAAGTCCCAGGCTTCGCTCGAATATCTGCTTTTTCTGGAAACGACCTCTGCCCAATAATTGGCAAAGTTGGTGTTTTGCGGATTGCCCTCGATCTGCGGCAGCTCCGCCACGGAAAATTTAAGCTTCGGCGCGTCTGCCCTGATCTGGGGCATCATATAAGCATAGCCGAACATCATGGCTAATTTATTCTGCAGGAACATGTCCATGGAATTTCCCATATTATTGTTCCAGCAGTAAACCTCTTTGGCCGGATTGGAAAAATCCACGTAGAATCTTAAAGCGTCAAGACCGGGAATGATATTTTTGTTTTCAAAATCGGCCGGTCTCTGGCTGAACATGACGCTGCCTCGGTCATTTATCATCTCGGTACCGTTCTGCATCATCAGAATCGATAAAATATCGCTTGACCGGTCTACGTTATCCCCGCCGCCCAAGGCTACGCCCGACTGTATTATCTGTCCTTTATTATCCTGTTTGGTCAGCTTTTTAACGTCTTGCTGGAACTCACGGTTCCAGTAGGCCGGGGGCGTGGTGATGCCGGCGTTATTGAAAAGGTCGTTATTGTAATACACGGCCAAAGTGTCAATGAACAGTGGCAGGCCGTAAACCTTTTCGGCGTAAGCGCCGATCCTTTCGTCAAACTCGTTTATTACCACATCCTTATAAACCACGTCGATAAAATCGGCTTTCAGCTGTTTTAAGGAAATACTCGGGGTGGTACGCAATTCCGTAACCACTTCTTTTTTTATGCTGCCCTTAACCACCGGATAAGCCATAGTGATGCTCGCCGGCATCGGAGCCAAAAGATCCATTTCCTTGTATTTCCTGATCCAGGTGTTTTGTATAGAAAAAATGTCCGGTCCCCGATCAGCGGCGAAGGCTTCGATCAATGCCTGTTCGAATTCGTCATAGCGCAATTTACGATACTCGATCGTAATAAAAGGATGGAGAGTCCGATAGCGTTCCAGGATCTCGGCAAAAGCATCCGGCCCGTCCCAAACCCGCCAGTAGGTAAGCTTTATCGGCTGCATTTTTTCCTGGACCTCCCTGGAAACACAACGGCAGCCAAAGCCGGAAAAAAGTACGAATATCAAAACCAGGGATAATATTGATAATTTAGCTTTTCTGTTTAACATTAGTTAAATAATTTCAACCGCTAAATAATTTTCAGCGCTTTTACCACAACAATATTATAGCATAAAATGAACACGGGGGACAATATCGCTAAAAAATTCATAGAAATCAGAAAGCTTGCGCCTTCGAAGCAAATTTATGTCAATAATAAATAATTAAAGCCGTGCCTAAATCCTGGATTTTACAATATTTTTTAACTACTGTGGTTTTCTAAATCTCCTTCGGCCGATACTGCAAAGCTTCGGCTACATGCTCCGAATGGACTTTTTCGCTTAGAGAAAGGTCGGCGATCGTGCGGGCGAGTTTTAATATCCGGAAATAGGCCCGAGCCGACAGGTGCATGGATTCAACAGCGTTTTTTAGAAGCGTTTTCGAGAAATCGTCCAGAGGACAAAAATTTTTAACCGCCTCGGAGGTCATTTCCGAGTTAGCGACAAAAGACGTGCCCTTGAATCGCGATTCCTGGATCCGCCTGGCGGCCTCAACCCTCTTTTTTATGTCCTCCGATCTTTCGCCGCTGCTTGCCGCCGCTAATTTGTCGAACTTTACCCGGGGAACCTCGATGTGGATATCGATCCGGTCGATAATCGGTCCGGAAATCTTTTTTTTGTAGTTCATTACCTGCATAGGCGAACAAACGCAATTTTTTTCCCGGTCGCCGAGATAACCGCAGGGACAGGGATTCATGGCGGACACCAGAATGAATTTCGCCGGAAAACTCAGATTGCCCGCGGCCCGGCTGACGTGGATCACGCCGTCTTCAAGCGGCTGGCGCAGGTTTTCCAAAACCGGCCGCGGAAATTCGGAAAATTCGTCGAGAAAAAGAACGCCACGATGCGCCAATGAAATCTCTCCGGGCCGGGGCCAGGCTCCGCCTCCAACCAAAGCCACCCCGGAGGCGGTGTGGTGCGGAGAGCGGAAGGGACGGCTGGTAACCAGGGACGACCCGGCAGGAAGATAACCGGCTACCGAATAGATCTTGGTTATTTCCAGGGCTTCCGGCAAGGTTAAATTAGGGAGGATCCCTGGCATAGTGCGGGCGATCAGGGTTTTGCCGGACCCCGGAGGCCCGCTCATCATCATGTTATGCGCCCCGGCCGCAGCTATTTCCATGGCGCGCTTGACGTGTTCTTGGCCGCGTATATGGGACATATCGAAAATAATTTCGCTATTGACGAAATCAAAATCGCTTCCGGGAATCGGCTCTATCGCACTTTCCCCCTCTAGGTGGCGTACGACCTGATTAAGGTCGTTTACCGGCATAACCTCTATATCTCCCACCAGCTTCGCTTCCCGCGCGTTGGCGGCCGGAACAAAAAGGGTCTTTATGCCGTTCTTCGACGCCCTAAGCGCGACCGGCAGGATACCGTTAACCGGCCGTAAATCCCCGTTTAAGGCTAGCTCGCCGACAAAAAGCATGGCGGAATGATCGTCTTTCATGTGAAGCTTTCCGGTGGCGATCAGGACGGAGATGGCAATCGGCAGATCATAGCTCGGACCGTGTTTTTTAAGGTCGGCAGGAGCCAGGTTGACGGTTATTTTATTGCTATTCAAGCGGGAGTGGGAATTCTTGATCGCGCTCCGGACGCGCTCGCGCGATTCGCTCACGGCCGCGTCGGGCAGTCCGACAATCGAAAAAATACCGTGTTCGCCTCCGCCGCGGTCAGCTTCGACCTCGACAATTTCGGCCTCAAGGCCGATAACGGCGGCCGATAATACTTTCGAGCTCATAAAAATTTGAGAATTATTAACAAAATTAATTTGATTATATCATAGTGGCGATGAAGAAAAGATAAAAAAAATATAAAGAAAACATAAAATCCTTTTATTTTTCCAGCCAAATCGAACAACTAAATAATAATATTACCTTAATAACCCCGTTCAAATGTGGTAAAATAACTATAACTGTGGATAATCTTTGATTTTTACCAAAACCATGTTTTCTAATTTTAAAAAAATTATTTTCATTTTTTCGGCCGCATACGTCCTCTTCGGGGTTTTTTCCGCTTCTCTGGCAACGGAAAACACTGAACTTCTGCCAATTAACCGGAAAGAGCGCGCCCAAAACACCTTAAAACGAAACGAATTGATACGACAATACGGCGAATCCGAATTTTATCGCTGTTTCGGCTGTTCCGGCGAAAAGTTAAATAATCCGTTCGCCGTGGAAGCATGCCTCTTTGAGACTGAATATTGCCTTAAAAAGATTGCCTTGCCCGAACCGAATTGCCGGGAGGGATTGGTTTTTTCGGTCGGGAGATGCATAACGCCTGATCGCGGCTGCCGAGAGCGTTTTGGGGAAAACGGCTACTATCTCGGGTTTGAAGAAGAGAATAATTATGCCTGCGGCTGCCGAAACGGCTATAGTTGGAATAACGATAAAAGCCTCTGCGTCCAAACCGCCTGCCCCGATAACTATATTTATTACAGTCCTTATCGCGACTCTGACGGTGGCGTTCTTTTCGGCCGTTGTCTCGACCGGGATGACGCCTGCCGCGGCGAATTCGGCGATAACGGCATTTTTTACGGTCTGGGCCCGGATGGCGGATATCTTTGCGGCTGCGCCGCCGGCTGGGAATGGAATAAAACAAAAACCGCCTGCTCTGAAGCTGTTACCGTTAAAGGCATAGCGGCCTCGTTTGAAGACGAGACCGCGTACTTCGATACTGTGTCCAGGGAAAAGGCCGCCCTTCTCCGACCGGACAGCGACCTGGCGGAACGCCTCCGCGGCCGCATTCTTCTGCAGGTCGAAGAGAATGGCGAAGCCTGGTACGTGGATCCCGGCGGCCGAAAACGCTATTTTCTCCATTCTCCCGCCAGAGCTTTCACGGTCATGCGCTCCCTGGGATTGGGCGCCACCCACGACTTTCTGACCGCTCATGTCGCCTCTTACCCGGATCACGTGCTCGGGAAAATACTTATTGACGTCGATGATCTCGGCCGCGCCTATTATATAAATCCCGGAGACCGCCTGGCTTATTATCTGGGAAGCCCCGCCGAGGCATTTACGGTTATGAGAAATTTAGGGCTGGGAATAAACAATAAGGACATCAGAAAACTCGAAATGGGAGATTAAACAGACTCTTCATATAACAGCAATACCGCCGGAAGAACCGGCGGTATTTTTTATTCAAAATATGATATCTTTAATCTTATTTTTTATTGTCGTATTCTTCCCAAAATTGAGCGACTGCTTCAGTGTAATACTTAATCGTCCGAGCCCGTCCCTCGATCACGTCCGGAGAATCGCTCTTGTCCGGCCTAAGATAAATCGTCCTGGTACCCTTGACGTAGCAACCGTCAAGGTTCAGGCCCTCGATAAAACTTTTCGAATCGATCCTCTGATCGGCTATTATGCAATTTTTTTCGCTCACGCGATCGACGAACGTGCATAGATTACGATAAGCCGTCCGATCGGTCTTTCCTAAATATCTGATGGCCGCCTTTATCGTCTCCTTGTTGCCGCTCACGATGTCGCCGTCAATATTCAGATAGCACCCCCCGAACGGATCTAAATAATTGACGATGTTTACCGTCAGGTAAATTCCGGCCAAAAGGATGAGAAAAAGAAAAAAAAGCGTAAAGAGTGTTTTTATATACATAAGTCAATAAACTACCGTGCTATTCAGCACGTAATCGCCTATACCGTAACATTCGGTTTCGTTAAAGGGGCGGCCCTCTTCGTGCTGGACGGCGTGGCAGGTTTCGTGGGCGATAACCGCCGCGGTCCAGCCTAAAAAACCGTCATAAACAGTGCTGATATCTATTTCCCGGGTTGGCGCCTTTCCCGATATATAGCAGCCTCCGCCTAAGCCGCCGCAGGAATAGTTCGGATTGATCTTGTCGACGTAAGCGCACAGCTTTTTATATTCATCGGGAACAGCGTGCTTAAGTACCTTTATGCCCTCTTTGATGTTGCCGTTCGACCATTCGGTCAGTGATGGCTTAAGCCTGATCAGGCACTTATTACCGGGATCGTAATAGAAAAAAAATTTATAGATGAGCGCTCCGGTCAGTAAAAGAAGGAAGAATATTTTTATTGATTTTTTCAGGGCTTTTGGCATAAAAACCACGCCTTAGACCGGTCATGAAACTATAGATCGATCATATTTGGCGGAAAAACTTAATATGAACGTAGCCACGCCCGCGGCGACCATAGTGATTATCATGGCCGCGGACGGTACAGTATCGGTAAAAGATAAAACCAGAAGAAAAAATATGACAACGAAGATCCTTCCCGCGAACATGTATAACTCCCTGTTCATTATGGCGTTATAATAATCGTCGCGGGAAGTAAACTTATAAAATCCGGCTTCAAGCGGAACATGGAGAATGCTGCCGAAAATTCCGCCCATCGTCTGCCAGAGCGTCATGGCCATGACGGTCGGAGCCAGAGCCCGCATTATGACCGATGATCCGTGCCCGAGCGAACCGATAGCGATCATCTTCCGGTTGCCGGCGCGATCAGTGAATTTGCCGCTATAATAACCGATAATACTAAAGGCCAGATTCGAGAACAGATATAAAAGCCCGATCGAGGTCAGCTTAATATCCGACAGGAACAAAAGAATGGGCCAGAAAAAAGAAATGGCGTGAAAACCGATGCCTTCGATGAAATAGATCAGGTTCTTGCCCGCGTGCTCAAAATCCAATATCCGGCCGAGGCGCATATTCGATTTCTCGACCGCGATATCGCGCGAAAACAGCAAGGCTCCGGCCGCCGCCAAAAGCAGAGCGGCGCTTGTAAGGAACATGGCTTTAAAGCCATATTCATCGATAAGTAAAGCGCCTAAAAAGGGGCTCATTATCCCGGCTAAGACCGGTACGCCATTTATGAAACCCGCACGGATTCCGGAATTGGCCGCTGTCGTAGTCTTGAAAAAATAGACATGATGCGCCGTCCAATAAATTACGGTGGCCGAAACGTTGAAAACAGCGATAACAACAAGGTAGGCCGTCCGATCCATGTTAAGAAAAACGGAAGCGGCCTGGTATAAGAGCAGGTACAGGGCTATGTTAAGTATATAACTGATAATGAGCGTCCTTTTAACCCCCCAGGCCGGAATATATCTGATGGCAAAATAATGCATGACGATCGAAGCGACGCACATGGCCAACTCCAGGAAAACCACCGCTTCGACCGTAATGCCGATCTTTAAAAGAAAAATCGGAATGAACAAAGATATCATGGCCAGAGCCAGATGGCGCAGAGTATCGGCTATGACCAGATCGTTATATTCATCTTTGAGCCAGGGGCTAAAATGCAAATGGCGGGCCAAATGAAGATGGTGATAATGTTTGTCCATAATTAGCTTTAAGCTGTTAACTTTCTGATTTTAAGTTTTGGCTATCCCAAAAACCGACGCTACGCCCTAAAACACCGGGTCGTCGAAAAGCCTCGACTTGATGACCTCGATATCCAGTTCATATTTTTTAGTCAGCGACACCACCAGATCGTGTATCCAGTTTTCGGCTGTCGGGGCCACGTAGATCTTTTCGATCAGACGGGTAACGTCTACCGGAATGAAGATGCCGCTTTTCTCCGCTTCCTTTTCGTCGTAAATAAGCGCGCGGATCTCATTTTCGTGCGCGAAGCTTTTTCTCTTATACATGAAGGGGTAGAGTTCGTTATCATCCGGCAATTTCTCTTTTTGATAATCAAGATACCTTACCCGTCCGATATGGACGGCCGGCCGATGATCGTTTTCGAAACAACCGATAAGCTTTCCGAAAGTTGATCTGATGGCGATCCCTTCGTTGCTCTTAAGGTAAAGATCCCACATAGCGGCTGATTCATGCTCGTTCTCGTGCCAGCAGTTCAAAAAAACCGACTCCCGGATCTTCTTGTAATTATCGTATAGACGCTGCCGCCCCGGATCGATCGCGCTCCCTATGACCGGCCGATGGATCTTTCCGAACTTTCCGTAAATACCCTCGTGCGGATCGGGAAGCATGTCGGAACGAGCGAAATAAAGAGATCTTGTTTCTAAAAGAGAGAGGAATTTCGTAAAATCCAGGAATTTCCAGATCGTGGCGTTGACATTCTTCGGTTGAATAAAAACGTTGTTAAACTCGGACATATGATTTTATTATGATTCCGCATGAAATTTTTTAGATTTTTTGCTGTGTTTCCTTCTCCATTCTTCTATCTTCTTGTGATTGCCCGACAACAGCACTTTCGGTACCCGGTATTTTTTTCCCTTCGCCTCGAAAACCTCCGGCCGCGTATACTGCGGATATTCTAAAAGACCCGGCTCCGAATGCGACTCCTTCTCCGCGCTTTCTTTGTTCCCGAGAACGCCGGGCAATAAACGGGCGACGGAATCGACCATGATCATGGCCGGGATCTCACCGCCGGTAAGCACGTAATCACCGATCGATATCTCTTCATCGATGAATTTCGTCACTCGCTCGTCCACGCCTTCATAACGGCCGCATACCAGGATGACATCCCGTAATTTCGCGTATTTCCTCGCCTGACGCTGGTTCCAGGTTTTGCCCTTGGCGGACAAAAGGACGATTTTAAATTTCCCCCCCTCGACGTTACGCTTAATATCATTTATTGCCCTATAAAGCGGGTCTGTCTTCATGACCATTCCGGCCCCTCCCCCGTAGGGTGTGTCATCGACGGTCCTGTGCTTGTCATCCGTCCAATCGCGCAGATCATATATTTTAATCCCGATCAGATTATTTTTTTGCGCCCGCTTAAGTATCGACTCGTTAAAATATGAATCGAAAATTCCGGGAAATATCGTAATTATATGGAATGTCATAACTTGATGTTTCTGGTTGAATACTTAATATATTATACCACAAAAATCAAAAACCACAGCATAACTGTGGTTTTTGATTTATTTGATTTGTTTGATATTAAATCTTCAGATCGTCAACGCTGGTGGTATCGACTTCAGCGGTAGCGCGTTCGCGACGCGGCGGCCTTTGCGATCCTTCGGGTTCGTTGATCTTTAAATTGACCCGGGCGTTGTTTTTAGCACCTACGATTTTAAGTAAAGTGCGTATGGCCTGCGCAGTTTGACCTCTGCGACCGATTACATAACCCATATCAGCCGGGTTAATCGATAACGATAAAAGAACACCTCTTTCATCTACTACTCTTTCCGTAGTGACATCGTTAGGATTGGCTACGATGGATTTGACTACGAATTCCAGGAAATCCTGGTCCTGTGCTTTGTCAGCAGCCATAAGGTTGCGATTTCTTGCAAATTGATAATCTAGAATATTCTATAATATCAAATTTGAAAGACCTCGTTAATTAATTATTCATAACCCGCTTATTAAATAAAATGGCGGATTATTTATATAATCTGTCGCCGGTCCTTAAATTTGGGAATCGGCTTGACTATACTTTATATAATATCACAATATATATATTTTGTCAAATAAAAACTAAATATATTTACTTTTTTATTTAATATTAGCTTTTATTTTCAGCAATTTCTGTTTTTTCTTCCGGTTTATCCTCTGTCTTGACTTCAGCAACCGGCTTAGAAGCTTCCTTGGCAGCCGCCCTGGCTGCTTCAGCCGCTTTTTTACCGGAACCAGAGGCTATAACCTTTTTGCCCGTTATTAGTCCTTTATCTATTAAAAGATTGTTAACAGTCGGCGACATACCAGAGCCTTTACTTAACCAATATTCTATCCGCTCTTTATGAGCCTGTAATTCCTTAGTAAACGGATTGTATGAACCCAATATTTCCAAAGAACGCCCATACGGATCTCTGGATTTTTCTGAAATTATCAGGCGATACATCGGCTTTTTCCTTTTTCCGATTCTTGAAAGTCTTATAGTTAGCATAAAAATGCGTATTTTTATTAATAATTAAGCTTATTTGAATATTAGCTGATATTATAGAAATTGTCAATATAAAGTATTGCAACCGCTAATCGTTGACTAGTTGATTGACTTAAATATCTAACTGTGGGAAAATTCATTGAAAACAGGTTAAATTAACGGACCTTGAAAATTAAATAAACTTAAGGCGGGGGACATGAAAAAACTTATTGCGGCAATGGGAGACAGATGTCTGTCTGTCGGAATAAAACTTAAAGAACCGCTAGTTTCTTTGCTGGTATTCTTCGTGCTTTTTAATCTTTTTTCTCCGCTGCTTTACTATGGCCAGGAATACGTTTGGAAAAAACTGGTGCTTTTTAACATGTTCTTCGGTGGTCTGGCTCTTTTTCTGACCGGACTTGAATACATGAGCCGAAGCCTGCAAAAATGCGCCGGTGAATCCATGAGATCGATCCTTTCGGCCATTACAACAAGTCCGGCCAAGGGTCTTTTGGCCGGCGGCCTGGTTACGGCCATAATCCAAACGTCGGCGGGCACGATCATAATCCTTTTATCCTTCGTGCAGGCGCGCATGATGACTTTTGTAGAGACCCTGGGCGTTATGCTGGGCGCCGATATCGGTACGACGATAACCGCCTGGCTGGTTTCGATGAAAATCTCCGGCCTTCCCTGGGCATTTATCGGCTTGGGATTTTTAATACTGGCTTTCCGGGGGGCGAAGATAAAATATCTGAGTATGGCACTCATATGCTTCGGTGCGCTTTTTCTCGGTATTGAAGCGATGAGCGCGGTTATGAAGCCACTTCAAAATGACGTCCATATCAAATCTTTTATCCATCTGATCGAAACGCCGTATAGCGGCTGGGCGCTCGGGATACTTCTGGGCGCGTCTTTGACCGCGGCCACAATGTCTTCAAGCGCTACGACCGGCATGGTCGTGGTTTTGGCTTCCGGCAGCCTTATTACTCTCGGAGCTGCTGTTCCTTTTATCCTGGGGACCAATATCGGCAGCTGCCTGCCGATAGTCATCGCTTCCGTCAAATATTCCCGCGACGCCAAACGCGTCGCCCTGGCCCATGTTATCTTTAAGGTAGCGGGCGTTGCTCTGTTCTTCTTTTTCATTCCGCAATTCATCCGGCTGACCGAGGTCGTAAGCGTCCGTCTGGCCCTTTCTTCGGGACAGCAGGCGGCGGCCGCGCACACGATCTTTAACGTTATCATGTCCCTGGCGTTCCTGCCTTTCATAAAACTGGCGCCCTTTTTCCCGAAGATCATTTATCGGCTTCTGCCAATAAGGGAGAACGAGAAGGAAGTCAAGCTTATCAATACCGGGCTGGACCAAAGTTTTATCAGGAATGGCATGACCGATACCGCCCTGGACCAGGTAAGAAAAAGGACGGTAGAGATGCTCAAACTCGTCAATCGGATGCTTTCCGCCATCATCATTCCTTTCATATCGGACGAAAAATTCATCCGCCGGGACACCTCTCTCTCCATTGAAGAAAAAGAGGCCTTCATTAAAGCTATCCCCAAAGAAGACGAGGAGTATCCCGGCTGGACGCTTTTAGAGGGAATAACCAGGCGCGAAAACGCCGTTGACGAAATGGAACAGGAAACCAAGGAATACCTTCTTAAGATAATCATGCAGGAGCTGAAAGACGAATCGAGCGCGTTTAAGGCCCAGGCCCTGATCATTGCGGCTGAAGAGATCGAGGCGATCGGGGATATCATCCACCGGATCATGATGCAAAAACTCCTGAAAGAAAAAAAGCGCGATCTCAGATACGACTTTTCACTTGAGGGCAAGGAAGAGCTTATGCTTTTCCACAGCAAGATATGCAAGCAGCTTAAAAGAATGATCAACATCATTGATGGCTTCGAGGTAAAACGGGCGAGCCAGTTGTTCGAGGAAAAAAGGATCGAATACAAAAACCTGGAAAACGCCCTCCAGAATCTTCATCTGTCGAGGCTAAAACAGGGCCGGATCGAATCGAGAGAAACGGACGAACTTCACAAAGACCTGTTCGCGCAATTAAAGCAGATCAACTACCACATCATGAAAATCGCGAAAACGGTTCACGATGCCTGGAAAGAACCGATGAAGGAAGGCCAGACGGCCGAGGAGGAAAACCGATGAAAAAAATCTTCGTTATTTGTCCGGTACGCGGCGCCGATAAGGATGTGTCGGCGAAAATAAAGGACTATATCGCTAAGTTAGAACGAAGCGGCTGCCAGGCGCACTGGCCGCCGCGCGATACCGACCAGGCCGACCCGGTCGGAGACCGGATATGCCGCGATAATCTGGGCGCGATCCTCGCGTGCGACGAGATCCATATCTGGTACGACCCGTCCTCGGCTGGTTCGCACTTCGACTTGGGCGGCGCGTTCATGCTGATCGAAATTCTCGGACACAAGAAAAAATTTGTCCTGATTAATTCCGACGCTCCGGTCATTCCCGGAAAAAGCTTTTTAAACGTAATCCGCTATCTGGCGGAAAAAACCAAAGATTTCTAAAAGAAAATAACGGTCCTTAAACCAGGGGCCGTTTTTTGTTTTTGTCAGATAAAAATAAAAAAGACCGCGCTTGTTCGCGGCCGGATTATTATTTTATTTTTAAGCCCAATGGCGTTCACGCCTGTCCTTCTTTCTGAAATACTTTTTAATATAGTTAAGTTCTTTGCGAGCGTCCCGTTCGGGATCCGGGCACGCGCTCTCGATGATCATCGGCGCGTCAAGGTTATAGATCGCGTCGAGGATTTTCGTCTGCTTCGTCCTGTAAAGAAGTTCGTGGTATCCCTGATAACCGCTTACGTGGATCTCGGCCAGACGGTCCCTGAAAGCCTCGATCATTTCCGAGGCCAGCTTAAGGGTCGGGTCGTTGGCGAAGCAGTGGTTGATATCAAGGACGAAGCGGCAATCCAATTTATCGAAAGCGTTTTTAAGGTCGCTTACGCCGCGGTAGCTTTTCTTGCGGTTATCAAGGTTTTCTATGGCGGCCGGGATATCAAATTCGGAAAAAACGTTCCAGTCGTCGATCAGATCCGGATGAAACACGACCAGATCGACCTGAAGACGCGCGCAGGCTTTTTCGATCCTGCAGAGCAGGTCTCTCGTGGCCTGATCGTCGGCGAACCTTGTGTTGCGGCAGGGGGCGTGGATCGAAACGTGGTCGAACGCCCGTACGTCCGACAAACCTATATCGTCTAGCCTTTCAGCCTCCGCTTTTCCCCCGACGCAGTTGATCTCCACGGCCCGGCAACCAACCCGGCGGCAAAGCCTGAGCGCCCGCGGCGATACCGGCGGTACGGTTTCGTAAGCAAATCCGCTTGTTAAACCGATGATCGGCACATCACACCTCCAATGTTAAATCTATTTATTTAAAAAGCCGGTGACCACAATTTAACACACCATCGGTATTTGTCAATTTATAAGGTTACAAAAAAATATGCGGTCCGTAGCTGTTATTATTATCGTATTTGTAAAAATTTAGCCAACAACAAACAAAAAATATCACTTATCCCCAGTATTTAGGATTGACAAAATCTTCGTATTTTGCTACAATAAGAATAGATAATCAAAAAATACAAAAATACAAACAAAAATGAACGCAGTAGCTTCAATATCCCGAGCTGATACCCTCTTTATCGGCCATATCAGCTGGCGATATTACAATAAAATAAAAAAGAAGGCAATGGAACAGGAATTCAGCTGGTCTGGATTCTTACTAAGCATGTCCATTGCTTTTTTTATTGTTGTTGGGGGCGCTTTTTCGCTCAATTTAATGCACGATTCGATACAAAATTCGCAAATCATGAAACAGCATAATATTATCTATATATTGGAAAACTCCAACGAAAACTACCTGCAGGCTGATCTTTTGAGCGAAAAACTGGAAAATCTCCGTTCTTTCACGCGTAACGCGTAGTTTTTTACCTGATTTCAGTCCGTCTTAAGCGGTCTGAAACCAGTTAATAAACGATCGTTTATTATCTGAATAAATAATGCGGCCAAGACTTTGGCGCCGCACGTAAAATCTTCATCTGGTTCTTTGTAAGAGGAACGCCCTCAAAATTCATGGCTGCGTCAGTCGCAGAACAACTATAAATCTGCCAACTACTAACGCAGCCTCCTCTTCTTTGCTTCACCAGCCGTCCGGCTGGCGGCGCAAAGCATGGGGATGCTACTAAAACACCGCCGGACTCCATAAGCGGTGTTTTTATATTTAGTTGACTTTTTGTTTTATTGTCTTACAATATAAGTACGTAACTTTAGAAATTTAAAAAACAAACAAAAAGGAGGGCTTCCCCGTGTCTTATCGCGAATCGCATAAAGTTCTGGTTTTTGCCGGAGAGCACTTTGAACCGACGCTATGGGGCATAAAACAGATAACAATCCGCAAATACCGACCGGAAGCGCACGATTTTAAAAAAGACGAACTCGTGATCGGCGAATTCCTGAACGGTTATGACATGCTGCTCCAAATTCTTGCCGACACCGAAACGGTGCCGTTTCACGATTTGCCCGACCAAACAGCGCGGGAAGACGGATATAAAAACCGCGAAGAAACTTTTCTGGATCTTAAAAAATACTACCCCGACTTGACTAAAAACGAAAAAATCGCCATTATCCGCTATCGAACAGTCGGATATACGCCTTTGGGCCGCAATAAACATTACTCCGAATAAACGGAAAATGTTAGCTTTTTAAGCTAACTTTTTTATTTTCCCGAATTATAGTATAATATAATATAACGGGTCGGATAAACCTGTTTTCGTTTGATTCATATGTATTTGGAAAAATTGGAAATATTAGGCTTTAAATCGTTCGCCAACAAGAACGTTCTTTTGTTTCCCGGCATGCTCGATCAGAGCCGGCGGGGGATAACCGCGGTGGTCGGACCGAACGGATCGGGAAAATCGAACGTGGCCGACGCTGTCCGCTGGGCTTTGGGCGAACAAAGCATGAAAACCCTCAGAGGTAAAAAATCAGAGGATATTATCTTTTCCGGATCGGACAAGAAGGGTAAGCTGGGCATGGCCGAAGTATCCCTTTTTCTGAATAACGATGACCGCAAGGCACCGATCGATTTTTCGGAAGTGGTTCTGACCCGCCGGCTTTACCGGAACGGCGACTCCGAATACATGATCAACAACAACCGCGTGCGCCTCTCCGATATCCAGATGCTCCTCGCTAAAGCCAGTTTCGGACAGAAGACCTACAGCGTGATCGGGCAGGGTATGGTTGAAGGCTTCCTTAATACAACTTTAGCCGAACGCAAGGAATTCTTCGATGAGGCCACCGGCGTCCGACAATACCAGATAAAAAGGGACGAGTCCTTAAATAAGCTTCGTGGCAGCTACGAAAACCTGACTCAGGCGGGGATGCTCATTACCGAGATCGAACCGCGGCTTAAAAGCCTGACGCGGCAGGTAAGCCGCCTGCAAAAACGGGGCGAAGCGGAAACCGAATTGCGCGCGCTCCAAATTGAATACTACGGCCGGGTCTGGCACGACATAAACGATAAATTCTCCGATTATAATAACCGTTTTCTGGAACTTGAAAAAATCAGGCTGGTCAAAGAGAAAAAACTCTCCGGCCTTAACCATGACCTTGATAAAATGAAAGAGGAGAGCGGAACCGGAAGCGAATATTCCGCCCTCGAAAGCGACCTTAACCGGGAACAGCTTACAAAAGAAGGAATAAACCGGAAGCTGGCGCGCCTGGACGCGCAGATGGAAATGAAGCTTGAAGCCGGCGGACAGTTCGACCTCTCATTCCTTGTTTCTAAAAAAGGAGAACTTAAAAACGAGATCAGCGCAATCGAGAAAGAGATCGTTTCCCTGAAAAACGCTATGGCACCCGACAGCGCCCGCGGCACGGAACTCTCTGAAGAAAAAGCCGGTATAGACCGCGAGATCGGCCGTCTCAACGGCCTTATGGCCGAGGTTGGAAAAAGCGCGGAGAACACAGGAAAATTCCGGGGCGATGACCGGCTGCGCGGCGTCCTTGATAAGATCGGACTGATAGAAGCGGAAACCGACCTTGATGCCGTAAAAAAACTGATAACCGAAATAAAAGGCGAAATCAGCGATATTCTTGATGGCGCTGACCGCGAAAAGGACGGCGAAAAGAACGAGAAACGTTTCGCGGAAATCCACGAATCATTGAACGCGCTGGCTCAAAAGAAAGAAGAGATACTTAAAAGAATAAATGAAAATAATCTGCGCGTTTCGGCCCGCGCCGAGCGGGTAAAGCTATTGGAAGAAAAAAACAGAGGACTCGAAAGCGAAGCGGCGGCCATCGAGAATAAGATAAAGCAGGCTTCCGGCAATATCGATTTTCGGGATACGGAAAAAGAAAAATCCGGCCTCGAGGAGGAGCTAGCTTCGGTCGAGGGCAGGATCATGATCATAAAAGAAAAGATCGCGGCCTTAAGCGCGGCGGAAGAGGAAAAAAGACGGCGGCTTTTCTCCCTTCAGAAAAATCTTCAGGATCTTCAGAACGAGATAAATCTCATGAATAACCAGCTGAATGAACACAAAATTAATTCCACCCGCTATGAGACGCGGCTGGAAAGCCTAGAGATAGAGATTCGGGAAGAATTAGGCGGAATGGAGAAGATAAAAAACTTCCACTCGGCAATGCCCGCTGAAGAAACCTTCGACCTGGAAGCCGCCCACGAAAAAATCAAGCAACTAAAAAGGCAGCTTGAACTAATCGGCGGAATCGACCCGCAGGTTGAGGAAGAGTATAAAGAAACAAAAGAAAGGTATGATTTTCTTTCCGGGCAGGTAAACGATCTTACCGGCGCTATCGATTCGCTTCAGAAGATAATCAAAGAGCTTGATGTCACGATCAAGGAAAAATTCGACAAGGAATTCAAGCTGATCGCGGAAAAATTCCAGGAATATTTCAAGATCCTCTTTAACGGCGGCCAGGCTAAGATAGTTAAGGTGATCGAAGAGGAGGAGAAAGATGAGGTTCCGGCGGCCGGAAAAGAAGGGGAAGAGGGTGATGAAAAAGAGAAAAAGGACGCTTTCGCGGACAAAACCGCGGCCGACCTCAAAAAAATAAAATTCCTGCAGAAACATAACGCCACCGGCCTGGCCGGAATCGAGATCCAGGCGACCCCCCCGGGAAAAAAGATCCAGACGGTAACGATGCTTTCCGGCGGCGAACGCGCTTTAACCGCGATCGCCCTGATTTGCGCTATCATAAGCGCCAACCCTTCGCCTTTCGTGGTTTTGGACGAAGTTGACGCGGCCCTGGACGAAGCTAATTCCGAGCGCCTGGCCCGGATATTGGACGATCTTTCCCATAAAACCCAATTCATCGTCATAACCCACAACCGCGCCAGCATGCGCCGCGCCAATATTCTCTACGGCATTACCATGGGCGATGACGGCGTCTCCAAACTCTTGTCCATAAAACTCGAGGAAGCCAAGGGTGTGGTGGAGAAGTTTGGGAGATAATTCGAGAAGATTTTATTAAAAAAATTGTTTAAAGCTTAGGATTTTAATATTATATGGTCAGTTCTGATCTGAGAGTTAAAATTTTCGAATATCTCGAAGCGACCGCCAAGGCAGCCGGCTTTGCCGATCCGAAGAGCATCCCTGAGATCATCGGCGCCATCATCGGCGTTTTTTTGTCGCTTCTCGGGATTATTTTACTTTGCCTTATTATTTACGGCGGCTATCTCTGGATGACTTCGGCCGGGAACGAACCGAAGGTATATAAGGCGAAGCAGGTACTCACTAACGCGACCATCGGCCTTATTATCGTCCTCTCCGCCTACGGGATCACGCAGTTCGTCTTTACCGCCCTCCACGGCGCGACGCATCAGTAAATTTCGAATGACGAATGACGAGTATCGAACGCCCCTTCGGGGTTTTTTTCGTATTGCGGGCATGAAAAATTTTTCTTTAACCGCGAGCGCGGTCGCATCAAAAAACATAGTTCATTGCCGTGTGTATGCGCCTTTTTATTTGCGGAAATTATAGATATTGGTGTAAAATTATAAAGTAATTTATATTTATGGATAATTTTACGACAGAAGAATTAGAAGAGGCTCTCCGGGCGATAACCTCAACTATCGGCAAATGCGAGAAGGTACTTCCCAAACTAACGCGAGGCACTTCTCAGCACACCCTGCTCACGCGCCGGATCAAGGCGTTAAATATTGCGTCGGCGTTAATAAAAAGAGAATTAAAACATTAATTAAAACAAGCGTCTGACGCGACAGGCAAAGGCTTTTGATTTTTACAATTTTAGTAATCTATTATAGAAAATTATATGACAGAAAACATTAAAGATCTGATAAAAATGTTTAACGCCTTGCCGGCAGAAGAACAGAAAAGACTGGCAAAGGAAAAGCGGGAAATAACGAAACAAAATTTTCAAATCGAAAATTTGAATAATCACGAAATCTCATTAATGAACGAATTCGCTGATTTTTGTGCGGAAAAAAACGTTACCCCGTCAAAAAGGCAGGCTGGCAAACTCAGAGAAGAATATTTTAAGTGGTACAACGAAAGGTACGATAAATTACCAGAGCAATAATAATCAAGCGTTGACCGTGAAAATATCTTAATTACAAACATTAAAACATTATGACGTGCTGTAATTGCGGCGAATGTTGCAGGGGATTGTATTGGTCCGACAGGATCAAGATCTCCCTAAAAACTAAATCCCTGATGCTTTCAAGAGTTTGTAAGTTTTTAGACGACCGGAATTTGTGCAAAATTTATTCTGACAGGCCAGCTATTTGCAAGAATTTTAAGTGCGGCGCTTCAATACGGGGATAGTTTTACTTAATACACACAAAAACAAGTTAAATCATATGACTATCGGACCGCTCGAAATAATGCTGATCGCTTCAACGTTGTTGGAGTTTAATCCGCTCCTGCAGGCGATAAAAATCATAAAGCTTAAACGGGCCAAGGACGTATCTTTGTGGACGTACGTTATGATCCTGGCGATCGGCGCGATGTGGTTGCTTTACGGAATTAAAATTAATAGCCTGCCGCTTATTATCGGCAACGCGATTAAATTATTCGCGAGCCTAACCGTTACGGTTGTCTATCTTAAATATAGGGAGCCGAAATCAGAGATCAGACAACGCGTTTAAAAAAAGTTTAGCGATTGTTTTTATTATGAAAAACCGAAAGCAACTTATAATGATCATTATAATTTTTTTGTTTGGGTGTTTTTTGATAATCGAATCTTTTTCATATTTGTCAGCAAAAAATTATTGTTTGACTAATAACGCTTTGTCTTTTCAAATTTTCTTTGAACCAGCGGCCAGCCAATCAGAGATAAACGGATATATTGAAGAAATAAAGAATATGCATGAGGTGGCGGACATACAAAGCAAAGATCAAAACGAAACCCATAATGAATTTACCGCCAGACATCAGAATAATCAGCGGATTCAGGACTCATTAAATGAACTTGATTTTAACCCCCTGTCTTCTTCTGTTATTATTAAGACAAAACACATTATCATGGAAGATTATCTTAAAACAAAACAAGAAATACTAGACTTGGCAAACGAAAAAAAATTATACATTGAAGCGCAACAGGACATAAACCTTGTTTATAAGCACAACGAGCTCAACATAGTAAAAAAAGCATCCATATTTAAAGATTTACCGTTTTATATTTTTAATGGTGGCTATAATTTTTTTGCGGATAACTATAGCCCGATTTGTGATAAATAATAAACCGCTAAGATATTTAAAGGGTAAAAAAATATTTATTTACATCGCCCTGATGAAACCCGAGGCTCGACCGCTAAAAAAACTTTTCGAACCGAAAGACAAGGTTTTCTAAAAAGGTTACGCTTTAGATAATAAAAAACCCGGAATTGATTTCCGGGTTTTGGGTTTTAATTTATTACCATTAACGGTAATCCGTAATATTCAAAGGGCGAATTACGCGTTTCATAATGTTTTTTAAAGCAAATAGTCGCTTTATTGTGATTCAGCTCATGATGACACGTAAACAATACGATCTCATGCCACGCCTTTGTTTCAGTGGTTTCGCAAAAAGTTTCTGTTCTGATGAATACGTTACGCTTCGATCTGTGGCTCTCGGGGGCCGGCAACATTCGGCCATTGGCGTAACTATGACCGGCGAAATTCGAGAAGAACAGGAAGGCTGTTTGTGATAGGGTGGCGTATTCAGGCGTACAGAAAAGCCTTATTTCTTCAAAACGGTTTATTAGTTTTTTGATATGATCGCTATACAGACCCTCTGCCCTACTATACGGATACAAAAAACCATCAGGCGGAAAAAGAACCAATCGCGCTTTAAGCGGTTCTTCGTTTATCGCATTAAGAAGCGACTGGATATCGATTTTGGAATCGAATAAACCATCCTGATCAGGCAATGAACAACTCCCTGAAAACAACTGCTTCAGATCTATTTGAAAAATAACACCCGGTTGCCAACAAAATCCCGTTTCGAAAGCTGACAGATCGGATTTATACTTTTTGGGCACCTTCGAAGCGGCCTCGCTGATTTGTTTAAATGTATATCCGCAGCGCATAAGCATAAGGATCGAGCCGTAGGCCATATCCTTAAAGCATTCCGGCAGCCAATCAAGGCCGCATTCTCCAGTAAGACCGTCCCGGACCCAATTTTTATAATTATTTCTTCTTATTCCGCTTTTCATAATAACACCCAAATCATCCGTATGGCGATGATGATCTAAGGCTCCCTGCAGACCCATTACCGAAAAATTACCGATTACCTTTTCCCGAAAATGCGTTTCGATGTTCCAGGCATCCGCTTTTTTCATGTTACTCTCCTTCCGCTTGGCCGGTATTTTCCCACGCCGCAACCCGTCGAGGCCGCCAGCGCTAGTAAGCCGGCTAGTGAAAATAAAAAGAACTACATCCCGCATTAAGACCGATTCTTAAGCGGGATAGTATAAGTTAACATATCCCGCCAAAAAAATCAAGAGTAAGGTTTCTTACGTAAAACACCTCCCGGGGGAGGTGTTTTTGTATTTCATTGTCTATAAATCGCTTATCGGGCGGTTACCGAAAGAATAGGTTCGTCCGGCGCGGGCGGCGGGACCATCTTATCCGCCTCAGCGGGTATAGCGTCCGTTTCGAATTCCTCCTCCGCCGGCCAGTCGGAATTATCTTCCCACTCCTCGATCCGGCTCGCGTCTTCCGCTTTTTTAATTAAAGTTTCCGGCTGTCCCCGGTAAATAACCTCCGCCTGATCGCGGGAAATTATTTCCAAGGAAGAGACGCCCCAAACCTCAGCCCGGGAATAATCGGAAGCTCTCGCTCGCGTTCTGTCCGCGGATAACCCGAAAGCGGACAGACGGCTGCCGTTCTCGAGATCAGCCTTAAGTTCGGCGGCCTTTCCGGAAAATTCACTTCGCGACCAGGACGACTGGGCAATCTCGATCCGGTCGGCCTTAATATCTTTTGTTTCCAGCCGGGCGCCTCCATCCATTTTAATATTAAGAGCGCCTACTTCTCCGGTAAGCTCGAGCCGGCTGGATACGCCGCTTAAAACGCCGGTTATGCTTTGCCCTTCGGGTTCTATCTTCGCTTCCGCCGATTCACCCAGACTAACGTACAGATTATCGGCAAACTCGGCGATATCGGCCTTGGCTCTATTTATGCCGACAAAGGATTCAAGGCTCGGCATGGTAATTTCCCCGCTGATCTCCCGCTCGAAGCAGAATACGCAGAAACCGCCGCGGCGTACGGATTTTTCCGTAACCTGCAGCTGCCCCTCTTCGATTTCGAATTCAAGACGGTCCAGGTCGGATCCGCGTCCGGTTAAAACGATCGAAAAATCACTTCCGGGACGGATTTTTATTTTCGTGTTTCCTCCTAAATATAGTTTCGAAAAATCCCGGTAATCGAAACTCCTGGTTTCGGTTTCCCGAACAGCCGTCTCTTCCATCCATGTTTTGAACCTGGGTACGAGATCGCCCGCCGCGACTACGCTCCCCACGATCGATAGCATCCAGATGCCGACCAGAATACCGCTCGCTATAGGCGCGAACGCGTTCTTTCGCCTGATCATGGTAATACTTAGGAATGACAGGAAAACCAAAGGCACGAAAACCGTAAAATATATCGAAAGCGTCGCCAGGTAATAGAACGGGTCGGAAGCAAGTTCGTTAAGCGGCACGTCGGAACGTATGAAAGGAGAACCGATATGGAGGATCATGGCCCCGAGCGCTATTGTCAATCCTAAAATAGCCGCCAGCGTCGCCAATAAGAACACCACTCCGAAAAAAATACTTAGGACCGGAAAAACGACAGAGATGATTTTTTTAAAGACGAGAAATATCCGTTCGATCACGCGAATCGGAAAGTTAAGCACCTGATACCACCTTTTGTCGCTCCTGATCTTTTTTAAGGCCTCTTTACCCTCCCGGCCGATCATCTTTGATTTCTGCTTAACCGCCTCCTGGATCTCGGCAAGATTTACCGGCCGGCCGCGCATTTCGAGTTTTTGCGCGCCGGTCTTGGCGACCGGCATGATCATCCATAGAACCACATAGACCAATATGCCGATACCGTTAAAGAAGGTAAAAATAATGAAAAGCAGGCGGACAAAAATCGGATCGACGCCGAAGTAAACGGCTAATCCTGAACAGACACCGGCCACCACGATATCGTCCGAGTTGCGGTAAAGTCTTTTTTTAGCAGGCTCTTCCGTGTCGCCTTCAGCGCGGCTATCTGTTTTTTTTCCGTCTATTTCCTCTTCTTCCTTGGCAATCTCTTCGATCGTACCCATAATTCCGATAATTTCCTCAACGTCTTTTAGGGTAACGACTTTTTTCCGGGCGTCTACGCGGGCACTGAATTTTTCGGCGATACTGGACTCGATGTCGTCGGCGATCTCCTCGCCTTCCGATGGGGTCTGATAATGTTTCTTGATAGATTCAAGATAAGCGCTAAGCTTTTCATAGGCGTCTTCTTCCAGGATGAAAACAAGGCCGCCTAAAGTGATGTTTATTGTTTTTTCCATATGTGTATTTTATTTACGCAAAAAAGTGATTTTACTGAGATCGCGGGCGCTTTCGTTATCCTTCTGGTCCATGAATTTATCCGTAAGCGATTCGATCGACCCCCGAAGCGATCGCCAGGTGGCGGTCAACTGCTCAAGCGTTTTCCGCCCCGTATCAGTCAGGGAATAATATTTTCGGGGCGGGCCGCTCTGCGATTCTTCCCAGTCATAAGATAAAAGCGCGGAATTCTTAAGCCGCGTCAAGAGCGGGTAGATCGTTCCCTCGACCACGATAAGATTCGCCTCCTTTAGGGCCCGCAATATATCCGACGAATAAACTTTTCCCCGGGATATCACGAGCAATATGCAGTACTCAAGTATACCTTTGCGCATTTGCGCCTTTGTGTTTTCCGTGTTGATTTCCAGGTTCGGTTTCATATATTTGCTAAATTATTTATATTTCCAGTATAGCACAGATTACTATGTATTGCAAGGTAGTGGGCTATATAATTATTTAAATATTTAATTTTAGCTAATAAAACACCTAAAAAATTATTTTTGTAAACTTAGTTTTTCTTTATATTTTTTTTATGAAAAATTTATATTTTTTTTATGATTTCTTCATGACCATTGTGTTACAATAAAACCAGCGCGCAAAACACGCAACACCGAACGGGTCCGCGCGGGAATTTAGTTTCCCGCGTCCGCTGTTTCAAGTGTTGCGTGTTTGCCATTTTTAGCGCTCTTCACTGACTCCGGAAAGGTTTTTTAAAGGTCTATAATAAAATATGATATGAAAACAACCATATCCATAATACTCCTGTCTTTGTTCGGGATAGGATTTTTTTATTGCCCGTCGGCGATGTCGGACGGACCAATCGATATAAATAAGGCGTCTTTGGAAGAATTAGATTCCCTGCCCGGCATCGGTTCGGCCAAAGCGCTCTCTATAATCGATTATCGGCAGAGCGTGGGGCTTTTTACCGCGATCGAAGATATTATGAACGTGCCGGGAATCGGCCAATCCACCTTCGACGGCTTTAAGGATTTGATTTGCGTGAATTGCCCGGCAACGGACCCGGAAACGTCTGACAAAACTCCAAATGAAGGGAATACCGCCGCTTTCGAAGAAAATAGCTCCGTCCGGCACGAATATAAAGCGGGCGATATCATCATAAACGAGCTAATGACCGCGCCCGAAGACGGAGAAGCGGAATGGGTGGAATTATTTAACGCCTCCGATAGCGCTATCGATCTTTCCGGCTGGACCCTCCTTGACGGCGGCGAGCGGAAAACAGAGCTCGAGGGAATTATCGGGTCAAGGGAGATGTTGGTTAAAGAAGATATCGCGGGCAACCTCAATAACAGCGGCGATAGCCTGCGGCTTTTGGGTCCAATGGGGAGCCTCATCGACGAAGTCGTTTACGGTAATTGGGATGACGGCAATACGGAAGATAATTCTCCCGCGCCGGGCGCGAACCAAAGCCTGGCGCGGGACGGCGTTCTTTTTATCCTGACCGGTACGATAACGCGGGGAGAGGAAAATATTATAACAACCGCCCCTAAGGAGCCTCAAGCCGAAGAACAACCATTTATTTCCGAGGTCTTTCCCGCGCCCTTGGGCAGTCCATCCGGGGAATTCATCGAGCTTTATAATCCGGGCGAAACAACGCTTGATCTTTCCGATTGGAGCCTATCCGATGATTCCGGACGGGAATTTGTTATGGCCGGACAAATTCTTGAATCTAAAGGTTGTCTGACGATTTGGCGCGAAGAAAGCTTTCTGGCTTTAGATAACGACGGGGATAGCATAATTTTTAAAAACGCTGACAACCGCATTATCCAGAAATTAACCTATAAAATCTCGCCCCCGGGCGAAAGCTGGAGCCGGAAAGAGGACGGGAAGTATTCCTGGACCCGGCTGGTCACCCCTGGCCGCGTTAACGAGTTTTCGCCGGTAAACGAGACTCCGACAGTCGATTTCGACGCGCCGTCCGAAGCGTATCCGGGCGAACCGGTGATATTCGACGGCGGCGACACGCTTGATGCCGAAAATGACGAATTGGATTTTCTTTGGGATTTCGGCGACGGATCAAAAAGCGGCCTTAAGGTCGCCGAGCATACTTTTTTCGTTAGTGGTGATTTTAACGTCACGCTGACGGTCAAAGACGGCGCCAACGAAGCAAAAAAAGAGCAACCCATTAAAATAATCCCGACGGAAGCGGCCGTTTTCCCCGGAATTGAAACGGAAGGCTGGTCCGAAGAAATACCCGATATTATCATTAACGAATTTTTGCCGGATCCGGACGGCGGGGATGAAGCGGAGTTCATCGAACTTTATAACCGCGGCGGGATTCGCGTGAATCTGCTTAACTGGGTGCTCGATGACGGCGAAGACGGTAGCCGGCCGCACGCCTTTAAGGAAGATTTCTGGATCGCGAGCAGTGCTTACGTTTCCGTCGGACGGGAAGAGAGCGGTCTGGCCCTTAATAACGGCGGCGACTTCGTGCGCTTATTCGATGTCGGCGGCCGAACAATCGACGAAGTCGAGTACGGAAAAGCGGGCGCGGGCGAGGCCTATGCCCGTGGGGAGAACGATAAATGGTTCTGGACGACCGCGCCGACGCCAAACGGCAAAAACGTTATCCTCCTGTCCGATTCGACCGCTTTTGAAGTTTCGGGCAGAATATCCGCCGGGACGGCGGTTAAATCGGAACCGGAAGATAAAAATATCATTGAAACCACGCCGGTCCTGGCGAAAAATTTCGAAGCCGGTGATCTCCTGCGTGTTTTAGGGGTTATCGCGGTCCTGCCGGGCGTTTTAGGAACGCAATATTTCTATATAACCGGCGAAGACGGCGGCGGTATCCAGATATATAATTATAAAAAGGATTTTCCCCGCTTTAACATCGGCGATTATATCGCTGTTTTAGGGGAGCTCGCGATTACGAACGGCGAATTACGTTTAAAGACAAAAGAGGCGGCCGACATGGAAATACTGGAACGCCGGGAAGAACCGAAAGCCGAAAACGTCGCCTGCGCCGAGGTCGACGAAAGCTTTTTGGGCAGCCTTGTCGCGGTCACGGGCGAAATCGTGGAAAAGCAAGGCTCGTCCCTGTTCTTGGACGACGGCACGGACGAAATAAAAATATTCTTAAGCCAGGGAAGCGGCATTGAGGCCGCGACGATCGAAGAGGGCGATCGGGCAAGCGTAACCGGAATTTTAAACGCCGTTAAAACCGGTTTAAGGCTTATGCCGCGCTTTCCGGATGATATTGTAAAAAAAGACATCGAAACGTCCGCTGATGAAACTGAGGTCGAAGAAGCGGGACAAGTGCTCGGAGAGATCGCTCCCGGCAAAGAATGGGAACTCTCCGCCCGCGACAAAAAACTCGAGCTCTTCCGCTACCTTCTTATTATCGCGGGGACGGTGATCGCGGTCCTGGTCGGACTACTTGTAAAGTTAGGAAGAAAATAATTGTTTATTTTTAAAATAGCCCGGCTTTATCGCTTGTATGCGCGGTTTTTCCTTGGTATAATATAAATCCCACGTTTTAATCAGTGAACGAAATTCTTTTATCATGAAAAACCACGCTAAAGTCGGAAATCGCAACGGGCGGCCGGGCTACCGGACACCGTCCGGTTTCCGCGCTAATCACGCCTTAAAAGTCGGCGGCCGGAAAGAGAGACTGCCTTTTGATAATTTTTCGTCCTCTCCTGGCAAATACGGAAGTAAAAACGATTCTCGCGCATAGAACCGCCGCCGGGCGGTTTTTAAATCAATAAAAAAGAGAGAGCATTTGTCTCTCTGATTTTCATTTTTAACTAAAACCGATCTATGACGGCATTTACCCCCTTTATAAAGAACCGAATAATCAATATGCCGAGACCCCCCAGTCCGAGCACGGTTGCCAACAATAACACAATATACATATAGCTAAGTAATATCCCGGCCAAAATCAACAAGGCCCCGTAAAGCACGTTTAAAACATTAAATCCGACAAGATCATGTGTTTTTTGATGTTCATATAACCACACAGCGGGCCCAACGACGAACGGAGCGAAAACAATATCCCAGAAACGGTTAAGGAGCCAGGGGTACGATTCCCTTATCCATGGAGCGAAGAAATACATATTCATCTCAAAACAGTATTTTCCCGTAGTAGAATAATATATTCCCCAGAACAAGGCGGCTAAGGCCGCCGTAACGATAGACCACCCGATGGCCCGTTTGAGTTCCTGTGTTAAATATAATTGTCCTGAAATAAAGTAATTTAATCTTTGGAAAAGAGTGAGCCTTCCTTCTTTTGACATCGCGATCCTCCTGTGTGATTTTAGTAATAAAGAGCGGAATATTTTTTTAATTATATAGAATACTAAATAATAGGAAATATTTATAAATTTGTCAAGAAGTCCGTGTAATATGTAAGAGCGTTTGACGGTTTTTAGAATAAAAAATCCCGAAATTTCGGGATTGTTTTTTTAAAAAAATATGTCCGACCGATCGCCCTGGTCGTTATAAATGGCCATTTCCCCTTCGCCCTGTTCCTCGTCAAACCACCACAATAGCGTCAGGATGGTCGCGGCGTTATCGGCGCTAAGCGCGTCTTCTTCAATTTGGAAATATTCATCTCCCTTTATTACCACCGCCCGGAATTTCCCGGGAGCGGCCGCGCGTTCGGATTCGGCTAGTTGCCTGATTTTCGGTTTTTCTTTGTCGTTGTATTTTCGGTTGATCTCGTCAAGCTCGGCAAGCTCATCTTTATCGGGATGCATGCTTCTTTCCTTCTGGCAATGGGTTATTTTTGCTTACGATTCTTAAGCATATTTTCCAGGATATAGCCGACGATTCGCGGATTTTCCTTAAACCGCCTCAGGGAATAACCGTACCATTTGACTCCGAAAGCAATATAAACCGATCCACGATTACCGTTTTTGATAAGGTTGTAAAGAGGGGGATCTTCCACGCCCAATAACATCTGGAATTCGCATCTTTTTTGCGCTTCGTATTTTTTAATCAGCTGGCGGGCTTCGCTTATCCGGGCGGAATCGTGCGTGGCTATGCCGACAAAAGAGCCGACGGAAAACAAACTATCCAGAAGCATATAGTAATTCTGATTGATAAGCGGCATTTCTTTAATGGCTATGGCAAGCGCTTCATTGTAGATTCCCTTGCATAGACGGATATGGGGAGCGCCATAATGGACGTTCTTCCTGATGTAGCATATATCGGATAAACTGCGCCGCAGATACGCCTGAAGCGCCATACCGACAAGATCGCCGAACTCCCATTGGGCCTCCAGGTAAAAATCGATCGTTGCGGAAGTGGTGGATGAATTCTCCATGTCTATCCAGGTAAAGATTTTTTTCTCGGCAGCGGCCGCGATAACCTCGCGCATGGCTTCCCGGCTGAAATTAGGATCGAAGCGCAATCCGAAATTAGTCGGCTTAATGGCGATACCAGCCCTTAAGTTCTCTGAATTTATGGCACGGATGATGTTCTTGTATATCCTGATATTTTCTTCAACTTCACGTTTGTCCCGAGCTTCTTCGCCCAGGTGGTCAATCGTGGCTTCAGCTCCGCGCGTGTTAACCGCCTTTGTCCGCCTGACAGCGTCGTCAATCGTCGGTCCGGCGACATAATTTTTAGCCACGAGCGGATATATCAGGGGTTTAACCAATGACTCCGGCAAAATCTCCAGGGAAGCCGTTATCATGCGATTGAATAGTTTCATTTAGTCCTCCCCGCGAACGCGAAAACCGTTTTTATCCTGGCCTTTTATTTTAAAGTGCCTACGTAGTTTACTGTTTTAATGTTAGCGCCCGGAAATAATTCTGTCAATTTGAAATGCAAATCGCCAAATAAAAAAGCGCCTCTCCTTAAAGCGCTTGACTTATGAGTTACAGGCCGACAAGCCCTAATATAAAAAGGATCTTATTATAATTTATCTTATCTTCACTTTATATTATAACCGTTATAAAGTCAATATCACCTGGTACGACAAATCACGCGTTAATGAAATCTTCGGAGTCTTTCTTCGCCATGATCTCGTCTATGTACTTAAGGGAAATATCTTTTTGATCGATTCCGCCTTTTAATTGCTCTTCTCTGACCGCCTCCAGGATCTCTCTTATGCGGGGACCGGGTTCGAATCCCATTTTTAATAATTCGCCGCCGGTTACGATAGGGGGGATATTGCGCCCGCCAACGCTAAGCTTTTTTCTTAACTCGCTTATCCGGGCGGCAAAATAGTCGACGTTTTCAGTACCCGGCGCGCCTTTCTCCGGGATCGATCCCAGAGAATCGGCGCGGGCGAGAGTGATCAGGTCATCCGTCAAATCGTCCGATTTTAAAAACTTTTTCTCGAGCGTACTATTCTTCATGGACCTGACGTTGTCCAGGATCGGCTCCATGTGGTTTTGAACCAGCCAAAGCACGTCTTCTTTCAGGTTCTTTTTTAGCCTGAACCTGTCGGCCAGGCGTTCCGTTAATACGGCGCTTTGACGATTATGGCCCTTAAAGGAAACGCCGCCATCCTCGTTCTTTTTCCATGTTTCAATCTTTCCCAAGTCATGGCAAATAGCGGCTAACTTAACCTTAAAGGACGTGTCCGGCGGCAGATTTCGTAGAACCATCATGGTGTGGCGAAAAACATCCCCCTCCCGATGATGTTCAGGGGATTGAGTTATACCCTTGAGTCGGGCCACTTCCGGCAATACTACGTCCAGGCCTCCGGTTTCATCCATAATCTCGATAAATTTAACCGGGTCCGCGTTTATCGCTTTCATTATTTCCGAGCCCATCGCTTCTTTGGCAACAGCCATCCGGGCTTTATTCTGCGTTTTATCCCAAAATACCTGGAGGCAAAGAGGAAGATTGTCCGTTCTTATTCCGAACTCAGCGCGGATATCTTCTTCCAGGGCTTTTATTTTTTTAAGCTTCTCCGGCTCATTCCCGTAAATTTCCGCCGAACCCCTGGATGCCGGCCGGAAAATTTTCCTGATTATTCTTTTTAGGTCCGGCTCTATGTCCGCGCCGAAAACGCAGGCGAAACGGATGGCGCGAAAACAGCGCGACATATCTTCTTTAAGTATCCTCTCCGGATTTCCGACAGCCCTGATGCGCCCCTTTATAATATCTTCGATGCCGCCGTGTTGGTCCGCTATTTCTCCGTTTAAAAGATTGACGGCAATCGCGTTAATCGTCAGATCGCGCCTTTTTAAGTCTTCCGTGATCGGCAAGTTCGGATCGGTAATGGAAACGGCGTCATTTTTAATACCGCTAACGCCGGATCTTCCGGCCTCGGTATAATCGTCTAGGCGAGGATAGCCGATATCAATAAGCTCTTCCGATTCGGAGTCGCGCGGCAGGAATTTTATGATTCCGTAAGTTTCTTTAAGGAGTTTTTCTTTTTCTTCGCGTGATAGCGCTGAAAAATCGGCATTAGGGTTCTTGTCGAAAACGACCCTGCCGTAACGGGATAAAATTTCAACGGCCACGACCGGATCAATCCGGTTAATAAGCAAGTCAACATCTTTTGATTTACGTCCCAAAATCGCGTCGCGGACCGAACCGCCGACAAGATAAATCCCGGCTTCGGGATTTTCTCTTTTAAGTTCCCTTAAAAATTCCAGTTCTTTTTTACTGGCAATTTCCCGAGATAAGGATTTAATATTTCCTTCGATTTTCGTCCGGTCGTAAATACCCATTTCCCGGGAACTTCGATTAATCGATCCCGCCATCTCGTCTTCCCAGACCTTTAAGTGGCTATCGGCCCTTTTTTGATAATTTGATTTTTCTATACTCATACAAAACCAGTTACTTTACCTAAATCATAGCTTATTATAGTGAATTTTTCAAGAAAAAAGGTAAACCCTGACAAAATATTGTTTGGCATATTTATAATACATTTTTTTTGTCTTCGTAATATGTTATAATAATTCTATAATACAAGGTAACGTTTACCTTATTTTTTAGTAGTAAAAATTATGCGACGCAGAAAAAGAAGTATCATGGATTACATTTCCTTGCCCCGCCTACCTGAGCTGGAGCTTGATCCGGATACGAAAAAGGGTATTTTTATCGTATTGATCATGGCCTTAGGCGCCTTGGGAGCCTTAAGCCTTTTTGATCTGGCCGGTCTTTTGGGAATATACCTGAAAATCGGCTTGGTCTCCCTTTTTGGTTGGGGAAAATGGCTTATTCCGGTAATTCTCATGGGCTGGGGGTATATGCTTTATGACGAAGAGAGATTCGAGATCCGAGGCGGAAATTATCTCGGTTTATTTGTTTTTGTCCTGTCTTTTCATACCTTGCTTTTTTTGTTCGTGGAAACGGATCAATGGACGATCGGTCTCAAGGAGGGCTTTGGCGGAGGTTATGTCGGTTATTATCTGGCCGGAATATTATTGAAACTTATGGGATTTATCGCCGCGTTTTTAGTATCTATCGTCTTGTTGGTGATTTCCTTATTGCTTTTATTCAATACTACCCTGGTTGGCCTTTTCGGCCGGGAAAGTTTAATCGCTAAACTGCTTTATCCGCTTAACTTTTTATTATTTAAATTATTCGGATCAAGGGAGAAAGAGGGGGATGAAGAAGAGGAAGAAGGTAAAGAAGAAGACGAAGAAGACGAAGAAGAGGAAGAAGGTGAAGAAGAAGATGAAGAAGAAGATGATGATGATGAAGAAGAAGAAGAGAAAGAGGGCGAAGAAGAGGAAGAGGATGATGACGAGGAAGAGAAAGAGGGCGAAGAAGAGGAAGAGGAGGAAGAGGAACCCGCTTCCTTTAAAGCCGCGCCCCTTAAAAACAGCGGGGCTGATGACGTATGGTGGAAACCCACTAATATAGAAATGAACATACCCCTGAGTCTTCTTGATAATAAAAAAGAAAAACCGACCAGCGGCAATATCAATGAAAACAAAGACATCATCCAAAAAGCTCTTAAAAATTTCGGCATTACCGTGGACATGGGCGAGGTAAGCGTCGGACCGACGGTCACGCAATACACCTTCCGTCCGGCAGAAGGCGTCAAGTTGTCGCGTATCACGAATTTATCGAACGACCTGGCGCTCGCGCTGGCCGCGCACCCCATCCGTATCGAGGCGCCGATACCCGGCCGCCACTTAGTCGGCGTAGAGGTGCCGAACCAGGCGAAAGCGATCGTTTCCTTAAAAGAGATTCTCTCCGCTAAAGCCTACAAAGAAAGAAAAAATAATTTAATGCTGGCCCTGGGCAAAGACGTCGCCGGAAGTTCCTGGCTTGATGACATCACGAAGATGCCGCATCTTCTGGTGGCCGGCGCGACCAATTCCGGAAAATCAGTGTGCTTAAACACCATCATAGTGAGCCTGATGTTCCAGAATAATCCGGATAATCTTCGATTTATCATGGTCGATCCTAAACGCGTCGAATTGCCGATGTACAACGGAATCCCTTATTTATTGACCGAAGTTATCACGGAGGTGCCGAAAACGATTAACGCCCTTAAGTGGTGCATAAACGAAATGGACCGTCGTTTCGATATTCTCGCGAAACACGGCAAGAGGAATATCCAAGGTTATAACGAAAGCGCCACCGTTAAAATGCCATATATAATCTTTATCATCGACGAGTTGGCCGACCTTATGGTCGCGGCCGCCCGCGATATCGAGGCCGGCGTGATCCGTTTGGCGCAAATGGCCCGGGCGGTGGGCATCCACCTGGTCCTGGCCACCCAGCGTCCGAGCGTGGACGTTATTACCGGCCTTATCAAGGCTAACATGCCTGCCCGGGTCGCTTTTTCAGTTGCCTCCGGCACGGATTCGCGGACGATTCTCGATTCCCTGGGCGCGGAAAAACTTCTGGGACGAGGCGACATGCTTTTCCTTAACTCCGAATTATCCAAGCCGGTCCGCTTGCAGGGAGCGTATGTAAGCGATAATGAAATAAAAAAGATCGTGGCTTACGTAAAGAAAAAAGCCAACCTCACCAACTACGTGGACAGTATTACTGATAAACAGAACGCGCATGGCGCGGGCGGTTTTGGTTTTGACGGCAATGAGGGCGATGATGACATGCTCCACGAGGCCAGGGACATCATAATAAACATGGGCAAAGCCTCCGCTTCCCTCCTGCAACGCAAATTACGCATCGGTTACGCCCGGGCCGCCAGTATTTTAGACCAGCTGGAGAAGATCGGCGTGGTTGGTCCTGTTAACGGCGCCAAACCGCGCGAGATCCTTATAACCAAAGAACAATACGCCGCCATGGAAAGCCGCGGGGTTTCCGGGGTCGCTCTCCATAACCGCGCGGAGGCGCAGGTACCGGATAACTACTTAGACGGCGACAACGAAGACGAGGATGATGAGGGCCGCGATGACGTCGTTTTCAAGGAAGATGAGGAAGAGGCGGAAGAGGAAAATGAAAATAATGACGAAAACGAAGAGGAGGATCGGGAATCAAAGGAAGATGAAGAAGAAGATGAAGAAAACAATGAAGACGAAAACGAAGAAGACGGCGACGATGATAATGATGACGAGGATGATAAAAACGATGAAAACGGCGACGAAGGCGAAAACGATGAAAAAGAAGAGAAAAAAGACGAGGAGGATAAACAGAGCGCCGGAAAGGAAGCGAAAAAAAATAACCGCCAAAAAACAGCCGCTAAAATCGATGACTTTGAAAAATTATTTTCCCGCTGACTATTGACAATTAGAATATTTTGTCTAAAATAAAAACATACTTAAAGTTCAACCGTGAAGCGACTTTTAATGCTTCTCTAACTTGCGTAATCCGCGATTCGTAGATTCTCTTATAATTCGCGGATTCGCATCATAATAAATATGTTCATAACCTGGCTCGGACACTCCTGTTTTAAAATCCAAAACAAGGTCGGTCCTGACGGCATAACGATCACCACTGACCCGTTCGATAAATCGACCGGACTAAAAGTTCCTAGTTTCGAATCGGACATCGTTACGGTAAGCCACGATCATGCCGATCACAACAACGTAAAGGCCTTGCGCGGCACCCCTTTTATAATCGACCAGGCCGGGGAATATGACGTAAAAGGCATTACCATTGCCGGCGCCGAATCCGATCATGACGATAAACGGGGAAAAGAAAGAGGAAAAAACATAATCTTCCGCATCGAGGTTGATGATATTTCCGTGTCCCACCTTGGCGACCTGGGGCATATTCTTGACAGTAAGCAACTTGATCTTATGGTTGGCACCGACATATTGCTTATTCCGGTAGGTGGAATTTACACGATTAACGCGAAAACGGCGGTTGAAATAGTAAGCCAGATCGAGCCCAGAATAATCATACCGATGCATTATGCTTTGCCCGGACTTTCAATGAAGCTTGATGGCGTCGATAAATTTATTAAGGAAATGGGACTTAAACCTACCTACGAAGATAAACTGAAAATAACTAAAAAAGAATTGCCACAGGAAGACGTGGAATTGGTCATACTAAAACCGTAAGAATATCAAATAAAAAAAGACGGAGATTTCTCCGTCTTTTTTTATTTTTTCACTTAATTTAATTTGTTGTAGGCATAAATTCCCACAATGACGGCGACAAAAATTATGCCGAAAATAAAATAATTTACCAGACTCATATAAATATAAATATTAAGTCAAACCTCTCTTTACTATTATAGTTTTTTTTCGCTTTTTTGGCAATTCAAAGACTAAATTTTGACTTATTTCAAATAATTTTTACGCATTTTTAATACTTTACTTTTTTCCATTTTTTTGGTACAATAAAACCATATTTCACACTATTTGGGGGTGATTTTTCTTTAATAATAAAAATTTAAATATGCCCGCCAAAACTAAAAAAACCATTCATAAGGCCGTTCAGGCCGGACATAAAAAAACGGTAAAAACCAAGCACGCCCTGAAGATCAAGGTTAAAAAGCCGCCGGTGAAAAAAATCGAACCCAACCCGACGACGTCTTCGCTTTTAACGGATAACGATTTAATTAAAGAAGCGATTACATCAAAAAATATACCGACGGAACCTAAACCAAGCGTTATACTGTCTGAAAATATTGAAAAGGACAAGAATCTTATACTTTGGAGCGGGGTTATTTTTTTCATGATCCTTATCGCTTTCTTTTGGGTCCGCAACACTGGCCGGATATTCCGGGAAACAGCATCCATGAACGATGGAGCCGAAGCCGCGATTTTAACCGAGTGGCAAACGGCCACCAAAGAAATAGCGGAAAAAATGAATGAACTGAAAGCTGATCTCGAAACCATTAAAACGGTTGATCCTTCCGGCAACGGAGAAGATGCGGCCATTCCTAATCTTGAAAACGAAGAGGCGTTTGCCACCACCACGGTCCGCGCCACCACAACGGATATCGATATAAAGGCCGCCGAAGAAGAAATTAAAAAATTAAAAACCAGACTGGAAGAATTGGAAGGAAAGATGCAACAATAATCATCCCTGTTTTAATTATTAATATTACTAAAATAAAATGGCTAAAATCAAGAAAACCGCTCCTAAGGCGGCTAAAGATAAAAAAAACCCAAAAAAACCCGAAGTAAAAATTAGTAAAAAACCGGATAGTAAAACAGACAAAGAACTGGAAGAATCGAAAAAAACCGACGCCAAAGAGCCGGAAGCCGAAAAACAAAAAAATTCCGAATCGGCTCCTTCGGCTGAAACTAAAAATCTTATAGTGAGCGAAAGACAGCAGACCTCCTACGGAATCGTCGAGCCCCTGCCCATTTCCGCGGAAATGAGCCGGTCATATCTCGATTACGCGATGAGCGTGATCGTCTCCCGCGCCCTCCCTGACGCGCGCGACGGCTTAAAGCCGGTGCATCGCCGGATACTTTACGCGATGTGGTCGATAGGCCTCAGGGCCGGCGGCAAATTCCGCAAATCAGCCACTGTGGTCGGAGAAGTCTTGGGTAAATATCATCCGCACGGCGATACGGCCGTTTATGATTCAATGGCCCGCATGGCCCAGGATTTCGCCTTGCGCTACCCGCTCGTACGCGGCCAGGGAAACTTCGGTTCAATGGACGGGGATCGGCCGGCGGCCATGCGTTATACGGAAGCGAAAATGTCCCCTATTTCGGAAGATTTGCTTTTCGATATCGAAAAAGCCACGGTCGATTTTGTGCCTAATTTCGACGGTTCACACAAAGAGCCGTTAGTTATGCCGGCTAAACTGCCGAATCTGCTCTTGAACGGCACGGTTGGAATCGCGGTGGGCATGTCCACGAATATCCCGCCCCACAACCTGCGCGAGCTTACCGCCGCGATTAACCATTTAATCGACAATCCGGACGCGACCGCCGAAGACCTGACGAGATTCGTCAAGGGTCCCGACTTTCCGACCGGCGGCATAATTTACAACCAAAAGGATATCATGCAAACCTACGCCACCGGCAAGGGCGGAATCGTCGTCCGCGGCAAGGCGGACATAATCGAGGACGCGGGCGGTAAATTCAGGATCGAGATCACGGAAATACCTTACCAGGTGAACAAGTCGGTTCTGGTTGAAAAAATCGCGGATCTTATAAAAAACAAGAAACTGGAGGGGATTAAGGATCTGCGCGACGAATCCGATAAAGAGGGCGTCCGGATAGTGATAGAGCTTAAAAAAGACGCTTATCCGAAAAAGATCCTTAATGGTTTATATAAACATACGCAGCTTCAGGAAACTTTCCACGTGAACATCCTGGCCTTAGTGGATGGACTTCAGCCGAAAGTGCTTACCCTTAAGATGGCTCTGGAAGAATACGTAAAGCACCGTGAGGTTGTGGTTCGCCGCCGGACCCAATTCGACCTTAACAAGGCCCGTGAACGCGCCCACATACTCGAGGGCTTGATGATCGCCTTAAATAAGATAGACGCGGTCATTAAAACCATAAAAGCTAGCAAGGACAGGGAAACGGCCAAAATAAACCTCATTAAGCAATTTAAATTGTCGGAAAAACAGGTAATCGCGATCCTTGACATGAAACTTTCAACGCTGGCGAACCTCGAAAGATTGAAGATAGAAACAGAACTGAAAGAAAAGAAAAGAATAATCAAGGAGCTTGAGGAAATCTTAAAATCCAAAACTAAAATAAAGAACATAATCAAGGATGAGGTCGCAAAATTAGGTGAAAAGTACGGCGACGACAGAAGAACGCTGGTGGTTCCCCACGGCGTCAGTGATTTCTCAGTCGAAGACCTGGTGCCTAATGAAGAGGCCGTGGTATTTATGACCCGGGACGGCTACATAAAACGGATGACTCCGGATACTTTTAAAGTTCAGGGACGGGGAGGTAAGGGCGTGATCGGCCTTACGACCAAAGAAGAGGATATGGTCGAATTCATGTTCACCACCCAGACTCATTCCGATATTCTTTTTTTCACGACCCGCGGACGGGCTTTCCAGTTGAAGGCCTATGAAATACCGGCGTCCACGCGGACGGCCAAGGGACAGGCGATCGTGAATTTCCTGCAGCTGGCCGGCGGTGAAAAAGTAACTTCAACCCTGCCTCTGGATAAATTAACCGAAAGCGCTTATCTTTTCTTTACCACGGAAAAAGGGTTGGTCAAAAAAGTCGCTCTGAGCTCTTTCTCTAATGTCCGCCGTTCCGGTTTGATCGCGATAAAAATAAAAAATGACGATAAGCTTATCTGGGCGAAACCGACCAGCGGCTCCGACCAGATCCAGCTAATCACGGCCGGAGGCCAGGCGGTTCGCTTTAAAGAAAAGGATGTCCGCGATATGGGACGAGGCGCCGCCGGCGTGCGCGGAATAAGGCTTAAGGGAAGCGATTCGGTCGTCGGCATGGGGGTCATACGAAGCGACAAAGAATTCGAGAAAAAATACCAGATATTATCTATAATGGAACAGGGATTCGGCAAGCGCACCCCCTTGGATCACTATAAGCTGCAAGGTCGTGGCGGGTCCGGCATAAAGACCGCCAAAGTAACGACTAAGACTGGCAAGCTGGTAAACGCCTATGTCGTCAATACGGATTATATGAACGAACGCGACATAGTGATCATCTCGGAAAAAGGCCAGGTGATCCGATTGCCCTTCTCTACGGTCAACGAATCGGGACGAGACACGCAAGGCGTGCGCCTGATGCGCTTCAAGGATCAAGGGGATCGCGTGGCCTGCGTAACGTGGATTTAATGAATTCTAACTAAATATTTCGTATTAACATAAAGAACCGGGTTCTACCCGGTTCTTTTTTATGATGTGTGTTTTAATTATATTCCCAGTTCTTGTCGGACAAAATCCTTTTTTTCTCCTTCGAGATCGTTTAAAATCATCGCGAATGAACGAAGTTTAGCGAGCCGGATAACCGCCTCCGCGGTTGATTGATCCTTATAGTGCTCCCGAACGGCTTTTTCGGCTCCACGGATGAATTCCTCCGCTTGGGCGGCCGTATTAAAATTTTCTATCGCGCTATTAAACGCGTTTCCCAGGTCGTAAACGATCGCCAATTCCCGATTCTGGGTCTTGCCGGAAAGGCGCCAGTCGCTTAAATACATCCTGCCGGCCGATAAACGCGCCGTTTCTAAATTTACGTCGCCGTGGACTAAGGCGTATTCATCTTCATTAAGTTGCCCGGCCTCTATTGTCTCGCGGTATTTTACCATTTGCGCTTCTAAATTTTCTTTTATGTCTTCGCTGTTCAAATCGTCCAGGATTACCCGGGAGTTGTCCATATAGCCATCAAAATTATCGAAATAATCCTCGAAAACCCTCTGCTCCATTTCTAATTTCGTCTTTATGCCGTTCTCGACCATAATTTCTTTTATCATCCCGGTCGCGTTCAGGACGGTCTGAAGATTTATTAGGGTCTGCCCCAGAAGACGGCCCTCCGCCTCCCCGTATTCTTCCGTTTCCTTTTCCGATGATTTTATTTTTTTAAGCAGAAACATCTCGCCGACCTTGCGGCTGCGGTTGTATTCGACCAATGAATCGGCTGAGATCGTCCCCGCCGAAAAGAACTTGTTGATCTTTTCCCCGACCAATATTTCCCGATTAAGCCATCTTTCCGCCTCTTCCCGCGGCGTCAGGTCCCATTTAACATAGTCCTTTTCCCTGTCCGGATCATATTTTGTGTCAACCTGTCCGACAAAGCGCAGACTGAGATTTTCGCCGCCGCGTTCCAATTCAAGGTCTAAAAACTTATCCTCTTCATTCCTGTTTCTTATTTCTTTAATCTTTTTAATCGTTTCTTTCTCCAGACCGACGGTTTCTCTCGCCGACAGATCGAAGCCTAGGCGGGTTAATACGCTTTTTGCCCGTTGCCATAATTCCGACCGAAAGCCTTTCAATTTTTCTCCAGGGCGGGAAATTTTTTCTTTTTTCGGTTTTGGCGATTCGGGAAAACCGCCGGGTTTTTCCTTGGTCATGTTTTTATAAATAAATATAATAAAATAATGTGACGAATAACGCGCGTAGGAACGGAGCGCTAAAGCAGTTCTGGTTACAAAACTTCGGTTTTATCCCCATGAAACGTCTTTATTTCTTCATCCAGAATAATATCCTTATACCGGACCGGGGTTTTAAGATAAAGCCCGTCAAAGGTCCGGGCGCGGGACAGGGCCACGTAAGCCTGGCCGTGAGCGAAGGCTCCACGGCCGAAATCGACGATTACCCGGTCGAATGTCTTACCCTGGCTTTTGTGGATCGTTACGGCCCACGCGAGCTTAAGGGGAAATTGCCGAAAAACGCCCCTGGTTCGCTTTTCTATTTTCTCCCGTTGCCGATCGTAAGTATAATCGAAAATCTGCCATTCCGCGCTTAGAACAACATAAGAAGCTCCGTTTATATCCACCTCCACGTAGTCCGCTCCGAAATTTTTAACTACGCCCAGAGAGCCGTTGGCCCAGCGCCGTTCTCCGCCGCTGTCATTTTTTACCATCATTATCTGCGCTCCTTTTTTCAGGCGGAGAGTTTTATCCGCCGGATAATCCCCGGCGCCGAAATCGCCGCTGACCAAGGCGTCGTAAACCATTTCGCGGCCGTTAAGCTCGTTAAGCTTGCCAGTATTTATGCGTTCCACGATCGCGTTAGTGGTTGCCAGAGTAACAACCGGTTCTGACGGTTGGCATATGCCGCAACGCGTATTAAGGCGTTCCAGGTCGGCGGGAGAGAGGGAGTTTTCCCTGATCTTTTCCAGAATATTACGATAGTCGTCTTCCGTCTGCCGGAAAATTTTATTTAAAACGATTTTTTTAAGATCTATCTCCCGGAATACCGGAGCGCAGAAATAATATATTCCGCCATAACGATCGAGAAGATAATTTTTTTCTTCGTCAGACGCCACGACCGGCGGCAGTTGGTAAAGATCGCCGCAGACTATAAGCTGCTTTCCGCCGAAAGGCCTGTCATTGCCGATATTTTTCCTGAGAGAAAGGTCGATAGCGTTCATAAGATCGGCTCTAACCATCGAAATTTCATCGATCACGACCGCGTCAAGATTGTGGAATATTTCTGACTTCCGGGCCAGGCGCTTGATCTCTTCATTTCTGCCCTCAAGCAGTCCGAAATGAAATTGAAAAAATGAGTGAATGGTCGCTCCTTCGACGTTTAAAGCGGCGACGCCCGTTGGCGCCAATACCACTATTTTCTTTCCCGTGTGGCCGCAAAAATGCTTAAGAAGGGTGGATTTGCCGGTACCGGCCTTGCCCGTAATAAATATATTTTCTTTTGTGTATTCAAGAAGATCCAAAGCCCGCCGGAATTCCGGGGTTATCTCTATCTCATTAGTGGCGAAAATATCAGGTCTTTGACCGAAAGTAATTAAATCCATCCGAGTAAATTACTAAAAATAATTAACGATTAACGCTTATTTTATTATATACGAACAAACCGTGAAAGACAAATTTTAAATGAAAAAGGGGAGATTTTTCTCCCCTGAAAAGCGAATTACGGCCGTTTTCACCTTTTAAACAAACCGGCGGCTGTTTTTTCTTTATCTAATACATAACGATGATCTATGTCCTTGGGTTTTTCTCTGCTAATGGCGCGAAATAAAGAGAACTCGATTTCCCGGGCCGTGTATTCAAGATTCCTTTTTTCTTTCCTGGTTAAATCAGGACTTTTAAGTCTTCTCGAAAATTCAATTTTCCAAAAATCAAGCGCCTCCTCAAGGTCCGTCCGTGAAACATATTTAAGTGTCTGCCCCGCCCGGATATAATTCCTTTTATCCAGGCTGTTAATCCGTTTTAACGCATCCGGAGTGGTTCCGAGTTTATCCGCGATACTATTAACCGTATCCCCCGATAAAACGACGTATTCGGCTGGCCGCGTTTCTGAAGTTAACATAAAAAGAACCACGAATGACGACAAAAGAACTATTTTAAACATGATCCACCTCCTTAATTTATTATAAATTCCTGCTTTATTGATATTAATGAATATTTATTAAAAAAAGATTACGGCTCCGCTATCGAATCAAAAAACCGCGGCCCTGGCGGGCCGCGGTTCGATATTTCTTAATCCAATTTTCCTTCTTCGATTTTTCCTAAATCGTCGTTCGTTATCCCCAGGCTTAAAAATCGCATGATTTCGTAAGCCGAGGCCCCGTTTTGCATATAATAGCGTCGCCCGTCATCCGGGCTCACGTACCAGGCTTCGCCCTTGGATTCTACCTGCAGTATGATCCTCCCTTTAAGGCGATCGCTTAATCCGAAATCCGGCGGCAGTTGTCCCGATCCCTTCGGATTATAACCGTTCATGATCTCGGCGTAATCATCATAACCGTCGCCGTCCGAATCGGGGTTTGCCGGATTTGTTGCCAGGGCCTCCTCCATCTTATCAGCTACGCCGTCTTTATCCGAATCGGTTTCGTTGAACCTGCGGTCAAGACCGATCGGTATCTTGGCTAGATTTTCATTTGTAACACCCAGCCCGAAACGCCGCATTATCTCATAAGCCGTCGCGCCGTTGGCCATATAAAACCTCTTTCCGTTATCCGGGTTCACGTACCAGGCCTCGCCTTTCGATTCTACCTGCAGTAAAATCCTGCCTTTAAGCTTAGACGCCATCCCACCGGCGTTCACGTGCTTTGCCGGCGAAAATTTCTGCCCAGAGGAAATAGCTTGCTCGTTTACAGTTTTAATCGTTAAATTTTGAAGTTCGCCGTTGGCTATATAAAGCGCCGAACCATATTCAGTTTTATTAAAAGTAACCGTAAACAGATATGGTCCGGGAGAAATTATCGCTTCCGCGTATCCCTTATCCGTTGTTTTTACGGTCGACAAGCGCTTGCCCTTATAATAATTGTTGTTTTCGTCCGCTTCCAGGGCATAAACCGATATCGTGCTGTTGGACGGCAGGGCGGCCCCGTCCGGACCGACCGCGCCCACCCTGGTTAAATTAGGGACCAGGGTTTTTCCCGTCCGTTGCCGGTTCTTTATTTCCGTGTCCCAAAAAATAATATTCTGCTTAAGATCGTCCGATATTACGAAGGCGTATTTTCCGGCCGGATAAGCGAAACCGGCCGCGCCCTCATTATTGGTTTTAGCCGAACCCAGGGATTTACCCAAAGATTTTCCTCCCGAGGGCGTCTGGATCTGCTCGTAGAAATTGATCGTTTTATTCTTGATGGCCGATCCCGCGGGATTGGTCAGTTTGACGATGATATCGCTTAAGGTATAATCCAGATAAACATCCTGATAAGCGGGCACGATAATATTATATTCATTGTACTCAACCTTGCCGCCTCCGCTTACCGATAATACGTATACGCCCCGTTTGTTCTTGTCGTGGGGATGCGCGGACGCGACGAAAACCAGGGCTTTCCCTTCTTCCGAGGTGGTTAAAGCCGAACTTACCAGGTCTTTTTTTTCTTTGACCGGGTTGCCGTCCACGTCGAATTTCTGCGTATAAACGGAAAATTTTTGGTTTTTCCTAAGTGTTCCGTCGGCATTCCGTAGAATTACCTGAATAACCGGCAGTTTTTTAACGATCTCCTTGTCCCGACCACAAATAAAACGGATCTCGTCCATAAACCAGTAATCCCCGACATTGGCGTTCTTGTCATAAATTTTTAAAGCGTACAATTTTCGCGGATCCGGATTAAAGACCGCCGTAGCCTGGCCGTTAGAATCGAGTTTGCCGGATTTAATTTTGGTTCCGGCCGCCGATTTTCCGTTAGCATCCTCGATCTGTTCGTATAATTCATAACTCAGGCCAGGGATCAAATTATTTTGATAATCCCTGGTAATAAGCGTAAGGGTTGAGGCCGCCGCGCAAGCGCCGCTTCCTAGCTCCTGGTCCTCGGCCGTGGTCAACTCATAGGTTTTGCGCTTCTGGTCCGCTATATAAAGATCAAGGAAATAAATATATTGTTTATCGGTTCCCGTGATCCGGGCCATATATCGTCCGGCCGGATATTCAAAAACAGCTTCACCCTTATCGTTCGTAACGACTGTCCCGACAAGCGTCCCCATCTTGTCTTCATCGTTAACTCCCGTTTCCTGTTTATAAATACTGATTTTTGTGTTAGCCGGAAAAAATACGTTATTAGAATCGCGAAAAACCAGCTTCATGTCGCTATAGACATAATTGATGTTGGTGGTGTGCTCATAGCTGGCGTAAATATCATATTGGGTATAAACGCCGGATTTATCGTCTCCCGATTCAAACACGAATATCCCGCCGGTTTTGCCGTCTACTGACTGATCGTCGCTCGGGAGATAGATCTTAACCATCCCTTCCCCCGAAGAATCAAAGGCCGCCACCAGATCCTCTTTCTCTTTAATGGGTTCGGAATCAGCGTCTTTCCTTTGCGTGTATAAAGAAAACTTTCGGTTCTTTTGCAGGTTGCCGTTGGTATTGCGTAGCGTGAATTTCAGAGCCGAGAGCACTTTCGTGATTTCCACGGACTGACCGCAATCAAGAATGATCTCATTATAATAATAAAATGACGTAAAGTCCTTATTGACAACGTTTATTTTTAAAGCGTAATTAACGGCGTCCGGACTTTGGAAAATTACCGTGCCTTTTCCTAGGAGGGCATCCGTTTTTCCCGATCCCACGAGCTTGCCCGGCTTAGGGAGGCCGTCAACATCCACCGCCTGCTCATAAACGCTGAAATTCGCGTTTGGAATGAAATTCCCGTCAGTATCGCGGGCGATAACCGTTATGGATTTAGAACAATCCTGAGCGTTCGCGGGCAATATCGGCAGAACCAGACAAAAACCCGCCATTAAGAGCGTTCCGAACAATAATCGATTTATTTTTAGGGTATTTAATTTTTCCATAATAATAAATTATTAAATAAATTATAACTTAATTATATAATAATTAAGCTGGTACGGCAAACGCCCGCGCGAAAATATCGCTTAAGCATAATATTATAAAACCCGCTCGTTTTTGGAGCGGGTTTTATGTTAAAAAATAATTTACTTTTTTTCTCTCTGCCTGACCGCCTCATAAACTATGATAGCCGCGCTTACGGAAGCGTTAAGCGAATCGATTTTCCCTTTCATCGGGATTTTTATCTTTTTATCGGCCGCCTTAAACCAGGTTTCGCTCAAACCTTCGTGTTCGGCGCCGATGACTATAGCCGTCGGTCCCCGATAATCCGGTTCCGTGTAGAACATGTCAGTCTCGGGCGCGGCGGCTAAAATATTTATTTTATTTTTTCTAAGCCAGTGCATAACCTCATTAGCGGAACTAACCGCTGTCTGGACGGCAAAAACGGTTCCCCGGCTGGCGCGGATAACGTTCGGGTTGTAAATATCGGTCTTGGGATCGGTTACTATGACAGCGTCCGCTCCGGCGGCATCCGCCGTTCGAAGGATCGCGCCCAGGTTGCCTGGTTTTTCCACTGTTTCCAGAATGATCACAAGCGGATTCCCGGATAACCGAACCTCGCCCAATTTTAAATATCCCGGCCTGGCCAGCATAAGCCACCCGTCCGGATTTTCGCGCAAGGAAATCTTTTTGAATATTTCCGGGGTAGTTTCAAAAAGTTCGATTCCGGCTGGAAAAACCGGCGGCATCCCGTATTCCGGACAGAAAAAAAACGCTTCGGGTTTTAATCCGGCGGCCAACGCCATTTCCGTTTCCTTTTTTCCCTCGACTATTATAAGATCTTCCTCCCGCCTCTTGCCTGCCTTGCGCAATTTTATTACTTCTTTGATCTTCGGATTTTGCGCGCTTGTAATTCGCATATGCTTCTCGCTTAATATTTAGTGTTGTTGCTGTTTTTTGTCCGGTTCTTTTTGTTTTCCAAAAGATAAACAACGTAAGAATAAACCACCGTCCCCAATAAAATAAAGATCATGTCGGCCATAAAGAGGGGCGCGCGCCAGGAAACCGGCATCCAGTTCATTGCCAAGAAAACCAGTCCGGCCAGCATGAATATTTTTCCTCCGAACCGGTGGGTTTTATTCCAGACCTCCTCCGAGGAGAGGGTCCAGGGGGTGCGGATCCCCATAAACCAATTAGGTTTTATCTTGCCCATATAATTACCAAGCAAAATAAATAAAACGCCGACCATGCCCGGCACCCATAATCCGATATTAATATCGCCCCCCAAGGCGCTAAAAGAGGTAAGAAAATAAATAATCGCCATGAACGTCACGATAAAACCTTTGAATACGTGATATACTTTTCGAAACTGCTCGTACCTGTCCTTTTTCGGATCAAGGTAGGGAATTCCTAAAAATAATAAATACATTCCTAATATAACGATTGGAATCAAGAACGCTCCGACCCAGCGCGAACCCCAGCCATCGATCTCGCCAGCCGCGTTCCAGTGCATCGGCACGCGTTCCGGAAAATGGGCATAAAAATAAAAAGAAGAAATTACGGCCGCGGCCACACCCAAAACGGGGATTATTTCGGTTTTAACGGTAGGTTTGATAGGATTCATATGATTTTATTTTTTAAAAAATTTAATTAATTTTTCCGCCACTTCCTCGAACACGCTTAAATTAAGCGAGTATATGAGGTTTTGGCCCTCCCGCCGAAAAGTGACAAGATCGGCCTGTTTCAGTATGTTAAGGTGGTGCGATAAAGAGGGCGGGGTAATAGAAAAATTTTTAGCGATTTCTGAAACGCCCGAATCTTTCTTTTTAAGTATCTCGAGGATTTTAAGCCTGGTCGGATCGGCTAGGGCGTGCATGGTTTTACTTAATGTCATTTTAATATAATTAGATATTTAGACAACTATCTAAATTATATCATATAAATATTTTTTGTCAAGACACGAAAAAACCGTTCACTGGGGAACGGTTCTGTTTTTATTTTTTTGTTTCTTTTTTAAACTTCTTAAAATAACAGCGTTCGCAGCGCGCCACGCAATCGAGTCCGTAGACGACGCATCGGCCGCATATTATTTTTTGGCAGTCTTCGCATCGAAGCGGCTGGCGCGCGCCTGCCTGGTTCCGGCCCGGCGGCGCTCCGCAAAAAAAACAACGATCGGTTTTCATTCCGCCTCCCAACTGGTCCGGCGATTATTTAAACATCATCTCTTTGGTATAAAAATCGACTGGCGCGTAATCATCGGTTAAAGCCGGCAGGTCGGAATCAAGATCTTCCGTCCAGATATTTTTTAAAGAATCGTTGATTTCCCGGTCGTCGCTATTAAAAAATATTTTCTCCGTTTTTTTTGTGGCTATAAGAATAATATTTTGCCGCTCCGCGGGATCGCTGCCTTTATGCACGGCGAACAGAAATACCTGCGGAAAAATCTCTTTGTAGGTTGCCAGCTCCGCCCGCAGGAATTTTCCCTTATCGCCCTTGAAGGCTGAGATCAAATTAAGAACAACCACGCCGTCATCGGACAGTGAGTCATAGATTTTTTGTACCGCCTCCCGCGTGGTCAACTGGAAAGGGATCGAAATATGGGAATTAAACGCGTCAAGATAAATATGGTCATAGGCCGCTTTATTCCGGTTTAAAAATATGCGGCCGTCTTCGTTAAAGACTTCGATTCTCGGATCATCCCGGTAATAAAAATACTGCCGCGCCAAGTCGATAAGCCTGCCGTCAAGTTCGACCACGTCCATTTCCGAATCAGGGTTCCTTAAAATATAATCACGGGGAAAAGTGAATATCCCCCCGCCAACGAGAAGCGCGCGGTCCGCCCGGGGATTAAAATGCTCCGCGACGTGGAAAAATTTAAGATAATCAAAAACCATCTCGTCCGGATTATCCGTATAAACCGCCGCCTGGGTTCCGAAGGGATCGGTTTTAATTACTCTGATCGGCCGGCCGTTATGTTCCCGATCGTATATCCAGTAACGGTTATAAGCCGTGTCAACATCGACCATTCCGGGATAAGCGGTTACGGCTAGACTGCCGGTATAAAATATGATCGAGGCTACGGCCAGTATGGAAATTTTTTCTATCCAAAAACGCCGGCCGGAGATCATTAAAGCGGTTACGGCCAGGATAAGAGCGAGAATCCAGAGAACCAAAGTGGTGCCGAAACGCGGAATAAGCCAAAAACCGGCCGCGAATGTGCCGGCGATACTGCCGATGGTGGATATCGCGTATAAACGTCCGACCACGCCGCCGCTTTGATCAAGCGACCGCAATTTAAGCCTAACCGCGTAAGGCGTCGCCATTCCCAGAAACGCGCTTCCGGGCGCGAAGAGGACTATCGCCGCCAAAATGCTTCCTGAATTGATGGACAACGCCATCCCATCCAGTAATACCAGAAATAAATCCTTGCCGGAGGCGGTTAATCCGATAAAAAAAGCCGCGGCCCCCAGGACCGCCGCCAGCACTTTTAGATCCTGGCGCCTATCAGCCAGCTTTCCGCCGATGAAATAACCCAGGCTCAGGCTTCCCAGGATTATCCCGATAAGACTTGTCCAAACGACGAGCGATGTTCCGAGGTAAGGGGCCAATACCCGCGCGCCCGCGATCTCGAAGATCATGCCGGCCGCGCCGGTTATAAATAAGATTACTTCCAAAACTATTTTCATGTGACGCTTGTGTCCGCTTTTTTCGCGGCTTTGTTAAATTTTATTTAACCGGGAGCTATCCGAACATGATCCATCCCGGCTTGAACAAAAGCAATAGCCCGATAACAAGCATAATAATGCCGCCGATCGCGTTCGACCAGCGGGTATAACGCGAGCTTATAGCTTTCATCCGCAGGGTGAACATGGCGATAAAGAAGATTAAAAGATCGTCCAGCATGAAGATCAGTATATAAAGAAGAAGATATCCGTAATATTGCCAGGACGGCAATCCGGCCAAGGCGATTACCTGGGTATAGACCGCGGGCAATCCGGCGGAGCAGACGAGTTCGACAAGGTTAACGGCCGCGGCCAGTAAGATAATTCCGGATAAAGCCAATACGAATTTCTTTTCCAACACTATCGTCCGCAGTTTATCGAAAACTTTTTTTCTTTTTTCATTATCGGTAACGCGACAGGTTCCGTCCCGGTGGCGGTAATAATCATAAAGATGGTAGCCGCCGCTTAAGAGGGCTATCAAGCCGACGACCGCCCTGATCCAGGTGACAAAACCTAAAAACAGGAAGAGGTTGAGCCAGGCCGCCAGAAAAAGGAAATAAACCGCGCCGGAAACCGCGATAAAAACCGTTCCCAGTATCCACATCCGTTTTTTGTTTTCCATCCCCAAAAGCAGGCTGATTAAAAACAAAAGCACCCACATCGCGCAAGGATTAAAGCCGTCGGCGGCGGCGATAATAAAAGTTAAAAGCGGCAAAGACAGGTTTTTTACTTCGACTTCTCCCAGTATCGGTATATTGACCCGATCGGGAATTTCTTTCTTTACGTCGGTCTCGCAACCGCAGTTGTGGATACATTCCGCGTCTCCCGGGTCGCAACCATGGATACACTGTCCGTTGTCCGGACCGGGTAGATCGTTAAGAAGCGGCGCTACGATATCGTTGCAGCCGTTTTTTATGTGATCAAAAACTATCGACTTAATTTCAGCGCCCGTGGTTTCTTCGTTGTAATATCCGGAAACAGTTTCGTCGCCGATAATAAGAAAGGGGACCCCGGAAACGGTTAAATTAAGTTCTTTGGCGATACTGGATAAAAGTCTGGCGTTATCCCGGTCTTTCCAGACTTCGTAGCGCTTAATTATGATATTGGAATTATCTTCTTCCAGCTTATCTAAAAGCTTCTCCTCTTTAGCGCAATGCGGACAGCCGTCGCCATAAAAAAAATAAAGATAAACCTTATTGTCCTGGGCTAAAACAGGATTAAACGCCGTCAACAGAAAAAAGCCAATTATAATCAAATTGATCGCTTTTTTTAATTTAAATTTCATCATAAAAATTAAAGAAAAACCTTCTATTATCATACTATTATTTATCCCTTTTGACAATTCCGGAAAATAAAGGACCCCGTTTCTTGGAAACAGGGTCCTTTAGGCTTAAAGAAGGGGCCCGATTGGGCTTTTATATAAACTTTTATTAATCTCCGGAATCGTTTTTTACCGCTTCTCTTCTTTCTTTTATAAGCTCGCGATTAACCCAGAATATCCAGCTGATCACGGCCAGTAAAAATACGATAAATATGATCGCGTTTAAATTAAGTTTTCCCTGGCTTTCTTCTTTTTCGTTTATCGCCCCCGTCGAATCGGTATTTTCAGCGTCCCGGTTGATCAAGGCTTCGATCTCCGCGATTTCTTCGGACGCGGCCGCTTCGGAAACTTTTCCAGGGTTGGTGTTTTCGGTATCATCCGGGAATTCAAACTCTGCCGCCGCCACCATGGGGCCAGATGATTCTTTTGGGCGACCGACGGTAAAATAAACGATATTCGACCACGCGCTTTCCTTGCCTGATTTATCGGTTGCTACGCTATACGCCATGTGGCGGCCCTCCGTAAGAGGTAAGAAGGGTAAATAAGCAAAATCGGTTGTACCTGAATTATGGTTTTTTACGTCAAATTCCCCGAAAAACTTTTTATCAATAAATATTTTAACCCTGGAATCATTTTTCGCCAATCCGATGATATACGGTTTTTCAAAATTCGTACTGCTGTTAACCACCGGCTTAAAAAGCGTCGGGGCGGGGAACGGAAGCTCTATGGAGAACCTGAGGGTTTTTGATATTTGACTCTTGCTTCCCCGGCTGTCTTTAGCAACGGCCCAGACTGTGTGCTCGCCTACGCTTAAATTCAGGAATGGATCATAGGCGAAGTCGGCTGTACCGGAGTCGTCCTTAAGAATTCCGGTCTGGCCGTTATATATCCCGTCGATATAAATATAAACCGCGGTGCCGCTTTTTGTTAAGCCGGTTATCTTTGGTTTTGCCCGGCCTATTTTTTTGTACTCATCCGGCCCGATAAGCGTCGGCGCCGGCGGTACCGCTCCGGCGCTATTATCCGCTGCTTCGACCGGATTTATCAGAAAAAGACTTAACCCTAAAAACATTAAAATAAAAAAATATTTGCCATATCGCAACATAGATATCGTGCCTCCTTGAATTTATTTAGCCTTGTCTCGTATTTAAATTATTTTATATTAAGATAACGCGCTAGGGTTAAGGGGAAACGAATCAGGAAAACCCGACAAAACGCCCCCTTAACCCTAGCGCAAAAATCTGATGAAATCACGCCTTTTCTGAATTTAAAAAAACCGATCCTATCGGTATTTCTACTTTATCTCCGTGCTATACTTAGGGTCAAGTACATAACCCGTTCATAGGCTGTGTTTAACCCTGTTTTTTCAGTGGATAAGGCTGTGTAATAATCATATTTTTAGTTAAACCACTTTGGGCGATATTATCTACTATTGTCCTGTTAATAACCTCCGGATAACTAAAAAACGTCTTTATAATGCTTAATATTAGCTCTTTTATTTACACGATTAATATCGATGGTTATAAGATCAAGTTGAATTTCGTCCGGATCTATATCGCTTTTTACGGCGTAGAGTTTAAGGGCCCGCATTAAATTATTTATTTTACGGCGGCTGAAATTTTCCTCGGCTAATCCCGGTGCGCCCGAAATCCGGGTTTTTACTTCCACTATTATGGTTTTTTCTTTTACTTTAGCGATAATATCAATTTCTTGATAGCTGGTTTTAGTGTTCCGACTGATGATCTGATATTTTTTTCGTTTTAAATATTCTACGGCCAGATCTTCGCCATATTGTCCGATTTTTTGTTTATAATTCATCATAACGATGATCCGTTTTTTAAAAACAGCAGAAAAATCTGCTGTTTAAATAATCTTGATATAAGCTTAAATTACTATGGTATGTATTTTTTGAATTCCTGTTCTTTCTCTTTTTCTTCCTTGATCTTCGGGATAGTTAAAATGTGGCGCATTATAAAGACGAACCAGACCAGCATGCCGATTGCCCAAAGTAAAACCAGTATTCTGGCCGATAAAAAGGGAATCAATTCATAAGTAAAAAATAAAAACATCAATCCCAGAAAAAAATTCGTCAGAAAAAAAGAACTGAACCTCTGCCATATTTTCGTGTAAAGGCTCTTTTTCCGATTCTTTACTAAATAGGAAATAAAGGCGCCGACCAGCATCGCGCCGATAAAAATAACGAATACTTTAAACGAAATCGTACTAAGTGCTTCTGGTCTGGTGTTCAGCCAGAATTTTATGCTTAAAAAATTACTCATAAATTAGGTAGATTATAATTAATTATGATTTTGTAAAAATAAGTCCGTAATGGTAATGTCCGGCAAAAAATTCTTCTTCAAATTCAAGGCCTAAGCGAGGGCCGCTTTTTATTAATGCGTCTTTATTGACGCGTTCTTCTGCCGGGGGACCGAAGGGCAGAGCGATATTTTTCCATTCAACAATTATGAGTTTACCGCCCTTTTTTATCAGCCGGACTGATTCGCGGATTATTTCCGCCCGTTTGTGGGATTGGTAAAGAGTATTAACCAGAAGAGCGACGTTTAGGCTTCCAGATTCTATTTTAGTGGCCTTGAATGTTTCAATATTACTCCAAACGGTGATTATATTCTTTACGTTGTCATACTTTATCCGTCGGTTAATGGTTTCCAGTACGGTTTTTAATATATCTACCGCGTACACAAGTCCTTTCTCGCCGACCATAGAGGAGGCCGGGAAAACAAAGTGCCCGGTCGAGCCGCAGCCTAAATCGGCCACTTTCATGCCTTCGCCTATTTCCGCTTTATTTAAAATCACCTTAACGTCCAATAATTTATCCCCGCCAGTGATATTATACATAAAAACTTGGATTGTTAATTCTCCTTGATTACACTATTATTATAGTTAATTTTTTTATTATTAACAAGGATTAAAGGAGATTTTAAAATATTATCTGTATTGTTATAGAATTTCCTTATTGGTTCAAAGCTTTTCCGATGAAGGGGGCAGGGGCCGTGCTTCGCTAATTGTTCCATGTGGAATTTTGTTCCATAGCCCTTGTGCTTATCAAACCCGTATTCCGGATATTTTTTGTGATTTGCGATCATAAGCCGGTCGCGCGTGACTTTAGCTATTATTGAAGCGGCGGCAATGGAAAAAACAAGGTTATCTCCGCCGATGATCGCTCTTTGCTTTAAGCTGGTATTAGGAATCGGAAATTTTCCGTCCAGCATTATGAATTCCGGCTTATTCTTAAGCACGCCGATCGCTTTTTTCATGGCCAAAAGCGATGCCTGGAATATATTGATTCTGTCTATGGTTTCCTGGTCGCAAGTCCCGACGCCGACCTCATAAGTATTCTCCTGGATAAGTCCAAAAAGCTTTTCCCTTTTCTTTTCCGTGAGCTTTTTCGAATCCTTTACGTCTTTAAGGATCTCCATGTTGATTTTATGATCGCGTTCGCAAATAACGCAGGCGGCCACGACCGGCCCGGCTAAAGGCCCCCGTCCGGCTTCGTCCAGTCCGCCCACGAACCTATACCCCAGCGTGAATAAATTTTCTTCTTCTTTAAGGTCAAGCATAATTCAATTAAACATAAAAGGTTTTATCATTGCAAACCTTAGCAACTCCCTGTTATAATACAAGTAAGCCCCAGCGGTCTTTTGGCTGAAATTACGAATCCGCCTTTCCCTGGCAAATTTCTCAATTAGATCCTTGTTTGAATTAATTAATTTCCCAACACAAAGCTTGGTACCAAGAAGTTAATAAACATATTTTAACTAATTTTTAAATAAACAGCAATAAGTTAGCTCATCCCGCGGCCGTTGTGTAAAATAAAAAATTATGACAAGCAGGTTAAAATTTTTTTATGATAGAATACCGTTTATTTGTTTTTTAATATCAATCTATTCTTGGTTTTTCCCGGTATGTGATGTGGGGAGCTTCCTCCCGAATCCTGGTTGTATTTTTTTAATTCTAATTTTAAGATTCATCTTTCCATTATTTGGAATAGTATTTATTGTAGATCATAGAAATAAAAAAAGAGAGATAAAATAATTTTTTTACATCAAACAACACCGCGATACGCGGCCTCGTCACTTCTTCGGGTCTGCGGCCCTGCGGAGAGAACTCGCCCTAACTTTTAAAAAAATTTTGTTTACTATTTTATTTTGACTCGTATGAAATGTAAGTTGTGCGAAAAAGAATTTGATAAATTAGCTGAGTCACACATTTTAGCGAAAGGATTTTTTCGTTATATGTACCCAAAAGATGACAACCGTGCATTTCTTTCATCAAATGGAAAAAGTAGACCAAAAAGAATACGTACTGGTTATTATGATAATGAAATTCTATGCATAGAGTGTGATAATAATCTTGGAAAATATGACGATTATGCAATAAGTGCATTTACACGAAAAAAAATTGTCCCTTTTCCAAATTCTGACCAAGCCTATTTAATGAATAATGTTATTTATTCAAAATTAAAAATGTTCTTTTTATCACTACTATACAGGGCGTCAATTACTTCACGTGAGGAATTTTCCTTGATTAATCTAGGAGAACACTACGAAAAAACACTCAAAGAAATGATTATAAAAGAAGATATTGGCGAGTTTAATGATTTTCCGTTTATTATTGCTAAATTTGAAACAGCTCAACTCCCCCAAGATATTGCAGATAAATCCTTAATGAGCCCATATCGTACAAAAATAGACAATATTAATTTTTCAGTTTTTCGCATTCCAGGTGGTTATCAGGCTTACATTAAAGTTGACAAGAGACCACTTGATGATTTATTTAACCAACTGGCAATAAAAAGAGATGGCAACTTAATTATAATTCGTAGAGAAAATTTTGAATCGTCAAAAGAGTTTAAAGCTATGTGCGACGTAATAATAAAATAAAATTCTTTTTAAAAGTGATTTGCATTCGCAAATCTAAGAAAAACATATACATCAGTTAACAACGAGTATCCGGTTCCGATCCCGTAGCTTCGAGACGGCCAGTGAAAGAAAATTTAAATTTTTTTAGTATGATACCAACCGACGGCGCGAAAGCGTTTATAATAAATTCTAAAGACAACAAGTTTTTACTCGTATTAAGGGATAACGTTCCTAACATTCCCAATCCAAACTGTTGGAGTCTTTTGGGCGGGGGAATTGAGCAAGGCGAAAAACCCGTAGATGCGCTTAAAAGAGAAATTCTTGAAGAAACAAATATCGAAATATACAACATTAAACAAATAGACACGATAGACGTTTTATTAACTGTTAATGATAAACAATATACAGTTACTGGGTACATATTTTTTGCGCACACAGACGCCAAGCTTAGCGATATAAAAATATATGAGGGTCAAAAAGTTGGCTATTTCACTTATGATGAAATTAAAAACATGAAAAATATTGCACCCGGTGCTTTAAGTTTGATAGAAAAATACGAAAAACTATTCAAATCAAGAATTTAAATTTTCTTTCACAGTCTCCGTCCCAAATTTTATTACCAAATTAATTTTATAAGGAGTAATAAAACTTCAGATATCTCTCGCGTTCCGCAAAATCGCTCCGCCCTCGCTAACCCGCCTGCGCCAACCTGTCTACCGGCAGGCAGGAACAAAAACAAAAATTTAATTCTTTTTAAAAATGCCCCACAACTCTGCGGGACAAAGAAAAAGCTCCACGCATTAGCGAGGAGCCTTGAGCATTGATTATATAACTGTTTTAATGGATTTAGCATAACCGTTTCCGATTCCATCTTACCTTGTGCCAAAGAGACGTAACGCCTAGGGTGGCAAGCATCACTATGAGCATGATGATTTGAAGCACGGCAGGCATGATCAAGTTCCATGCCGAGTGAATTCCGAAGGCCACCCAGACAGACTGATACTTGATGCCGTAGTACCCGGCCAAGATACCGAGAGGAAACGTGAGGACAACATGGAACACTTTACGCGCCATAACCATCTTGCCTTCCTCTGCGCGGAGTCGATCCACCTCGTCCGCCACATTGTCTGATTTGTGCTCGCCGTTCTCGCGAACGGAGAAGATGTCCAGTATACAGATTTTATTCCCGAACCAGTGCATAAGCGCAAATAATGCGCTTGAAGCGAAGATGCCGTACCATGCGACTGAGGAGATCGCACTAAAAGCGATAATAAGCGGTGCTCGGAAAATGAGCTCTTCTACAGCGGGTGCCCACAAGCTGACCGAGGGCGTACCAACGGACCAGGCAACCTTGCGTTTGTTCCTCTCGTGCCATTCGACACTCTTAAAGTTTTTACCGAACCGCTTGATGATCAGCTTCAAGTAAAGAAGTGTGACACCGGCAATACCCGCGAGAATGAAAACCGATGGCATGAATTCATAGATTCTTTCCACTTTATCCCTCCCTAGTTAAGGTTCAATATATCAGCGATTTTTACTGATTTTTTAGTATAACATATTATCTTATCCGAGTCAAGCTCGGCGACTGCGCCAATCTGCCTGCTGGTAGGCGGGCGGCCGAGGGCAAGCCCTCGTCTGTTATATGAAAAATTTATTATCCCTTTAATTTATGAATGATAAACATGACTTTTACTGTGAAGAAGTAATTTCTGGTAAAACGCCAATCGAAAAATTATATGAATCGAATAATATTTTAGCTTTTTACCATACACGTCCGTCTTATAAAATTCACATAGTAATTACTTCAAAAAAACATATTCTCGATTTGCCTTCGGTGGCTGATGAAGAACTTACTATTCTAAATGAAATTATAAATGTGGCTCGTGATTTATCTAAGAATTTGAATAAGAAAGATGGCATCCGTTTAATTACTAACGCGGGAAAGTTCCAGGATTCACCACATATTCACTTTCATTTGGTGGCTGGTGAAAAGCTAAAATAATAGTTATAAATTGAATAATAAATTCATCATATAATAGCGGGTAAGCCCTCGTTCAATAGGCGACATATTTTTAGTGGGCTATAAGAAATTATGAAAAAGGAAATTATTCGCCAAATACAAAGAAAAGTAATTGTATTGTTGCGTAAAAATAATAATAAACCGCTCTACCTAACGTCAGTCGACAGCTGCAGTGAAGTTGCCCGTCTGGCTGGTTGCTGGATTTTTGAAAAATTGCCCCAAGTAAAAATATATATTCTAAAGGGTAAAAACGTTAAAAACACAAAACGGTGTCACGATATTTTAGCGATAGAGCAAAATTTCATTATTGATCTTATTGATCCAACGATATGGCAATTTTTTAAAAATAAAAAGAGTATTCATATTAAAACTACGGACAATTTGGCGAATGGTTTATTAGAAGCTGCAAAATTATATGGTGGTAACTGGAAAATTTCCGAAGAATTTAAAGTTAGCGATTATAAAAAAGCTGAACTTCAAAAAATTGTAGCTTCTAATATAAAGGAGTTAAATAAAAAATAAAACATTATGTACAGCGGGCAAGCACCTCCACTAAAGGCTGACAAACTGTTTAGTAAAATATTATTTTAATCAATTTTTATGGCTTACAATCTCCTTTTAAATAACAAGGTGTTTCATTTTGCCGAGAGCGGCCTTCCTTGTCTCGTGCATTACAAAAATAAAACAGGCGGTTCGCATTTCACGGTTACACTGGTCGCTGATATGTTTTTGCGAGGATCAAAGATATTGTTTCTGACCGCTTATCCGATGGCCAAAGATAATTTTTTTGAGCAAACAAAAGGAAAGGAATCTAAAATATTTTTTGTCGAAACAAAAGACGATTTTAAAAAAGCCAAAGAATATCAGGCAATAATTCTTAAAAGCGGCGATGGTAATTTATACTTAGAAGCGCTTAAATCGTTGCCGGATCTAAACGAAAGAGTTGTACTGGTAAAAAATTTCGAGGTTTTTGATAAAAATATTTTAGACGAGTCATTAAAACTTGAAAAAATTATCGTTTCCGGGGATATCGATAAAAGTTCATCGAAAAAACTAATCGCCGATAAGCTCTACAAAACAATAATTTCCTTTTCCCAACCCGAAACGTCCGTGTCGTTTATTACACCGGCTCTTCTAAAATACACTGGCTATTTAAAAACCGCTGACAAGGAAGGGTTTGTGAAATTAGAAATGTAATTATTCCCGCAATTAAGAAAAAATCTATTTTACAAAATAATTCTTAATTAAATAAATATGGCCAACAAAAAGAAATTTAAATTGTCTGCCGTAATTATTATCGCGCTGGTAATTTTTCTAATTATATTCTTGTTTTTTAGGCAAAATAAAATCACTCCGCCGGCGCCGCCGATACTGCCGGCGCCGCCAGCCGCGGAAATAAGTATCTCCACGGATAAAAAAATTTACGGTAGCGGCGAAACAATAAATATTATCATAAAAAACGGCCTGGAAGAAAATGTTTTTTATTCTCCTGACGGCGATAGGGTTTGGGAAATGGAATATTTAGAAAAGAGCGAGTGGAAAAAATTAGGTTATGGCGGACACGAAGGCTTCCAGCTAACGGATGAGCCGCTTAATAACGAGTGTTATATCGCTCTTTACGAGCAGGTTCCGCCTGTCGCGCTTAAGACAGGCGCAAAAATTAACGCCGCCTGGGATCAAAAAATTTGCCCGTTTAACGCCGGGGGTTTTAGTGAGGCGTCTGTCGTTAGGTATATTGAAGGCGGCGAATACCGGTTCGCCTTCCAATATGGTTATAGTTTATACGATAACGACATGCTTATTTTCGAGCCGGAAATAATTTATTCGGAATCTTTTATAATAAAATAATTTTTATAAAAACTACAATTTAAAAAAAGTTCTATGATAAACTTAATTTTAGTGGGTGCCGGCGCGATTATTCTTTTTTATTCAACCTGGCTTTGTTATAAACTTAATAGATCGGTAAAAAACAATACCCCCTCCAACCATTACTGGGTCCTTCTAATCTTGATTTGCTTATTTATCTTTGGTTATCTGGCGTTCTTTGCCCGCCTGATCTACTCCCCTCTTTATACGACGAATGAATTATTAGTTAGTGTGATCTTTTTCTTCGGCGCAATTTTCGTTATAACGGTTTTAAAGATCAACAACCGGTTAATATACGACCTAATGCGGAAATCAGCCGATCTTAAAAAATTAAATAGTGATATAGAATATAAAAACCGGGAGTTGCGCCGCCAAACCGAAGAACTAAAATCGTCAAAACAGAAATACAAAGAACGATCCATGGAGCTTGATAAAACCTTAGAAGATTTTTATACTTTGCGCCTGGGAATGGCCCGGGACATAAAAGAAAAAATACTGGAAGAAGAAAACAAAAAAATAAAAGAGCGATTAGATAAATTAAGAAATGAAAATTATAAAAATTAACACTCATTAAAGATGCGCGCGCTTAAATATTTACGCTGACGGCCATAATAATAAAACCCGGTTAGAATAAACCGGGTTTTATATTTAAAAAATTTTCGAATTTATTTTTTTGGTAAGCTTCGGTCCATGACCAATCCGATCTTTTTTCCGCTCTTAACCTGTAAATACTGGTAGGCCGCTAAAGCCGCGATCGTGGCCTGGCCGGTAGCGATCGTTATCTGCTTATAGGGCACTTGCGTTACGTCGCCGGCGGCAAAAATTCCCGGTTCGCTCGTCGCGCATTTTTCATCAACTATTATCTGATCGCGTTCATCCCGCTTAACAAGATCTTTAATGAGATCAGTGTGCGCTATTCGTCCGATCTCTATAAAAAGGCCGTCAACCGCCAGATCTGTTTCCTCTTTGGTCCGGCAATTTAAAATTTTAATTTTCTCTAATTTGTCGTTGCCGGATATTTCTTTTACTTCCCTATCCAGCATCATCTCGATGTTTTCACGATTCTTTACCTCATCTACGAGTCCTTCAAAGGCTTTGAGGTTTTGATTATGGTGGATAAGATAAACCTTGCTCGCGATCTTCGAGAGAACTTCCGCCGCGTCTAACGCGGAGTTGCCGCCACCGACTACGGCCACGGTTTTATTCTTATAAAAAGGCCCGTCGCAATTAGCGCAATAAGATATCCCCCGCCCGCCGAATTTTTCTTCGCCGGGTATCGCTAGCCGGCGAGGTTGCAACCCCATAGCGATGATCACGGTCCTCGCCTCAAACTCATCTTTTCAGTAAAAAGCTTAAAGACGCCGTCAGTTGTTTTTTCTATTCTTTTGATTTCATAATTTTTTATCTCAACCCCAAGGCCGGTTATCTGCTCACGCAGTTTTTCGATAAAATCGTAACTCTGGATATTTTTAAATCCCGGATAATTTTCTATTTCCGAAGCCCAAACAACCTGTCCGCCGGTCTGAGTTCCGATAATTAAAACTTTCATCTCGCGCCTGACGGCATAAATTCCAGCCGTAATACCGGCTGGACCGGCACCGATTATAATTAGGTCATACATATATTTTTACCACTTCAATTTATAATTAATATATTTTATTTTATCCGATAAACCGAAAAATCGCAACTAAAAATCCCGATATTCGGGATTTAACTATCCGTAATGATTAATTTAAATGATTCTAATAATCCGATTCGCCTTTTTAAGCCGTTTGATCTTGTAAATCCTTTTAGAAACTTCTGATCCGATAAAATTAGCCAAAACGCCGATCGTAACCGAACTTATCTGGTTTAATGCCTCTGCCCCGCCCTTAAACTCATCGGGGTGCATCATATAGATATAGCCGATAACTAAATTAGTAACCAGCCAAACCGCCACCCAAATTTCGCCCAGCCGCCAATTATGAAGATTGGTCAGCCATCTATCAACCTCTTTACTGACATTATATAATGAAAGAAAGGCCAAATAAAATACCAGTAGTCCACTGGTAAACGTAAGCGAATTAGTGAAAAAATCAATAATTAAACCGCACCATACCGCCAAGGTATAGATCTTGAACCAAAAACGTAAAAATTTCCAGTTCCTGTTTAAAAATGTGACAGATGGTCCTAATTGTTGAGCCACGTGCCGCATATTTTTTTATCCCAGACCTTTAATACTGTTTGGCGGGACACCGCTGTTAAACAGTATTAGGGGATGCTTTCGGAGTGGGATATGAAACTGCTAAAAAGGTGCGGAAGTTAATTGATAATGCTTACATTAATATTATATTATAAAAAAATAAGACTGTCAAAAATTTTTTTTAACATTAGATTGTATAAATTTAATTTAATTAATTATTTTAGCTAACATTATTATAGTGATTTCCAGTGATATTGTGCCTGCTTTTTAAATATAATTACTTATCCTCAACTTGTCCCCTGCTTATTTTTTACTTAATATTAGTATAAATATAAATTAATAGTCCACATTTTTGTAGACTTTTCCACTGGTCAATTTTTTTGATATTTTGTGTTATTTTGTTAAATAAATATATAATATAATATA
>JAZDLN010000030.1:0-30133 GCA_043801965.1 Candidatus Falkowiibacteriota bacterium
TTCAAAACAATAACAAATAATGATATTAGAAAAATTGAATATCTTTTAAACTCTAGGCCCAGAAAAAGACTTGGCTGGAAAACACCTTATGAGGTATTCTATAAAAAGACAGGTGTTGCACTTCAGAGTTGAATGTACCGCCGACTGACTGGACAAAAATAAATTTTTATGCTAAGATTTTCCAATATTAGAAAATTAAATATTGGTTCTTTTTATTTACATAAAAACGCGGAGGCAGCTAATGTCGGAAGAAAAAGAAAAAAAAGGTTTTTGGCTACCTAGCGGCTTTGATACACTGGACGATGATGACGGCTGGATAGATTTGAGCGATAATAGAAGCAAAAAATATCCCGGGTTCAGGAGCGTGTCCGAATGTAGGAATGAAAGTGTGTTCACCAACGGCCGAGACGAAATTGTGGAGGTGTACGGAGAGCAGAAAAGTATTATGAAAAACGGCCAAGCAGTGTTTGCTCAGGACTGTGTTGCGGTGTTGCGCGAGAGCGATGCCGAGCTGTATTGGAAATTGCAATGGCCTGATTGGTGGCGCTGGCACGGCGACGTAGCGTCGGCTAAACTTTATTTATCCATAATGATCGGCATGCTTCTGTTTATTGGCGGCGTATTCGCCGGCGCTTGGATATTTTGGCCCCCTTCTTTTTTTCCAGGTTGGATTTTGATCGTAGCGGGCGCGTTTTTGTCCGCCGCGGCCATTACCGTCGGGAAGCCATTGTGCTGGCGGCTCTTGCGGATAATTTACGGTATTTTGAATGTCTGGACTTCGGTTTGGTGGAACATCCTCAAGTCTAGCGACAAGAATCGGTCATATTACCGGAATCTTTTACGGACTTTAGCCGGGGCTCATTGTCGGGACAAGTCCCGGGCGGCCGCGTTTATGGCCAAGCTGATCTGATAAAAGTTATTATTGTCCGGATTTACGAAAAAACATCGGGTTTAATCCGAAAAAACAAGAAAGAGGAGGATTCGCCATGTTCGCAAGAATTTTATGTTTATTCGGTTTTCACAAAACGGACAGAAGAGAAAAGAACTGGGATATGGCCGCCGGTTGCCGTTGCGCCCGGCCGGGCTGTGATTTCGTGATAGAGCCGATCAAATGGCCGCGCGAGCCAAAACAAGCGAAATAATAAAAAAGCAAACGGCGACAAAAAACGCCGTTTTTATTTTTTTAAATTTTTATTTTAAAATATTATATGTTATAATATAATAGCTAGATATTAATAATTTATAAACAATACGGCAAGCGCCAGTCGCCGGCCGCAAACTTTTTACAATAATATGCCAAAAGTAAACGATTATCAAGCTGTTTTTTTAACGATGTCCAAGGAAGCTTTGGATAACGTGCCTTTCGGGGTATATATAATCGGCAAAAACGGCCAAATCGAATTTTTCAACAAAGAGATGACGAAAATAAGCGGCGTAAAGGAGGCTAAGGAGATCGAGGGGCAAAACGTTTATGAGGTGCCGTCTTACGAAAAATTCGGCCTTCTCAGGTTTATCAAACGGGGATTAGAGGGCCAGCCTTTCCGCCTGAAGGGCATCCAATACGTTTCGCACTTGGGAAAGCGGGAGAGCTTCCGGGATTATTACGGCATACCGATCAAGAATGAAAAGGGGGAAGTGGAAAAGCTCTTATGCATCGTCGAAGACATGACTTCGCAAAGAAAACTCGAATCGCAGATAGTGTCGGACCTAAGGGAAAAGGAAATACTTTTGAACGAAGTCAATCATCGGGTTAAAAGCAACATGCAGGTAATAAGCAAAATGCTTAATTTGCAGCTTAATCATGCCGCGGATGAAAAAACGGCCGGCATGCTCAAGGAAATAAAGAACCAGATCGGAAGCATGCTGCAGGTGCATGATCGGCTTTATCGGGCCGGCGACCTGGCGCAGATCGGGCTTAAGGATTATATCAGCGACCTGGTGCAAAGCCTTTTTGACATGCATAAAATCGACAAGAGCCAGGTAACCGCCAGGGTCAACGTAGGCGATATTTCCCTGAGCGTCGACCAGGCGATCCCGTGTTCCCTGATCATAAATGAACTTGTGTCCAATTCCCTTAAATACGCTTTTCCCGAAAATCGAAAAGGAATAGTGAGCGTCGATTTTAATTCGATCGATGAGGATAATTATGAGCTGGCCGTAAGCGATAACGGCGTCGGTTTCGGCAACGCCGCCAATATAAATCAGGTAAACTCCCTGGGGCTCGCTTTGGTTAACACTTTGACCAAAGAGATCAAGGGCGACATGGACCTGGTCGAACAGCAGGGCGTTAAAGCCAGAATAAGATTTCCTAAGGAATTGTAAAAGACGGAAAAATACCGGAAAACAGAAATAGCGAAGAAAATAGATATTGTCATCTTTTTTCTTCTTCCTGTTCTGTTTTTTGTTACCATAAATAGCGCATATTAAGATTAGGCCGGCAAAGATTTAAAATTAGCAGAGACTCTGGCGCCCGGCGTTATTTTATTTTAATATTCGATTAACCCCGCTGTTATTTTCGGCCGGAAAAATTTGCTTTATTTTTCCGCGGTGGTATAATAAATACGATTTTTATGCCTAAAACAAAAACACAACTTAAGGCGAAAAAACAGCGGCTTCCGGCCGGGAAAGAGGCAGAGGCCATACCCGCCTGGCGGGATTGCACCTGGAAGCGGATACCTTGCGGACACGATGACTGCCCGATCTGCAGCCGGATCAAGGAAGAAAGGGAAAGGCACATCGCCCGGGGCGAGGATCCTGATTCGATCGAAGCCGCCTTCGAAGACGCGGATAATTTTTTTCGGGAAACTTTTACCCTGACCGAAAGGAAAGCCGAGAAAGACCCGAAAAACGATCCGATCCCGTCACCGTTGGAATTTATTTTATACCATAAGATTATGCGTTGGCGCGACAACATCGCTCTTATCGCCGACCTAAGCGACGATACCTCCAGCACCTGGCTCTTTACGGAAGCGGGCGAAGACCTGCTTTGGTACGCCGACACTCTTTTATCCAAGGTCCATCGGCAGCTGGTCAATCGCTGGCATCTCGCCAAGGGGCGGCGCGACATAAGCGCGGAATACGCGTATACCGGCCGGGTCTTGTCCGAGTGTCTGGCCATTCTTAAGGGATCGTTAAACGAATTGAGCCGGATGGAGATCACGCAAAAACTTGAATTCAACATCGCCCTGTTGTTTTTAAACGGTTTGGAAAAAGAAATAACCGGCATTTAGTTTCCGGTAGTGGATAATTCTAATCAATTCATTATTTTTATTCTTGCCGTCTATTTATTGTATGAGAGACGGTTTTTTTGTCTTTAATTCTTAAAATTTACGCGTATGAAGGAAAATAAAAGAAAATTTAAAAACCCCGTTCTTTACGGAGCGGGAATTTTAGCGGTAGCGGTTTTAGCCGGGACGGTTGCCTGGACCGGCTATCAGGCGAGCGCGCAGGATAACGTGACCACCGACAACGAGAATACGGCTACCGAGAACAACGAGAAGTACAACCAGATAAGGCAGGACCTGGCCGCGATCGCGGAAAAATATAAGCCCCGCCTTGACCAGAACGGCAACATTTCGCGGGATGACTGGGCCGGCATGCAGGGCGAGATATACGACACGATGAAAAAACAAGGAATAAATCCGGGAGTAATGATCCAAAACGCGAAAGCAACGGTAGATAAGGGCGAGGATAAAACCGCCGGCGGCAATGATCAGGACGGACAGTTCCGGGACGACTTGGCCGCGATCGCGGAAAAATATAAACCCCGCCTTGACCAGAACGGCAACATTTCGCGGAGCGACTGGGTAAGAATGCAGGAAGAGATTTATGATCTCATGAAGCGGAGTAACATGAATCCGGGCGTAATGATCCAGGACATCGGCTGGATGGATAAAAAGGTCATGGACAAAAGCGACGCTCCCGCGACGGAAAGGGAATCGGATGATCCTTGGGCAGAGTATTAAGCGGGTAAAATCGAAAATAGTCCCGATTTTCGGGACTATTTTCGGTTGGGTTGTTTTAGGCGCGTGAATATGGTAAAATATAACATAATGAATATAATCTAAAGATTTATTATGCGTAAGACCATAACCGGTTTGCTGGTTTTTTTTATTTTCTCCGTTATTGTCGTCCGTTTCGGTTCGGCGGCCGATGACGGGCTTGCGGAGGATTTGACCGCGGCCACTTCGACGCCGGCCGTAAATCCCATTCTTCTGATAGTACCGGCCGACGACAACCCAACGGACAAATTTTATAATTCCGGCGACCGGGGGAAATTTTTTTTAAGCTTCGACCTGATAGCCAGTTCAAGCGAAAGTCTTTACGTCGATGAAATAAGGGTAAAGGCTGTCGATTCTATTTCTTCGGCCTTTTTTAACCCCGGGATCGCGGGCGATAATCTGGAAAATATAACGATAGTAAGCGGGGAAACCGGAAATTCGGTAAAACCGGCGGCTATCGACGTAACGGACGGCTCAAGGACTTTTTCCGGCCTGGACCTTATTATAGAATCCGGTAAACCGGCGCGGCTGCGCGTTTACGCCGATATCGCCGCCGGCATGGATGACGCGGTGGAGAGCCGGATAATCCTCGTTGATCCTACAGGCATCAAAGCCGTCGGAACGGAAACGGGAAAAAGAGCGGAAATATCCGGCGCGGCCGAAGGCGATTGGACAAGCCTTAAGCCGGCCGAACCCAAAGCGGATCTTGTCCTCTCCGGCATATACATAAACCAGAATCAGGAACACAACAACATAGTTATCGGCGAGCCGACTTACATAAATATCATCTACAAGAACAACGGAAACGGTCCGGCCCCGGAAAATTTCGGTAAGATATTCGATTTCGGCGGCGAAGGCGTTTTTGAATTCGGCAATAATGGCGAACCGATATCAACAAGCTCGGGCTATTATCTTTCTTCCGGAACGCTTTTAGGATCGGAAGAATACGCGGAACTTTATGCCGGTATTTTCAGGAGCGCCGGAGAGATCGAATTAACCGTCACTCTCGATCCGGAAGACCTGATACCGGAAACAGACGACCGCAACAACGTTTTTACGGAGAACATAATAGTTTTTGAAGAGCTTAATTATCCGGATTTCATCGTGTATGATATTATTACCGACCCGATAAGCCCCCTGGGAGGCGAGGACGTACGGATCGACGTCGTTTATAAGAATATCGGGAGCGATTACGATCGGGATAAATTTTCCACCATGGTTTATTTCGGCCAGGCCGAGGGCTGGTTCATATTCGACGAGAGGCGGCCGCTGCTTAAATCAAGAAGCTATCCGAACATGCTCGAACCCCTGAAAACCGGCGAAACGATCACCGAAACTTATTGGGGGCGTTTCGGCCGCGACCGGACGATAGAGCTTGAGGCCGCGGTCGATACCTTTAAGGAGGTGGAAGAGGCGAATGAGGGAAATAACCGATTTCTTAAAAAGATCGTGATCCGTAAAAAAGAAGCGGCGGTCGCGGCCGTTCCGGGCCGTAGCGCCTTAGCTTTAAAGCTTAAGGGCCGGATAATTTTAAAAGTAGAAGGGAAAGGGGAGGCCTATTATATAAATCCCGCGAGCGCGGCCGTGAATTTTCTGGGACGGCCGGATGACGCGTTTAAGGTTATGCGGGAACAAGGGGTGGGGATAAAAAATATTGATCTCGGGAAAATACCGGTAGGATCAGGAGCGGGAAGCGGCGCCGATACCGACGGCGACGGACTCTCCGACGCCCTGGAAGACGCCCTGGGGACGGATAAAGAGAAAGCCGATACCGACGGCGACGGGCTCTCCGATCGCGAGGAATCAGAGCGGGGGTCTAATCCGGCTTACGGCCGGAACCTTGCCATCATTACCGATAACGGTTTCGCGGCCAAACATAAAGGTAAAATATTCCTCCAAACCGAAAGGAACGGAGAGGCCTGGTACGTGAATCCGGCCGACAACCGGCGATATTTTCTCGGCCGCCCGGCTGACGCCTGGGAGATCATGCGGACCCTGGGCCTCGGTATTTCGAACGCCGATTTTAAAAAATTATAATACATGAATATATGACCAAAAACAAGATCACGTCTTTATTCCTGGCTTTATTTTTAAGCGGCATCCTGGCGACCGTCTTTTGTCCGCTGCCGGTTTCCGCCGGCCCGGATGAAATGCTTTGGGGCGGTTACATGGACGATGTCAAAACGACCACCGGATTGGGAGACAGGGACCCGCGCGAAATGATCGCCAGTCTCCTGCGGGTAGCCCTCGGGTTTATCGGCATAATCTCGGTCATAATAATCCTTCTGGCCGGGATGAAGTGGATGACCTCTTACGGGGACGAAGAAAGGGTCGCGGCCGCCAAGGGCATGATCGCTTCCGGAGCGGCCGGGCTTATTATCGTGATATTTTCCTTCGGTTTGTCGCAATTCGTCATTAATTCACTTTATTCGGCGACGGGAGCGATCGGAGGATAAATTATCAGGCGCTAGAACGTTAGGCGTTAGGACGTTAGCTAAAAACTAACTAAAATACTAAAGCCTTAAGTCTAACGCCCCAACCTACAAATGGACTTATTAAAATTACAAACGATCCTTAAAGAGGAGCCGCCTTACCGGTTCAAACAGGCTCGCAAGGCGGTTTTTAGCGATTTAGCCGAAGACTGGTCGGAGGTTACAAGCCTGCCTTCGGGCCTGAGAGAGAAATTAAACACGGATTGCCCGCTTCGGATAGAGGGAAAGATATCGGGCTCGAAAAACAGCCGGACCCAAAAGGCCTTGATAAGCTTCGGTAAAGGACAAAGCATAGAAACCGTACTGATGCGGCACCGGGATGGCCGCCATACCCTTTGCGTGTCTTCCCAGATTGGCTGCCCCATAGCCTGCGCGTTTTGCGCGACCGGTCAGATGGGCTTTAAAAGGAATTTAAGCGTCTCCGAAATTATCGATCAGTACCTTTTTTTCGCCCGTCACCTGAAAAAGGAGCCGGGAAGCCCGAAGATCACCAATATTGTTTTTATGGGCATGGGCGAACCGTTTCTTAATTATGACAGTCTGCTCTCGTCCATAAAGATAATAAACGATCCGGAAGCTATCGGTCTGGGCGCGCGGCATATTTCCGTTTCCACGGTCGGAATAATCGACAAGATCAGGCAATTCGCGAAAGAGAATATCCAGGCGAATCTGGCCGTCTCCCTGCACGCTCCCGACGACGGACTGCGGTCGCGGCTTATCCCGATAAACCGGAAATACCCGATCAGGAACATCCTTGCGGCCGTCGATTATTACATAGATAAGACCTCCCGCCGGGTTATGTTCGAATATATGCTCATAAAGGGCGTCAACGACTCTCCGGCGGAAGCGCGTCAGCTCGCCCTTATTATGCGAAGACCCTTGTATCTCGTTAATCTCATAAATTACAACCCCACCGGAGAATTCAAGCCGGCGGAAAAGGAGGCGGCGGAAAAGTTCAAGATCATACTGAAAAAAGAGAAAGTGGCCGTTACCGAGCGCTCGAGCTTCGGCATTGATATAGAGGCGGCCTGCGGGCAGCTGGCGGGAAGAAGCGGCGCGGATCAATAGATACGCGTTTATAATAATAATCCGAGATAAAAACAAGCGACGCTTGTTTTTTATTGCCGGCGAACCTGAATTTGCTTTATTTATTGAATTATTTTTTAATAGATGATAAGCTTCAAAAAAGCGGATCTTTAAAATATAATCAGGCATTTTAGCCATTTTTCTAATAGGGGGGACTCATGGAATTCAGGAATTTCGACAAAAAAATAACCGCGGCCGATATCCCGGAAAAATTAGAGGTTATAACCTTTGAAAATCTGGTTATTTTTCCGCGTTTGCCCGTTCCTGTTCTTCAAATTACCAAAGGTAAGGACAATATTGAGAAAGGCGGGTTTTGCCTCTTTGTTCTTAAAAATGACCAATCTTCAAAGAACGGAATTCCGGGCGAGAATTATTCTCCTGTCGGTGTAAGCGCAATGGTCATGGATAAGACGATAAATTCCGCGGGAAAAATAGAAATAAGAGCCCACGGTTTGTGCCGGTTTAAAATAAGCAAGCTGGCATGGGACAAAAACGGCGTTTGGGCCATAGGGAAGAATATAAACGAAGAAAATCCCGATATAATCGATGATGAAATCTCTGAATTGCTTAATAATTTTACGTCCGATATGGACTGTTTCTTCCGCCGCGTCTTGAATAACGAGCAAGGCTTTAGCTGTCCCAACGTGACCACTCTCGGTGATCTGGGATTGCTCACGGACGAGTCCGTGAATATTATAGCGGACAACGCTCTGGGGGCGGTGCTTCAAAAACAGAGATTTCTGGAGATCATCGATCCGAGAGAGCGTTTCCTCGAAGTTTTCAAATACCTTAAAAAGACGCTCAACGCGCTCGAACTCCTAGGAAAAGTGGAAAAAGACGCCAGAGACGAATACATAAAAGAACGTAAATTCGAATATTGGCTGAGAGTGCTCGATATAGTAAACCGGCGTTTAGCCGTATTCGCGGCGAAACCGCCCGCCCAGAGCGAGCCCCAAAAGCTTATCGGCGGCAAAGACCAGGTTCCGGGCGAACCCGCGGACGATTGCGGGACGTATGCCGAAAAGATCAAAGCCCTTAACCTGCCGCCGGAGGCTCAGAAGGAAGCGGAACGGGAATTAAAACGCCTCTCAGCATCGAAGAAAGGGGATTCGGAATACGAAAAGTCGGCTAATTACCTGGATTGGATCTTAAGTCTTCCCTGGAATACGGTAACGGAAGACAACCTCGATATCGCGCACGCTAAAGACATCCTGGAAGCCGACCACTTCGGCCTGGATTACGCGAAGGACACGATCCTTGAATATCTGGGGGTCGGACTTTTAGGCCAGCAAAGGAAAAAAAGCGACAAAAAGGGGAACATTCTTCTTTTCGTGGGCCCTCCAGGCACCGGCAAAACGTCTTTGGGCGCTTCGATCGCCCGGGCCATGGGACGGAAATTCATCCGGTTTTCCCTGGGCGGACTCAGGGATGAAGCTGAAATAAAGGGTCATCGTCGGACTTATGTTGGCGCCATGCCCGGCCGCATTATCGAGCTCATGAAAAGGGCCGGAACAAAGAATCCGGTCATCATGCTCGATGAAATAGATAAGATCGGCAAGGATTACCGCGGCGATCCGGCCGATACCCTTCTTGAAGTGCTTGATCCGGAGCAGAATTTCGCCTTTAGCGACCACTATCTGGGCGTACCCTTCGACCTATCGCGGGTTATGTTCATTCTGACCGCCAACAATCCCAACGCAATCCCCGGACCGCTTAAGGACCGCACCGAAAAAGTCTGGTTTTCAAGCTATACGATCGAGGAAAAAAGGCGTATCGGCAGGAACCATCTCATTTCGAAACAGCTTAAGGAAAACAACCTGGAACCGGACGAAATCGAGTTTGGCGACGATACGTTGCGGAAAATAATCCGCGATTACACCCGGGAAGCCGGCGTCCGCAGTCTGGAAAAACAGATCCAGCGGATCTGCCGCAAGATAGCGACCAAAAAAGCCCTGGGATGCGAGTGCCGGAAGCTTGTCGGCCCGGCTGATGTCAGGGAATATCTGGGGGTCGAAAAATTCACTTCCGACAGCAAGTTGTCGATCGAAAAACCGGGTATTGTCTGCGGCCTGGCCTGGACCACGAATGGAGGCTTACTGCTCTATATCGAGACTATCGCCATGAAAGGCACGGGTAAAATAACCCAAACCGGCCTTTTAGGCGAAGTTATGGCCCAATCGATCACTATCGCGGTCAAATATATCGAAGCGCAGTCCAAAGAATGGAATATTTCCAAGGAATATCTGAAGAAAGAAATGGATATCCATCTCCACGCCCCGTCCGGCGCGATACCGAAAGACGGACCTTCGGCCGGCATCACGATCTTAACCGCCCTGGTCTCCATTTTGACCGGAGTTAAAGCCGATTCCGACACGGCCATGACCGGGGAAATCACCCTGCGGGGAGATATCCTGCCGGTGGGTGGCATCAAAGAGAAGGTTATTGCCGCTTATAACGAGGGCATGAAAAGAATTATCCTGCCCGCGGCCTGCCGCCCCAACGTCGAACAGGACGTGCCCGGGGATATCAGGGAAGGACTCTCGTTCCATTACGTGACGAGAATGAACGAAGCCCTGGAAATCGCCCTGGGGAAAAGTATCCATAAGCCGGCGACGAAGAAGGCGTAAAATATCCATAAAAAAGCATAAATTTTCAAAAATCAGACAGACCTGTTTAATCGGTCTGTTTTTTTGGGTAAAATCAATGATTTTACAAAAAGACTTGACGAAGGACCATGTAACCAAGTAAAATCTAGATATAGTTATTTTAAAAGATCATTAATATTTTAATTTTTTTCAGGTCCAAAAAAGGAGGCCGAAATGGTGCTGAAATATTTTGGATATCCGCGTAAAAACAATTTTAATTAATATTTTTTCGGAGCTATGGTCCGAAAGGAGCAAAAATTATGAGTACCATTATCGACGATATCCGGGATCTGGTAAAATCGCGCGACCCCAATCAACCTGAATTCCATCAGGCCGTTTTGGAAGTAGCGACTTCGATAAAACCCGTCCTCGATCAGAATCCGATCTATATCGATGCCTTAAAAAGGCTTATCGAGCCGGAACGCATCATCATGTTCCGGGTTCCCTGGCTTGACGACCAGAACCAAGTGCGGATAAACCGCGGATTCCGGATCGAGACTTCGAGCGCGATCGGACCTTACAAGGGCGGCCTAAGGTTCCACGCTTCGGTCAACCTGTCGATCATGAAATTCCTCGCCTTTGAGCAGGTTTTCAAGAACGCCCTGACGACACTGCCCATGGGCGGCGGCAAAGGCGGTTCCGATTTTGACCCGAGCGGTAAATCCGACATGGAGGTCATGCGCTTCTGCCAGGCCTTTATGGCCGAATTGTTCCGGCATATCGGGGCCGATACGGACGTACCGGCCGGCGACATCGGCGTGGGCGCGCGCGAGATCGGCTATCTCTTCGGCATGTACAAGAAGCTCAGGAACGAGTTTACCGGCGTTTTTACGGGCAAGAGCCTGGGCTGGGGAGGGTCTCTTATCCGTCCCGAAGCCACCGGCTACGGTTCGGTTTATTTCGCGGCCGAGATGCTCGCGGTAAAAAACGATACTTTGGCGGGAAAGACCTGTCTCGTGTCCGGAGCCGGCAATGTCGCGCAGTTTACCGTGGAGAAATTGATCGAAATGGGCGCGAAGGTCGTGACCATGTCCGATTCTTCCGGTTATATCTATGATGACGCCGGTATTAGCGCGGATAAGCTCAAATACATCAAAGAGCTTAAGATCATACACCGGAAGCGCCTTAAGGACTATGTCGGTAAATATCCCCAGGCGGTTTATACGCCGCACGACTCCCAGGCCGATCACAATCCTCTTTGGGCCCACAAAGCCGATTGCGCCTTTCCTTCCGCCACTCAAAACGAGATCAACGGACTCGACGCGCGGAACCTTATCGCCGGCGGCTGCCGCCTCGTTTGCGAAGGGGCCAATATGCCCACCACTCCCGAAGGGATCGATATTCTCCTGTCCCACGGCGTACTTTACGGTCCGGCCAAGGCCGCCAACGCGGGCGGCGTGTCGGTTTCCGGACTGGAGATGTCCCAGAACAGCATGCGTTTGAGCTGGACCCGGGAAGAAGTTGACGGCAGGCTGCGCGCCATCATGAAAAATATCCACCAAACCTGCCTGAATGCCGCGGCCAGATACGGACAGCCCGGAAACTACATGGTCGGCGCCAATATCGCCGGTTTCCTCAAGGTTGCCGATGCCGTAATCGACCAAGGCGTGGTCTAGCCAAAGTCCGTAACGAAAAAGTATAAAAACAAAGAGCGAAAAGGATGTTAAAAAGCATCCTTTTTTATTTTCCACGCGCTTGCCAGGATATTGCCTTAAATTAAAAAAAATTATAAAATATAGATAGATATTAAGCAATAACCGGTAAAATCCATATGGAGAGAAAAACAGGCCCCGAAAGGGAAATAATCCCCAGTCATTTACGGGCAGATGAAAATCTGCCGGAATCCGTTTCCGGAAGCGAATACCGGCAATGGCAATTAGAGCTGGTGGCGGAAAGATACCTGCCGGGTTACGACCCGAAACAGGAAGACAGGGACATAAAACTGGAAAGCGAGGCGTTTACCCAATGGATAAAAGAAGGATACGCGGAGAAATATAAGGATTTTTGGGGGCCAAAAATCGTTTAAAGCGCATTAATCATATGAAAATCATCATTGAAACAATCAAGGGGGACATAACCCAGGTAGAGGCCGACGCGATCGTTAATGCCGCCAATCGCGATCTTTTGGGCGGCGGCGGAGTGGACGGCGCCATCCATGCCGCGGCCGGACCGGAGCTCTTAAAAGAATGCCGGGAACTATCCGGCTGTCCGGTGGGGGAAGCTAAAATGACCAAGGCTTATCGCCTCCCGGCCAAATATATTATCCATACCGTCGGTCCGACCTACGGACAATGGAACGGGGCCGAAGACGAACTTTTGGCCGCTTGTTATTTAAACAGCCTTAAATTAGCCGACGCTCACGGCTGTAAATCGATCGCTTTCCCTAATATTTCCACCGGAGTTTATCGCTACCCGAAAGATGAGGCCGCCATCATCGCTTTTGAAACGGTCATGGACTACCTAAGGAACAACCGGAATACGACCCTGGAAAAGATAATTTTCGTGTCTTTCACGGAAAACGATTTCGCCATCATGAAAGAACAATACGAGGAAGCTAAAGCCAGATATGAAGAATGGGACATCGAGAAATAAGCGCGATGGTTGTGTTTGAAAAAGAAAGAAAAAAGCAGACAGCCCAGGCAAAACAAGGATATGCAATTTAATGAATATAAGATCATAAAGATCGTTTTATTATTGGTCTTTGCCGGGGGATTTTTTCGCGGCCAAGCCGCTCCCGTGGCCGGGGCCGAGGACTGCCCGAGTCTGGGCATGGGAGTTACGCCGCCGTATATCCAGGAAGACGCTTTTACTCCCGGTACGGCCAGAGCCAAGAGCTTTTCAATCGAGCAAAACTGCCCCTCTGGCGAGTACCGGGTCCGTTTAACCGTGGAACCGGCAGATATCGCCCCCTGGTTCTCGTTCGATCAGGGAGACAGCTTCGCTTTCGGAGAGGGCGAGACCGTTAAGACGTTTAAAGCCATAATTTCCGTTCCTCAAAATACCCCGGCCGGACTGTATGAGGGGCGGATGACAATAAGCCTTTTGCCGGCGAGAACGGCGAAAACGGGAACGGCCATCAATACCAATTTAGGCGTAGGCGCCAGGATTAAACTCGATATCGGCGGCAGCCGGCCCGATTTATTCACTTCGAGCGAAGCGATCGCTCTCGCGGACGAAAGCATGTTCGACCGCTTGCGGGGATCGATACTTTTGCGGACTGAAATGGCCGGCGAGGCCTACTATATCCATCCGCGTTTCAAACTTATATATTATTTAGGCCGTCCGGTCGACGCCTTCCGGATCATGAGCGAACAGGGCGAAGGGGCCAGGAACGCTGACCTGGAGAAGATCCCGATCGGCTCGATCGAGGAATCCGGTACGCCGGTAATAGTCGTTGATTCCGACCCGTTCGCGATCCACAATGCCGGACGGATCTTTATCCAGACGGAGGAGGCGGGAGAGGCCTGGTACGTTAATCCCGGCGACCGCCAGCGTTATTATCTCGGACGCCCGGAGGACGCCTGGGAGATCATGCGGAGACTGAGCCTGGGGATATCCGAGGCGGATTTTGAAAAATTAACCAAATAATTTTTAATTTTGTAATTTTTAAATAAATTTGAATTTTTAATTTTTAAACGCTCTAAGCTTATTTTTTGTTTAAAAATTAAAAATTCAAAAATTAAAAATTTAATACTATGTGGACCCTAATAACTATCATTCTCGGCGCTTTGGCCTTATTCCTGATCGGCGTATCGCTCCTGACGGAAATCGCGAAGATCAGGCGGGCGTTGGAGCACATGGCCTATAAAAAAGAGATACACGAGATCATCGAGACCGATTACGAGCCGGAAGGAACTCTAGCCGGCGATGAACTGGCCGCCGATAGTCCGGATGAACCCAGGGCCGAAAAGACCGAAAAACCGAAACCGGCGTCAGTCAGGCGCTACCGCAAGACCAGGATAAAAGTTATGGAGGAAGGGGAGTAGGGCGATTGACGATCGAGTCCGGCTGAAATAACAAGTGAAAACCGTTCCGATCAAGGGCGGTTTTTTAGATTGACAAACGGCTGTTTCTGCGATAAAGTGAAAACAAATAAAACGCACTTTAAAATGAATTATAAAAGGAGAGGCCGATGTTCAGTCGCGAACAGGAAGAAAAATTCACTGATTTGATTATTTGGTTTTTGACATTAGCCGTAAAAAAGGGCGGAAAAAAACTGGAAAGGAATAATGTCATCACTTTATTGAGTCACTTCACGCTTATAAACATTAACCGGCTTCTGCAGGAAAAATTACACAATCGCGGTTATTATGTGCTGCCGACCATGGTAAATCACGGGATTTACGGCGATATAGTCTTAAAGCATGTTCCCGGGATAATATTCGATCCGGCTAGGGCGACAGAAGATGATATTAAAAAAATAAAGGAGAAAGCGGACGATAAAGATTATATGGGCTGGGTATATACGGTGGCGCCGAATTCGAAAGATGCCGCGGAGGCAGGACTTGGTCCGGAGGAGCTCGGCCGGGAATTGGTTCGGATCTATCATTTAGACCACCCCGATCCGATCCGGTATTGGAGAGAAATAAACCGCTGGCAAACAAAGATAATCAGCCGGCTGGAAAAGCTGGAGATCGATTATTTCCACGTACTGTCAGATAAAACCGATCTTAAAATAGGCCTCGGCAAAGACCGACGATGGGTCGGCCTGAGTTGCAATCTGCCCGGTTTCGAGATATTTACCGCCCCGGATTACAGACGTGTAGACGGAGAATTTTTTGCCGACCGGTGCGCGGCCTGTGGAAACATCAGGAATATCAAAAACATACGTTTTACGATTCGGGGCGGACGGGTTGTCGAAATAAGAGCCGAGGAAAACGAAGAGACGGCTAGGGCGCATTTGTTGGCGGATTGGGGAGCGGCCAGACTGGGTGAGTTCGCCATAGTAGAAAAAAATATATCCACGATCAGCCGTTTTATCGGAATTAATATTTTTGATGAAAATTATGGCGGAGAATTCGGCAGCTGTCATATAGCTTTCGGAAACGCCTGGCACGGCAGTTATAAAGGCCGGGAACCTTTGACGGAAATTTTAAAGGAAAATATCGGTTTTAACACCTCCAGGATGCACATCGATTACATAAACACGGAAGATAAAATCATTACGGCTTATTTGAAAAATGGCGATTCGTTGCTGCTCTACAAGAGCGGTACTTTTCAGATCTGATTATTTTTAAAATCAGACGATAAACTTAACCGTTTCAGTTTTCATGAAGCGGTTTTATTTTTGGCCTGATTTATGGTCAGTTTCTTGATTTACCCCCATTGACTATCTCGTAAATTCAGGGTATTTTAAGTAAAAAGAACATTAAAAAAATAAAATAAATTTTTCCTGTAAAACAAAGGGGGGTAAAATGGGAGTCGGTCACTTTATTAAATCTTTGTCGGAAGCCAACGGCGGACAATACGAAGAAATTCGAACCGAAAAGAAGAGAAGAACGACCCATAAACCGGTCATAGCCCTAGCCAGTTCGATCATGACCGATATCATCGGCGACGCGGAAGCGCTTAAGCGCGATTTTCCGGACTTTGATCCGGGCAGAAGATATAATCTGAGTGATTTTCCGGCCGGTTTTGAACCCAGTTTCGGCGGCGGCGGTCCCAATATCGCCTATAATTTAGCCATGCTGGGCTTAAGCGCGGTGATTCTCGGGCAGACCGGAAACGATTTCGCACCGTACGAAAAAAGGCTCAAAAATCATCGCATCGATGTTTCCTGGGTAAGAAAGCATCCCGAGGAACCCGGTTCGTACGTGGTCATCACCAATAACGGTAACGGCGACCAAAGTTTTTACACCTCTTACTGTACTTTTGACCTCGATTATTGCCGGGTGATCCGAAAAATCAGGCCGGATTGGCTGGTCATATCGCCTGATAACGGCCCCGCGCCTTCGATGGAGTACGTAAAGATAGCTAACGAGCAAGGTATTCCGTATATTTTCGACCCCGGACAGAACGTTGAATATTATAAAATTCCGGACATAATCGAGGCGGTCAGGGGTGCCCGGATCGTAATTTGCAACGAAAAAGAATACGAAATTCTCAAGAAAAGCACCGGCATGTGGCTTTATGGAGTTTCGACCCTGATCATAACCAAGGGTGAGCGCGGAGTTGAAGTCCGGGAAAAGAAGCGTTTCACGCGGGTAGAGGCAGTTCGGGTCGACGCCTTTGTCGAACCGACCGGCGCCGGCGACGCTTTCCGGGCGGGACTCCTGTACGGCCTGATTAAAAATTGGCCCCTGGAAAAGACACTGATGTTCGGCAATACGGTCGCGTCCTTCGCGGTCGAATTTCGCGGCACCCAGAGCCATTATTTCAAGAGAGCCATGCTTAAAGAAAGATTTAAGGACAATTACGGCGAAGAATTAAAATTATAAAAAGACAAATCCGCCCCCGGCGGATTTTAATTTTATTTTAATTATCATCTAATATAATAACAATGATGCGGTTGTGGCCGCGGAAATTATATGTTAATATTTTATATATGATCATTATTAATAATTTCGGGTTTAGCGCGTAAGCTACCCGCGTAGTCAATCATAAAATTTTATGTCAAAACAATTTACTGACGCTAATTTTCTCGCCGAAGTGATCGAAGCTTCTAAAACCAAGCCGGTCTTGGTGGATTTTTTCGCCGCCTGGTGCGGGCCGTGCAAAATGCAGGGGCCGGTTATCGAAGAGGTCTCGACGGCGATAGGGGATAAGGCGATCGTAGGCAAAGTCGACACCGAAGCCGCTCCGGAGGTTTCTTCCCGGTACGGCATTATGAGCATACCGACATTGAAAATATTCAAGGGCGGGGACGAGGTCGAAACTTTCGTCGGTCTGCAATCCAAAGAGGCCTTACTAGAGGCGCTTGGCAGGCATGCCTAATTTTACCGATAAAGAATAATAAGACGGGACTTTTATACCCCGTCTTTTTTGTTTTTAAAACCCTCGATTTTATTGTGTTTTTTTTAATTTTCAGGTATTATTATATATGAAACCTGTGGATATTCGCGGTTTCGATAATTATACCGTCGTTTAACTAACAAAATATAATTAACTTCTGTTCATTTGTTCCGGCTTCGCGCCGGAGCGGGGAACAGGCAAAATTATGGCAAAAATGACCAAATCCCAGATGTTGACCAATTTGTCAGAGGCTACCGGCCTCAGCAAGAAGGACGTCAACACCCTGCTGGATAAATTAGCCGCTATGGCCTACAAAGAGGTCAAAAAGGGCGGAGAATTCGTGCTTCCCGGCTTCGGCAAGATGATCAAAGCCAATCGCAAGGCCAGAATGGGCCGCAATCCTGCCACCGGCGCCACCATCAAGATCCCAGCCAAAACCGTGGTAAAATTCCGCTTAGCCAAAGCAGCCAAAGACGCTGTTTTATAGGATAAAGATTTTTTCAATAAAAAACGGTTTCCCGTAAGGAAGCCGTTTTTGTTTTTTGATAAGTATGTAGTATATAGTATTTAGTATTTAGCAAATAATTTTAGTGTAATTACAGTGTCCGCAGGCAGTATAATAAATTTAATATCAGCCGCTAAATACTAAATACAACATACAAAATACCGAAATTAACCGCGCCAGATATCAACATATTGCCCAATTCCGTTGAAATTGAGCTTATTCTTAAGTTTAGTGTTAGAACAAAGAAAGGTAATCACTGAGGCTAAATCTATCAAATATCGGTCTTTTACGATCTTATACTTGAGTTGTTTGCCAGTTAGAGCCCGACGGATGGTTTTTTGCGCCACACCCCCTAATTTAGCCGATTCTGAGACGGATAACCAGATGGGCTTAAAGACTTTCTTGGTCAGCGGTACCCGGCTTTTCGGGGTATTTTCACTGGTATCTGTATTTTGAGTATTTTTTGCTAATATTAAATAATTATCGTCCTTTACTGGTTTTTTAGTAAATTTTCTCTTATTTCGGCCGTTTGCTGGTTTTGTCGATATGGCGTCCAGAGTAACGTCGATAACTTTTTCTTCATTGTTATCCACATTTATTTCACCATTGTCGGTATTCTCTTCTTCCTTTGGGACAGCCTGCCTATTACCAGCTTCCGGCAGTTTTTTATCAGATTTATCATTGTTATTGCCGGCATTAGCGGTATCTTCCGTAAGTTTAAGGGTATTATAGAAATTTGAAAAATTATTGGTCATTTCTTAATATAACACTTATTTTAGTCTAGAATATTCTAGACTTAAGCTATAAAATTATTTAATGTAATTATAAATTTAGATTTTAGTCCAATACTTTTTAGACTAAAGTTATAATATATTATGGTTAATATATTTTTATACTAATATCAAAGTCTAGGTCCCTTATAGACTTAAATAGTTTATACAATATTATTTTCGCATACGACGAAAAAAAAAGCAATAATTAAATGCAATTTTTATTAATGAATTACGTACTAAAAAGAGTAAATCAAAAATAAATTATATTGTTTATTTTTTGAAACCATGTTAAGATTTATTTTGAGATTGCTTTGATGGTTAAGATAGAAATTCGGAAGATTATTCTATTTTTTTGCTAAAATTAACAAAATATAGCTAGGCGGATTATTTCGGTCTGATTTTTTATTATTTTTTGTTTGCGTTGTGCGCGATTCAACTGATTTTTTTAAGTTTTAAATTTTTTATCTTTATTGTAAAATTAGCAAAATATTAATTAATAAGTGTAACAGTTTAACGGCGATAACGTATAAATTAATGAGCAGTAAAGAAAAAATCCTATATTATCGATTGAAGCAGAAAGATAAGGAAGCTTTTATTGAGGCTTACGATCTGTTTTTGGACAATATTTATCGTTTTGTTTTTTTTAAGGTGAGCAATAAGGAAACGGCCGAGGATATAACTTCCCAGACTTTTTTAAAAACCTGGAATTATATCCAGAATAATGAGCTAAAGGATTATAAGACCTTAAGATCATTGTTGTATAAAGTAGCCCGTAATCTCGTAATAGATTATTACCGCCAGGAAAGCCGCAAGCAGGAATTAAGCCTTGATCAGGAAGATAACCCGATAACCATAGTTGATGATAAGCAGGATCTATTAAAGAAGATGGAATTGGACGGCGATCTTAAAATTGTCGCGGCCAAAATGAACGAGATCAAGGACGAATACCGGGAAGTGATCATCATGAAGTACGTCAATGAATTGTCTGTCGCCGAGATCGCCCGCATCCTTGATAAGAATCAGGGTAACGTGCGGGTGCTCCTATACCGGGCTCTAAAAACATTGCGGGAGCTTACCGAAAAGAGCGGCTATAATCCGAACGCGCCGATAAATATAAAACAGGACGTTCCCGATAAAATAAAGATTCGATCCTAACATAAAAAATTTATATTTTTTATGAAAGAAGATGATATCTTGATCCAACTGAATAAACTAAAAGACATCGGACCCGACGCTGAATGGAAAAAGCGGAATCGGGAGCTTTTGTATTCCCAGGTTTCGGCGCAGGCGGACGAGAGCGCGAAGATCGGCTGGTTCAAGATTTTTGAACGCCAATTATCTATATTTACGCTTCGGGTTTCCCAGCCGGCCATGACCGTCATGCTTATTATCGTGTTTATTTTCGGCGGCGGCATCTTAAGCCTTAGGGCGGCCCGCGACACGGCCCCCGGAGATTCTATGTATATCGCGAAGATTTTAGGCGAGAAAACGCAATACGCCCTGACTTTCGACGTTAAGAAAAAAGCCCAACTCGGACTTGAATTCGCCGGTAACCGCGTCAAAGAGATAAATAAAGTGCTTACCCAGAATGAAAGCGGCGATAAAACGGAAACCGTGGCCAGGCTTAAGGAGGATTTTAAAAAGGAACTTAGCGGAGTCAAGGACAGGGTGGCGAAAATAAACGAAGAACAAAAAAATCTGGTCAAGGAAGCGCCAGCTGCGGAAGAAAACAAGGAAGAGGTTTCCGGACAAGAGGATCCTTCCGTGGCAGATACGGAAGCGGAAGAGAGCGTACAGCTCTTCAGTGCCGCTTTCGAGCGGGATGATCAGGGTATCCAGGTATCGGAAGGCGAACCGATCCCGTCTCCGGCCGCCGCGGGCGAGAGCGATAATAAACCGGCTACCGGAACGAATTTATTCGAAGCGGAAGGCCCGGCTACGACCTCGGAGACAACCGCTAATTCGACCAGCTCCGCGGAAATGTCCGCGGAAACCCCCGCGGCCGCGAGCGATCCGGAATCAGCCTTGCTTGAGGCCGGGGAATTGCTCGATCAGGATGATTATAATGCTACTTTAAATAAACTGGATGAGGCCGGAGAGGCGATCGATCAGGTAAATAAGGAAGAGGGTGAAGTTTTGGGAGTGGAAGAGGCTATTGAAAACAATACGGCCAGTACGACAGGGGAGTAACTCGCGCACTGCCCTCACCCCAGCTCACTTCGTTCGCTGACCCTCTCCCGCGATATAAATCGCGGGAGAGGGTGCCGAGCGAAGCGAGGCGGGTGAGGGCAGGACGTGATATAACGCGAACCTGCCAGTTCCGAAAAAATCGGAATTGGCAAGTCCGTATTATTACGGACCAGGTAAGATAAAAAGGTCGGTCCCATGACCCGGGAGCTTGCCTGAAAATTAAAAAATAAATCTTCGTCTTTATCTCGCCTACGCTAAAGCTACGGCGTGGTAAAAGCGAAAAAAAGTTCTTCTTAACCGATACCTTGGTAAACCAACTAAGCTTTTTTTCCCCACTTCCGTGTTTGTCGAAACCCGGAGTGAGGGAAAGGGAAATACCCCATGGTTATCCCTGACTCGTTTCGGCGCCCTTCGCGGGCGCGGGAGTGGGGAGAAGCGGGATTCCGGTTGATTTGCCTCGCCACGCCGAATCCGCCAGCAGGCGGAGAAGGCGGGCTTAAAGCCTCCGACGGGAGGCGCATCGCGAGGAAGAACTCTAATTCCGGAGTAAACCGCTCGGGCTAAACGGCCTAAGAGCGTTTAACCGGATACAAAAAATCACTTATGAAGAATTTACGCAAAGCTTTGACTGTTGGCGTAATGAGCGTAACCGTATTATCCATGAGCATGCTTGCTGTACCCTTTACCGTGGGTGCTGTAGCTCAGGCCGGTGACCTCATTAAGATGGATGGCTTGTCCTCCGTTTACTTTTTAGCCGCTGACGGCAAACGCTATGTTTTCCCTAATGAAGCTACATATTTTTCCTGGTACTCTGATTTCTCGGGTGTAGTCACCATTCCGCAATCCGAGTTGGAATCTTATCCTCTCGGCGCGAATGTCACTATGCGCCCCGGTACCAAGTTAGTTAAAATCACCACCAACCCGAAAGTATACGCGGTTTTACCGGGCGGAGTTCTGACTCCGGTTCCGAGCGAGACCGTCGCCGCTGCTTTATACGGGGCTGATTGGAACAAACGCATCGTGGACGTTCCGGATGCTTTTTTCACCAACTACACGGTTTCGACCGCTGAAGTGAGCGCGACCGCTTATCCGGCCGGTTCTTTGGTGAAATTCGGCACCGGCGCCGACGTTTATTACATCAACGCTGATGGCACCGCCAGCAAAGTAGCCGATGAGGCCGCTTTTATGGCTAACCGCTTCAGCTGGGACAATGTAATAACTTCCGATTTGACCCTTCCGACCCTTGGTACGGCTATCGCGGCTGCTAACGCCTCTTTGACCGATACTTCCGAGGGAGCGGGCGGCACTGCCGGCGCTGGAACCGGTTTAACCGTTTCTTTAGCGTCCGACACCCCGGCCGCCGGAAATATTCCGGCCGGTTCTCCGACTGAATTCCTGAAGATGAAGTTTACCGCTTCTGCTGACGGAGCCGTTAACGTTAACGGTATTACTTTATCGGCTTATGATCTTGGTACTGCCACTTACGTTGATAACGTCACTTTCTATGATGAAGCTGGCTTAAAGATCGGCACCGCTAAGGACATGAATTCCGACCGCGTGGCGTCTTTTAATTTCGCCACCCCGATCAGCATTCCGGCTGGTTCCACCAAGACCGTGACCGTCAAAGCGACCATTGAAGCTCTTCAAAGCGGCAACTACGCTATTGGTTTAGCCAGCGCCGCTAACGTAACCACCAACGGCGCCGCGGTCAGCGGATCTTTCCCGATCGTCGGGAACACCAAGGCGATCGTAACCGGCACCAATATCGGTACCGTTACCATGAACCTCCCGATCGGATCCGGCGCGGTTAGCGCCCAATTCGGCGATGACGACGTTCTGTTAGCGAGCTTTAATTTAACGGCTGCTAACGAGCCGGCTATCTGGGAGAGCGCTATGTTCCGGAACGGCGGCACCAATAACGCCAATATCGCCAGCAATTTCCGTCTTTTGATCGACGGCGATGAAAGGGCGACTGCTGCCAGCATTGTTGACAAATACGTTACCTTTGACTTAAACAGCTTTGTTATCGCCAAGGGCGATTCTATCGCGGTTGAAGTCTACGGCGACATGGGTATCTCGAACGTTGGCGATGAGGTTAATCTCTACGTCTATAACGCGAGCGATTTCGTGTTTACCGGCCAGGACTATGGCTATGGTATTTTACCGGCCATTCACGCTAATTTAGACGGTGATACCGACGGTTATCGCGTTACATTAGCCTCTAGCGATTTTACCATCGACATGGATAAAGCCGCTACTCCGGCTAAGGAAGTCCGCGGCGGCGACAATGACGTCGTTTTAGCGACCCTTAAGATGACCTCTAATGGCGAGAACGCCACTATGGCTTCTTTCGGCAACGACTCCTTATATATCAGCGGCACCGGTTTGATGTGTAATGAATTTGACAACGCGGAAATGAGGGATACCTCAACCGGCGTAGTTTATGACCTTACCATCGCTTCCGGCACCACCGGCTGCAAACTGACCGGCGCGGATGAATTATATTTTACCAAGGGCGTGACCAGGACTTTCCAGATCAGGGCTGATCTGGCTGGTTCCACCGACACTTATCCGATCGGCGGAGACGACACCCTGCAGGTTACCTTAGGAAGTGGCGCTATTGTCAGCTTGACCGGCGACGAGTCCGATGCTTCTATCACGAACATCACTCCGAGCTCGGTTTCCGGCTCGATCATTACCGTTAAAGCTTCTTCCTTAACCTGGACCACTACTTCCTTAACCGCCAAGACGATCGTTCCGGGCGCGCAGGATGTCGTAGTTTACAAGGCCAGTCTTGAGGCCGGCGATTCGTCCTATGTTGACTTGACCTCGGTTCAAATCGATGTCTTGACCGATACTGGCGATTACACCGGTTCTTTCGTCGATCTTAACGTCGCGCAATTAGTGCTGACGCTTGACGGCAAGGTCTTAAAGACCGTGTCTAACCAGATCGCGCTTGATACCGATGGAACCGATACTGATAACTATATCTCCTTTACCTCTCTTGACACCACTAACCGGAGGATTCCGGCCGGCGCGACCGTCAATTTAGAGGTAGTAGCTGATTTTGCGGCTTCCTTCTCTACCACCAGCACCTTTACTCTTACGCTTGACGACAATGACGCCAGGGTAATATGCAGAGATATGGATAGTAATGAGGTAGCTGAAACTCGCAACGCAGCTGGTACCGCCTCCAGGGCTCTTACTCTAGCTTCTGTCGGCACCATCAAGGTTGAACTTAACACCGACGAGATCAAAGCCAGCACCGATACTTATATCCTGGCCGGTCAATCGACCACCAAGGATCGGTATCTGGGCGAATTAGTCTTTACCACCACCAACGAGCCGATCAAGGTTAAGACCTTAAAACTTGATTTATCGGACAACGCCGGCATTAATGCCAAGAACTCCGACATCAAGACCCTTAACCTGTACGACGATGACGGCGTACTCGTAGCCTCTAAGGCTCCGGATTCAGACGGCGATGTTAACTTTGACACCTTCAATATGACGTTTGCCGCTGATAAAGCGACTTCACTTTGGATCGGTGTGACCACAAAGACCATCAACGCCGATGGCGATCCGGAAGGTACCGCTACCTATAACCATGGTGCTGAATACACCTTGGGTCAGACCGCGGCTTTCACCGCCGAAGGCGGCAATTCCGGTACGTCTATCACCGTGTCAGCGGCTACCAGCGGCACCGTCGGAGTTAACCAATGGGATGCCTGGCAGTTCGCTACCAGCTCACAGACTAACATCACCGGTTCTATTTTGAACTCTGTGGTTAACACTTTGAGCGACGGCGTATTGACTGGCGGCAACGGCAAGACCGTAGGCAAATACAAATTCGTATTTGACAACGGCTCGAACCGCGCCACCTCCACCAACGAAACCACCAAGGCTCAGATGAGGCAATTAATCCTCACTTTCGCCACTTCTTCCGTTTCTGTAACCGGCAACGTTAAGGCTTACGTTGAAGGCCTTTCGTCCGTGCAGACCGCTGCTGGCACCTATTCGGCTGCCCTCAGCACCTACACCATCGATTTGACCGGTTTAGGCAACACGGCGTTAGTTGACGGCGAAGTAACCTTAGTGATTATTGCTGATCTTGGCTCCGCGGGCACCAACGCCTTCATCCAGACCGAGATCAACAGCTTAGCTGCTGACTTCACCTATAACGGTGACAGCGGTATCTGGCCCGATCACTTCTCTAACGCTCGCTTGAGCATTTCCGAAGTATTAGGCGGAACTCTGTCTAACTAGTTTTCTTTAAGCTAGTTTCGATAAACCAAAATACCCCCTCCGGTAATGTACCGGAGGGGGTTTTGGTACCCCTGCCCCGCCGACCCTTCCCTCACCCCCTAACCACCTCTCCGATTCCGGAGAGGGGGAACCGAACGGGGTAAGGGCAATGAGCGCCAATACCCCTCCCGCCTCGCGCGGCTCGGCACCCTCCCCTACTTAGGGGAGGGACGGGGAGGGGTGTTGTTGGGCGCAGGCAGGGGTGAGGGCAATATTTTGACATCCGGCAGCGTTTTGTTATAATATTAATATCATTTATTCACAACTTGAAGTTTTTTATACGCAATAACATGTCAAACGAAAAATTGCTAACTAAAAAGGATTTAAGAGAAGAATTGGGTAAATTCACGGAAGAGGTGCTTGTACCGACTTTCGTCACCAAAGAAGATTTAAAACATTTTGCGACCAAAGAAGATTTATTTGCCGTAAAAGAAGATTTAAAGCAATTTGTAACCAAAACAGAATTTGATAAAAAAACGGACCGGATAATAGATGTTTTGGATTCAATCGTTAAAATGCAAAAAGATCACGAGGTTGAACGTATTTCCAATCTGGCCGCGCATGATAGATTCGAGAAAAGAATAACCAAGCTGGAAAAGTGCACAGTAACGAAAATCACCGGTAAATAATATTTTTTCGGTTTATGTAAATTTCCGGGTTTTAACCCGGTTTTTTTATACCCTCACCCCCGGCCCCTCTCCCTCGCTTCGCGTGGGAGAGGGGAGTTTGCTAAAAACGTTTTGCTTTAGTTCCGTGGTTTTATCCCCAGCCTTTCTCCCCGGATGCCGCAGTCCAGGGAGATGGAAGGGGTGAGGGCGATTTAGGCGCGCAGATATTTAGTTTTTTTGTGGTTTTGCTGTTTTTATGTTAAAATATATATAGTTTACGGTAATGAATTCTTAAGTCGTACTCTCTATAAGTCTGGTTAGTTCATATTAATTGCGTTTCCGCGGATATTACGCTCATTATTACGCGGATTTGACGCTGATATAATTAATCTAATTATTGCCAATTGTATGCCAACAAAAAAAATAATCGCGGTTTTATCGCTAATTTTTATTATCATGCCCGTTTTCGCGCTTAAGGCCGAAACTTTGGGCGGACGTTTAAAGGGGAGAATTTTATTACGGGTGGAGTCGAAGGGGCAGGCCTGGTATATCGAACCCGGAACGGAAAAGCGGGCGTTTTTAGGCCGCCCCGCGGACGCGTTTAGGATCATGCGCGAACTTGGCCTCGGGATCACGGAAAAAGATTATGCGGCCTGGAACGGTACCGCCCCCGCGCGCCTGGCGGGACGGATATTACTTAGGGTAGAGGCCAAAGGCGAAGCATATTACGCTAACCCGTTAGACCTGAAACTTCATTATCTGGGCCGCCCCGCGGACGCGTTTAAGGTCATGCGCGAATTAGGTTTAGGCGTGACCGATAAGAGCCTTAACGAGATCGCCGTGAACGATAAATACGCGGAAGAGGCCGCTTTGCCGGAAGTTCCGCCGACCCCGCCCACCGCGCCGGAAGATACCGAGACCGCCACGGAAGAAAACTCAGCAGAGGACGAAGCGGTTGTGGATAATCCGGAAGCGACCACGACCGAAGCGGTAACAGACGAAGCATCCGCCACGACCACGTCGGAGACGGCCACGACGACCGAACCGGTCTGCCGATTCCGGGCGGATTACTTTAAGAATACCGACCTGACCAGCCTGGCCCTGACCCAGACCGAGGACGCGATCGATTACGACTGGGGCGCGGCCGCTCCCGAAGGGACTTCGCGGACGGATAAGTTTTCGGTCCGTTGGACCGCGACCTGCCATTTCGACGCCGGCCGCTATCGTTTTAGCGGGGTCTTTAACGACGGCGTCAAGGCGACGATCGGGCAGAGCTGGATATTTAATTCCTGGCGCAACAGCAATACCGACGTGACCATGGAAACTGAAATGGACCTAGAGGAAGGGGATCATTATCTGAAGATTGAGTATTATGATTATTTCGGCGACGCGAAGATGAAGTTCGGGTGGGAGAAGATGGAGTAGGCATATAATTTTTTTCAATTAAATAAAGTTAATTTAAGAAAGTTTATAGTATTTAGTATATAGTATTTTGTATTTAGCAAAGCGACGACCAGCTCCGTGCTAAATACAAAATACAAAATACTATATACTATTTTTGTATGTCCAAACTTATAAAATCACTATCGGTTTTTTTATTTTGCGGAGCTTTTTTATTTGTCGGCGCTCAAGGCGTCCGGGCCGCTTCCGGCTACGACCTCGCGGTAACCGCGATTACCGTAAGCCCGGCGAGTCCGGCCATGAACGTCGAATCGACGATCACGGTTACGGTCCAGAATGACGACGTCAACGATCTCGTCGGCATGACCGGTTTATCTTCCTACGATTTTACTTTTGATAATTTCGATATTACCGAAACGACTTTGCCGGCGGTAACCGCGGACAAGCCGGTAAAATACAAAGGCACGGTAAGCTATAAATTCAAAGGCATGTTCAATAAGATCGGAAACGCTAACCTGTATTTCAGGGTCGATCCGGATGACTTGCTGACGGAGAGGACTTTAAGCAATAATTATCTAAGGGTATCGGTAACCGCCGTTTATCCCGAGGATCTCACCGTGACCAATATCGAAACTTTTCCGAAATACCCGGTTGCCGGAGAGGAATACAGCATAAAAGTGCAGGTAAAGAACAACGGCAAGCGTGACCTTATTACCAATTCCGGAATTAAATCCTATACCTACGGCTTTGAGGGTTTTACGGAAAAAAGTAAAACCATACCCGATATTACGCTTAATAACCCTCTTAAGGTCGCCAGTACGACTTATTTTACTTTTATCGGCTCTTTCGCGACGGCCGGCGACAAGAACCTGACGTTTACGATCGACGTTGATGATCAGATGGACGAAAACGACGAAACCAATAATACTAAAACCGTAAAACAAAGCGTTGCCTCCTTAAGCGCGGTCGATCTAGCCGTTAATCCGCTGGCGTTTAATAAAAAAGCCAACGAATTCGTTGTTGATGACGACATCACGATTACGGCAACCGTTAAAAACAATAGCCCCTATAGTCTTACCGCTACGGACGGTCTTTTGGAGCGGGATTACGGTTACGCAACTGGCGGCGATTATGTTTATGATTTTCCCGGGATAGAGATTACCGAAGTAACGCACGGGAATTATCCGACCCCCTTAAAACCGTTAGACCCAAATATCACGCTTACTTATACGTTTAAGGGAAAAGTCCGGGAGGCCGGAGCGAAGACCCTGAGCTTCCGGACGGATATTAACAACGATCTTATTGAAACGAACGAGAACAACAATATCGCCACCGCTACCATAACGGCTTTTTCTTCTCTCGAGGCTATGCGTGATTTTTCGATCTCGGACGCGAAAATAGAATTTTACGGAACCGACAAGGCGCGCGTTTCCTGGAAAACCAGCGTCTTGGCCAGCGGATACGTCATGTATAAAAGCCGGGGGTACGATGAATATGAGCGCTTTTTAGCGAGCCTGGGACTTAAAGAATGGCCTAAAACCACCAATAAGACCGAGCACAGCGTCGATCTTACCGGCCTTAAACCCGGAACAGAGCATTTTTACGTTATTAAGGCGAACACCTCTTATACGGCCAAAGAAAGCGCCGTCACTCCCTTTAGCGCCCCGGCGAATAACACGGTCAGCCTGGTTTCCGGCCCCGTTGCCGCGGTAAACGGCACCCAGGCGGAGATCAGGTGGTCCGCTAATCTTCTTTCCGCCGGCAAATTGTTTTATCGGCTCTCCAGCGCCGCTTCTTACGCCGAAAAAGCCAGTGTTATCAACAAAGAGCATGTCGTTAAGTTAGACAAGCTGGCGGCCGGCGCTTACGAGTACTACGTTACGGCCTCAACGACCGCCGGCACGAGCGTCAAATCGGCCGCGGGCGGTTTCCGGATCGGATCAGCGGCCGCCAGCGGAAACGCGGATGCCGCTACTGACGCCAACAGCACAAGCGCTGATAACGCGAATACCGGCACATCCGCGGGAAGCGGAGAAACCGTTTCTACCGCGGTTAAAAACCAATCCCTGTACTCCCGCCTTAAGGGCAAGATAATGCTCAAGGTCGAGGACGCCGGTAAGGCTTATTACGTCAATCCGACCGCTTTGACCCGCCATTATCTTGGCCGTCCCGCGGACGCGTTCGCCGTCATGCGCGAACAGGGGATAGGCATAGCAAACGCCAATTTAAGTAAGATCCCCGTCGGCCTGGCCGCCTTGACCGGCACCGATACGGACGGCGACGGATTATCCGATATTTTCGAGGACGCGATCAAAACCGACAAGAATAAAGCCGATACTGACGGCGACGGCTTTAGTGATAAAGATGAAATCATTAAAAATTATAATCCTCGGGGCAACGGCAATCTGGCCGTGGACTCTAAATTCGCGGCCGGACAAGCCGGCAAGATCTTCCTGCAGGTGGAAGGCGCGGGCGAAGCCTGGTACATAAATCCGGCCGACGGCAAACGCTATTTTCTGGGCCGGCCATCGGACGCGTTCGCGGTCATGCGGGCGCTGGGGCTGGGGATTACGAATAAGGATTTTGAGTCCTTGTAACCCCTAGTCCCTCCGGAACCGAAGGGGTTTTATATTAGCCAAAATTTACTGAAATAAATCAAATTTCGTTCTAGTTTGACAGCGCGGGGCGAATTTTGTTATTATAGGAGTATAATTATTTTTACCGAAAACATAGTGGACAAAAAAGATTTACAACAGATTTCCTGTTTAATAAAGGAAGAACTTAAGGAAAATAATAAAAAGATTTTTGAAAAAATCGATGAAAAAATCGATGATTTAGCTATTACAGTTAATCAAAGCATCGGCGGCTTGGAAGAAGGGATGGGGAGGGTCGAAAATAGGCTTGATAAAGTCGAAAATAGGCTTGATAAAGTCGAGTCTACTAACGATAAAATATACAAAAGTATTTGCAGTTATACCGACAATGAATTGGCCGGACTGCAAACCGATATGGATAAAACGAAATATTTACATATCGAGGAATGGAAAAAATTGCCTTCGTCCGCCAGTATCAGCGCCAAGTTAGTCGAGAAGGGTCTGAAATAAAGCATTTTAAAATAAGTTTAAAATAAGCAAGGAGCTGATGTCAGCTTGTTTTTTTTATAGCCTGATGTCCGC